>JBDHVW010000169.1:0-11407 GCA_039809865.1 Vulcanimicrobiota bacterium
GACCTCGTTCCCTTCGCGCGAGAATCTTCATTCAGGGGAACGAACCTGGGGGGGCGGGACTTCGTTCCCCTTACGCGCGAATCACCAGTCGGAGGAACGACCTCGTTCCCTTCGCGCGAGAATCTTCATTCAGAGGAACGAACCTGCGGGGGGGGCGGGATTCCGTTCCCCTTACGCGCGACTCACCAGTCGGAGGAACGACCTCGTTCCCTTCGCGCGAGAATCTTCATTCAGGGGAACGAACCTGCGGGGGGGGCGGGACTTCGTTCCCCTTACGCGCGAATCACCAGTCGGAGGAACGACCTCGTTCCCTTCGCGCGAGAATCTTCATTCAGGGGAACGAACCTGGCGGGCTGGCGGGGGCGGCGGGGGGTCTCGAGTCGTTGGCGACGCGGCCACTCAGGTACATGCAGGAAGGCCCTCCCCGGTGGGGAGGGCCTTCCTGGTTCGTCGTTACGGAGTGCCGGCCAGAGCCGGGTCGGTGGTCATCCCGGCCGAGGTGGGCTGGCCGGGCCGGGCCACGAAGGCATCCATGTAGTGGCCCAGGGTCTGGATATCCAGGTCGGGGAACGTCCCCACGATGCGGCCCAGGAACATTCCATAAGCGGTCAGGCGCATGTCTTGCTCACTGTTGCCCTGCTTGTCGTTGACCTCGATGTTGTCCACGGCCGCGTCGATGATGGCGCGGGCCTGGGCCAGGTCGGTCTGGTCGCTGGCCAGCTTGATGGCGTCCATCAGCTGGGTGGCCTGGGCGGCGCTGATGGCCCCCGTGGCGCACTGCACGACCTGGTAGAAGCCGCTGCCGTCGGGATACTGCTCATGGCCCACGGAGCACTCGGTCAGCCACCACTGGTCGGTGAGACCCACGTCCACGGCCGTCAGGAAGTGACCCACCTGGTTGCCGCTGTAGTCCCACTTCCAGGCGTCCTGCAGCACCGGCTGAAAGCCCGAATCGTTGAAGGTCAGCGCGAAATGCGTGTGGTCGCCATTGCCCTCGTGACCGTTGGTGAGGTCGAGGATGAACTGCATGCGCTCGTTGATGGTCGTGCCCGGCAGGTTGGGGTCGGTCATCAGCCAGCGGAGAGCGCCGGCGCTGTCGGTGGCCACCAGGCTCTGGAAAGTGGCGTCGCTCCCGAGACGATTGCGCCATTCGGTGATGGAGATACCGGCATAGATCTGTGAGTCGGTGGTGGCATCGGCGAACACCGCGCCGGCCGGGATTCCCTCCAGGGCCGTCGCGCGCCGAGCGGGGTCGAGCAGGTCGACGGCCGCGATGGGGCCGACCTGGCTACCGTCCGTTTTGTGGAAGACATCATAGCGCTCCGGGGAGCGCGCCAGGTAGTCCTCCAGGCGCACCGGCGGGTCGACCTGGTGGGTGCCGTCGAACGTCACCCAGTTGCCGTCCTCGGAGACGGACACCGCGTGGTTGGTGCCGTCATCGTCCTTCAGGAGCTGCACCTTCTGACCCTCGTTCGCCTCGGCGTAGAGCGCCGAAGCCTCCCAGCAGTTGTAGCCGTCGGTGGCGTCGACCCCCGACTCCAGCGCGGAGCCTTTTCCGCCCGTTTTCCCTACCAGGGCCTCGGGCAGCGTGCCCGCGGAGGGGGGTGGCTGCTGCTGCAGGGCCACCCGCTGCTCGGTGATGGCCTGGCGCACCGCGGAGAGCCGCTGCTGCAGCTCGGATACATGTGCCTGAGCGGCGTCCAGCTCGGCCTGGGCCGCCTTCACGTCGGGATCGTTGGCCAGGTCGTCGGCCGTCGACTTGCCGCCGCGCAACGCATCCATCTTGGCGAGCGCCGTCTGGACCCCGGCCTGTTGCTCGGTCAGGCTCTTGCCCGTCGTCTCGAGGTTCGTCTGCTGGGTGGCCAACCGGCTGCCGAGGGCGGCCAGTGCCGTGGTCGCTTCCTGCAGCCTCCGATTGGCCTCGTCCAGGCGCGCCTGGGCGGCGGCCTTGCGGCCTTCGAGCGCCGCCTTCTGGCTCTCGAAAGCGGCCTGCAGCTTGGGATCGGTCGAAGGCGTGAGCGCGCCGATCTGCGAGTTGAGGCTGGCCACCTCGGCTGCGAAGGTGGAGACGTCCGCCCGGGCTGCGGCCTGCTTGGCGGTCTGCACCTGGATCTCGCTCTGGGTCTGAGCCACGGCCTGCTGCTGCGCCTGTTGCTGGGCGGTCAGCTGGGCCACTCTGGCCTGCGCCTCGGTGTAGGCCTTCTGGGCCTCCTGGAACTTGACCCGATCGCACTCGGGCAGCCCACTGGCGATCTGGTTCAGTTTGGCCGTGCGCTTGCCGGCGATCTTCGACTGGGCGGCGCTCACGTCGCTCTGGGCGCTGGAGAGCTCTTGCTGGACTTTGCCCTCTTCCGACTCGAGGCCCGAGAGGTCTTGCGGGAGGGGCGCCTGGGAGCACCCGCCGGTGCCGGGCTGAGAGGCGCCGCCCGCCGAGGGCTGGGAGCCGCACCCCGCCGAGGGCTGGGGCCCGCCGGTGCTGGGCTGAGAAGCGCCCCCCGCCGAGGGCTGCGAGCTCCCGCCAGTCTGGTTTCCTCCCGACGGACCCTGGCCGCAGGGGCCCGGCTGCCCCACGTAGGACTCCCCCGCCAGTCCCTTCAGGAACTCCCCGATGGCCGCGGGACCGACGCCCATCCCCAGCAGAGTGGCCACCGCCACCTGGGCTTCGCGGCTCTGGCTCAGGCCCAGCGAGCGCAGCTGGCCCTCGATCTGGTAGTACTCCGAGCGGGACGGGGGCTCGACGCCCGGCGGCAGCGAGCAGGCCAGCTCCTCGTAGGCCGGCAGGCCGCCGTGGGCGCGCACGACGTCGGTGGCGCAGTGGAAGGCTTGCTGGAACTGCGGCCCGCAGGCCGGGAAGCCGGACGACGAGAGCAGCTCCTGCATCGACCCCGCCGACGGGAAGCTGTTGCCCTCCAGAAAGCTCTGCCACGCCGCGCAGGCCAGCTGCTCCGGCCCCTGCATCCAGGGTCCGGCGGGCGCGGCCGGAAGGGCGGCCGGGGGCAAGAACGAGGCGAAGCTGGTGGCTTGAATGCGGCTGAAGTCGATGGTGTTCATGGGGTGTCCTCCGTCGGTCGAGTTTCTCTGTGACTCGACTGTAAGGCCGACCCCTTTCGTGAACCTTTCGGACCGCCCCGAGCGAAAATCTTAACAATCAGGTCAGCCAGAGACGAGACTCCCCTCGGGCCAGGTCGTTCGTGCTGCCGGTCAGCGTGCGGCCGTCGTCGGTGCGCACCGTGAACGCCGACTCGAATCGGCTTTTGAAGGTCACCGAGCCCTCCACCACCTCCTGGGGCGACAGCGCGAAAGCCACTCGCGCGCCGCTGATGAACGGGGGCTGGTCCGGGAAGTGGCCCGCCTTGATCGGGTCGTAGACCAGCCAGCGCTCGTTCAGGGCCCGCCTGTCCAGGACGCTGAAGTCGGAGCGCGCCCGCGGCAGGCGGATTCCGCCCACGATGACCGACGAATGCGTCTCCTCCACGCTCCCCCCGTTGTGATGCTGGCCCAGGCGAGCCACGCCCTCGTATTCTTGAAGTTTGCCCCAGGCCTGATCGACCTGCGGCTGCAGCTTCTCGGCCTCGCGCGTATACTGGTGCGCGTCCAGCCGGGCCCGCGCCCGCTCGTACCACATCTGCTCGGAGCGGTGCTCGACGGCGTCCTCCTTCTTGCACAGGACGTCGTGCCGCTTCAGGGAGAGCAGCACCCCGGCCCCGCAGGCCGCCCCGGCCAGCAGAGCGGCCGGTCCCAGGGCGGTGGTGAGAGCCACACCCAGAACCGTGGGGAAAATCAGCAGAAGACCCGCCTTGATGACCTGGTCTTTCTGGTGAGCCACCTCCCGGCGCTCGCGCCGCCCGGCGTCGTAGCTGTCCTCGTAAACCCGTGACTTCTGCTCGAGCTTCTCCGAGATAGCCACGTTCAAGCGGCGCTGCGTCTCCAGGTCGGCCCAGCCAACGCGGGCTTCGTTGCGGACATTCATGACGGCTCCTCCAGGCTGACGGCGGGGGCGGCGGTGGGCTGCCCGGCGGCGTCGACGTACGTTCCCCGGCTGAAGTCGAAGGCCACGCCCAGAGTGCGGCGCAGCCATTCGTTATGAAAATCGCCCACGAACGAGGCGGCCGGGCGCGGGCTCATGGTGGAGCCGTTCAGCAAGCCCAGATCGACGGCGGCGTGCTGCGGCTCGAAGACGTCCATGACCACCAGCTCGTGCAGGCTCCCATCCGGCAGGCGCGCGTGCACCACCCGGCCGATCAGCTGCCCGTTCACCAGGGCGGCCAGCTCCTGGTTGGCCTTCAGCGCCCGGATGGCGGCGTTCTCGTAGGCCGCGCTACCGGGCGCCAGCCCCACGGTGGCCTGACGGATGGTCTGCTCCAGCAGCGGCTGATAGGCGGGCAGATAGCGGGCCGGATTGACCGCGATCACCGCCTGTTGCTCCACCAGCTCGCGTCGGTGGGCCCCGTCGGGGCCGTCGTAAAGCCCCGGGTTGAGCCAGCTGACCGGGTGTGCTCGGTCGACTCCCAGACCCCCGGGCTGTAGACCGTGGCCCGGCCGGTGTCGACAGTGGCGACGATGGCGGGCGTGGCAGCCGGCGGCAGCGCGGGGCCGGACATCATGATCGCCAGCGCCACTCCAAAGCTGCCGAAGAAGATCGCTCCCAGCTCGAGCGGCCTGGGCTTCTCCTTCGCATCGTGGCCGCTCAGAGTCAACAGCAGCTGTTCCGGCGAAGGCTCGGGCGCGGGGAGACGCTTCTCGAGGCAACGCCTCCCGGGCGGAGCGCTCAGCGGCGTGATCATCGCGCCGCCAGCATCTGCCGCATCAGCCCGAACGGCTCGAATCCGAGCGTGGCTGACAGGATCTGACGGGTGGGGGGCTGAGGCTGGAAGTTCTGCGCCAGCGCCTGGGCGACCGTCCCCAACAGTACCTGGGTGAGGTCGTCGGCCGGCTGGCGAGCCGAGCGCCGCTGCAGGATGGCGCTGCAGATCTGGGTGATCGCCTGGTCGAACTGGCCCTGGGCGATCATCGGGTTGACCGCACCCAGCCCGTTGCTGGCCAGCACGCCGGGCGCGGCGGGGCTGCCCGCCGCCTGCGGCATCACCTGGTTGCCGCTGGCCGGCGTGGAGTTGCCAGGCGGATAGCTCTGGCTGGAATTGGTGCGCGTACCGGGCTGACCCAGTTGGGTCGAGTCCATCACGAGCGGCGTATGGGGCCCGTTGGGGTTGCCCACCGAGAAGCCCTCGCGCCCGGTGGCGTTGTCGGCGGCCATGTAGGCCACCAGTTGGGATTGCTCGATGACGATGGTGCCGTTGTGGCTGAGCGGGTCCTGAACGATGAAGCGGGGTGGATCGAAATTCGTATCCATGCCACAGACGTTGATGAAGTGGCCGCCGCTGTAGTTGATCCCGTGGCCGACCCCGTAGGCCCCCACCTCGTTGGGATTGCCCGCCAGCACGACCTGATCGCCTCGCTGCAAGGCCGCAATGACATCGTCGATGTTGCGCACGTCCCGGGTGGTCGCCCCTGCGCTCTCGGCGGCCGCCTTCATCTGGGCGATGTTGGTGAAGGAGTGGATATCGCTGCCGTTGCCGGTCCCGCGCTGCCGGATGGCCTCGATGGTGGCCTCCGGCGACGACTCGCCTTTCGTGTAATCGAGGCCGGGGGGCAGCAGGCCCAGGTTGGCCAGGGCCATGGTGACCGAAGCCGGTCCGCAGTTGGCGCTGGAGTTGGGACCGCCCGGATTGTAGGTGGGGTCGTTGAACTGGGTCACGAAGGTGCTGTTGGGCGAGGGGACGGTGCTGTTCTGCGTGCCGGGGCGGCTGTCCAGGGGGGCGTTGGCCGGCAGGCGGAAGCCCAGATCCAGGGCCCCCACGCGGTTGTCGGCCTCCATCTGGCCGAGCGCCTGGTCGACCTGTTCGGGAGTCTGTCCGTGCAGCACCAGCGTCAGGGCCGATACCAGCGCGGTCGGGTCGCCCTCCATGCCGCGGCGCTCCAGCGTGTCGCTCAACTCCTCCCCCTGCTCGTCGCTCAGGGGAGCCTGACCGAAGCGGGCGCGTCCCAGATTGACCTCGCGCAGCGTCGGAGGCTCGGCCACCATCTGCGAGGCGGCCTCGAAGCGCTCATGGAAAGCGCTGGCCGGAGCCGGGTCCACCAGGTCTCGCTGCTCGAGGTAGCCGTGGAGCTTGTCCGGATCGGGCAGGTAGGCTCGCACGCTGAGCGAGGACCGGTCGTGAGCGTTGCCATTGCTGGCGGTCTGGGCGGGGGGCTCCGGCTTCCAGGCGGCATTCCCGTTGCCGATGGGCGCAGGTGCCGGAGGAGTAGACTTCTTGCTTTCGATCTTCTCGATGGCCATGGGCCGAGGATAAGCCGGCCACCTTTCGCCGATCTTTCGGAGCTGAAGGCGCCCGTCCGGTGGCCTTCGAAAGGCCCTCCTCATGGCGTTTACTCTGAGGGTCAAGCGGGGGCTGTTGGGAGTCGAGTTCGAGCTCGAGCAAGAGGGGCACACCCTGCTGACCGACAGCGTCAAGCTGACCGAGCCGGAGAAGCTGGACAGCCTGTCGAGCGAGCTTTCCACCGGCATGTACCCTTCCTTCTGGGGTGATCCGCGTGGCCAGCTCTCCGGACTCTCCCGAGCCCTGGCCCGGGTGCTGCCCGAGCGCCTGCGCGAAGCCCTGCGCGTGGGCGGCACGCTGCACATCGACACCGAGGATCGCACTCTGCCCTGGGAGCTGGCCGAGCTGACCGACGGTCAGACCCTGGGCCAATCGCTGGACGTCACCCGCCGCTTCCAGCAACCGGCCCGTGCGGCGGCGGCGGGAGGGACGCGCCGGGCCTTGCTGGTGGCCGACTGCCAGGGGGTGCTGCCGTGGACCGCGGTGGAAGCGCGCCAGATCGGGCAGATTTTGAAGTCGGCCTGCATCCCCGAGCTGCTGACCCTGGAGAAAGCCGACTCGATGGCCCTCACCGCCAGCCTCAACAGTGGCGAGCTGGCTCTGCTCCACCTGGCGGTCAACATCTTGCCGAACGGAGAGCTGCTGCTGGCCGACCGGGCCCTCTCCGACGAAGACCTGCACGAGCTCGTGCTGGGACGCGCCCCCGAAGTGGTCATCCTGTGCCTCTACGCCACCACCCCGCCCCGACCCGGGCGCCCCTTCCTCGAGCCCCTGGCCGGATGGGCCCGGCAGCTGATCTCGCTGGGGGTGCGCAGCGTGCTGGGCTGGCTCTGGGAGATCGGCCATCCCGAGCAGTTCCTCTACCCTTTCTACACCCGCCTGAGTCAGGGGATGCCCATCGGCGAGGCGGTCCGAGAGACGCGGGCGCAGGAGAGCGACGCCTGGCTCACCCCGCACACCTTCGTGCTCTTCGGCGACCCCACCACCCGGCTGACGGCTCCGCCCCAGGCGCGCGTGGCCCCCGCGGCCACGGTCGACTCCCGGTTCCAGCCGCTCTATCGCCTCTCGGTTCAGGCCGGTCCCGAGGAGGGTCGCAAGATCTTGCTCTTCCCACAATCGCTCGAGGAGGGCCAGGTCATTACTCTGGGCAGTCCCGGACTCAAGCCCAACGAGATCGAGTTGGACGACCCCGAGATTCCCAATCGAGCCGCCACCCTCGAGCTGCGCGAGGACGGTCTGCGCATCACCAATTCCAGCTCCTCCCCGCTCAAGGTGAACGGGCTGCACGTGCGCGAGGTCTTTCTGTTCGGGGGCGAGACCATCGAGCTGGGCGAGACCCGGCTGTTGTTCGAGCGCGCTTCCGACCAGGCGCGCCAGGGCGAGCGCGATATCCTGGAGGGCCGCTACTTTCTGCAGGTCGTAAAGGGCGGCGCCGCCGATACCGGCAAGCTCTTCCCCCTGCGCCAGGGTGTGAGCGTGTTGGGACGGCTCGAGGATTGCGCCGTGCAGCTCAACGACCCGGCTGTCTCGCGCCAGCACCTCTACTTCACGTTGCACGACCGCGTGACCGTGACGCCGCTCAGCGCCAACCCTTCGGCCGTCAACGGGGTGGAGCTCGAGCGCGAGCGCGAGCTCAAGCACAGCGACGTGCTGCAGTTGACCGAGACGACCGTGCTCAAGTTCATCGACGGTCGTCAGCGCTGACCGGAGGACTTCCCGTGCCGGAACGCAAAATCGAGGGCTGTTGCTAGAGCAGGATCTCACCGCCGCGGCCCCGTTCCTGGTGCGCTTCGGCTTCAACCGCGACTACGAGCAGGGCGACCTGCTGGGCTACCGTCCGCGCGTTTTCCGGGCCCGCGACCTGCTGGAGCTGCAGTTGCTGCCCGATGAGGAAGGCAAGCTGCAGGCCGCCGAGTTGCTGATTTCCATCGCCCTGGCGCAGCACGCGCAGATGGGCGGCCACGCCCGCGAGGTGGCCGGCGCCTTCCTGGCCCAGTTCGCGCCGCAAGTCGTCCCCCCGGACCTGGGGCCAGGCTGGTTCCACCGCACTTACGACACGGGCCACGCGCCCACGCGGGTCATGCTCCGCGCTGGCGCCGGGGTTTCCAACCGCGTCTCGCTGCTGGCCCTGGCGCGCGAGGTGGCGCTCTGCGGCCACTGCAACCGGCCCACCCTGCAGAAGACGAGCCGCTGCCAGCACTGCCAGAGCCCTCTCAGCAAGCCGGGTTGGTTGAAGCTGCCCTGGAAGAAGTGAGTCAGGTCGAGCTGCGGCTGCGCGAGCAGTTCAATCGCCTGATGGTCAAGGGGGCGACCCCCGAGGAAGTGATGCAGGCCGCCCTGCGCCTGATGGAGGAGCTGGCCGGGCCGCTGCTGACCCGGGCCGTGTTTCTGGACGATCTGCAGCCCGCCGCTTTCTTCAGTCCGCAGGCCGACAAGCTGCGTGACTATGCGCTGCTGCGCGTGCCCGAGCCGGTGGTGCAGGAGTGCTGGGAGCGCCAGGCCGTGACGGCCTACACCCCTTCGCCCCGGCCCCGCTTGCTGGAGGGCGAGGATATCGCCCTGGCGCTGCCCATTCCGCGCACGGGCGTGCTCTACCTGAGCCGCACGACGCGCCACTTCGACGACCAGGAGATCCACCACCTGAGCCTGCTGGCCGGGCAGTTGGGACCCGTGCTGGCCTTCGCGCGACGTTTCCAGGCCCTGACGCGAGAGGCCGAGCAGGCCCGCCGCTCCGAGCGCACGCTGGAGAGCTGGGTGGCGGGCCTGCAGCACTTGCTGGAGAGCACCGGGCGCATGGCCTCCAGCCTGGAGAGCGGCCAGGAGCGCGTGCTGGCGCACCTCGAGGAGACCCTGCAGGGCATGATCCCGGGCGGTTGGTTCGCCGTTTGCCTCGAAGGCAAGATTTTGCGCGGCGAGGCCGACCCCGAGGCCGTCCAGGCGTTGGAGCATGAGCTCTATCTCGAGGACCGCACGCCGGGCGCTCCTGTGCTGTGGCCCGGGCAACGCACCCTGCTGGTGGTGCCGTTGGCCACCGAGCAGAAGCTGCTGGGCTTCCTGGCGCTGGGCGCGCCCGCGGTGAGCTTCTTCTCGGAGGCCGAGCGCCGCCTGGTGGCCGTGCTGGCCTTCCAGGCCGCCATCGCGCTGGCCAACGCGGCCCTGCACAGCGAGCTGGGGCAGGCCTACCAGAACCTCCAGGAGTCGCGCCTGCAGCTGGTCCAGTCCAGCAAGCTGGCGGCCGTGGGCGAGCTGGCCGCCGGCGTGGCCCACGAGCTGAACACGCCGCTGGGCACCATCCTGCTGGCCATCGAGGGGGCTCAGCTGGGGCTCGAGCGCGGCAATGCACCCATGGCCCAGAAGAGGCTGGCGCGGGCCTACGACGAGCTGCTGCGCTCGCGGGAGATCGTGGCCAAGCTGCTCTATTACTCGCGCGACGCCGCCAACGCGGGGCGCAATCCGAACTCGCCCGCCCGGATCATCCAGGACACCCTGGACCTGATGGGAGCCCAGATACCGGGTCTGGAGACGGACCTCGCCCCGACCGAGGACGTGCGGGTCAACGCCAACGAGATTCAGCAGGTGCTGATCAACCTCTTGATCAACGCCCGCGACGCGGGGGCCACGCGCATCGTGGTGGAGCTGCGCCCGGGCGTCACCATCGCGGTCAGCGACAACGGGGGGGGCATCGCTCCCGATGTGATCGAGAAGATCTTCGACCCCTTCTTCACCACCAAGGACGTGGGGAGGGGCACCGGCCTGGGGCTCTCGATCTCCAAGCAGATCGTGGAGTCGCACGGCGGAACTCTGGAAGTGCACTCGCAGATGGGCCAGGGGGCGCGCTTCGTGCTGCGGCTACCAGGGGAAGCCGTGGCCGGCTGAGAACCAGAGCGCCATGAGCCTGGGACGCATCCTGCTGCTGGAAGACGACAAGGCGCTGCGCGACGAGCTGGCCGAGCTGCTGCAGGACTTCGGCTACACCGTGGGCACGGCCGGGGGCGGCGCCGAGGCGGTGGAGAAGGCCCAGAGCGAGTCCTTCGACCTGATCGTGACCGATATCCGCATGGAGGGGATGAGCGGCCTGGACGCCCTCGAGCGCGTGAAAGCCGACAGCCCGGGCATCGGCAGCCTGGTTATCACCGGCTACTCGACCGAGGCCGACTCGATCCGCGCGCTTCAGCTGGGCGCGGGCGACTACCTCAAAAAGCCTTTTCACACGCGCGATTTTCTGCAGTCGATCGAGACCCAGATGGCCCGCCGCCGCAAGGAGCAGCGCACCGTCAAGCGCGAGCGCGCCTGGCGCCAGACGGCCGTCTGGTCGCTGGAGACGGTGACCCGCTCGCTGGACCTGTCGCAGGGCCCCGGGGCCCTGGGGGGACTGGTGGAGGCTGGCCGCCTGGCGTCGCGCGTGGCCGTCTCGATGGGGCTGGGGATGGCTCAGGCCGAGGAGACCCAGCTCGGCTTCCTGCACGCCGCCCTGCAGCGCGCCGAGGAGGTGGCGCTGCCTCCCTTTCTGTCGGACGGTCTGCCTGAGACGGTGACCCGGCTGGTCGAGGAGGTGGGCAGCGCCGAGCAGGTCTCGCTGCCGGCCCGTATCGTGACGCAGTTGCTGGCGCAGGATACCCAGCGTGACGGCTCGGTGCTGCCGAACGGGGACGTCCTGGAGGCCCTGGAGCGCCTTCAGGACACCCCCGAGGAGGAGCACGACCTGGCCGCCGCGCTGGAGCAGGCCCGCCGCCGCCGCAGCCTGCTGTCGCTGGGAAGAGCTCTGGGCACGGGCCCGGATGCCGAGTCGGCGCTGAAGAGCGTGCTGGCCCACGAGCCGTTGAACACGCCCACGCGCGAGGGCGTGGAAGCCCAGCTCACCCTGGCCCGCATGCGCATGGGGCAGAGTCAGCTGCCTGAGGCCGCGGCGCTCTGTCTGGAGGCCGGTCAGCGGGCCCGCGGTTTGCTGCCCACCCCCCGCGGCCTGGCCCAGCTGGATGCCGCCCTGTTGCTGCTGCAGATGGGCCATCGCGACGGGGCTGCCTGCCTGA
>JBDHVW010000170.1:0-11402 GCA_039809865.1 Vulcanimicrobiota bacterium
GTGCCGATGACGTTGCCGTCGACCATGATGGGCAGGCAGACGCCCGATTTGACCCCGGCCTGGCGCGCCGCCGGGGCGCGGCAGCAATCGTTGACCTGACCCAGGTCCGGCACGAACACCAGGTCGCGCGCTCTCCAGGTCTTGCCCGAGAGCCCCTCTCCCTCGCGGAACTTGGCCTGCATGGTGGCCTGGCGGAACTCGGGGCTGACGGAGCCTGACTCGAGCTGGAACATCAGCGCGTTCTCGGCGCGATTGACGGCCCAGTAGGAGGCGTAGGCCCAACCAAAGGCCGCTCGGGTAGCCTCGAGGCCGCGCATCATCGCCTC
This sequence comes from Vulcanimicrobiota bacterium, assembly GCA_039809865.1. GTDB lineage: Bacteria > Vulcanimicrobiota > Xenobia > Xenobiales > QWHO01 > QWHO01. The sequence continues at coordinate 327 of JBDHVW010000170.1, forward strand.
GTCGAAGCGCTCGGCGCTGCCGACCGCGTCCGAGATGGCCGTCAGGGCCTGGGCGTTGGCGCGCGCCTCCGCGAGCTCGATCTGGGCATCCGTGGTTTTGCTAGACATTCTTGTTCCCTCCATTGAATTTGTTGCGCTCTTTGAGGACTGCCGGCCCATTACGCGGCCAGCCCGACATCTTCGGTCGCCAGCAGGCTGTCGATGTCCAGCAAGATGATCATCTTGCCGTCCACCGTGGCGAGGCCGGTCACGGCGCGGGGGCCGTGCACCATCCCGAGCTCGGGCGCCGGCTGGACCTGCTCGTTGGGCACCTGGTAGACTTCCGAGACGGCGTCCACCACCACGCCCACGATGCGGTCGCCCCGCGGCCCGGCTACCCGGAGCACGATGACGACGGTGGTGCGACCGTACTCGGCGCACTCCAGCCCGAACTTCTGGCGCAGGTCGACGATCGGCACGATCGTCCCGCGCAGGTTGATGACGCCCTTGACGAAACTGGGCGTGTTGGGCAGACGCGTGGCCGCGTCCCAGCCTTTGATCTCCTGCACCCGCAGGATGTCCACGCCGTACTCTTCGCCGGCGAGCATGAAGGTGAGGAATTCGGAGCTCTTGGTATCAGTGGTCATTTCGTCTCCCCTTTTGGTAAGCCGTTGCTCTGTTAAGCTCATCGGCCAGTGGTCCGGTTTGTTCAGCCCCCCGAGAAACAAGAAGAGCGCCTGGCGGCGCTCTCAGGACAGGTCGGGCCGGATGCCTACGCGGCGCAGGCGAGCCCTTCGATGATGCCGGGCACGTCCAGGATCAGCGCCACGGTGCCGTCGCCCAGGATGGTCGCTCCCGAGACGCCGGCCACCCGGCCGTAGTTGGTCTCCAAGCTCTTGATCACCACCTGTTGCTGGGCTTCCAGCTCGTCCACCACCAGGCCGGCCTTACATCCGTCGCCCTCGACGACGACCAGCATGGAGCCGCCAAGCTGGCCCCCCTCCTGGCCGTCGAACAGGCGCTCGAGCCGCACGATCGGGATGTACTCCCCGATCATGCTGTAGAGCTCGGTCTGGCCGGTCAGGGTCCGGACGTTGTCGGGGCGGATGCGCAGCGACTCGATCATGCTCACCAGCGGGATGATGTAAGTGCTGTCACCCACCCGCACCAGCTGACCATCCACGATAGCCAGGGTCAGCGGAAGGCGGATGCTGAACGTCGTGCCTTTCCCCTCGGTGGAGGTGAGAGCCACCTGGCCGCCCAGCTCCTTGATGTTGCGGCGCACGACGTCGAGCCCGACGCCGCGACCGGACAGGTCGCTCAGAGCTTCGGCGGTCGAGAAGCCCGGTTGGAAGACCAGGTCGTAGAGCTTTTCGTCGCCGGGCACCTCGCCCTCGGGCAACAGCCCCCGGCTCCAGGCCCGCTGCAGGATGCGCTCGCGATTGAGCCCCTTGCCGTCGTCGCGCACCTCGATCACGATGTGACCACCCTTGTGGTAGGCGTGCAGCTCCAGGAGGCCGGTCTCGGTCTTGCCCGCGCTGCGGCGATCCGCAGGCGCCTCGAGCCCGTGGTCCAGGGCGTTGCGCACCAGGTGCACCAACGGGTCGCCGATACGCTCCATCACCGTCTTGTCCAGCTCGGTCTGCTCGCCCGAGAGGCGCAGCTCGACCTGCTTGCCGAGCCGGTGCGAAAGGTCGTGCACCAGGCGCGGGAAGCGCTGGAAACAGGCCGAGATGGGCACCATCCGAATGCGCATCACGCTTTCCTGCAGCTCGCGCGTGTGGCGCTCGAGCTGGGCCAGACCGTCGCGCAGGCGGATCAGGCGGGCCGAATCCATGTCGCCGTTGCCCAGCTGGACCAGCATCGACTGCGTGATCACCAGCTCTCCCACGATGTTGATCAGAGCGTCCACTTTGTCGGTTCCGACCCGCAACGTGGTTTCGAGTCCCGTCCACGAGCGACGGTCCTCTTCGGCCGCCGGGGCGGCGGCCGGAGCGGCAGCGCCCTGCTCGCGTTGCGTCACTTCCAGGCGGCAGTCGTCCTCGACCCATTCAAAGGCTTGCCGAATGGCCGCTTCCTCGACGTCGCCCTCGAGCGTCAGCTCCCAGCGCAGGGTGCAGTGGTCCGGATTGAAGTCGGCCCAGGCCGGCAGCTCGCCCGCCACGTGCAGCGTCAGGCGACCCATGTCGGCGAGAGCTTTGAAGATCCAGGCCGGGTCGTTGCCCGTCTGGAACAGGTGGGACTCGGGGGCAAAGACGATCTGCCAGCATCTGGGCACGGACTCGGTGCGAGACAGCACCGCTTCGAGTCGCTGACTGAGGGTGCTGGACGGAGGCTCCTGCCCATCCTGGGCGGAGCGCAGCAGGGTGCGCAGGCGGTCCACCGACTCGAGCAGGAGGTTGATCAGCTCGGGGGTGATGGCTCGCTGGCGCTCGCGAAGCTGGTCGAGCAGGGTTTCGAGCAGGTTAGTGAACTCGGTCACCGCATTGAAGCCCAGGGTCGCGGCGGCTCCTTTGATGGAGTGGGCCGCTCGGAAGACGCCGTGCACCAGGTCCAGGCTGTCCTGCCCGGCTTCGAGCTCGAGCAGGTTGGACTCCATGACGGCCAGGCCTTCGAAGCTTTCTTCGAAGAAGGTTTGATGGAATTGAGCAAGATCGATCATGGCGCGCCCAGCACTTTCTTGATGGTGGCCAGCAGCTGGTCGGGGTTGAACGGCTTGACCACCCAGCCCGTCGCGCCGGCTTCTTTGCCCTGTTGCTTGCGGTCGGCGGCCGACTCGGTCGTGAGCATCAGGATGGGGGTGAACTTGTAGCCCGGCAGGCCGCGCAACTCTTTGATCAGGCTGATGCCATCCATGTTGGGCATGTTGAGGTCGGTGAGCACCAGGCTGACCGCGCGACTGCGGGCGATCTTCATCGCCTCCACGCCGTCACACGCCGAGACGACGTTGAATCCGCCGCTCTTGAGTGTGAAGCTGACCATCTCGCGCATCGAGCCCGAGTCGTCCACCGCCAGGATTTCCTTCGTCATTTCACGCCTCCTCGATTCCGATCAGGTTGCCGAGCGCCAGCTGCCGCGCCGACTCCACCAGGGGAACAGACGGGCTTTCCCAGGCCACGGTCAGGCCGCGACGGCGACATTCCTGGACGAAGACCGCCAGGAGCTGCAGCGCGGGGGCGCTGGCCTGGATGACGTCCGAGCCATCGAGTGGCTCGAGCTCGCCATTTTGCAGCAGTCCGTCGAGCTCGAGGTAAAGCTCGGCGGTGGAGTTGGGGTCGAGGGTCGAGGGCAGCTTCATGCACAGCTCCTAGCGGCGCTGGGCGCCGGTAATATTGGTTGCAACTCCACTATCGGATCCTCGCAAGGTTTGGTAAGGCTGGTCCAGGCGTAGGTCGCGCGCACGCGGTTGCCGCAGCCCTCGTAGCTCAGCTCGCGGCACAGGGAGCGCACCAGGCTGATGCCCCTGCCTCCGAACTGCCGGGCCTCGCGGGGGACATCGGCGCGGAAGCCCGACCCGCTGTCCTCGACCACGATGCTCAGCTCGCCGCCCGTGGCCAGCCGGCGATGCAACAGCTCGACCCGGACCCAGCCGTGGCGGCGAAAGTGCAGCAGCTCCTCACGCAGCGCGTAGTAGTTGGCGAATCCTTCCGGAGTCGATTTCAGGCTGGTGTCGAGCCCGAGCACGCCGTGGTCCACCGCGTTGCTGTAGAGCTCGCTCAGGACCGTGAAGATCTCGCAGGAAAGGCTCGATGCCCTGCAACGGCCGCAGGTGCTCGAGCAATCCGGGCACCGGGTCGGCGTGACGCAGACTCTCGATGCCGAACTCGATCTGCAGGCTGCTTTCGAGCGAATCGCGGTCGCGCGAGCCGGGCGCGACGCGGGGGGGAAAGATGACCTCGGCCAGCGTCAGGTCGTCGGTGACGTCCTGGCCGCCGCGAAACTCGTTGACGTCGTGAAGGATGCCGTGGAAGCCCGCCCCCGAGCGGACGAGCCGTTCCAGGCGGTCCCCGAAGAACTCGCCCGAGAGGTTCTGGCACTCGGCCAGGCCATCGGAGTAGAGATACAGGGCATCGCCCTCCTCCATCGGGAAGATCTGGAGCTGCAGGTCACGCAGAGATGGCTTGAACATGCCTACGGGTGGGCTGTTGGACTGGATCGTCTCCAGGGCTCCGCCCGCCCGGCGCAGCAAGAGATCCGGCAGGCCACCGTTCCAGATCCGCAGCTGATGGGCGCTCGGCTCGATGTCAGCCAGGGCGCAAGCCACGAAACAGCCCGTGGGGAGCAGGCGCGAGAGCTTGCGGGACAGTTCGTCCACCAGGGCCGGGATGGCAAATCCGCGCATGGTCATGGCGTGAAACACTTCCGCCACCGGTGCCGTGCCGATGGCGCCGGCCAGGCCGTGGCCACTGAAGTCTCCCAGCAGCAGGCGCAGGCCGCCCTGCGGCGAGCGGGCGCGCAACAGGAAGTCGCCGTTGAAAAGCGCCATGGGCGAGGAGAGCCAGCGCAAGTTGGTCACCTCGCCGATGGCGGAAGCCTCGGTCAGGTTGCGGTAAAGGACCTGAGCCATCTCCAGCTCGCCGTCGATGCGGCCCTGCAGCCCACCCAGCGTGCGCTCCAATTGCTCGGCGCGGCGCACGAGGTGCCGGCCGCGCTCCAGGGCGTCCAGCTTGGCCCGCAGGATCTCCTTGCGGATGGGGAGGCTCAGAAAGTCATCCCCGCCGCACTCGAGGCAGCGGGCCAGGTCGGCTTCCTCCTGCATGGAGGTCAGAAAAAGGATCGGCACGCGCTCGCCCTGCGGGCCCAGGTCCCGGATCCGGCGGGTCGACTCGTAGCCGTCCATCACCGGCATGCAGACATCCATCAGGATCAGGTCGGGCCAGGTGGGTCCCGAGCAGGCCGTCACCGCCTCGGCGCCGTTCCAGGCACGCTCGGGCACATGGCCCAGGGCGGGCAGCAAGTAAGCCAGGAAGTGCTGGCGCAGGGGGTCATCGTCTACAACAAGGATTCTCACGCCGACCGCTATCGGCAGGTCGCCGGCCCCGTTCAGGCCTTACCGAGCCCGGCCGCCCGTCCGATGCTGGAAAGGAACCAAGAAGGAGGCCGAGCGATGCTGCAAGTGTGCGAAACCAACCTGTTCGGCTTCCCGGTCGTGGAGGTGGCCGGCAATCTCGACATGGGAAATGCCGACATTCTGCAGGAAGCCTTACTGGGCGCCATGCAGAGGAAGCCCGAGCGGCTGGGCGTCGATCTGCGGGGTGGCCGGAATCACCATCGTCGAATGGGCCGCCCAGGCCGTCGGGAAGTGGGGAGGGCGCCTGGTGCTGCTGGGCGCCTCCTTGGAATACCAGGCGGCCGCCCAGTCCTCCCGCCGCTGGCTCCAACTCGGCGATCTGTGCGCGGGGGCACCGGCAGCCTGTAGCCACTGCCCGATCGTGAACCTCTGCGAGCGACGACTCGCCTAAGCGGCCGGTTGCCGGGGCGCCTGGCGCAAGACGCCGGCCAGCACGCGCATCAGGTCGGTCGTGGTGACGATCCCCACCAGCTCCCGGCCTCGGGTCACCAGCACGCGATGAATCTGGTGAGCCAGCATCAGCTCGACCGCGTCGCTGACGAAGGTGTCCTCCTCGACCACGTGCAGCGTGTGGGACATCACGTCGCGCACCTGGCGGCTGGGCTCGGGCACGAAGCCGTCGAGCACCTCGTCCACCAGCACCGGAGCTTCGTAGAAGCCCGGGTCCCGGCGGCTCAACAGGTCGGCGCTGGAGACGACCCCCAGCAGGTGGCGGTTGGCGCCCACCACGGGCACTCCGGAGATCTTGCGCGCCGAAAGCACCTCGGCCAGCTCGGCGAGGGATGTCGTGTCGGAAACGGCCTGAACCTCACGGGTCATGATGTCCCCGACTCTCGGCTCGAAGAGGCACTCGCCCCGGCACTCGGGCTGGGTGCCTTGCCACAGCGAGCAGCTCTGCACGCCGCCTTCGGCTGCCAGGCGTATCTGGGCGTCGCGATCGTGGGATGGGCAGTGCATGATTTCGGCCTCCACGGTTCCAGATGATGACATGATCAAGTTACCGCCTCGCTGGAGGGGTGGCGATGATCTGCATCATCGCCAACTCGACTTCGACCCGCTAGGTTGGAGCGGGGTCGGAAGGAGGCGGCATGACGATCAGGCACATCGAAGGCTACGGCTTCCCCATCCTGCGCCTGGCCGGAGCCTCTCGAGATGGAGAGCTGCGACGAAGCGCTCTTTGCCCTCTCGGATGCCCTCGACGCTCGTCCCCGCCTGCTCGGCCTGGACCTGAGCGAAGTCAGCCGGGCCGACGCCATGGCCGTCAGCATCGTGGCGGTGGCCGCCTCCTCCCTGCGCAAGCACGGTGGGCGACTCGTCCTGCTGGGCATTTCGAAGGCCTTCGAGTGGGCGCTTGAGGACAACCGGCACTGGCTCGGTCCCGAGGTGCACGAGTTCCTGGCGACCGCTCCGTCTCGCGGCTAGGCTCCCCTTAACAAACCCGGCGATCGACCGACAAGTGCATCGCAATGAAGATGGATGCACAAACCCTGAAGCGCCGCGTCACCTCCCGGGTTGGGGAGCTCGATGCAATGCCCACGGTCTTCCGCAAGCTGCTGGAGGTGCTCAACAGCGCTTACCCGTCGCCCCGGGAGCTCGGCCAGATCATCGCCACCGACCAGTCTCTCTCCATCCGCGTGCTCCGCATGGTGAACTCGGCCGCGTATGGCCTGACCGGCAACGTGATGTCGGTCAACCAGGCGGTCAACCTGCTGGGCATCAACGTGGTCCGCAGCCTCACCTGCTGCCTGGCCAGCTACGACTCTTTCTTCCATCGTCCCGACGCCCAGCGCGCCACCCTCTGGCGCCGCAGCCTGGGCGTAGGCCTGGTGGCCCGCCGCCTGGCCGAGCGGGCCAAGCTCAAGAATCCCGAGGAGGCCTTCGTGGCCGGGATGCTGCACGACGTCGGTCGCGCGCTGCTGGCCAAGCACTGCCCCCGGGAGTACGCGATGGTGGAAGCCCGCCGCATCCGCGGAGCGCAGACTCTCGAGGCCGAGCTGCAGGTGCTGGGCGCGACCCACGCCGAGGTGGGCGCCTGGGCCTGCGAGTCCTGGCGCCTGCCCACCGAGCTGGTGGAGAGCGTTCGCTTCCATCACACGCCTCTGGAGGCCGGGCCTTACGTGCGCGCCGCCTCGATCGTTCACATTGCCGATAACCTGTGGCTGGAGGCCTGTAGCCCGGAAGATCCCGAGCTCTCGCTCTGGCAGCCCCAGGCGATGGCCGGATTCGACTTCACCACCGAGGTGATGGATCAGACCGTGAACGACAGCTTTGGCGAGCTGGCCGAGCTGGAGAGCTACGTGGCCGGGCACCCGGTCGAGCCGGGCCACTCCAGCGGCGCGCGCCGTCTGGCCTGGCTGCAAGACAAAGGAGAGCTCCGTGCAAATATCGCGTAACTACCCCAGCAACGTAACGCCGCTGCGCCCGCGGGCGGGCTCGGTCAACACCGAGAACATTCCCGGCACCCGGGGCAGCCTCACGCTTATCTCGAGCCGCGCCCGCGAGATGGCCAGCGCCCGGCAGGCCGTCGAGGAAGCGCCCTCGCTGAAGGCGAGCCAGGTCGAGTCCATTCGGGCCCGCATGGCCGCCGGAACCTATCGGGTCGATCACGAGGCGTTGGCCAGCAAGCTGGCGCCGATGCTGGAGGACTGAGATGAATGCCGCCGATCGCTTCCGCGAGCTCTGCATCGAGGAGATGGACGCTCTGGCCTCGGGAGACCTGCTCCGCTGGAGCACGGTCCATCACGCTCGCCAGGATGCGCTGCAGGACCTGATGGTCGCGGGGGCCTCCATGGCCGAGCTACAGGCGGCCTTCCAGGCCAATCGCAGGCTGCTGGCCGCCACCCGGTCCGCCCCGGATCAGGGAGTCTATCGGAGAGCCGCGTGAGCTTTGAATCCCTGAATATGGCCAGCTCCTTGCTGCGCTCCAGCCGCATCGGCATGGACACGGCGGGCCGCAACCTGGCCGGCTCCAGCGAGGCCGGCTACACCCGTCAGTCGATGAGCACGACGGCCCTACAGCCGTCCACGGGCTGGAACGGGCAGACCGTCACGTCCGGCCTGGGGGTGCAGGTCAACGGCGTCAGCCGGGCTCGCCAGGGGCTGGCCGATCAGGTCTATCGCATGCGGGCCGAGGATGCGGGTGGACCGCAGGCGCTCGATTCGCTTCTGGATGACCTCGAGGGGCGGCTGTCGGCCAACGACGGCCTGCAGCAGGCCGGGCTCGATTTCGAGCAGGCCTGGACCACGCTCCAGAACCAGCCAGATGACACCGCGTTGCGCAGCCAGGCGCTGCAGGAAGGCAAGCAACTGGCCGACACCTTCCGCCAGCAGTCCCAGCTGGTAGCCGACGTGCGCGGCCAGGCCCGCACCCAGATGTCCAGCAACGTCGAGCGCGCCAACCAGATTCTCGGCAACCTGGCCGACCTGAACAAGCGCATCGTCTCCTCTCCCGGCAACACCATGGGCCGCAATACCCTGCTCGATCAGCGCGATGCGATGCTCGACGAGCTCTCGGGCATGATGGACTTTCGGGTGGCCGAGCAGCCGAGCGGGGCCATCAATCTTTATCAGAGCGGCAACGAGCTGCTCAACCTGGAGAAGGCCGAGACCCTCTCGCTGGACAGCAACGGCAACGTGAACACCAGCCAGGGACGCTCGCTCAGCCTTGGCTCGGGCTCGCTGTCCGCGCTCGAGAAGTTCTCGACCACGACGCTGGACGGTTTCCAGGCCCAGCTCGACGGGCTGGCCACCACGCTGCGCGATCGCTTCAACGAGATCCACGCCCTGGGCTACGGCTCGGACGGCTTGACCGGACGAAACTTCTTCTCCGGCACCGGAGCGGCCGACCTGGCCGTCGCTCTGGGGGGTCCCGACGAGCTGGCCACGGGCGTGGCCCGCAGCGAGAGCTCGGCGCCCATCGCGCTCACCACCTCGACGCCTCTCAACGGGCAGGGCGCCTTTGCCGCCTCGGGCACCATCGACATCAACGGGGTCTCCCTCGCCTGGAACGACGGGCAGAGCCTGGACAGTATCCTGACCTCGTTCGGCGCGGCCGGAGTCAAAGCCAGCTACGACGGCAGCAGCCACAAGGTCGTGCTGGCCCGGGACCCGTCGGTGGCGGGCCCTGCCACGATCAGCATCAGCGACACTTCGGGCAACCTGGCCGCCATGCTGGGCCTGCCGGCCAGCTCCACTCCGGGGGGAGCGGGCGATAACGCCGGCGCGGTTGCCCTGGTGCAGCGCCTGACGCGCCCGGTGTTCGGACAGAGCGCCAACCGCACGCTGACCGATGGGGGACGCGACCTCATCGTGGAGGCCGGCCGTCAGCGCTCGCTGCAGATGTCCCAGATGGAGGCGACGCAGTCGGCTTTGGGCGCGGCAACCGAGCGTCGCAACCAGGCCAGCGGCGTCAGCACCGACGAGGAGCTCCTGAGCCTGGAGCGCTACCAGCAAGCTTTCGAAGCCGCGGCCCGCGTGGCCAGCGTGGCGGATGAGACGATCACCACGCTCATCCGGATGGGAGGGAACTGATGCGCGTCGACGACGCCACTTCACGCAACGCCATTCTGAGCCACCTGCAAGACTCCAACGCCCGGATGTTCAAGCTGCAGCAGCAGGCCTCCAGCGGCTCGAAGTACCTGCGCCCGTCGGACAACGCCCCCGGTTACGAGCGCCGGCTCGACCGCAGCGCCGACCTGTCGCGACTGGACTCGCTGGCCAGCAACCTGACCCAGGAAAGCGATCGGGTCGACCGCTACGACTCGATCCTGGGCGAGTTCACCGAGACCATTCGCAGCGCTCGCCAGGTCGTGCAGCGGGCCACCAACGCCGCCACCGACCCGGCCGCCCTGGCTTCCATGGCCAAAGAGGTCGACCTGATGCTGCAAAACACCCTGGGCCAGGCCAACGTGAACGACCACGGCCGCTACCTGCTGGCCGGCAGCAAGACCGCCGCGCCCCCGTTCGTGGCCACCCCGCCCGACGGGACGATCCAGTCGGTCAGCTACGCCGGCGATCATTCCTTTCAGGCGCCCCAACTGCCCAACGGCCAGCAGCTCGACATGGACCTCAACGGCGAGGCGGTGCTGGGCGACACCTTCCAGACGCTGATCGACCTGCGCAACCAGCTGCAGTCAGGCTCAGTGGACTCGGCCACGCTGCTGCCCAGGCTGGCTTCGCTCGAGCAGAACTTTCTGGAGAAGCGGGCCGAGACGGGCGCGGCCGGTAAATACCTCGGTGAGCTCAAGCAGATCACCGAGGAGCGCCGTCTGACGGTCGAGGCCCAGCAGTCGAACGAGGCCGGGGCCGACCCCGCCGAGACGATCACGAAGCTGCTGGAAGCCGAGAACACCCACCAGATGAATCTTCAGGTCGCGGCCCGCGTGGGTCGCCTCAGTTTGATCGATTACCTGAAATGAGGAGAGTGCGAATGAATACGTTCATGGAGAACCAGGCGCTGGAGTTCAGCCAGCCTCTGTTGGGTTTCGAAGGGCTCAAGCGCTGGCAGCTGGTGGCGCGTCCCCAGCATCTGCCGTTCATGTGGCTCCAGTCGGTCGACGACCCGGAGGTGGCCCTGCCCCTGGCCGATCCGACCATGTTCGTCGCCGGCTATCGCCCGGCGGTGCCCGACTGGATGGGGGTCGGCGGCCGTGTGTTCTGCGTGGTGACCCGGCGGGAGGCGGGCCTGGGAATCAACCTGGCCGCGCCCATCATGGTGGCCCACAACGGTCGGGCGGCTCAAGTCGTGCTGGATAACCCGCTGTATGGGACGTTTCACCCGCTGGCGGCGTGAGGGCAGAGGTTCCAGCGTCCACTGGCGCGAACCCGCATGACCTATGTTGGTGATCACGCGCAAGGCCGGCCAGGGACTTCTGATCGGAGACAATATCCGGGTGGTGGTGCTCGAGTCTCACTCCGACTCGGCCCGCATCGGAATCGAGGCGCCCGCGAGCATCACCGTGCTGCGCGAGGAGCTGGCCGAAGAGGTTCGCCAGAACAACCAGCAGGCGGCGCGGCTCGATCCCTCG
>JBDHVW010000171.1:0-10457 GCA_039809865.1 Vulcanimicrobiota bacterium
ACATGCGTGCGCAACTGTTGAGCGGGCAGTGGAAGCGCTTCATCCAGACCATCCTACAGCCGAGACCTTTCTGGGCATTGTCGGTCCGAGGAGTGGCTGCATGAAAACGGGAATGCTCCCACTTCCGACCGACCTGGAGGGAGCCAACAGGATGATTTTTGACTCACCCGCCAGGCTACCATCGGCATGAAACCAGACCATCCCTGAAACTGCCGAAAACGGGCGGCGAAACCTTCATTTCTTGTCCGTTGACGCCGGTTCGGTGTAAGACCATTATCCCCCAAATTTACCCTGGGGGGTTTCAGGAACAAGTCAGGCCTGTTGTCGAGTCTACTGCTGTGCGGGATGCTCTCCGTGACCACCTGCGCGGGTGCGGATCGTTCAGCGTTGCTCGCTCAGCTCTCGAAACGGGGATTGACGGCGCCAACGTAGGCGCCCAGCGCGGTGCAGATCGGAACGGCCAGGATCGCCACGGGAGCCAGGGCTCCCATAGTCAGGATGGAAAGGCCCGTGCCAACCGCAGCCGAGATCCCGAAACCATAGGCGGCCCCTTTGAGGGCGCTGCAGAGACGACTGGGCTCTTCCTCACCGGCGCTGAACTTGTCCTCGGAGGGAGCCTGCGGGGTCTCCGACGGGGTGCCGGCCGACCGCTGCGGTCCTCGGAATGAGGCAACTGAGGAAGCGGTGCTGAGGGTGACGTTCATAGAATCCTCCTTTGATCATCTGGCTCAGGCGGGCCGGTGACTCTCTCTCCGGGGCCACACGCCCGCCTTTGCACACTCCTACTAACTATCCGGTCAGTCTGAAAAAAGTCTGAAAACCTTCAGGGCTGAGCCGCGTAGAGCTGCCCGGACATCGTGAAAGAAGCTCCAGCCAGATTGCCCTGGGCCTCGAACTGCAGGTCGGCGTCCTCGCTGCGCGCGATCGTGGCGGTCTGCTCGAGAGTGCTCTGGCCGAGCGTTCCGGAGACGGACAGATGGTAGTTCTGATCCTCGTCCTGGGTGACCGCAATGTTGTGGTTCAGCGACTCCGTGCCCAACTTTCCGGTGGTGGTGATCTGGCTGAAATCGCTCTCGCCACCCAACACCTGGGTGAGCCCAACCTGACCGATCGTGCCTTGGGCCAGGAAGCCCTTCTGACCAGCGCTCAGGGTCACGGCGATGGGATTGTCGCCCAGCGCCCCGGTGATCGAGACCTGCTGTTTCTGCTGGTCGACCGCCCAGGTCTCGCTGTAGGCCTGACCGCCCAACTCTCCGCTGACGGTGATGGCCTGCTCGGGTTTGCGCGGGTTGAAATTGTAGGTCAGTTTGCCAGCGTTGTCGCCCAGGGTCAGGCTGATGATGGCGATGGCCGGACTGTTGCTCATCGAGCTTACGATACCGCCCGTCAGAACCACGCCCAGCATTGCCGGGTTGAGGCAGGGCAGGGCGACCGCCTTCGCGGGAGTGTCGATCGAGGTCAGATCCAGCGGCTCGCTGGCGACGGGCTGGTCCGCGCTGGCGGTCGGCCGGGTGCTACCCGCCGCGACCGGGCGAACGGGGGGGTGGTGATCATCATCTCAGGGAATCCTCCGCATTTGTCTTTTGCGGGCATTATGCTGAGAACTGGGGTCGAGGTTGTTAACGCCTTTTGAACGGCGCCCGGTTGCTTCACGTTTTCTTCTGGAGGCCGCGAGGCGATCGCTTCGTCGGAAGAGTCTCAGATACGCTGGGCCAGCACGTTGCAGAGCGCGGCCTGGACCAGAGCGTCTTCCAGGCGCTCGCTGGTGCTCTCGCGCCGAAACCTGGACTGCGCGTTGATGATCAAGAGCTCGAGCCATTGACCTCTTGAGAGCTTTGCCCTCTTGAAAGCCGAGCCCGCTGAGATCGGTGGGCAAGTCCTCGGCGGCCAGCATCACCTCGCACGAGGAGTCGAGCGGCCAATCCTGCTCGGTCTGAATGACCACCCCGTGGCGCAGCCAGCGCAGGAGCGACGGCGGGGTCGGGTCAACGTAAAGGGCCACCACGGCCCGACACTCCCGCGGGGAGCTGCCCGCTTGCCGACCGGACAGAGGCGGACCCAGTTGGAAATGGCCCCCGCCGGGGCAGTCGGAGACTCTCTTCTCCCAGGCCAGCGCGCGCCTGTCGAGAAGGCCCTCCTGGCCCGAGTCCGTCATCATGACCCCGAGGTATTTCCCCGGCCAGGGGATAGCCCACTGGCCCAGTCGGGCCTTACGCCCGAACGTTGGCTGGATGCGCTCGCCGTTGAAATTCAGGTCGAGCGGGGCGAATCGCGCATACTCACGCAAGAGGAGCTCTTCGGGAGTGCGACGGCGCCAAGTTCCGTACAGCCGCAAGAGCTGGTCCAGCGGGCGCTGGAGGCCGCGCTGCAGTGCGATCTGGTGCTGGCGCCGGGCTCCAGCCTGCAGGTCGAGCCGGCCGCCTCCATCCCCCTGGCCGCCTGGCGCAACGGCGCCACCTGCGCCATCATCAACCAGGGCCCGACAGCCCACGACAGGGTGGCCCAGTTCCGCCTGGAAGGCGACCTCACCGAGCTCTTGCCGGCTTTGCTAGGCCAATGCGACGTCTAGAGAGACGCCACCACGTCGATATAGTCGAGATTCTCGGGGAACCGGAACTTGATTGGCTCCGAGAAGACGCCGTGCTCGTCGAACCTGCAAGCGACCAGGCACCCTGAGTCTTCGCTTTTCCCGACTACGTAGGGTTTGCGGCCCACCAGCGGGGTTTCTGAGCCGTTTGGAGCTCGAAATGCGTTGGCTCGAGAGGACAACACGGCCAGGCCCGGGCTGAGGCTCAAGGAACGTATCGTGCCCGAGTAATCGAGAGTAAATCCGATCGAACCATCGGGGGAAAAGCCGAGGGCGGAGGGATAATCTCCGGCTGACACGCTTCCGAGGATGCGGGCCTCGCCGCCCTTGATTTCAGCCAGGGCGACCTTCCCTTCCCTCTCGGCCGAGTCATTTTGATCCATCACGGAGAAAAGCGCCGAGTTTCCCCTCGATAGCAGAGAGAACCTGTCCACCGGCTCGGAAGTGCCCGCCAGGGACGGGGCAAAGAATCCGATCGGCACGATTTTGCGATGCTTCAGGCGATCCTGCTCGAATTCGAGGAACAGAATCTGGCTCTCTCCAAGTGCGGAGTCGTTGCCTTGCTCTTGAAGAGAAATTGCGACCCAGTTTCCCGAGCTGACCATGGCGCGATAGCTCCCTGGCAAGTCAAGAGCAATCCTGGTGGGCGATCCACCCGCGACGCGGGCGGTGTCTTTCATCGTCCAGGACTCTTTCCCGTTCAGTGTCCACAAGCTCGGGGGAGACGTGAGGAAGAACTCCCAACTCTCGGCAGCGGGTGGGCGAACGCACTGCCAGAGCTCCTTGCCATCCGGCTCGAGGCAAATCGTGCCGTTCTTGGATTGGAGGCACAAAACGGTCGAGTCGGCGGGAGATAAGAGATGGTTAGCCTTCCAACTGGCCCCTCTTTGGAAGCGACCATCGCTCCAGAGCTCGTAGAGTGCGAGTGCCCGCTGCTCTCCGGTCCCCTCCGCCAGGACGAACCGACCCAGCGAGTCAGCAGGTTCGCCGGGCTGCGGAGGTGCTGGAGGGCTTGCGACCGGACCTCCCCGCGAGCAACCTGTAAGGAACAGGGCCCCGAGGCCCGCCAAGAAGTCGCGCCGCTGCATGGGCGGATAGTTCGTTTCTAGACTCCCGGTAACCTCGCAGGTGGCCGTTTTGGTCGTGGTGGTCGTGACCACCTGGCGCTCGAGGACGGTGGTCTCCGTGTGCACTTCGCCCCCAGAGTGTTCCTTGACACACACCGCTCATGTTTGTGTGCTCGGGATGATTATCCAAGAAGTCTTGCAGGGAATCTCGAAATGCCGAGCTGGCAGAGAGCATTCTTGACGAGCTTGAGCCCTTTGAGCTTCTTGACCTGACGCGAGAGGACTATGTGGCGGCAGCTACCCTGTATCGTGCCTGTCGAGCCGGCGGAATTGCAGCCGGGAGCATCGATTGTTTGATCGCCGCAGCGGCGGAGCGGAACGACTGTTACTTGCTCACTCTGGACAATGATCTGGGGCGCGATGCCGATGCGGTGGTCGACTACACGAAGTCCCTGGAGCTCAAAAAGGAGCCCCTGGTCCTGTTCAACCGGAACGCCTATCTGCGCCAAAAGCAATTCGAGAAGGCGAAGGCGGATTTCAAGATGGTGATCAAGATATCCAAAGACCCGACCATGGTCGAGAACGCCAAGAACAACCTCCAGGCAGCCGAAGAGGGCCGCACGCAATAGGGTCAGTCCCGCTCGAACGCCTCTCGGAGAATCGGGAGCGGGTCACGCAGCGCCATTTCGGCTATCGGCACACCCGCGAGCTCGGCGGCCAGGCTGTCGCAGTCGCGCGAGATGGAGTGGGCGCGAGCGAAGCTGGCGGCGTCCAGTGCGACGGCCTCGATGGCCGCGATGACCCCGTCCTCGATCACGATCTCGGCCCAGTTGGAAGAGGCGCCGCAGGCCGGACACTCCCAGGGGACCAGAAGATGCAGGGGCTCTTCCGCCGGGCGAATCTCCAGCATGCCGCTGTCGGCGAGATCCACTTCCACGGCATCTCCCACTCCCAGGTCGTGCCTCTGGGGGTCGCTGCGAATGTATGTCTGCATGCCAGTGGAGCCGTCGGGAGGCGAGAGCGAGCCGCACTGCGGACACTCCAACTCGGCCACGAAGGTATCGTAGCTCATCTTCTACTCGGGCCTCAGGGGAATGACGCGGATGGTGCGTCCGTCGATGGTCACGTTGAATCCGTTGGGATAGACTTCGGAGACCGGGCGGCCCAGGCGCGCCGGGTCGACCCCGCTCAGGCGGAGAAGGCGGTTGTAGACCCCTTTGTCGTGAGTCGCCAGTGTCGGCAGAACTCCAGGTTCCGTGCGGGCGAAGAAGGTATCGGCCACGATGTAGCGGTCCATCGTCCCCTTGGCGCGCCCCACCCCACCCTGCTCCAGGATGCGATAGAGGTTGGCATATTCCGGAGCGGCGCGATCCACCGTGACCTCGACGCCCCGGTAAGCGGCCCGGGCACCACTGACCTCGGTAAAGGTGCTGGCCGTGGCGCGCAGTTGCGTGCCCGGAGGCAGGTTGTCCACCCAGCGGACCATGGCTTGCTCGCCGGCCGAGAGCGGCAGGCCCGCGGCTCGCCGCTCCACCGCAATGGCGATGTTGGAGTCCAGTACCACCGAACTGGCTCCCAGGGGAGCCGGGGGAGGCGGAGTGACCAGTCCGGCTGACCCGGTCGGTCCTCCGGCCCGGAAATACTCCCAGCCGCGGCCCAGCGCCCGGAAGAGACCGTAGCCTCCGAGGGTCAAGGCGTAGTCGCGTCCCAGGGCTCCCGGAGACCAGTCGGCCCGCTGTCCACCCACCACGTCGCGGAGCACCCGCTCGGTGGGAACGAAGGCGCCCAACTCGGCCGCGACCTGACTGGCGCGCGCCGCGCGGGTTCCCCATCCCACCGCCATGGCGCCGCCCCGCGCCAGCGTTCCCAGCCCGCCGCTGAGCACGCCCGAGAGCATCAGCAGGGGAAGATCTTGACCCAGGAATTCGCCGGCCCGAGCCCTCCAGTACTCGCCGCGCTCGTTGCCCGCCAGGCGGGCTGCCTCGGCCTGGCCGTCGCTGGTGCCCGCCGACCGGCGGTAGCCCTCCAGAACCTGTCGCGCGATCTCCCACTGGCCGTTGGAGCGCAGAGTCTGGACCAGTCGTCCCCGGGCCTGGTCGACCGTGCCGGCGTTGCCCTCCGAGAGGCCCCGGGCCACATCCGCGAAGGGGATCAGCAGCCCGCGCGAGACCTCGTGATCGCGCAGGAAGGCCGCCGCATCGTTGCGCGTGACGAACCCGGCCGCCGCCAGGGGACCGCCCTGGGGCAGCATCCGGTTGTCGTCGAACATCTCGTTCCAGGCGCGGTCGAAGGAGATGCCTCGCTCGTCCATGGTGCGGCGCAGCTCGGTGAAGACAGCGCCCATCCGCCGCCGGTCCTGCTCGAGCCGGTCGCGCCCGCCCGTGACGAGGTTGCGCATCGAGCCGTAGCCGTCGATCCGGTTCTGGAAACTGCGGTCGACGATGTCCTCGTAGGTCTGGGCCACGGCCCGCCCGGCGCGGACGTCGGTCTCACGGGCTCCATGGGCCACCAGTTGGGCCTGCACGTGCGAGTCGTTTGCGACCGCTTCCAGCAGGGCGGCCCGATTCGGGTCGCTGGAGCGAAGCTCGTCGGCCAGGCGCCTGGCCTCGGAGCCGGCGCGGTTCAGTGAGGTGGAGCGTTCGTGGCCTTCCCGCGGGGACCCGGCGCGGTAGGCCTCGGCCCGGGCCGCCAGATTGGAACCGAGCGCCAGCAGGGTTCTTCCCTCGGGGCTATCGGGAGGATGCTGCCCGGCCTGCTCGCGCGCCTGACGGGCCTCGGCTTCCAGCAGGCCTGCGGCGGCGCCGCCCTGACCCGCGGAAAGCTGCTCGGCGGCCAGGTCGATGGCGCGAATGGCGCGGTCGGTCGGGTTGAGGCCTCTCTGGCGCACCTCGGCCTCGAGGTCGGCCTGGGCGGCCCGTGTTCGCAGGGCATCCGCCTGGCTGATCCTTCCATCGCGCAGGAGACGCTCGGCCTCGGGCTCGACCCGGGCGCGCTCGGTGGGGTCGGGCCGCTGATCGGTCCTGGCTCCCCGGGTCTGGGCCATCAGGCGCAACTGTTGCTGACTCTCGTAGTCCGCGTCGCGCTCCTGGGCCTGGTAACGGTCAGGGTCGGGACGGGAAGGCGGAGCGGCCGCTTGCTGGGCGACGAATGGGGCGAGGGGCGGGGACGCTCTTAGGGCCGGAGTTTCCATCCTGTGGTTCTCTCACGCCAGCCGGGCGGGGCGACGAGGAGAGCGGGGTAAACAAGATGTTGAATCTTTGTAAACGGGAATTTGCTCGGACAGGCCCGGGTTGCGGGCTCGAGCTGTGAGAGCGGTCACTGCTGCTGGAGGAGCGTCCCGACCGACCGGTTGCCCCGATTGACGAATGCCAGGTCGGGACAGCCGTCCTCATTCAGGTCGCCCACCGTAATCGCGTAGGGGTCTGTGCCCGTGGAGAAGTTCTGTGGATTCGCCGACCCCGCGAGGAAAACGGTAACGTCGCGCCCGTTCGAATTGACGCATACGATATCCAAACGTCCGTCAGCATTGAGATCTCTAACGGCCAGGTCGCGTGAGCCTGCTGGAACCTGGCGTTTGTCTGCGGCTGCGAAGGTGCCGTCCCCATTTCCCGTCAGCGTCGAGACAGAGCCGATACGGTTTGCAGTTAGCAGGTCCAGGATCCCGTCGCCATCGATATCAGCGAGTGCGGCGCCCGCACAGGCGAGATCGGTGGCATAGCTTTGATAAGCTGCGAAGGTTCCATCGCCGTTGCCCAAAAGCACCGACGCCGAGTTCGCGGATTCGTGGGCGGCCACCAGATCGGGATATCCGTCTCCGTTCAGATCGCCTAGCGCGCATGAATAAGAGGTCCCCGCGGCCGGGTAGACCTGAGGCGTGGACAGAGCGCCCGTTCCGTCTCCCAGGAAGATGGTGACCTCGCTCTGACTTCCGTTGGTGGTCGCCGCGTCCAAAATCCCGTCTTGATTGAGGTCGCCCAGGGCCAACCCGAGACATTGCCCGACTCCCGGATAGATCGTTGCGGACGAGAAGGAACCGTCACCAGCGCCCAGGGCGACGTTTACCGAGCTTCCCTGGGTCGTTCCCCGTGCTGACCTTGGGCGGGCGTGAGTTCCCTTACCCCTTCAAGAAGCGGGTCAACTTCTCGGGGAAAGCAATCACGGACGAGTTCGTGCGGCGCTTCGTCGACTTCGTGGACCGCTATGAATCGGAGCCCGGCGTGCACCTCGTCGTGCAGATGGGCCTGGGCGGCGGCGCCTACCTGAACGAGGCTTTCAAGAATGCCAGCGCGATCCCGCACCGGGACTTCGTTCACTGCCTGGCTTTCGACGTCTTCTACGAATTCGGTTTCGAGCCCCAGGCCAACGAGATCCAGAGGGAGCTCCAGGTCCTGCTCGACGCGCACTTCCACCCTGACGGGGAGAGGCGCGTGTTCTGGGGATCCTTCGGGGACACGAACATTAGCGATCCTGAAATCAGCCGGATGTACTACGACGACGCTGACGACTTTCACAAGCTGCGCCAGATCAAGCATCGGGTCGACCGGGGTAACCTGTTCCGCACGGACATGACGGTCCCGCCGCTCCAGGACTGAATCATGCGGCTGCCCAGACCTTCTACGGTCGGATGCTTGCAGCAGTTCGAAAATTCGTCACCCCGATGGGCCTGATGTTGAGGACCTCCGACGCCACCAGCGTGCTGAGCGAGCAAGACAAGGCTCGCCACCCGAAAAGCCTACATTCGTAGGCTCGAGAAGCGGCTCCAGACCGATCCGCTCCTCTCTCTGCACGTCTTCGGGAGCCTGGACCTCAAGTTCCTCAGGCAGACCGTCCTCGACAACCGTGCTGTCGCCCTCTGGGAGGGCCCGTCGTCTACTTCAACACGCGCATCTGTAGCTCGGGCCGGGCAGGCTTCCTGGGCTGCGCGTTCACCCTGGGAGCCTTCCTGGTGCTGCTGCTCGCCCGGCTTCCCCGCTGCCGGGCAGGTCGGCGTGGGAGGCGCCCTCGGCCTCCTGGGCTCGTTCCTGGGAACCACGCTCCTCCTCTCCGGCTTCCCGGGCTGCGCGACCCCAACGGGGGCTTCGTGCTGACCAACCAGCGCCTGCGACGCCTCGAGCGGCGCTTCCGCAAGAAGAAGCACCTTGGCCCAGGCCATCCAGGAGAAAGATCAGCCACCCGAGTTCCCTGACCTCGGGCCCGGTCCCTTCAGCCAGTCATTGGGTCTGAGGACTGCGCTTGCGGACGCGCACTCCGCCCACCAGCACGGCGTCGCCGCTCTCGCCGAAGGCCGAGTTGCCCTGGGCGGCCCCCTCCGCCAGCTTGCGAACCTCCGCCTCCGCCTGGTCGCGCTCGTAGACCGGCTGCCCGTCCAGGAACACGCCGTTCGAGCCGGCACCAACCCAGTGGCTACCGTCCGGAGTCATACTCACACTGACCCCGGTGCCGTCCGAGCGATAGTGGTTGAGGTGCAGCGAAGGCACCCACTCCCCATCGTGCACGACGCCGTTGGAGCCCGCCGCCACGTAATGCTCTCCGTCATCGCTCAGGGCCACCGCCACGCCGGTCTCGTTGCTGCTCGAGCTGGTCAGGTCGATCCCTGGCAGGAAGACGCCGTCCTTCATCAAGCCGGCCGAGCCCGCGGCCATCCAGTGACCACTCAGGCTCATCGCCACGGCCACGCCGCACTCGCAGTTGAGACCCGATAGCCGCACGGCCTCTCCCGTTGCGTCGCGGACCCACTTCCCGTCTACCAGCACGCCGCGCGAGCCGGCCGCGATCCAGTGCTTTCCGTCCGGCGACATGCTTACGGCCACGCCCGTCTTGTCTTCCGCGTAATGGTTCAGGTGAATCTTCTCGCCCTGCTCGTTGGTCAGCCACTGGCCGTTCACCAGCACGCCCTGCGAGCCGGCGCCCACGAAGTGCTCCCCATCCTCGGCCAGGCTGACGGCCACGCCGGTCTCGTCCTCGCGATACGTGTTCAGGCGCTGCTCCAGCCACTTCCCGTCGCGCATCAACCCGTTGGAGCCGGCGGCCATCCAGTGTTGACCGTCCCGGGTCATGGCCACGGCCACCCCGGTCTTGTCGGAGAGATAGTGGTTGAGCCGGACACGTTTCCCCTCGTCGTCCGTCAGGAAGCGCCCGTCGACCATCACGCCGTTGGAGCCGGCGGCCACGAAGCGATCTCCCGCGAGCGAGGTGGCCACATCCACACCGGTCTCATCGTTGCGGTAGTAGTTGAGGTGCACTTCCGCGCCGTCCTTGTCGCGCAGAAAGCTTTCGTCGCGGACCACGCCGTTGGAGCCGATGCCCGTCCAGCCCCCGTTTGCGTCGAGCTTGACGCGGACGCCGGCGGCGTCGTCGAGGTAGTAGTTCAGGCGGAGCGGCTTGATCTCGGACATCAAGCTCAGGGTAATGGTCGGGCCTGAAAGTTCTCTGAGCAGTCTTGCAGCCAGGTCCGCGCTATCGGGCTTTCCAGCCGACGAACGGCGGCAAACGCTTCCTCGGGGGTTCGCCAGTTGGGCTCTACAGGTCGCGGTCCTCACCCGGTTGCCGACTGCCCCTCGACACGAGCGGAAGGAGGGTTCGTGCGCCAAGCGTTGAAAATTCATCCATAGCTGGTCGAGTATGAATTGAGCCGGTCTCCGGAGACAGCTGACTTCCTGGATTGGGAGCTGTCTCATGGATACAGACCTGCGGAGTCTGGCCCGCCGCGATTGGGCCATCGTCTACCAGTTGGGCCACGTGCTGGCCGCCCTCTCTCGCCAGGCCTTCCAGCAACTCGGCTACGGCCGCTGGGACGCCTTTCT
>JBDHVW010000172.1:0-10405 GCA_039809865.1 Vulcanimicrobiota bacterium
CCACCGCCACGCAGTTTTTCAACGATTTGCCCCAGTTCGGCTGCGCCCTGATCGATAGTCCGCCCCTGTCGGCCTGCGGTGATGCGCAGTTGATCGCGACCCACGTGGACGCGGCCCTGGTGGTGGTCAACCCCAGCCTCTGGGAAGGCGAGCCGGAAAGCCGTTACCTCTCCCAGATCCGAGAGGTCGGAATCGAAATTCTGGGCGTGGTCGTGAACGGCGCCGAGGAGAAGCTGCAGGGCTCGGGCTATGGCTACGGGTACGGCTACGGGTATGGCTATGGTTACGGCTACGGGTCCGGCCAGGGCTCCGGTTCGGGTAAAGGCAAGAAACTCAAGTAGTCGGGCTTTGAAGTTGCTGCGCCACGATCAAGCCCAGGTTGTCCTCTCCCCCGGGAAAACCCCGCACCCCCTGCAAGGCCTGTTGGCCCAGTGCGCGGCACAACTCCAGCGGCGCAGGGCCGGTGCGCTGGCGAATCTGAGCCAGCTCGGGCTCGGCGATCGAGGTCAGGGGAGAACGATAGTGGCACTCGTTGATTCCATCCGTGAACAAAAGCAACAGGTTGTCGGGCCCGAGCTCGAAGTCGATGGTCTCGGCCAGCGAAGGGTCGCACGGCTCGGTGCCGCGCAGGAAGCTCTCGTTGCCCCGCCACCAGCGGACGACCTGCTCGGGACCGAGAACGACCAGGCTCGAATCGCCCCAGGAGAGCGCAAATCCCTTTCCGGAAGCCTGGTCCAGCACGCCGACGAGCAAGCTCGTGCCGCCAGGAGTGGGCAACGGCGGCTCGGTCAGGCCGAGACAGAGCAACGCCAGCTCGCCGCGACTGCGGGGAAGACTGCCCCAATCGGCCACCCGGGTCAACGCCTCGTGGCTGACCTGGTGACCCAAATGTCCATCGGCGACGGCCAGCAAAAGCCGGCTGCCCTCCTGTCCGACCAGAAGGCAGTCTTCGTTGGGAAAGCGGGCATCGCCCTTGAAGCGAGCCGCGGGCGTGCTGGCCTGAGCACCGACCGACAGCGCGCAGGCCACTCCCGCAAAGGGCTCCTCGACGTGCAGCTCACCCAGCCGTCCATAGTCTTTTCCCAGCAAAAGTCGCACGAGGGCCAGTTGCGTGCCCTCCGGCCGAGTTCCTTCCCCTGCCATGCGTGACCGGCTGGCCTTGAGGGTGGCTCTGGCCGTCGTTCTGCTGGTGGCGGTGGGGCAGACGCCCGGCGTCACGGCGCCTCCCCCACACTTTACCCTGCTGGCGGGCTCGGCGCTGGGAGTGCTGGCGGGGGTCATGCTGTGGGTCCGCCCCCTGGCGCCGCCGGCCCTGGGCGAGGTGGCCCTGGCCCTGAGCCTCGGGTTGCTCGGCTGGCTCTCCAGCCTGGCCACGCTCGACCCCTTCCTCTCCCGGGTCAGCCTGGCGGCCTACTTTTCCTCGGCCGGCATCCTGGCGGCGACCGCCCTCTCTGTGGGTGACTCGCGCCGCAACCAGCGAGCCACCAGCCACGTGCTGCTGGCGGTGCTCAATGCGCTCGCCCTGTATGCCATCGTGCGCGGACCGACCACCGGCCGCTGGCTGCAGGCCACCTTCACCAACGCGGACTGTTTCTCGGTCTTTCCCATGGTGGGCGCTCTGCTGGCACTCGGACTGTTACCTCGTTGCCGGGGCGCGGAGCAGATCTATCTCGGCCTGGCCGGGGTCATGCAGATCGGCGTCACACTCTGGACCGGCTCCCGGGCCGGGGGCCTGGGTCTGCTGGTGGGCCTGGTGTGCGGCGTGACGCTGCTGGTCTCTCGCCGCCGCTCGAGCTCGACTCTGCTGGTGGGGGCCCTGCTGCCGGTGAGCCTGGTCTGCCTGCTGGTCCTGGGGCTCGGGGGCTCCGAGACCATGCAGAAGTGGAAGCTTTTGGCCCAGGGGCGCGATTCAGCCGGCTTGACCGAGCGGCTGGACGTGCTTGCGGCCGTGCCGGCGCTGGTCGCCGAGCATCCGACGGTCGGCAGCGGCCCCGGGACCTTCCACCTGGTCTACCAGTCCCACCATCCCGCTCGCCGGGGCGACTACATGAACGTGGCCCACAACGACTACGTGCAGGTCCTGGTGGAGCTGGGTCCGGTGGGCTTGCTGCTGTGGCTGGCCCTGCTGGGAACCGCCCTGGCGGCCGCGGCCGCCTCGGCCCGCAAGCCCAGCGCCGAGCATGCCGGGGCCGGGGCCGCCCTGGTCGGAATCGCCACCTATTCGCTGTTCAATTTCGCGCTGCCGGTGGTGGCCGATCTCTATCTGCTCTACGCGGTGCTGGGTCTGGCTGTCGCCGGTCGCGGGGAGCCCGCCCGACCGGGCGCCACCCGGGCTGTGGCCGCGGCGCTGGTGCTGGCGGGTGTGGCCGGGGCCGGCCTGGCTCAGCCCATCATGCGCAACAATCAAGCCCTGGCCATCGCCCAGGCCAGCGAAGACAACCTGGAGTGGGAGCGTGGGCTGACGGCCCTGGAGCCGGTGGCCGACACGGCCGATACGCGGGTTCAACTGATCCGGGCCCGCCTGAGCGAGCGTCTATTCCAGCTCAATCATGACAAAGCCCGGCTTGCCACGGCTCGCCAGGCCTTGGAGCGCGTGCGCTCGCAGAGTCCTCAAAACATCGACGTGATGTTGGAGCAAGCCCAGGTTCGCGAGCTGGAAGGCGACCTGGGGGCCGCCGAGCAGCTCTTGCGCCTGGCCGTGCCCGAGACTCCCCACACCGAGGCCGTGCGCGTGCGGCTGGCCCGCAACCTGGTGCTGCAGAATCAACCCGAAGCCGCGGCCGACGTTCTCTCCACGCTGGAGTATCGGGCCAACCCCGAGGCGCTGGGTGAGTTGCTCTTACTCTGCGAGCAGCGCCAGGCGGGGCGCGGCCTGACCATGCTCTCGGGCTACCTCGAGCCGGGTCCCCGCAAGACTCTGTGGGAGGCGGCCCGGGTCGCCGGTCAGCTGGCGCACGCCCGCAAGCAAGACGACCTGGCCCGGCAGTTCCTGGCCCTGGCGGGAGACGATCGACGAGCGCGCTTCCAGCTGGCGCAGCTCGAAAAGGAGCCCGCCGCTCAGATTCGCATGCTCGAAGCCCTGCTGGAGGCTCCCGACGAGGATGAGGTCCGCACGGCAGCGCTCCAGCTCTGGACCGCTCAAATGCTGTCCCGAGGCGACA
This sequence comes from Vulcanimicrobiota bacterium, assembly GCA_039809865.1. Classification (GTDB taxonomy): domain Bacteria; phylum Vulcanimicrobiota; class Xenobia; order Xenobiales; family QWHO01; genus QWHO01. The sequence continues at coordinate 3,162 of JBDHVW010000172.1, forward strand.
CGGCCCGCGCCGTCACCCGCCTGGAGAGCGAGCTTTCGCGCCACTCCGACAGCTCGGCCCTGCGTCTGCTCCTGGCCGGCGCCTACCAGAAGGAGAATCGTCTCAGCGAAGCCTCGCGGGTGCTCGAGGAGGGCTTTGACTTCGACGCGGACGGGAGTCTCCACAAAGCCCGGGCAGCTCTGCCGAGCTCAGGCGCGGAGACCTACCCATGAGAGCAGCGAGGCCCACAGGCTTTTGCTTCGTTTATAGTAGGTCGTGGAAGCCGCCTCTTCCTGGGTCACGATGACCCCCTCCAGGGGAACTCCTTGCATGCGCAGCTGCTGCACGGCGGCGTCGTCCGGGTAGCTCGCAAAGGTCTTCTTGCTGGCCACCACGATGACCCCGTCGCACAGGCTGGCCAGACTCAGGGCCAGACTCGAGGCCGAGAGCGCCGGCGAATCGATCAACACCAGGTCGAAGTCCGCCGTGGCCGCTTGCAGCCGGGCCCGCGACTCGAGCGCGGGCCGAAACTCGTCGCCGTGATCCGAGCTCCCGACCCCGAGCGCGAAGAAATAAGGGTCCAGAGGGATGACCTGGATCGGCCGGCCTTCCAGACAGTCGGCCAGCCCGCCCGTCTCGGGGCAATCCAGGCGCCGGGACAGGGCCGGACAGTGGATGTCGCCATCGACCACCAGAACCTTCAGGTGATTGTAGGCGGCCAGACGCCCCAGGTCGAGGGTCACGTTGGTCTTGCCTTCGTGCGGCCAGGCGCTGGCGAGGAGGAATATTCTTCTTCCAGCGGCCCGCCAGGCGTGCAGGCGGATGATGAGCGGCGCCAGCTGTGGCGGGGGTCTTAACAGGGATTCCGACACCGGGGAGGAGTTACTCTCGACCCCACGAAGCACCTGCCGCTATGAATAAACGTATCCTTGCCAGCTCCCTCCTCCTGGCCATGAGCCTCAGCGCGATGCCCGTTCTGGGCGATCTGGGCACCAACACGGCGCCGTCCGGCCTGCAATATGCGGCCCAGAAGGATGGTCCCTGGAGCGAGCAGCCCGTTACCGGCAAAGGCCAGTGGGTACGCTGCCAGAGCAACGACGGAGCGGTCTTGCCACTGGGAGAGAAGGTCAAGGTTCGGTTGGCTCCCAAAACCCTGGCCCACATCCAGGAGAGCGACCAGGGCTACCAGATCGAGTCGCTCGAGGGCAAAGCCTTCGTGCGCATCGAGCAGCCGACCTCGGTTACCGTCGACAGCGAGGCCGGTGGCGCCGTCGCCACTCAGGGCGAGTTCGTGGTCGACACCACGGGCCAGTCGGCTCCGGTCGAAGTTTACTCGGGCGACGCTCGCCCCATCGTCAACGAAGACACCACCATCCGCGTAGCCGGTCCCGACGTGCGCTCGCGCGACGACGGTGATGAGGAAGCTCGCCGTCAGCGTCTGAAAGGCAACCAGCACCAGGAGCAGCCCCCGGCGCCGCCGCCCCCCGTGGAGCCGCCGCCCCCCGTCGCTCCTCCTCCTCCGGTCATGCCGCCTCCGCAGACCAATGTCTTGCCGACTGCTCCCCCGCCGCCCGCCGCGGTCACTACCGGGGGAGGCTTCAACCCCGTCTGGGTCATCGTTCCGCTTGCCGTGGGTGGGGGGATCGCCGCGCTCGTTGGCGGCGGTGGTGGGGACAACCCGAATCCTGTCGCCAGCCCCTAGAAGAGGTTTCCCGTGCCCATCCCGGTTCAGAAAGAGCGCACTCCGTGCGCGGACAATAACGATGCCCTGGGGTGGGAAGCCGGACTCTGCCTGAAGGCCGGGCCGTCGGAAAACGCGACGGTCGTCGGTCTGCGCACCAACAAGCCGGAGTTGCTGCCGACCCTGCGCAGCTATTTCCCACAGACCTGGCAAGAGGTCGAGCAAGACGCGGTCGACCTGCTCTACTCCTATATCTCCGGCGGCGAGGGCGCCCGTCGTGGAGTGCGGCACTATAACATCATCTATTTCGGATGGACCCAGATGCGGCGTACCCTCGACGAGGTCGAGGCTCTGGAAGATTTCCACGGTCTGCTCTACAGCCACATCCTCACCAAGAGCCGCTTGAGCGAGAACACGGTCTACTTTCCCGCCCTGCTGCTGACGGACGAGTCCCGACTGGTCGCGGTGGTGGGTGAGTCCTGGACCATCAATGGCTCCCAATCTCGCTTCCAGGGACTGCGCCCTCTGCACTGCCCCTACGTTCTGCTCGACGAGCAGGGGAGGTTCACGGAATCGGATTTCTCTCTGGTCGGTGCCCCCGGGCCACTTACGGACCTCGTTTTTCGCGCCGATCAACAAGAGACCAGCCTGACCCGCGCCGTGGGGACCCTCAAGCTCTTTGCCCGCTCGGATGGCCTGGACGATCGAGCGGCCGATCGGCTTCAGGCGCTGGCCAAGTTCACCGAGAGCACCCGGATTCACGTGGTACCGGCTGACGATAAGGCGCTAACCACGCTCAAGCTTTGAATCCTGGGCTTCTCGCCAGCAAGGAAGCACTGCGCTGCTTTTTGAACGACCAGCCCTACCGGCTGCCCCCCCCGCCCGGCCTCGAGGAAGTGCATCGCAACGGACTGTCCGGCTGCCTGGCCTACCAGGTGCAACGCCACGGCCATCCCGATGCCGACTTCGCGCTGGCCATGAAGGACCTGTACAAGAGCTCGTTTTTCAAGTGGGCTCGCTATCAGGCCCTGCTCGAGGAATTGGAAGGCCCTCTGGAGCGAGCCGGCCTGGAGGTGATCCTCCTCAAAGGCAGTGCCCTGGCCCGAACCGTCTATCCAAGCCCGGGGATCCGTCCCCTCTCGGACGTGGACATGCTCGTCCGGCCGGACCAGCGCGGCGAGCTCGGGCGGCTCTTGAGCGCCGCCGGCATGGTCGAGTCCTCCGACGGGTTGATGTTTTCGGACCGGCAAGGTCGTCAGATCGATGTGCACGGACCCGATGTCGGTCGCGCGGAGCGCTACTGCGGCTTGAGCGGGGAAGAGGCCTGGGCGGACTGCCGACCGCTGGAAGGCTCGCGCGTCTGGCGAGGCCTCGGTCCGCGCACCGCGCTGGCGCACCTGGCCGTGCATGCGCTCAAACACTCCTACAGCCGCATGATCTGGCTGGTAGACATCGCTCTCGTCGCTCGCCAGCCCGACCTGCCTCCGCCGGAGAACGCGGCCGCCCGCAGCGCGCTCGAGGACGGGCTCTATCTGGCCGCCCGGCTGAGCGGCGAGCCCGTCCGTTCGAAGCCCAACTTTGTTCTCCGCCTGCTGCTGACCAGCATGCCGGGACGCGACCAGCATCCGCTGGGCCAGCTCTTGCTGGCATGGCACCAACCGGGCTGGGCTGACCGGAGCCGTTTCATGCGAACCGCCTTCTCCCCCCCACCCTACGACGACCTCGAGTCGCGGACCCAACGGTACTGGCGTTTACTCCGACAGGCTAGTAGAATTGTCCGAGGAACGATTTTCCAGGGCATTCAGTGAAGTTTCTGCACAATTGAGCACGAGAAAGGAGCTTCGCAAGCCCGCCCCGAAGCGCGCGGCGTGATGTTGAAGAACCTTCCTGCAAGCAAGTCCACTCTGGCCATGCCCGTCGACGACGAGTTGCTGGTCTATACCCCCGGCAACGAGACGGCTCACTGTCTCGGCTCGATCGGCAAAGTCGTCTTCGAGGCCTGTCAAGCGGGTACCTCCCCGGCCGACCTGGTGGCCGAGTTGAAGGCGCGCGGCATCGACGAGGCCGAGCTTGCGATGCACGGAGCCCTTGACGAGCTGGCCGAGAAGGGCCTCGTGGAAGCCATCGAGCAGCCCCCGGCGGCGTTCGATCGGCGTAAGTTCCTGTCCTGGAGCAGCAAAGCCGCCGCCAGCGTCGTGGTGATGTCGGCTCTGGCCCCGCGACCGGCGGAAGCGGCCACCTGCGACACCTGTAAGCTCAACCCGGACAATACGCCCATCAACTGTAACCGCTGCGGCAACCCGTGCACCCTGAACCCGGGTGACCCCTGCGGCGGAGTCGCCATCTGTTGCTTCGAGTACGTTCTCAACGTCACCCTGAATGGCGGGGCCAGCGGCAACTGCTTCGGTAACGAAGGCTCGGGCATCTACCGCTGCCGTGGCGGCAGCGTCGTGACGACCCGCTTCCGTTACGACTGCGGCCAGGCTCGTGACAACCTGATCAACAACCTGGGTGGCGGCGATTTCGACCTTTACTACTGCTGCAGCTGCACGGGCGCTCCCGCGATCTACACCTGCTGACGAGCCAGTAGCTCGCTGGCCGCTTCCTGCGCCTCACCGCGCAGGCCGGCCAGACGCACGGAGGCCTGACCCGCGACCCGGGCCAGGACTTCCAGGGCCCGCGCCCCGAGGCGTCGAGCCGACACGGTATTCGAAAACATGGCCAGGCTGCACTCGCCGGCTGTCATTTCCCGCAGCTCCAGCCGCGCGCCCGGTCGATGCAAAATCGACGCTACCAGTCCCACGCGGCTGCGGGCCGGCCCGGTCGACGCCAGACGCAGGCTGTGGCGCTCGGGCTGACGCAGCATCAGGGGCCGGGGGAATGGATACACCCAACCCTCCTCGTCCAGCACCGCATACTCGTCCGAATAATAGTGGGCTCCCTGCTCGACCAGGGCCTTCACCAGCGTTGACTTCCCGCCGAAGGATCGGCCCGGCAGGACGATCGCGGACGAACCGGCCACCACCACCCCGGCGTGGACGAAGACCAGGGGGCTCAGGGTCGCCAGGCGCAGGTGCAGCATCCGCCCCACGGCCTCGGCAAACTCTTCCTCGATGCGAGCCGAGGTTTGCTCTTCCCCGAAGGTGGCCCGAAACATCGGATCACCCGGGGTGGGTGAGCGAAGGGCGATCGTCTCGACCTCACCGGCCAGTGGGTGGACGGCCCAACCGGGCAGGAAAACCCAGGGGATGACTCGTTCTAACAGCTCCGGGTCGTCCGACGACAGTCCCAGAGCGACTCCATACTCGTTGATCAAAAGGCCGCTCGCGCTCACCGGGGCGTGTTCTCGCCGAGGCGCGGTAACCCTATCGGGGCAGGTCCCGCGGCTGAATCAGCAGAAACTAAGCGCGCCGTGCAGCCGACCCCGCAAGATCTCCTCAACGATCTCCCCGCCTGGATTCTCATGGCTGCCTCCTTTTGCGTTCCGCTGCTCTTTGCCAGGGTTCGCCGCAACGAGTCGCTGTTGTTGGCGGTGTGGTTTACGCTGGGGCTGCATCATTGCGCGGCCATTACCAACTGTTATTTCAAGATGTTGCCCATGGCCGACCAGGACGCGCGCACCTTCGACGCCACGGCCCGAGGTATTCGCGGCAGCTACGAGCTGATGTTGAACACGCCTTACGTCAAGTTTCTCAAACTGATTTACGACGGGCTCGGAGACTCTCATCTGCTGGGTTGCGAGATCTCAGTGCTGGCTTTCTGCTTCAGCCTGATGATCTTCATCCAATTGGTGCGCTGGGCCGGCGCCGAGCGCTGGCAGGTCTACCTCGTGCTGCTCTTCGGCTGCCTGCCCTCGGGGGTGATGTGCAACTCGGTCACCCTGCGCGAGCCCTTCCAGACGCTCTTCATTCTGCTCTCGGTCTACCTGCTGGTCCGCATCCAGGCGGGAGAATACCGTTTCTACCTGGGCCTGCTCTTGTGCGTGGCCATCCTGTCCCAACTGCACAACGGCCTCGCCCTCTTCGCGCTTGGCCTGGGCGGCATGAGCCTCTTCTGGGCCGCGCGCGGAAAACCGGTGCTGGCTCTGGGAATGCTCTTCTGCCTGCTGGTGGGAGGACTGTTCGTGGGCCAGCGAGCGGCCACGTATCTGGCCGCCAACTCGACCGCCACCGAGGCTCTCATGAGCGGCAACCTGCTCAAGCTGGCCTCGAGCTATCGCGACACCGTGCGCGACGACCGGACCACCTACCGCGTGTCGCTGGACACGCGCTCGGTGCCCGGCTTCGTCATCAGCTTCCCCCTGGTCGTGGGCATGTATCTTTTCGCCCCCTTTCCCGGCATGACCGCCGGTCTGAGCCCGAACGACGCCTACGCCATCGGGGAGGGTCTGCTGCGCATGGCGCTGTGCCTCGGCATCTTCCTGAACTACCGCGACACCTCTCCGGAGGATCGGCCCCGTCTCGTGCTCATGATCCTGTTGTTCCTGGCCCTGGAGTCGCTCTGGGCGGTGGGCACGAGCAACTGGGGCCAGGCCATCCGCCATCGCGTGGTCGCCTGGGGGCTGCTGGTAGCCCTTGGAGGAGGGGCGATCCTCGAGCGGGTCATGCGAGCCCGCAAGCCCCGCAAATGGTCGGGCAGCCCGCTGCAGGCCTGAGGTATCGGCGTACCCGGGGAGTCTTATCAGAGCCCCTGCCGGGGGGGCGGCCGACCCGCTAACGTGAGGGTATGCTAACTCTCACCAAAAGCGCCCCCCGGGCGGCCGCCAAGGCACCCTCGAGCAAGACGCGGAAAGTGCTGGGCCACCTGGCCGTCGAGGCGGCCGTGCTGCTGCCCCTGGTCGTGGTCTACTTTCTGCTCGTGATGCACGCGATGGGCGACTTTCTGACCCAGATGCACAAGGAAAACCTGCGGCTCTACGCCGGCCTCTCGGTCGCTCTGTTGGTGGGGCAGTCGGTGGTGCTGGACGGAATCTCCGGTCGCATCCTGGCCTGGCTCGGTCACGAGCGCGACGAATAACCCATGGACTTCGCCGTTTCGCACGTCCACATGAATCCCTGGGTGCTCATGCTCCTGGGGCTCGTCATCGGCGTCCTGGGTGGCTTCTTCGGGGTGGGAGGCAGCTTCATCGCCGGACCCTCGCTGTTCGCCCTGGGGCTTCCCATGAACTTCGTGGTGGGGACCGATCTCGCGCACATCGCCGGCAAATCAATGGTGGCCGCGCGCAAGCACCGCGCGCTGGGCAACATCGACATGAAGCTCGGCCTCCTGATGTGCGTCGGCACGGTGGTGGGGGTCGAGGGGGGGGCCCAGGTGGTGGAGATGCTGCAGAAATTCGGCGCCGCCGACGTCGTCATCGCCACCGTGACCCTGGTCATCCTGGTGGTCATGTCGGGTTGGATGGCGTGGGAGAGCTGGCACACCCTCAGAGGCCAGAAGGAGCACCCCCTGGCGCGACGGCTGGCCCGTTTCCTCAACGAGAAAACGTGGGGCCCGCGCGTGAGCCTCCCCGTCTCCGGCCTGGACAGCGTCCCGCTGCTCTTGATTCTGGGATTGGGCCTCCTGGGTGGCTTCTTCAGCGGGTTCC
>JBDHVW010000173.1:0-10108 GCA_039809865.1 Vulcanimicrobiota bacterium
CCTTATGGAGTCTCCGCTTCCGCCCTGCTGGGGTCGGGTGTCGAGTTGATCGCGATCCCGCGCGAGGTTGCCCTGCGCAGCGTGACTCTCGTGCAGTGGCTCGAGCGCCTCTCGCTGGAAGAGCTGCGCCGGCAGCGCGACTGGACCGTGGCCATGGCCCTGGAGAGGGTCGAGCGCCGGGCGGTATGCGCCCTCACGATGCTGGCTCGCCGGATGGGTGAGCCGCGGGGTCGCGGCCTGCGCGTGCAACTGCTCCTCAACCGGCAGGAGTTCGCCGAGCTGATCGGAGCTACCACCGAGACCGCCATTCGTGTTCTGGGGCTCCTGCGCCGCCAGGGCTCGATTCGAGGAGCAGGATGGCTGGGTCACCCTCAGCGAGAGCGTCTGCCAGGCCGCCTGACCATGCGCACGATTGTCTTACCCGTCGACGGGTCCGTTCTGGCCGAGTCCGCGCTGGCCCACGCGGTGGGATGGGCCGGGCGCTCGGGCGCCCGACTCGTCATGATCTCGGTGCAGGAAGCTCTTCCCCCCCGCCCCGGAGCCCTGCCCGACGAGTGGAGCGAGCCTGCCGAGCTCTATCTCAAAGCCCTGGCGCGTCGTCTGAACGCCGAGTTGCGGTTGGTCCAGGGCAACCCGGCCGGTCAGATTCTGAGCCTGGCCAACGAGCTGGGGACCGACCTGATCGTGATGGGCACGCACGGGTCCCACGGCATCTCGCGCTGGATGATCGGCAGCGTAGCCGACAAAGTGATGCGGCACGCTCCGTGCCCGGTGCTCCTGGTGCGGCCCCCGCGGGTCTCGCGCCAGAGCATCCCCGAGCAGATCGAGCGAGCGCTGATGGGGGAGTGGCCCCGCTACTCGGGGGTTTTGCTGCCTCTCGACGGCTCGGCTCTCTCCGAGCGCTCTCTCCCTCCGGCGTGCTGGCTGGCCGGCCACGATGCGAGCTGGCTGACGCTGCTGCGCGTGCACGATTTTCCCGGCAGCGGCCTGGAGCCGCAGCGTCCGGGCCTCTGGACGGACCTCGTTCAGTCGGAGGTGCTGGCGCAGCAGCAACGTTATCTGTCCGAGCGGGTGGCCGAGCTCCGCAGCCTGGGGCTCCAGGCCCGCCAGCATTGCCTGCACGGCTGCGCTGCCGAGCGGATCCTCGAACAGGAGCTCGACCTGACGATCATGGCCAGCCACACCCGCAGCGGCTTCTTTGGCAGCGTGGCCAGCCGTGTCGTCCATCGCGCCTGCGCGCCGGTGCTGGTGCTGCGGGGCGAGGGCGCCTTGATGGAGCACGGCGGCAGCCTCGGCTCATGGCATTCAAAGTCCTGGTAGCCCTGACGGCTCGGGAAGTGTGAGTCGGCCGAAGTCCTGGCTTTCCGTGCGCGCGTCCCTGCCGGGGCGGGACGCTGGCTTCGGCCGCCTGGCCCGTGAGGGTCGCTGCCCCCTCCTGCTTCTGCCCCCCCCCGCGGCCGGACGTCTCCCCCTTTGGGAGGAGACGCCAAACCCCCTCCCGGTGGATCTCCAAACCCCCCCTGGTCGGTCTTCGAAATCTCGCTCGCGCGCTATCCTGAGGACATCTACCGAGGAGGTGAGCGACCCGAGATGGACGACCCGGAGACCACATACGACGATTCCACTCCACGCTGGTTCTCGTTTTTTACCATGTTCTGGGGAGGGGTGGGAATGCTCGTGGGGCTGTGGGCGGCCCTCGAGCTCGCTTTCTACCAGCTGAACGGAGGCGAGCCATGGCTCACCTTCGGACGGCTGCGCCCGCTGCACACCAACGCGGTGATCTTCGCGTTCGGTGGCAATGCCATTTTCGCCGGGGTGTACTACTCCACCCAGCGGCTGTGCCGGGTGCGCATGTTCAGCGACGTCTTGAGCCGCATCCATCTGTGGGGCTGGCAGCTCATCGTCGTTCTGGACGCGGTGGCCCTGCTGAGCGGACACACCCAGGGCAAGGAATACGCCGAGCCCATCTGGCCCATCGACATCCTGATCACGGTCATCTGGGTCATCTTCGCCATCAACTTCTTCGGCACGCTGTGGCGGCGTAAAGAGCGCCACCTCTACGTGGCCCTCTGGTTCTACATGTCCACCGTCCTCACCATCGCCGTGCTGCACCTGGTGAATTCGGCCTGCATGCCCATCAACATGCTGGACAGCTACTCGGCCTACGCGGGCGTTCAGGACGCCCTGATTCAGTGGTGGTACGGCCACAACGCCGTGGGCTTCCTGCTCACCACCCCGTTCCTGGGGCTGATGTACTACTTCTTGCCCAAAGCGGTGAACAAGCCGGTTTACAGCTATCGGCTCTCGATCGTCCACTTCTGGTCGCTGATCTTCCTTTATATCTGGGCCGGCCCGCACCACCTGCTGTACACGGCGCTCCCGGACTGGGCCCAGACCCTCGGGATGGTGTTCTCCATCATGTTGATCGCCCCGTCGTGGGGCGGCATGATCAACGGCATTCTCACCTTCAAGGGCGCCTGGGGCCGCCTGCGCACCGAGCCCATCCTCAAGTTCTTCGTCGCCTCGCTGACGTTCTACGGGATGTCGACCTTCGAGGGCCCGATGTTGAGCATCCGCTCCGTATCGGCCCTGGGTCACTACACCGACTGGATCGTCGGTCACGTGCACAGCGGCGCTCTGGGCTGGGTGGGCTTCACGGTCTTCGCGATGCTCTACTGGATGTGGCCGCGCCTCTTCCGCACCGAGCTCTACAGCACCAAGCTTTGCGAGTATCACTTCTGGACCGCCTCGGTCGGCATCTTGCTCTACATTACCTCGATGTGGATCACCGGGGTTACCCAGGGCTTGATGCTGCGCCAGGCCTCGGCCGAAGGCACGCTGGTCTACCAGTTCATCGAGACCGTCAAGATTCTCCACCCTTACTACGTGGTGCGCGCCCTGGGTGGCGGGCTCTACCTGGCCGGGCTGCTCATGATGGCCTACAACCTTACCCGGACCGCCCTGGCGGGCACTCCCTCTGACGAAAGGATCCCCGTGAAATGAACCACCGCTATCTCGAGAGAAAGAGCCTCGTGTTCGCCGTCTTGATGCTCGTCACGGTCTTGATCGGCGGTCTGGTCGAAATCATCCCGCTCTACGCGGTCAAAGCCACCGTGCCGCCGCTGAAGGGGGTCCACCCTTACCGGCCGCTCGAGCTCGAAGGCCGCGACATCTATATCCGGGAAGGCTGCTACACCTGCCACAGCCAGATGGTGCGCCCGTTCCGCGACGAGACCGAGCGCTACGGCCCCTACTCCAAAGCGGGCGAGTTCGTCTACGACCATCCGTTTCAGTGGGGCAGCAAGCGCACCGGACCCGACCTGCAGCGCCTGGGCGGCAAGTATCCCGACGCCTGGCACTGGCTGCACATGAAAAACCCGCGCGAAGTCTCGCCCGGCTCGATCATGCCCGAGTATCCCTGGCTCTACACCCAGCAGCTCGACCACACCAGCATCGCGGCCCGCATGAAAGCGCTGCAACGCCTGGGCGTTCCCTACACCGACCAGGAGATTGCCACCTGCGGCGATGACTACTGGGCGCAGGTCGGGACGATTCAAAAGAACCTCCAGCAGGCTGGCGTGACCGACCTGCACGACACCCCCGAGATCCTGGCGCTCATCGCTTACTTGCAGCGCCTGGGCTCCGACATCGAGTGGAGGTAGGCATGCAAGAGCTCGCCTGGGTAGCCCCCTTCCGAGAAGCGGTCCTGGTGGTGTTCTTCTTGTTCTTCACCGGACTGATCGCCCAACTCTACCTGTTCGATCGCAACGGCGAGCGCCTGCGCGAATATGCCAACCAACCTCTGGAGGACGAATGAGCCAGCTCCTGACCGACCACGAAGTGGATGGAATCCAAGAATACGATAACCCGATGCCGCTCTGGCTCAGCACCCTGTTCATCGCGACCTGCCTCTACGCGCTGGGATACTGTATTCTCTACCCCTGCTTCTGGTTCTGGCCCGGCACGACGCACTGGACCTCGACGGCCGAGGCCGCCAGGCGTGAAGAAGAGCGAATGGCCAAGAAGGCCGCCGCTCCTTCGAGCAAAGCCGACCTGGCCGCGCTGGCCAAAGACCCGAAGCACCTTGCGAACGGCAAGAGTATCTTCGAGTTCAGCTGCGTGGCCTGTCACGGCCAGCACGCCGAGGGCAAGATCGGTCCGAACCTGACCGACAAGGAGTGGAAGTACGGCGGCACGCCCGCCGAGATCCTGACCACCATCACCAATGGCCGACCGGGCGGAATGCCCAACTGGGGGGCGACGCTCAAGCCCGAGGAGATCGAGGATGTGGCGGCCTACGTCCTGTCGCTGTCCGGCCCCAAACCCGCGGGACCGAGCGAGTCGGAGCAGCCGTGAATCGCCCGATCATCGCCCGCCACGTCGACGGGCGCTTCCACCGGGCCCGGGCGGTGATCAGCCTGGTCCTTCAGGGGTTGCTCTTCATGCTGCCCTGGCTGCAGTTTCACGGCCGCCAGGCGTTCCTGCTCGACCTGGCCAACCGCAAGCTCTACCTCGGACCGTGGGTGCTCTTCCCGCAAGAGACCCCGTTCTTGCTGCTGATCTTGCTGATGGCCGGACTGACCCTCTTCCTCTCCACCGCGATTGCGGGTCGGATGTGGTGCGGCTATGCCTGCCCGCAGACGCTCTTCAGCCAGTCGTTCATGACGGTGGAGCGCTGGCTCGAGGGCGACCGCGCCAAGCGCCTGCGCCATCCCCCAGGCCTGCTGCGCCGCTCGCTCAAATGGGCGATCTGGGCCATGATGGGAATCTGGCTCGGCATCACGGTCTCGGGCTACCTGCACCCCATCCGCCATCTGACCCTGGCCAACTGGCCGCTGGTGGCTTTCTTCACCTTTGTCAGCCTGCTCGACTTCGGCTTCCTGCGCGAGATGGTCTGCCACAACTGGTGTCCCTACGCCCGCTTCCAGGGGGCCATGTTCGACCGCGACAGCCTGATCATCGCTTACGACCAGGAGCGCGGCGAACCGCGCGGCAAGCAGGGCAAGGGAAAAGGCGGCTGCGTGGACTGCTCGCTGTGCGTCCAGGTCTGCCCGATGGGCATCGACATCCGCGACGGGAACCAGCTCGAGTGCATCGCCTGCGCCGCCTGCGTGGATGCCTGCGACCAGGTGATGGACCGCGTCAAGCAGCCGCGCGGGCTCATCCGCTACTCGTCTGAGAGCGGCCAGCAGCGCGTCCTGCGACCGCGCACCGTGGCCTACATGATCCTCTGGCTCTGCCTGGCCGGTCTGTTCGCAGCCATGGCCTTCGGTCGCCAGCCGCTCACGTTGGACGTGGTGCGCTCGGCCACCCTCTACACTCAGACTCCCGACGGACGCGTGGCCAACGGCTACACGGTGCACCTGGTCAACCGGCTGGACCACCCGGTCACCGTCTCCATCGAGCTCGACGGACCTCCGGCGGCCGAGCTGCTCTGCCCGCAAGGCAATCCGGTGACCCTCGAGGCCGCCTCGGTACGCGCCCTGCCGGTCACGGTGGTGGCTCCCCGCACGCCCACGCCGGTGGTGCCCCTCAAATTCAAAGTGCAGGAGGCCGTATGCGAGACGACTTTCGTCAGCCCGGGTCCGTAAAGGCGCGGTTCGAGCCCTGGCCCTGGCTGGTAGCGGGCGTCCTGATCGCCTTCGTGGCGGTGGAGATCGGTCTGGTCACGCTGGCCGGGCGGAACTTCGAAGGCCCTGACGACCCCACCTACTATAAGATGGGGCTGGCCTACGACCAGCAGATGGCGCACCGGCGCGAGGGCTGGCGGGTCGAGGGACTGCTGCCCGAGCACCTGATGCCGGGCGTCCCGGTCCGGCTGCAGGCCCGCGTCGTGGATGGCTCGGGCCAGGACGTGGCGGGTCGTCTCGTCGCCCACATCGGCCGCCCCGCCACCAAGACGCAGGACCAGCAGGTCGCCCTGCCGGGCACCTGGACTCCGGGTCCGGGCTGGTGGAACATCGCCTACGAGCTGGACGGGCAGCCTCTCGATATCGTCCGGGTTCACGTTCCGTGAGCTCGTGCCGCCACTGCGGGCTTCCGGCGAAAGCGGAGTTTTGTTGCCCGGGCTGTGAGAGCGTCTACCAGCTGGTGACGTCGCTCGGCCTGGGAGACTACTACCGCAATCGCACCGAAGCCCCGGGGGCGCCCCCGGAGCCCGTACCGTCCTCGGCTCACTACGACCGCCCCGACCTGCAGGCGCTGTATGCCGACGGTCCTGGTTTCCACCTCCTGCTCGACGGTCTGCACTGCGCCGCCTGCGCCTGGTTGATCGAGCACGCCGTGGAGCGACTCGAGGGCGTCGAGTCGGCCCGGGTCAATTACGCCACCTCGCGCCTGTCGGTCTCCGGTAGCATGAGCCTGGGCGCCGTCGTGGCCGCCGTGGGAGCGCTGGGCTACCGGGCGACCCCTTACCGGCCCGACGGTCGCGAGGGCCATTCCGACCGCACGCTGCTGCGCCGGATGGCGGTGGCCGGATTCGCGGCCGGCAACGTCATGCTGCTGGCCGCCGCCCTCTACTCGGGCGCCTCGCAAGACGAGGTCTTCAGCCGGCTCTTCCACGTCGCCAGCCTGGTGCTGGTGCTGCCCGTCATCTTCTACTCCGCCATCCCGTTCTGGCAGGGGGCGCGCAACGCTCTGAGTCAGCGCGTGCTGACGATGGACGTGCCCATCGCCCTGGGATTGGGCGTCACGTTCATCACGAGCACGATCGACACGCTCCGCGACCAGGGACCGGTGTACTTCGACACGGTCGCCATGTTCGTGTTCGTGCTCCTCATCGGACGCTACCTGGAGCGCCTCGCCCGGGGTCGGGTCGGCTCCGCGCTCGAGCGTCTGCTGGCGTTGCAGGTGCAGATCGCGACCCTGGAGGACGGCTCGGAGGTGCCCACCGCCGAGCTGCGCCCCGGCATGCGCGTGCAGGTCGGACCGGCCGGGCGGTTGCCGGCCGATGGAACCGTGGTGGCCGGTCAGGCCTACCTGGACGAAGCCATGCTGACCGGGGAGTCGCGTCCGCGGGCAGTGGCCCCGGGCGACCGGGTGATGGGCGGCAGCCTGGACCTGGACGGCCTGTTGCTGGTGGAGGTCACCCACAGCGCCGCCGAGGGAATCCTGACCGCGCTGGCCCGCCGGGTGGAGGAGGCTCAGAGTCGCCGGGCCCCGCTCCAGCGCCTGGCCGATAAGGCCGCCCGGCGTTTCCTGAGCGTCGTGCTCTCGCTCTCGGCCGTCACCCTGGCGCTCTGGATGATGTACGATCCGGCTCGGGCCCTGGAAGTGGCGGTCTCGGTGCTGATCATCACCTGTCCGTGCGCACTGGGCCTGGCTACGCCCCTGGTGGTGGCGGTGGCCACCGGCCGGGCTGCGTCGCGGGGCCTTCTCTTCCGCGGCGGCGAAGCTCTGGAAGCCTGTCGCGCCATCACCACCGTGGTGCTGGACAAAACCGGCACGCTGACCGAAGGTCGGCTGACCCTGGTCGGGCAGCCCGACCGTCGCTGGCTCCGGCTGGCCGCGGCCGTGGAGCGCTGCAACCCGCATCCGGTGGGGCTGGCTCTGCTGCGCGCCTGGGGCGACGAGCCCCTGCCCGCCGTCGACCAGCTCGAAAGCCTTCCCGGCCTGGGAGTGCGGGCCGTCGTCGAGGGGCGCAGCGTGGTGGTGGGCAGTCCGCGGCTCATCCCCGCAGAGCTCGAATCGCAGGTTCTGGTGCAGGTCGACGGCCAGGTCGTGGCCGGCTATGACCTGACCGACGAGCTGCGCCCCGAGGCCCGCGAGGTGCTCGAGCGCATGCGGGCCCGCGGCCTGAAGCTGATCCTGGCCAGCGGCGACCGCAGCTCCAACGTGGAGGAGGTGGCGCGTCGGCTGCCCCTGGACGAGGCCTACGGCTCGCTGTTGCCTGAGGACAAATACGTTCTGGTGCGCCGTCTGCAGGCGTCCGGCGAGCGGGTGGCCATGGTGGGCGATGGCGTCAATGACGCGCCCGCCCTGTCGGCCGCCACCCTGGGTATCGCCGTGGAGAACGGCACCGAGCTGACCTGCGAGGCGGCCGGGCTGGTGCTGCGGCGCCCGGGACTGCGTCCGCTCGAGGAGGCATTCGGGCTGGCCGAGCAGGCCTGGGAGCGGCTGATCGTCAACCTGGGCGTGGCCCTGACCTACAATTGCATCGCCATTCCGAGCGCCATGGCCGGTCTGGTATCCCCGCTCGTGGCCGCCCTGGCCATGCCCGTCAGCTCGCTGGCGGTGGTCCTGAACTCGGTGAGGAGGTTCCGATGAACGTCATTTTCTACCTGTTGCCGCTGGCCATCGTGCTGGCGCTGGTCGGGCTGGCCGGCTTCTTCTGGGCCGTCTCCGACGGACAGTTCGAGGACCTCGAAGGTCCGCGCTGGCGGGTGCTCTTCGATCAGCCCGCGAGCCAGCCCGAGCGACGCGCCTCCTGAAGGGCCTCCACGATGTTGCGGGCCTGCAGCTGCTGGAGGATGCGGCTGCGCACCTTCTCCACGGTCTTGGGGCTGAGATTGAGTTGCTCGCCGATCTCGCGCACGGTGAGGCCCCGGCCGGAGAGCTCGAGCACCTCGCGGTCGCGGCCGGTCGGGCCCGCCTCCGGGGTCAGGACCGAGCAGGCCAGGGCTTCGGCGGCTTCGGAGGACAGGTAGGTGCGGCCCGCCCGGGCCATCTGCAGCGCCCGCACCACCTCGCTCGGCTCGGAGCACTTGCTGACGTAGCCCTTGACTCCCAGACGCACCAGCTCCCGAACGGTCACCGGCACGCATTCGCTGCTGAGAATCACGATCGAGCAGCTGGACCCTGCCTGTCGCAAGGCGCGCGTGACCTCCAGACCACCCAGGGGCCCGGGCATGTTGAGGTCGAGCACGATCGCGTCGGGCTGCAGCGTTCTGGCGAGCTCGAGGCACTCGGCGCCCGAGGAAGCTTCGCCTACGACCTCGAGGTCGGGCTCATCGGCGAGCAGCCTTGCCATTCCGCGCCGCAAGATGAGGTGATCGTCGGCCAGCAGGATTTTCATCGGTTCCTTTCACGGGAAGCTCGAGGATGAAGGCGGTCCCTCGAGGACTATTGGCCTCCGCCCGGATGGTTCCTCCGTGGGTTTCCGCTACCAGTCGACAAAAGTAGAGCCCCAGACCCGTCTGGTTCACGCCTTCCGATTTCATGGGCACGATCCCGAACTTCTCGAAGACCTTCTTGCGATAGCGTGCGGGGATACCCGCCCCCTCGTCGCGCACCTCGATGCGCGCCTGGTCTCCCGTATAGGTCAACCGAAGGCGGATGCGTCCCGAGGCGGGGGTGTACTTGATCGCGTTGGTCAACAGGTTGTCCAGGACCCGCCCCAACAGCCGGACGTCCCACAGACCGACGGGCTCGTCGGCGTCCACCTCGAGGTCGATGCGATGCTGGTGGTCCACCAGATAGGGAGCTTCCCGGCTGGCCCGGACGATGTCGCCCAGCACGAAGAGTTTGGGCTGCAGGGTCAGGCTGCCGTGCTCCATGCGGGCGATGACCAGCATCTCGTCCACCATCTCGCCCAGCTGGCGGGCCGCCTGGCCCATCGCCAGGGCGACCTCCTGCCCCGGGATCTGGCGCAACAGCACCTGCTGGTAGATCTGGATGGCCGCCAGCGGGTTGCGCATGTCGTGCACGATCAGGCGGATCAGGTCCTCGCGCAGGCTCATGGCTTCGCGCAGGCTGTCCTGCTGCTTCTTGATCCGCAGCATGGTGCTGACGCGCGCCCGCAATTCCGGGCCGCTGACCGACTTGGTCACGAACTCGTCGGCTCCCGCCTCGAGGCCGCGGACAACGTCTTCGGGACGGTCCAGACCGGTGACCAGGATGATGGGCAGAGTGGCGCTCGGAGTGCGACGGCGCACTTCTTGACAGAGCTCGAACCCATCCATCTCGGGCATCAGCACGTCGCTCAGCAGGAGGTCGGGACAGGGATTGCTGGCCAACCAGTCGAGCGCTTCCGGGCCCGATTTCAAGACGATGATCTCGTGCCGCGCGGGCCGCAGGAGCATCTCCACCAGGCGCCGCGACATCGCGTCGTCGTCCACCAGGAGCAAGCGAGCGGACGTGTTTTCCATGGTGCAATTTCCTTGCGACGTTC
>JBDHVW010000174.1:0-10050 GCA_039809865.1 Vulcanimicrobiota bacterium
CCTGCGCAAGACCGTGGTGGACACGGTGCAGGCTCGCCACGCCGCGCTTCCCGAGCAGGTTTTCCATACCGTGCTGACCAGCCTTTCGCGCTCGGAGCGCCGGGGTCTGTGGCAGAAGCTGCGTCGCGGCGAGCGTCCGGCCGTGGCCCTGTGGCGCGAGAACCCGGCGCTGGCTCTGCGACTCGCGCGGAAGGTGCAGCAACAGCACGGCGCCGAGCTGCGGGCTACGGTGATCGACGTGCTGGCGGCCATGGAGAAAGACCAGGCGGCGCGGCTCGACCAGGCGGCGCAAGCGGCTCTGGGGCTGGTGGAGAGCGACTATCCCGCGCTGCCCGGGCAACTCCACGCGGCGCGCCGGGAGCGGCGGGCCGAGCTTCTGCGCGAGTATCCCGAGCTGATGGGCGTGGTGGCCTCCACGATGCAGGAGCGCCATCCCCAGCTGGTGGCCCGGGCCCTGACCAGTCTGGAGACCCATTACCCGGGCCTCAAAGCGGAAGTCTGGCAGGCTCTCGAAGCGGAGATGCCGGGCGTGCAGGCGGAGATCCGCGGCTTCCTGGACGGGCGCTACCCCGCCCTTTACCAGGATCTGGAGAGCTCGCTGCGAGGAGTCGGACCGGCGTCTCCGAACCCGTCAAGATGAAGAAGAATATTCTCACCGCAGTTGTTCTGGCCGCGACCTTCGCCGCCGGACGCGTCTCCGCCGACCAGCCCCGCATGCAGGCCGCTCAGGTCAACCTGCTACAGGCTCGCGAAAACCTTCAGGCCGCCGCCCCCGACAAAGGCGGTCACCGCACCAAAGCCCTGGTGCTCGTCAACAAAGCGCTCGAGCAGGTGGCCGCGGGCATCTCCTACGACCGCCATCACTGAGGCGCAAGCCAGAACAGAGCTGGGTGCGCGTCTCAGAGCACGCCGCGCACCCATTTCACGATGTCCGGCGCCTGCATCGCGCCGGCCTGGCGCGCGATCTCGCGGCCTCCTTTGAAGGCGATGAGGCACGGGATGCCGCGGATGCCGAACCGGCCGGCCACGCCCTGCGCCTGCTCGGTGTTGAGCTTGCAGAGGCGGGCCTGGGGCTCGAGCTGAGCGGCGGCCTCGGCGAACCAGGGGGCCATCATGCGGCACGGGCCGCACCAGGGCGCCCAGAAATCGACCACGACCGGCACTTCGCTGCGCCCCACGTGCACGTCGAAGCTGGCCTCGGTCAGCTCGACCGGGTGGCCGGAGAAGAGCTTCGTGCCGCACTTGCCGCAAACCGGGCCATCGCCCAGCCTGGCTTCATCCACCCGATTGACCCCGGCGCAATCCGGGCACACGACGTTCATAGCGCCTCCGCGATGGCCCTCGCTCCGGGCCCGTATAGCATGCTGAAGTGATTCCCGGGCACCTCGACCACTTCGAGCCCCGGCAGGCATTCCCGGGTCAGGGCCAGCGACTCGTCGCCCACGATGCCCTCCGAGGCTCGCACCAGGCGCACGGGACAGGTCACCGCGCGGGCCACCGCGGCCCAGTCCTGGGCCGAGGCTGCCTCCACCACCTGCTGGATCGTCTCGGGCCGGGTGCGACAGCGGCACGAGCCGTCGGCCGAGACCACCGTGTCCGCTTCGAAGAACCCGATCGCCTCGGCCGGCCAGCCCGCGGCGCGCGCCGTCTCCAGGTACTCCTCGAACGAGGCGTAGCTGCGCCGCAGGCGCTCCAGGGAAGGCCCGATCGTGGCCAGCGTGCCGGGGCCGATCACGCCGACGGCGGAGTCGAGCAGCACCAACCGGGTCACGCACTCCGGGTGATGGGCCGCCAGGTAAAGCCCCACCAGCCCTCCGAAGCTGTGCCCCACCACGACCGTGCCCTCCGGGCCGCACAGGGGCACGATATCCAGGGCGTGCTCGGCCAGCGTGTAGCCCGATTCCGGCTGATCGCTCTGCCCCCGCCCGCGAAAATCGGGCAGCACGCAGGCGCCCGGAAAGGCGATCGCATCCAGGCAGCGCGCGTTGGCAGAGAGGCCATGCAGGGCCACCCAGGGCCTCCCGGACCCGGGACGCTCATAGCAATTCAGGCGAAGAGAGCGCTCGTAAAATGGCACGCTCCCCAGTTTACTCCGCGTTCATCCGTTTAACAATCATGCAACCTGGTTCCAAGCCCGGTCCAAGACGAAGAGGCTAAACTCGGGGTATGGAGATCGCCGTCGCCCAAGGAATCACCACCCTCTTCAAGCCGCGCTCCGAAGCGCGCGTGGTCGACCGCCAGACCCTGGACGACTTCCAGACCAGCCGCGCCGGGATGGCCGGCAAGTGGGGTCTGGCGATGGGGGGCTCCTACCTGGCGGGCGCCCTCGTCAACGCCGGGTGGAGCGCGTTCAACCTCGCTCCCAACGCCAACCTCGGACCGGTCGGCATGGTGATCGGCGGGGGCATCGGGGCCGCCGCGACCTTCTTCATGCTGCGCGAGAAACTGGGTGACCTGAAGGCGGCCGGCGCGGCCGTGGTCGTGGGCGGGCTTTCGGCCGTGGCCTGGAACCACTTCGGCCTGGCGGGGCTGCGCGAGGGCCTGGGCATGGCGCTGGGCGGCGGCATCGGGGTGGCCGTCGGCCTGAAATCGACCCCCAGAGAGCACCGCAATTTCCTGGACACCATGAGCGCGGCTTTGCTGGGCGTGGGCTTCTGTCACTCGGCCGGCATCGTCGGAGCCGCTACCGGTTTCGCCGTGCCCGCGCTGACGGTGGGGCTGACCGGGCTGTACACCGGCATCGGCGGGCTCTCCGGCAATATGGTGGCCCGTGCCAACGAGCGCGCCCTGCGCCGTCATCTGCTCAAGAATTGAGCTCCATCCACTCGGCCGGCGTCATCGTGGCCAGTTGGGCGGGAGGCGTCCAGGTCTCGGGATAGTGCTTGTGGGCCCAGCCCACCATCGCCTGGATGATCGGCAGCGTCTCGGCTCCCCGCATCGTCATGCGGTATTCTTCGCGCGGCGGGCGCTCTTGATAGCGATGCCGCTCGACCAGACCCGCTTCCTCCAAACGGCGCAGCCGCTCGGCCAGGATGTTCGAGGCGATCTTCTCGGGCGAGTCCTGGAACTCGCCAAAGCGTCGCTTGCCGCGAAACAGGTCGCGCAGAACCAGCAAAGTCCACTTGTCCCCCAACAGGTCGAGACCGTGGGCCAGGGGACATCCCGAGCGCAAAAATTCAGTCATGCGGTTCTGCAGGACATGTTACTTGCAAAACAAAAGTCACCTGCCATCTGGTAGAAAGGAACCATCTCCAACGATGATTCTCCATAGCTTCCCCGGTTCTCCCAACGCCATCAAGGTCAAAGCCGTCCTGCATCATCTGAACATGCCCTTCGAGGAAAAGATCGTCAGCCTTCCCCAGGGCGAGTCCTTCACGCCCGAGTTCAAGAAGCTCAATCCCAACGCCACGATCCCGGTGCTGGTCGACGGCGACCTGACCCTGACCCAGTCCAACGCCATCATGATCTACCTGGCCGAGAAGGCGAAATCCCCGCTCTACCCCACCGACGCCAAACTGCGCGCCCTGTGTCACCAGTGGCTCGACTGGTCGAGCTGCGAGTGGGGTCAGCACCTCGGCACGGTCCAGTTCCAGCGCCTCGCCCCGCACTTCTTCCCCGGCTTTGTGACCAACGAGAAAGCCGTGGAGCTGGGCCTGGAGAAGATCGCCCGCTTCGCCCCGGTGCTCGACGAGCACCTGGCCACCCGCAAGTTCGTGCTGGGCGACGACGTCTCTCTGGCCGACCTGGCGATCGCGTCGATGATGGTGCACTGGGAGCGCGCCCAGGTGCCGCTCGCGCAGTACACCAACATCCTGTCCTGGTATGCCCGGGTCAGCGCTCTCGAGAGCTGGCAGAAAGCCCAGCCGCCGATGATGGCGAACGCGTGAAGCGTCCCCTGACCGGAAAGTGATCCGAGCCTCGGGACGACGCCAGCGCGCTCGTCCCGAGGGGGGTCACCCCCGGGGAGGCGAACTGGTAGTCCAGCCGCAGCAGCCCGAGCCCTCTCCGGGAGAGGCGCGAGGGTGCCCAGGTGGTCTGCCAACCCAGTCCGGTGCAGCGAAAACCATCCTGCAGGCCGCGCGATAAGGCGACGAATCCCGGCTCGCGCTCGCACACGTTGCCATCGCCCACCACCAGGAAGCGCTCCCCGCGCGCGAGCAGCGGGTCGAGCAACCTCGCGCGCAGCTCCTCGAGTTGCCGGTCGCGCAGCTCCGTCTTCAGGTGAAAGCTGCCGTCGTAGGTGTAGGGCGGGATCGGGTGGATGTTGATCACCGTCAGGTCGAGCGGCTCGATGCGCGCGTGCATCACGCGGGGGATGTCCCACACCTCGCCCTCGAGCACGCCTCTCTGCGTCAGCGGATAGCGGCTGAGCAGCGCCATCCCGGGCGCCACGTACCAGGCCGAGTCCGGCAGCCGCGCCGGGTCCGCCTCTTGCAGCGCCACCACGTCGGCCTCGGGCAGCTGCCCTTCGCCGCCGCGCGTGTTCCAGTTCAGCACGGTGAACCCCTCACCGTCTCCGCCTTGGCCCAGCGCGGGCGGACAGCCCAGCAGCAGGGCGACCACCGCCCCCAGGAAAAGCCAGCGCAGACGCCAGACAAACGGCAGGGTCGGCAGCAACAAGAAGCCGAGCTGTGGATAAAAGATGCGCAGCATGCCGAGCGGCCCGCTCCGCTGGGGAGCGAGCCAGGTGACCGGGAGCGCCAGGATGACGAGGGCCAGCGTCGCTACCGCCAGGCCCCGCAGGAATCTCAACCGCGGTTCGGGTTGAAGGGGTCGTGCCGATCCGAGGGCGAGTCGAAGATCAGGTCCTTCTGCCGGTCGGCGTCAGACAGGTCGCCCTCGAGCTTGATCAGCTTGCCGCCCTTGGGGATCAGCTTGCGAATGGTCGGGAAGTCCCCCGTCGGGTTAGCCAGGTTCTGCTCGCTCGCGATCGTGAAGCCTTTGGCGCCGCGGGGGGCGACCTGGAACGTCTGGGGGGAAAGGGGCCCGTAGTCGTTGGTCGTGGGGTTCAGCACGTAGAGCAGCATGTGGGACATGCCCGGATTGCCGCTGGTGACGCGCAGCGGGTAGCTCAGCTTGGGATTGGTGTAGACCATGTGCAGCGGCGCGATGGTGCCGGTGCGCAGCCGCTGGGCCACCGTCGTGTTGCCCTGCGAGCCCGGCCGGATGCGCGCGGCCACGAACACGTACTTGCGCTGCACGTAGGCATCCAGGGCGCCTTTGGCGTTCTTGGTGAGGTGGAAGTTGTTCTTGTCCAGCCAGTCGTAGAGGCCGCCCTTGTCGCTGGCCTTGAGCACCGCCAGGTCGTACGGCCCGGCCTCTTTGCGCTCGAGCACCTGCACGCTGGCCTCGTTCTTGGGGGCCCCTCCGGGGGCGCTGCGCGCCATGCCCACCGTGGGCGGCTGGAGGATCTCGGTCATCTTGCGCAGCTCGTTGAAGGGCGCGCCGTCCTGCACGTCCACCTGCGGTCTGGACTCGACGGGAATCACCCAGGCGAACTGGTCCGTCGCCCCGTCGTACTGGATGGACAGCACCAGGTGCTGCTTGTCCTTCACGCGATAGATAAAGGCGCGTTGCTCGGCGAGCCGCATCTCGGGCGGACGCACGCTCAGCCTGGGGTCGTCGTAAGGGATCGCCATGCAGGCGATGCACGGCGCGCTGATGGTAGCCGCGACCGCGGCGCCAAGAATCCACTTCTTCATGGGAACGCACTTTGACGGGCGAGCGCGGACTCCTAGCCTGGAGGAGCACCCTCTCAAGCCCCACCCCAACTCAATCGCGGCCAGTTTTTGCCCGCCGGAACAGACATTGAGCCCCCCGCAACACGCGAAAAGTTGCCCCGCCCGGGACAGCGGCCTGGGCAGGTCAGGAGCGCCCCTGCCCCGAGCCTTCATGGCTGGCTGGCGCGCGCCACCTGGGTGTGGGCCATCCGAGTCTGGACAGCGGCCCTTTGTGACGAACCCAACGAACGGCGTGGGCGCCCGATACTGCCCACGCCGTAGGACTGCTGGCGGACTCGAGCCCGTTGCCAACCGCCCTTTGCGTCACCGGTAACGGCGCCATTTGCTTGTGGGCCAGATTTGGAACGCTGCCCCTTCTGCCGACCCCAACCAAGGGCGTGGGCGTCGGCCGACCCATAGGGAGGCCACGCGTCAGCTCTGCTACCCGGCGGGCTCGAGCGCGTTTGCCAACGGCCTTTGCACCGCCGGCAAATGCGCGCCAGATTGTTGGGGGTGGCCCGACTTCCGTCGCGCCCCAGTGACGGAAGAGACTTGCCCCCCCTCTGGTCTGGTGCAGATTGTGGCCGAACTGCCGGTACCATCGGAGGTTCTGCACCGGCGCGACCGCTTTGTCCCCGGCGATGAACTTCTGGGCGATATTATCGGCCGTTCTGGATCAAAAAAGCGTCACCGCAGACGGAGCAAAGTGGCGTAGTCTCCGGACCCTGGAACTGCTCCGCGCCCGAGCGCCCCAGTCAACCATCCTCGCCTGCTAAATGAATAATTTTTTCGCACAAACCGTTTAACTCTGCCGACCCGGTGCCAAGCTGGCATACCGCATGGTAGCCGCGTTTTCCTACTCTCGCCTCCAGCAACCAATATGTCTGACTTAGCCCGGCGGTATTTGCCTGCCCACTCGCCGGTATCTTCCAAAAACCAGATCGCTCGACGCTGAGAGCAAAATTTGAAACCTCCTGATCAGGCACCCTAATCTCTCTGGTTTTGACCTCGGTGCCACACTTTTGGGAGAATGTCAGTCTTGGCTCCCTTCCCACTGTGAGCCTGTAGCCTCGCACGTCAGTCGGTTTCACTACCAGTAATCTGACAAAATCTCCTGGCGTGGCTGTCAAATCCGGCTCACCCAACTCACTCATGAGCTTAGAAAAGTAGCCGTCCGGATCGACATCGCGCGCAAGGTGTGCTTTATGCGTGTAGAAAGTGGGCTCTTGACCAGGCCAGTTGCGAATAGCCAGAGTAACAGCAGCCACGCAGGCCACTATGAAAATCAGGAAAGTTAATCCAAAATTCTTCCTATCTAGGCTCATATAGGCTAGGCTTCACATTTGTTTGCATTTCTCCAGTCAACTTGACGCCACCAATCCTGGCGGGGTAACTGTTTTCGTGCCAGCGATAGGCGTTTCCGTAAACATCAAGAACGAAAGCGGTTAGCCCGAGTCGGCGTGCCTCATCAATGTCTGGTTTGGAGAACCCCTCGTTTGTATAGTTTTCGAAGTAAACGTGAGTATGGTAGTAGCCTAGTAGGTTCTTGTCTTTACCAAAATACTTCTTGAAAGTTTTCCGAAGCTTATCCTTGTCGCCGAAGCATTTCTCATGCCCAAGCAAAGCGCCATAATCTGGTGTGATGTTATATCCGTCGGGTGGGGGTACTGCGTCAGTAAAACCATACCAGCTCTTTCCAAATTTTTCATACGAATAAATGAATCCCCCGTATTCTCGGTGCTCGTCCCGCGAAATTTGGCCAAATCTTGAATACGCGGCCAACGCGGCATCCTCGGGCGAGGTAAATCCTTCTTCTAGGCCAGATGGATCCGTAAAATTGATCGGGTCAGCATTGCAGTAATCGTAAATATTGTTGCCAACAACGATACCTAAAGGATCTTTGCGGGTCCACCGCCCTACCGTCGGGTCATAGTCCCGCGCCCCGAAACGCACCAGCCCTGTATCCGGTTCATACAGCCCACCCGCATACCCGAATGGCTGGAATCCAGGGTTGGTATCCTCGAGCACCTCGCCCCAGGGGCCGTAGGACAAGCGCTGCGCAACAACGCCTGTGCTGGAATCGACCACTAAACGAATCGAGCCAAGATGATCGCGCAGCAACCGATAGGTAGTCCCATTCTTCACCATGAAGCCGCCGTTGAAGGTGGCCACCAAGTTGCCGCTCGCGTCGAGCTCGGCCACCGGCAGCAGCCCGCCGGCATAGAGCCACCTTCGCTGCACCACACCGTTGACCCGCTTCGCGGCCCGCTTGTTGCCCGCGTCGAGGTCGTAGCTGATGACCTGGCCGCCGGGCTTGGTCACGCTCAAGAGTTGCCCGCTCGTATCGTAATCGAAGACGCTCGTGCCTGCAGAGGTCACACGGGTGAGGAGATCGCCGTTATTGTCGTAGGTCCAGCTCTGGGCCCCACCCAACCCCGAGGATGAAAGCAGGCGGTCTTGGTTGTCGTGAATGCTCGTCATGGTGCCAGCGGTCGTGGTTTTGGTCAGCCTATTGTCGTTCGTGTCAAACGTGTAGCTCTCGAAGGCTGCCCCGTTGCGAGTCACACTCTGGAGCCGTCCGCTGAGGTCGTAGACGTAGCCCCAGGTCGTCGTCACGCCCTGCAACATCTCAGTGCGCTGCGTGATGCGTCCCATATTGTCGCGCACGTAGCTCTCGCTGTAGAGCTGGCTCGCGCCGGCCGAGGCCGCGTAGCCCGAAACCTCGGCGAAGGTCGAGTAGCTCAGTGTGTCGGTCACACTCCCCAGCGTCGTCCCAGTCAAGAGGCCGTTCTGGCCGTTGCGGCCCAGCGTGAGTGACTCGACGGCCGTCGACAGGTCGTCCGCATCGTACCCGAAGGCGATTCCGTTCGCCCCGTTCACGGTCCGACGGGTCGTCCGGAAGTTGTTGTCGTAGGTCCAGCTGGCCGAGCCGGTCGCTGGTCCGCCCGAGGTCAGGCTGGTCAGCAGCGACCCCTGGTAGCCGTAAGAACGTGTCGACCCTCCCGGCCCGGTCAGACTGGTCAGCTTACCGGTCGTACCGTCGTAGCCATACCCGAACGCCCCGCGCGGAATCGTCAGCGTCGACAGCCGCCCCGCCAGGTCATATCCGCTCGAAATCACGTCCCCGTCGGGCCGGGTCGTCGTGGTATTTTGCGCGTCCAGGTTGTATTGGTAGCTCGTCGGCCCACCCGGCGTCACCGTAGGCGGCGTATACTGCTGCGTTAAATCCCGCGACGTGTAGCTGAAGCTGTGCGCCGGTCTTCCCGGCGGAGTCAGCGTCAGCAGGTTGCTGTTTGCATCGTAGGAGGCCCCCACAACGCGCCCATCCGGCAAGGTCGTGCTGGTCACCCGCCCGTCCGCATCCCGCACGAAGCTCACGTTCCGCCCGATGGCATCCGTCACGTGTTCGAGATATCCGTCCGCCCCGTAGAAATACCCCGTGGACCGCGCCCCCTCGGCCACCTGCGACAACCGCCCACGGCCGTCATACTGCCGCGCCACGGTCGCCAAACCCGGCACCTGCGTCGTCAGCAACCGCCCTAAGGAATCGTAGGTCGTGGTCACAGTCCTCCCAGCAGGGGATGTCTCCACTAAAGTTCGCGTCGTGTTGTCCCAGTTACTGCTGGAAGTCCGCCCATTGAACACAGACGTCTCGACCATCCCCGTCAACGACAGGGCATTGCCCGGCGTCGCCAACGTCACCGTCCGGGTCGCGGAACCCACCGCTGTCAACCCCCCCGTTGAGGTCGTCCAGGACCCCACGAACGGCGCCATCATCCCAAAGCGCGGGTCCGGCACCATCTGCATCGAGGAGGTCGTCCCATCCGCCGCCACCGAGCGGTGCGTCCCGTCAAACAGAATCGACGTGCTCGACACGGTCCCGTCGGAAGCCGTCGTGATCTCGGTGGTGTCCTCGTTGACGCTATGCACGATGCGCACCTTGGAGGTCCGGCCCATGGCCGTGGTCATGGTCGTCTCGAAGCCGTCGCTGAGCAGGGCCCGATTGTACGTCAGGCTCCCGCCTCCGGCGTCCGTCGTCTGCGTCAACAATCCATCGGACGAGTAGACGTTGGTCACCGCCGGGTTGCCATTCGGGTCCGTCACCGAGAGCAGCAAGCCATTGGCGTCGTAGCTCATCCGGGTGGTCCGGCCGCCCGGCGTGGTGATGGCCGTCACGTAGCCGTCGGCGTTGGTGGTCAACACCGTCCGCTGCCCGAACGGGCCTACGATGCCCGAGGGATGCCCTCCCGCGTCACGCTCGACGGTCGTCACGTTGCCGTTCGTGTCCGACATGCTCGAGAATCGGCCATCGGCGTCATACGCGAAGCTG
>JBDHVW010000175.1:0-9968 GCA_039809865.1 Vulcanimicrobiota bacterium
GAAGCCGGGCTGCCGCGCCGATTCGGCCGCCCATGGCGCCGGCCGAGATGGATTCCTGGCTGCACACGATGAAGCGAGCCCAACTGCCCACGCCGGCCAGGCCCTCGAGGTTGCCGGCCAGGCACGACTCCATCATCAGCACGTCGATGGGACGGCCAGCCTTACGGACGGTTTCCTCGACGACCTTCTCATAATCGGGCCGCTTCATTCCGGCGTTGGTCCGGTGGCCCAGACCGTGGCCCATCAGATGGACGACCGTCAGGTCTTCCTTGGGATAACGGCTCATTCCGCGCGCCAGGAAGTCGCTGACCGCATCCAGGTCGCGCTCTTTGGACAGCGGTCTGTTGGCGGTGACCTGGCCCTGCTCGTAGGTTCGCACGCCGCTCCAGGGCGTGACGTCCCGCCTGCGTTGCTCAAGGGCGCTGCTGATGAAGCACAGGCCGCGGAAACCCAGCTTCAAGCCCTTCTTTTTGAGCAGCACCGCGGCGGCGGCCGAGACGGCCAGCCCGGCCGGGCCGGCTCCGCACATTGCGGCCGCGATCCCGCCCGGCACGGCCACCAGCGCGGTTCCCAGCAGAGCCAGGCGGCTCGCGCCCTGGACCATTTTCATGCCGAACGACATCACCTTGCGCTCGTGCATCATGTCCACCGTCAGGCGGGAGCCGACTTTGTCGCTCAGATGCTCCAGGCTATCCAGCGCCATCGGCTCGATGACCGGCTCGGTGGCGTCGACCCAGCTGATCAAGCGCACCGCGTTATGCTGGGGGTTGATGTGCAAGAAAGAGAGATTCGCCCCCGTGGAGGGGGCGAACCTCCCGTGACGGCCTAGTTGGTGCAGGTCTCCATCTTGCGATAGGTGTCCAGCACCAGGGCCTGCGTCTGGTCGTGCAGTCGGCGGTCGGTGAAGAAGACCGACTGGTGGAACTTCTCGTCCTTTCCTTTGCGGGCCGGCATCGAGAGGAACGGCTCTCCGTTGCTGTCGTGGTAGATCTTGCACCAGAGCTGGAGCGGACCCACCCGCAGCAGCACGGCCGCCAGGCCCTTGCTGCCCTCGATCGGCGCAAACGGGATGATCCTCTCGACCTCGATCGGCATGGTCTCTTGCATGACTGGTTCTCCTTAACGTTTGTGTGTGTGGGTCCGGACCCACTTTCAGGCTACCGTCCGCGTGTAAACGGGGAGTTACCGCCATGTTTCCCCGAGATGGCGAAAATGTTGCGAAAACTTTAACGCGCCCAAGAGGAGGCAGGGCCGAGAGGGCGAGAATTCTCCAGAGGTATGCCCGATCTCGAACGTCCCATTCTGGCGCTCCTGGGTCACGTGCTGGATCAAGAAGATCCGGAGATGCGGGCTTTGGAGACCGCTCAGCGGTGGTTCGAGAAGCGCGTGGGCCAGGCCGGCTCGGCCGATCGCGACGTGGGACTGGCCCTGATCTGGTTGGCCGCGTGCCGCCTGCAGCTCTACAACATGAAGGGCGCGTCCCACACCCTGGGCCATTTGCGCGCTCGCTTCCGCGGTCGTTTCCCCGACCTGGAGCTGGTGGCCAGCTTCCTGGAAGTCCGCATGCAGTACGAGATGGGCGACTTCCGCAACGGGTCGAACATGCTCGACCGCATTCCCAAGATCGCGGCCGCCGACCCCCGGCTCGTGGCCCGTCTCGAGGCGACCCGGCTGCACATGCGCGGCGACTTCCTGGTCGGGATGGGGCAGATCAAGGTGGCCCAGGATCTCTACCTCAAATCGTTCGAGGCCCTGCGGCACGGACCGGCCCAGCTCGAGGACCTGGCCATCACGGCCGAGCTCTACAACAGTCAGGGCCACGCCTTCTTCCGCGAGGGACGGGCCGAGGAAGCCATCAAGTCCTACAGCAACGCCGAGACCGTCTGCAAGCACATCGGCTTCAAGCTGGCCGAGGCCCGCTGTTTCAAAGGCCGGGGGATGATCTACCTGGCCAAGAAGCAGGTCCAGGAGGGCATCAACGAGCTCAAGCACGCGCTCGAGCTCTACCAGGCCTGCGGTGCTCCCTACGGCATCCTGCGCACCGGTCTGGCCCTGGGGCAGGCCCACTACCGCCTCACCGATTACCGCCAGGCGCTGCTCTACTACGAGGAAGCCAAGATCCAGTGCGGAGCCGGCGCCTTCGCGCGGGAGGAGGGCGAGGTATGCGCCCGGATCGGCGACATCTTGCTGGCCGAGGGTCAGTATGAGAAGGCGGCCGAGTACTACGAGCAAGATCTCCAGCTGGCCACCACCAATCAGGACCAGCGGGCCCGCGCTTACGGACTCTACAATGTGGGCCGCATCCAACGTCTCCTGGGCAACTATATGCGGGCCGAGGCCTGCCTGGAGGAAGCCTGCTCCCTGTTCCACGGCGCCAACGACAAGCAGGGGCTCTGCTCGGCGCTGCTGCAACGCGTCCAGTGTTACGTCGAGCAGGGCAAGACCACCCAGTCGCGCTCTTGCCTCGAGCAGCTCAAGGAAACCGCGCAGCGACTGGGGCGTCCCTTCGAGGTGGGGCTGGCCGAGATGCTCGAGGGCGTGGTGCTCCGCCACGAAGGACAGGCCGAGCAGGCCCGCAAGCAGCTCGAGCACGGATTGCGCGTGCTGGGACAGGAGCCCGGCTTCTACACGGTGTGGTGCACGATGGAGCTGGCCCAATCTCTCGAGGACGCGGGCAACCGCGCCTCGGCGGTGAGCCGCTTCAAGGAGGCCATCCAGCTGGGGCGCCAGCTGCGCCTGCCCGACCTCGAGAAGCGCGCTCTCGACATGCTCGCGCAGGTCGACCGCTCGGAGTGGGCCAAAGCTCTGCACGGCGCCGGCACCATCACGCCGGTCAAGCGCCGCAATGCCGGGCGCGTCTTCATCTCGGTGCTCCTGGCCGAGCTGCGCAACCTGAGCAGCTTTGCCTCCTCGCATGAGCCCGACGAGACGGCCAATACGGCCAACCGGTTCTTCGAGCAGATGGCCACCATCATCGTGGACCAGAAGGGCATCCTGAACAAGGTCATGGGCGAGCGCATGCTGGCCGTCTTCGGCCTGGGCAACCCCTGCGACCCGGGTCAGGCCCTCAACTGCGCCAACGAGTGCCTGGGCGAGTTCGCCAAGATGCTCAAGGAAGACTCCGCCCTGGCCGAGCTCGGGCTGGCCTTCGCCATCGCCACGGGCGAGGCGCTCGAGGGAATGCTCGGCCCGCGCGACCGGCTGGAGTACACCGTGCTCGGACGCCCGATCTCCCTGGTGCAGCGCCTGATCGGGCAGGCCGACGCGGGTGAAATCCTGGTGTGCAGCGACACCTTCCGCGCCATCGGCCATCATGTCAGTCATCCCGTGGCGCGCGACGTGGTCGCCCGTACCAACGAGCAGAAGCTGGTGGCCTATCAGATCGCCAGCGGACGGCCGCCCGTGGCGGGCACACCTCCCAAGAAGGCTTAGCCTGCGTAACCGAGAAGAGCGGGCGATGCTCTTGGGGACAGCCTTGGCGTAGTGGGTTCGTCCGGACCTCCCGAGCGGGGAGTGTTCTGGGGGCTGGCCCTGACCGCGGGCGCCACCCTCATGCTCCAGATCGCCCTGACCCGCGTCTTCAGTGTCACCATGTGGTACCACATGTCGCTGGTCTCGGTGTCCATGGCCATGTTCGGAATGACGCTGGGCGCCCTGCTGGTGCACTTCCGCCCGGCCTACTTCGCGCCCGAGCTGACCCGCCTGCGCTGCGCCTGGGCCGGGCTGGCCTTCGCTCTCACGACGGTGCTCTCGAGCTTCTTCTGCCTGCAATTCCCCATGGACGTCAGTCTGTTCGGGGGCGCCATGATCCTCGTCTGGGCGGCCGTGGCGGGGCTACCCTTCCTTTTCAGCGGCGTGGCGGTCTGTATGTGCCTGATCCGCCAGCCCGAGTGGGCCGGCCGGCTCTACAGCGCCGATCTGGCCGGCGCCGCCACCGGCTGCCTGGCGAGCGTCGCCCTGCTGGGTGTGATGGACGCTCCCAGCGCGCTGCTGGCCATCGCCGCCCTGGCGGGCCTGGGAGCTCTCTGCTTCAGCTGGTCCCTGCTGGGCCGTCTGCGCACCGCCTGCGCCGTGCTTACGGTGGTCCTGGCGCTGTCGGCCGGGCTCAACACGCAGACCCAGTGGCTGCGCCTGCGCTACGTGCTGGGCCTGCCCTACACGACGTCCGACCTGCGCTACCAGTTCTGGAACGTCTTCTCCTACATCACCGTCAGCCAGCCCATCGGCCTGGCGTTCTACTGGGGTGCCGGCGACAAGGCCCCCAAGGACGCCAAAGCCGAGACGATGCTGCTGCTCATGGACACCCGCGCGCGCACCTACGTGATCGAGAACAACGGCGATTGGGAGTCGCTCGGGTGGCTGCGCTACGACATCACCAACCTGGCCCACGCGCTGCGTCCCGACGGCTCGGTGCTGGTCATCGGCGCGGGCGGAGGCCGCGACATCCTGTCGGCCCTGCTCGACTCCAAGGGTCAGCGCAAGGTGGATGCGGTGGAGATCAATCCCAGCACGGTCCGGGTTCTGCGCGATCTGGAGCGCAAGTTCACCAACCTGCTGGACCAGCCGAATGTGCGGCTCAACCTGGCCGAGGCCCGCAGCTGGGTGGCCCACAACCAGGAGCATTACCGCGTGATCACCATCCCGCTGGTGGACACCTCGGCGGCCTCGGCCGGCGGCGCCTACGCCCTGACCGAGAACAACCTGTACACCGTGGAGGCCTTCCGCATCTTCCTGGCCCACCTCGAGCCGGGCGGCGTGCTCAGTGTGTCGCGCTGGTGGGAGCACGGCACCTACGGGCAGGTGCACCGCCTCCTGGGAATGGCCAGCGCCGCGCTGCGGGCCGAGGGCGTGCCGAACCCGCGCCCCAACATCCTGCTGGCCCGAGGGGACGATCTCACGACCTTGCTCGTCAGCCGCCAGCCGTTCACCCCTGACGACCTGACGAATTTCCGCAAAGCCTGTGCCGAGCGCGGTTTCGAGCCGCTGCTCGATCCCGAGCAAGGCCGTCCCGATCTGGTCAAAATGGTGGAGGATCCGAACGCCGGTGTGCCCATCGTGGTGGACGGTCTGCAGATCGACCTGACCACCCCCACGGACGACCGTCCCTACTACTTCCACCTCTACAGCCTGCGCAATTTCTTTCAGAAGCTGTCCTCGCGCAACGTCAACAGCGCCCCCTGGGACCAGCAGGCGATGACCATTTTGCTGGCCCTGGTGCTGGCCGTGACGGTGCTCTGGGCCATCAGCATCCTGGTGCCGGCAGCCCTCTCGCGCGGGAAGGGCCTGAACCTGGCCAGCGCGGGCTTCTTCAACCTGATCGGATTGGGGTTCATGTTCTTCGAATCGGCGCAGATGCAGCGCTTGAGCCTGTTCGTCGGCTATCCCATCTACGCCCTGACCGTGGTGCTGTTCACGCTGCTGCTGGCCAGCTCGCTGGGCGCCTACCTGGTGGGCCGACTGGGACCCGGAGCCGTCCACCGGGTGGCTCCGATCGGCCTGGCCCTGCTGGCCACGCTGACCGTGCTGGGTCTGGGCACGCCCGCGGTGACGTCCGCCCTGGCCGGAGGCGACGACCTGCAGCGACTGCTGGTGGCCGCCTGCCTGGTGGCGCCCGCAGGAGTGGTGCTGGGCACGATGTTCCCCCTGGGCCTGATGCTGAGCGAGCACAAGACCTCGCTGGCCTGGTGCTGGGCGCTCAACGGCGCCGCCTCGACGTCGGCGGCGGTCTATGCCATCGCCCTTTCCATCTGCTGGGGAATCTCGCTCACCTACTGGACCGGCGTGCTCTGCTACGTGCTGGCGGTGGGGCTGCTGGTGCTGATGTCGGGTCAGCGCACGCGCCAGTAAAGAACACGCGCGTTCTCGGCCGGGTCCAGGACCTTGTTCACGCGCAGGTCCAGATGGATGTCCGGTACGTCGGGCTTGCGGATGTCATCGAAGTAGTGGCTCAAGTCACGGCGGGCGCCCGCGTTGTCGCGCCGGCCCTGTCCCATCCCCTGAAAACTCTCGTATTTGTCAGCTGCAAAGTCGACCACCTGGGCGTAGGTGAGACCGTGGGCGCTGCCCAGGTCCTGGGCGTTGGGCCACTCGTGGCCGTTGTCGTGGCCCTTCACGTTGACCGAGTAGGTCTGCGAGACCGCATCGTACCAGGCCATCACAGCAATGGTATCGTCGTCGTAGTCGGTGGTGCGGTAGGGACTGGCGACCTCGCCCAGGTCGAAGGGAGCGGCGTGGGTGGTCTGGGACGCGTAGGGAGCCTGAATGAAGCGGGCGTTTTGAATTTCGAGCCCGCCGCTGCCGGGCGGACCGTTGGCCACCACGCTGCCCAGCACCGTCAGGTTGTTGGCGTGCAAGTCTCCCTCGGTATAGACCAGGCCCTGCACGAAGCTGGTCGTCGGGCCGTCACCGTGCAGGTAGATGTCGCCCCTGGCCAGGATGGCGATCAGATTGTCGCCGCTGAAGGAGCCCGCCTGGTCGACGCGGAGGGTGCCCCCGCAGACGATGGTGCCATCCCCGCTGATCTTTCCCGTCACCCGCAGGTCGCCGGGGACCACCAGAATGCCTGACTTCATCTCCAGGTCGCCGTAAACGGTGGCGTTGTCCTGAGCCACAAAGAGCCAGTCACAGACCAGGTTGCCGGCGCTCGAGTAGCCCCCCAGCAGCTCGGTGCGCGAATAGGTGTTGCGGTAATTGCTGAGGTACTGATCGATGGGGAAGGTCGGGATGGCCTGCGGCTCGAGGCCCTGGCGCACCGAGCCCTGCACGCGCACACCGGGGGTCAACTGCACGCGTCCTACGGCCTGGACGTTCCCCTTGACCTCGCAGCCCGGTCCGAGGTGGACAGCGTCATCGGCCGGGGAGTTGCTCATGATGTTGCCCGGGCGCTTGTACTGCTCGTCCACCGTGCTCAGGTCGCCGTGAAACTGGGTGGCGTCGGTGATTGCCGAGACAAAAAGCGCGCTGGCCTCGATTTTGCCCGAGGCGGCCAGGGCATCCGGATACGGGGGAACGTACAGGAAGCAGTCGGCCTTCTGGCGCTGCCCTCCATAGACGGCCTCGGCCTGCAGGTGCACCACCTGGCCGGGGATGGTCAGGCCGTGATAGGCCAGGGCGTCCGGATTGCCCAGGTTGTTGTAGGAGGGCTCCACGCCGCGCGTCCCGGCCACGCCCTCGTTGAAGCTGAGCAGGCCCCAGGCGCCCTCGGGCAGATCGCCCCCTTCGACCCGGATGGTCTGATCGGCGGTCCGGGCCTGGCCCCAGGTCTCCGCGTGCAGCACCTGGGCGACGCCCCGGGCCAGCACCGACTCGGCCAGGTTACGGGCTTGCTCGCGGCTGTCCCCGGTGGTGCTGAAGCGCAGATGCAGCATCCCCACGCCGGCGGCGGCCATGGCGATGGCCAGCCCCAGAGTGGTATAGATGAGGGCTGTCAGCAGGGTCGAGCCGCGCCGTTTCAAATCGAGTTCCTCAAGGCCTTCCGCACCGCGATCATGTCCGGGAACCGGCTCTCCGGCTCCTTGGCCAACATACGCATGATAGCATCGGAAAAGTCCGGGTTCAGCCTGGGACGAAAGCTCTTGGGCGGCTCCGGGTCCTCGGACAGGTGCTTGTAAATCATCTGCACCGGGTCGCCGTCGTCGTAGGGAAGCCGTCCGGAGACCAGCTCATAGAGCGTGATCCCCAGGCTGTACTGGTCCATGCTCGGGTCGATCGGCTTGTTCAGGATCTGCTCGGGAGCGACGTAGGCGGGCGTGCCCAGAATGCTGCCGGTGGCGGTCACGGTGGCGAACTCGCGCGAGCGGGCCAGGCCGAAGTCCATCAGCTTTACCCGGCCGTCCTGGCAGACCATGATGTTCTCGGGCTTGACGTCGCGGTGCACCACGCCGTTCTGGTGAGCGAAGGACAGGGCCTCCATGACCGGCTCGAGCAGGCGCATCGCCTGAGGGGCGGACATCCCGTTGGGGTCGACGTGGGAGCGCAAGCTCTCGCCCCGCAGCAGCTCGACCGCGATGTAGAAGCGTCCGTGCTCCTCGCCGTAGCTCTCCAGGCGAGCGATGGCAGGGTGCCGCAGCTGGTCCATCAGCTTGACCTCGCGCCAGAACCGGTCCGAGAAGCTCTCATCCCGGGTGACCTCGGCGTGCACCACTTTGACGGCCACGGCGTCCTTGTCGTCCATGGTCGCCTCGGGCAACGCGCGGTAGACCCGCGCCATGCCGCCTTCTCCCAGGAACTCCACCAGGCGATACGGACCGAGGCGCGTCTTGAGCAACGGATCGAAGTCGGCTTTGGGCACGACCAGCCCCTCGATGTACTGGGCGCGCTCCAGCAATTCCTGGCGCCGGCGCTGGCGCGGAGCAACCACCAGGAAGTAGCCGGCCCACACCAGGGCCAGGCTGAGGAAGACCCAGGGCGCGTAGCCCGGTCCATAGGTGGAAAACCACACCAGGGCGGAGGAGGCCTGCAAGCTCTGGGTGCCGAGCGGAGGCCACTGGCGCGCCTCTTGAAGCTGTCGGGCGTCCAGCGCGAAGTGCAGGGGGGCGAAGCCTTCGTGCGTGATCGTGATGTCCAGTTGGGCCGGGCCCGCCTGGGCGACCAGGCTGATCGGCTCGAAGGTCGCTCCGGAGACGTTCAGATGGGCCTGGTGGATCTCCACTTTGGACCCCGCCGGATAGACGTGGAAGGTGGCTTCGATGGGCAGCTCCTCGGCGCCGATCCGCAGCGCCAGCAAGAAGACCAGGAGCAGAGCCCTCAAAACGGCGTCCTCAGATCGACCACCGCCTCCAGACGGAACGTCTCGTTGCGTCCGGCGGCGGGTTTCTGCACGCATTCGATGCTGAGGGTCAGAGGAGTGCCGAGGTTGGGCGGGTCGAGCGGGCTCTTCACCGCCAGCTCGGTCACATCGTTGGCCAGCAAATCGGTCCCCCCGGCTGCGGCGAAGGCGTTGAGCGCGCTGTTGGGCACCCGGTCCGGATTGAGCGGCTTGAGCGTCAGCGCGAGCGAGGGGGGCTCGGGGGGCCAGACGCGGCGCCAGACCTGCTTACTGGTCTTGTCCCAGGTGTAGACGATCAGCTTTTCCTCATACTGGTTCTGAAGATTCGTGGCCAGGCTTTTGACCGGCTGAATCGTAAAGCAGGCCGCTTCGGCCGGGGTCGCGTTGCGCAGGGTGATGCCCGCCGCCGAGGAGGTGCCCAGGTCGTTGGTGAGCCGGCGCAGCACCATGGAGGCGCGCTCCTGCATCTGCGAGCGCGCGGTCTCGCGGGCGGTGACGTTGAGGCTGGGAATGAGGAACTGGATGCACACGCTCAGGAGCAGCAGCCCGAGGGCGGCGGTCACGATCAGCTCCAGCACCGAGAAGCCGCGCACTAGAGGCGGACGTCCACCAGCGTCAGACGGCGTTCCACTTTATGCTCGACGCCGCGCTCGACCCACAGGACGGTGACGCGGATCTCCTTGAGCCGGTTGCCGGGGACGTCGGTCACGGGGATGATCTGGCGGATACGCCGGAAGTGACCCGCACCCTCGTCCACCGGGGGCAGCTCCTCGTTGCCCACGACCAGATCTCCGAAACTGCGACGGCTGTCCTCGAGGATATTCTGGGCCAGCTGACCGGCGCGCATGCGGTTCTCGGCCAGCCGCACGGACAAGACGGATGCCGGGAGCAGGTTCATCACGAACATCACCATCAAGGCCAGGATGGTGGCCGCCATGACAGTCTCCATGAGGCTCACGCCCGCTCGTTTGCCCACGGATCGTTTTTCCACGCCAGCCGAGGTTCGGCCTGCAGGGCGCAGGGAGCCGCCGGCCCTCGAAGAAGCCCTCGTGCGGTCGATGCGAAGGCTGCTGTTCGGATTGTTGGCGGTGCTCGCGCTGGGGCAAGGGACGCCGGCTCCTCCGGCCATGCCCTCGCAACCGCCGCCGCCCGTGACGGTGAGCAGCACCGCCCCTCCCCTGACCGTGGCGGGCGTGCCCAA
>JBDHVW010000176.1:0-9861 GCA_039809865.1 Vulcanimicrobiota bacterium
CCGCCGTGTCGGCCACGGCCTTCTGACGCGCGTCGCCGTTGCGAGTGATGGCCCAGAGAATGGGCGCGCCCACCGAGCGGGCATTCTCGTTGTCGAGGCACTTCATGCGAGCCTCGCGACCAAAGCCGGCCAGCGTGGTGGGGACATCCTGGCCAACCCCGTTCTGGATGCGGCGCAAAGCCTCGGACTGAACCTGGAAGGCGGACTGGTTGAAGAGCTTCGGATTGGTGGCCTCGCGCGCGGCGGCGGCCAGCTGGCGCTCGGTCGCGCTGCCGTGGGCGGCGATGGCATCGAGATAGGTCTCGCCCATCGCCCGGCCGTCCTTGTAGGCCCGGGAGGCGTCGAACCAGACGGTCTTGTGCATGCTGTCCCGGCCGACCCGCGCCAGGGTCGGTCCGATAGGGCCGGGGACGCCGGCGGCCAGGGCCTGGAGGGCCTGGAGATGCCCCTGGTAGGCGCTCTGGTCGAACATGTAGTGCGCGCTGGCGTCGATGGCGGTGCGGGCGACGATCCGCTCGTTGCCGGTGGCCTCCCGGGCGATGGAGCCCAGGTACGAGTCGCCGATCTTGCGGGCATTGGGGTAGGTCTGACCCCCTTGCCGTTGCAAGCCCTCCCGCGCAAGCTGCTGGATACGCATGGGGCCATTGTGAGGGGTGGGACTGAAAGAACGCTTACAGGTGGGTCAGGAGATAGAGCGTGCCGACCAGGGTCAGGAAGTCCTCCAACAGGGCCACCTTCAGGTCGGCCAGGCCCGTGGCGTTGACGGTGCCGGTGCGGGCGTAAAAGCCCACGAACGTGCCCGTCAGAGCGCCCGTGGCGCCCAGCGCGGCGCCCACCGGGAGGGACGGGCCCAGACAGGCGCCCGCCAGCGCTCCCATGAAGAGGCGCGCGGCCAGAGCCGGCGGGGACGTGCGGTTGGGCGTGCTGGGCAGCTTGTCGCCGATGAGCTCGAGAAAAGCCAGTGTGCCCAACACGAGGACGGCCGGAAGCGTGCTCAGCTTCTGGAGCTTCGGCGGGAGCGTGATCCGCTTGAGGTAGGCCGCCCAGGCAATGCAGGCCGAGGGGGTGAGCGCGCGCAGCCCGCTCAGAAAGCCGATGATGAAGGCGGTGATCATTTCGAGTAAGGATCCTCCGGCGTGGCACCGTCCTTCACCTCGCTGATCAGCACCGTGGCGGTGGCCTGCACATCGGGAAAACGACGGCTGCGCAACCGCACCAGGCTGAGCGACTGGTGAGTCTCGGACGGAGCCGTGAAGATGGCCTGAGCCGCGTTCACGGTCTTGAGAGTGCCTTCCCCCTCGAGCTCCCAGGTGACCTGCTCGTCCTTGGGCAGATTCTTGATGGCCGCCGTCAGGACGATGGACTGCCCGTAGCCACACATGTTGGCCAGCGGGAGAATGGTGACCTCGGGACGGTCCTTGACGTCGTCGGGGAGCAACCGGCCGGCATCGGCGAAGTCGGTGGGCTCGGCGTTCATGTTGGGCTTGGTATCCTCCCAGGCGCGCCAGCCCCCGTACTCGATGGCCATGAACGGACTGAACTGCGCCACCGGCTTGCCCTGCGGGTCGATGGCGACCGCCCGGATACGGTAGACGGAGAAAGGGAGGTCCTGGATTTGCAGCGGGCGCTCGTCGTACGGCTTGTCGAAACGCCAGACGCGCACCGGGGTCTTGTCCCGCTGGCCCCAGCAATAGAGAACGATGCCGCTGCCGCCCACGGGGCGCACGTCGTACTCGAGGATCACCCGCTGCTGGTCGGCCACGCAGATCTGGCCGGTGCTCTTGTTCAGGCGGATGTTGGGGGTGATCTGGCCCGCCGCCGGCAGGAGAGTGAGCAGAATCAAGACGAGCATCCTCATGGCCCCTACGGATTCTCCCGGGAATAAACCGGACCCTGCCCCGACTGTGGGGGTATGAACAAGCACGGACTGATCCTCGCATCGCTTTTCCTCGCCGGCGTGATGACGACCGGGCTGACCGGGCCTCGTGAGGTGGCCGTGGCCCCCCCGGCGGTGGTACGGCACGCCGACCCCACGCCTGTCAGTGGAGTGCCGACCATCAAGCTGGCCATCATGCTGGATACCTCCAACAGCATGGACGGGTTGATCGACCAGACCCGCAACCAGCTCTGGCGCGTGGTCAACGAGTTCGGCAAGGCGCGCTACCAGGGACGCCCCGCCCGCGTGGAGGTCGCCCTGTACGAGTACGGCAACGACGGCCTGGCGGCCACCTCGGGCTACGTGCGGCGCGTGACGCCGTTCACGACCGACCTGGACAAGGTGTCGGAAGAGCTCTTCACGCTGCGCACGAATGGCGGCGAGGAATACCCGGGCGTGGTGCTGTCCTCCGGACTGGAGGGACTCGATTGGAGCAAGCGGCCGGGCGATCTGAACCTGATCTTCCTGGCGGGGAACGAGCCGTTCGACCAGGGTCCCAAGGACTTTCGCACGGTGTGCAAGGACGCGTTCGGGCGAGGAATCGCCGTGAACACGATCTTCTGCGGCTCGGCCACGGACGGCGACGCCACGTTGTGGGCCCAGGGCGCCTCGCTGGGTGACGGGAAGTTCCTGGTGCTGGACGTCGACCGGCCGGTGGAATACGTGCGCGCCCCCCAGGACGACAAGCTGGCGCAGCTCTCCTCGGCCTTGAACGGATCCTACGTGCCCTATGGCTCGGGCGGGCGCGTGTGCTACGAGCGCCAGGCGGCGCAAGATTCCAATGCGCGCGAGTGCTCGTCCGAGGTGGTGGCCTACCGGGCCGCGGTCAAGTCGTCCGCCAACTACTCGAACGCCTCCTGGGACCTGGTGGACGCCGCCAAGGATGGCGTGGACGTCGGGTCGATGTCGGCCGGAGAGCTGCCCCCCGAGATGCAGCAGCTGGACGCCAAGGGACGGCGCGACTACGTGGCCGGCAAGCAGAAGGAGCGGGCCGAGCTGCAGGCGCAAATCCAGAAGCTGTCGGCCGAGCGCGACGCCTACCTGGCATCGCAGACCGGAGCCCGCGATGACACGCTGGACGCCCTCGTGATCAAGACTGTTCAAGAGCAGGCGACTTCGAAAGGGTATTCGTTCAAGTAAAACCAGGGATTTCTGTCGCGGTGGGAGAACTGGTGGGACTTTCCGGAGGTGTTGTCATGAAAGTCCTGCTAGCCCAGCCGCGCGGATTCTGCGCCGGCGTCGACCGCGCCATCGACGTGGTGGAGATCGCCCTGCAAACCTATGGAGCACCGGTCTACGTGCGCCACGAGATCGTGCACAATGACCTGGTTTGCGACGAGCTGCGCCAGAAAGGTGCCGTGTTCGTGGACCACCTGCAAGAGGTGCCCGAGGGCGGGACGATCATCTTCAGCGCGCACGGCGTGTCGCCGTTCGTGCGGTCGGAGGCCGAGGAGCGGAACCTGAAGGTCATCGACGCGACCTGTCCGCTGGTCACGAAAGTGCACCTGGAAGCGGTGCGCTACGCCAAGAAGGGCTACTCGATCGTGCTGGTGGGGCACCGCGGGCACGTCGAAGTGGAAGGCACGATGGGCGAGGCGCCCGAGGCGATCACGCTGGTGGAATCGCCGCAGGACGTGGAGAAGCTGGAGCTGCGCAACCCGGAGCAGGTGGTCTACCTGACCCAGACCACCCTGTCGGTGGACGACGCCAACGTGGTGATCGAGGCGCTGAAAAAGCGCTTCCCGCAAATTCAGGGACCGCCCACGGACGACATCTGCTACGCCACCACGAACCGCCAGGCGGCCGTGAAGAAGATGGCCGCGGACTGCGATGTCATCCTGGTCATCGGATCGCCCACGTCGTCGAACTCGAACCGCCTCGTGGAGGTGGCCAAGTCGCACGGGTGCCGGTCCCAGCTGATCAACGACGCATCCGAGATGAACCAGGTCGATCTGACCGGCGTGCAGACCCTGGGCATCACCGCGGGCGCCTCGGCCCCCGAGACCCTGGTGCAGGAAGTGCTGGCCTGGGTGAAACGGCACCACGAGGTGTCGGTGGAGCCCTACAACGTGGTGGAGGAAGACGTGACGTTCACGCTGCCCCGCGAGCTGGTCACCCTGGCCCGCCGGGATGGGGTGGCGGACAACTTGCTGGAGAAGCACGTCTCGGCTCGTTGAGCTCTTCGTAATAGCGGAAGATGTCGTCCTGGTTGAACGGGAGATCAGTCGCACGAACTCCCCGCGCCCCTGGATGGTGGGCCAGCAAATCAGGTGATACCTGATTTTTGGCTTCGAACGCAAAAAAGGCCGCCCCTTTCGGGACGGCCTTTTTTCGGGGAACTAAGCGGCGTTCTGCTGGGGCTGCTGGGCCGGAGGGGCCGGCTGAGCCGGGGGCTGCTGCGCGGGCGGGGCCTGCGAAGAGCCGATGGCATTGGCCCAGTCGCTCAGCTGCTGGCTGAACTTGGCGTCGACCGCGGCCTGCTGGCCGGCGCGACCGCCGACCACGTTGGCCATGATGATGCCGCCGAACAGCATCGCCGTGCCGACCGGGCCCGGAATGCCGAGGAAAGCGGGGCCGAGGAATCCGCCGGCGGCAAGGGCCAGGCCACCCAGGGTGGCATACTTGGCCTTCTTGGAGTTGGCGGCCACGGAGGCGTCAACGTTGGCCTTGATGTCGGCCAGGTTGTCCCCCTGGAACCGGTCCATCTGGGACAGGAAAAAGTCGTTCTCGGCGCCGTCAGCGCGACGATAAGGGTTCGTCTCGTCGGAAGCGACGGTGGAGCCGTAGTTCTGCGCGCGGCTGAGAAGATCGGCGCGGCTGGTGTTGGTGGCGGTGGTGACGTTCATTGTATGTGCCCTCCCGTAATGTCTGTAGTGGGTCGAGCACACTATACTACCTCGGACGGATCCGAGGTTTGAACGTCTGGTTACCCGGCTGTAAACGGACCGTCACTTCTCACGCTTGACCAACCTGACCTTGGGCGCTGCCTTTTCAGCCACCGCGGTGGCCGCTTTGGCGGGAGTCTTGGTGGCTTTGGTGGCTTTGGTTGTCTTGGTGGTCTTGGCTTTGGCTTTGGGGGCGGCCTTGGCCTTCGGTTCCTTAGCGGGCTTCTCGGCCTTCGCCTTGGTGGCCGCGGGCTTGCGTCCTTTACGCTCGCCACCCTCGCGAGGCGGGAACTCGAAGTCGTGACGGCCGTTCTCGTTCATCTTGAGCTTGGCCGCGAACGGACGCCCGAAGCGGCTCACGAAGTCGTCGAACGGGCCGATCTCGCCCTTGCTGAAGAACTCGATCGCCTCCTCGCGGGTCATCTCCCGCTTGCAGATCTCGCGCGGGAGCGTGGCTCCCACCTTACGGCGCGGATTGTCCTCCACGCAGATCCCCTCGCAACGGTAGTGCATCGGGCCTTCGATCACCTTGCACTTGGCCGGCGCCAGTGGACACGGGCAGATGGGCTCGTTGCTGGCGGGGGCGCCCCCCTCCTCGCCATCGGGCCGCTCGGCGGAGCCCTCAGTGACCAGCTCGAGCTTGCCGTTGACCAGCTTGAGCTTGCCCTTGTAACCCTCGCCGCGACTGGAGAGGAACCCCTCCAGGACGGGCGTCTCGCCATTCTCGAGCAACTCCTGGATGGTCTTGCGGTCGAGATAACGCCCGCTGCGCTCCTTCCAGATGATGAACGAGCAAACGCTGTCCTTACCCGTGTTGCTGCGGCAGGCGTAGAAGCGGGCCTGCTCCACCACGTCGTTCTTCTGACAGTGTGGACAGCGGCCCAGCGGCGGCTCGTTCTTGTAGAGCTCGTCATATTGGAACGTCTTGGCCTTGTCCACGACCTCGCGCGCGTAGGTCATGATCTCGTCCATGAACGCGTGGCGCGTGCGCTGGCCGAGCTCGACCTCGGAAAGATGCTTCTCCAACTCGCCGGTCAGGGCCGGACTGGCCAACTGCCGGATCTGAATCCGGCGCAGCAGATCGATC
Source organism: Vulcanimicrobiota bacterium (assembly GCA_039809865.1). Classification (GTDB taxonomy): domain Bacteria; phylum Vulcanimicrobiota; class Xenobia; order Xenobiales; family QWHO01; genus QWHO01. The sequence continues at coordinate 5,909 of JBDHVW010000176.1, forward strand.
AGGAGAATCCCCTTGGCGCTGGCGCGGATGGCGCGCTCGGCACGGACCGCATACTGCTTGCCGATCAGGTTCTCGATGATCTCGGCGCGCGTGGCCGGAGTCCCCAGGCCTTTGCCCTTCAGGAACTGCGACAGGTCTTCGTCCTCGACGTGCTGACCCGCGTGCTCCATCAGGGAGAGGAGACGCGCCTCCGTGATGCGCGCCGGCGGACGCGTCTGGTCGGCCTTCTCCTCGGCCTCGAGAGTCTTGACGGGCGTCTTGTCGCCGATCGGGATGACCTGGCGCTTGGAAGTCTCGCCCTGGAGCTCCTCCACGAGCTGCTCCTCGGCCCCCGGCGGCAACTGCTTGAGGGGGGGCAGGGCCTTATCCTCCTCGACGTCCTTTCCGTAAACCTCGTAGAAGCCCGGATCCTTCAGAAAACGAGCCCGGGTGCGAAAATGGTGCTCTTGACCCGGAGAAGGCGCCAGCGTGAGGCGCTCGACCTGAGTCCAGATGGCAGCCGGGAAAAAGGCCGCCAGGAAGCGGCGCACGACCAGATCGTAGATCTTCTGGTCGTCGCCCTGAAGACCGCTGGGAATTTGCGTCGTGGGGATGATGGCGAAGTGATCGCTGACCTTGGCGTTGTCGAACACCTTCTTGTTGTGGGTGTTCTCGAGGCCCTTCTGGCGCAGCTTCGCGGCCGCGGGCATGCTGTGGGCCAGCAGGTCGACCACCTGGTCCACGTGGTCGCGATAGTCCTCGGGGAGGAACTTGGAGTCGGTTCGCGGGTAGGTGAGGGCCTTGTGGCGCTCATACAGGCTCTGGGCCGCCCCCAGCGTACGCCGGGCCGAGATGCCGAACCTGCGGTTGGCCTCGCGCTGCAGGGTGGTCAGGTCGAAAAGGCCCGGAGGAGACTCGCGGCGGGCTTTGCGGGACTCGCTGGCGACGCCGCTGGAGTTTTGCAGAGACTCGAGGATCTGCTGCAGTTGCTGGGCATCGGTGATCCAGTCGTCCTTGCGCGGGCTGTCCGGATCGTCCTGGAACTTGGGATCGAACCAGGTGCCGTCGTACTTGTGGCCGTCGGGGGCCTGGAATTTGGCATGGATACGCCAGAACGGCTCGGGACGGTGCTTGAGGATCTCGAGCTCGCGGTCCACGAGCAGCGCCAAAGTGGGCGTCTGCACGCGCCCCGCCGACCAGGCGGTGGTCTCGGTCCGCGTCTTCATGCGGCGCGTCAGGGCGCGCGTGGCGTTGATGCCAATCAGCCAGTCGGCCTCGGAACGGCAGAACGCGGCGTCTCCCAGCCCGTTGTAGTCCACCGCGGGCTTGAGGTGCTGGAATCCGGTGCGGATGGCATCCTTCGTCATGGACTGCAACCAGAGACGCTGGGCCGGCTTGTTGGAATTGAAGTGGGACTGGAGCTCGCGGAAGATAAGCTCGCCCTCACGGCCAGCGTCGCAGGCGTTGATGAGGTCCTGGACGTCTTTGCGCTCGAACAGCTTCTTCAGGACCCGCAGCTGGTCGCGGGCGCCAGACTTGGGCTTGTAGGTGAAAGGATCGGGTAGAATCGGGAGATCTTCGAGCAGCCAGCGCTTGTACTTGGGATCGATCTCCTCGGGCTCCGTGAACTCGACCAGGTGGCCCACGGCCCAGGAAACAACGAATCGATCGCTCTCAAGAAACCCCTCCGCTTCTTGAAAGCCCCCCAGAGCCGCGGCGATATCGCGGGCAACACTGGGTTTCTCGGCTACGACCAGAGATTTGGACAACGTGGACCTCCGTGAGGGGTGATGGGGACACGCCATTTCCAGCCGGTCCGCTAGAATTCCTTTGATGGAAGGATCATGCGGGCGTTTGTCTGGAAGGATAGCTCCATTCCGTTCAGAGGAGCAGTTATGACAGTTACCGTTGATCGTACGATCGATATCGAACAGACCCTCGGCGAGGACGCGAAGTCGCTCCTCGAGCACGAGTGCAAGACCGTTCCCGCAGCCTCGCTGCACCTGCCCGGACCGGACTTCGTGGACCGCGTATGGGTCGGCTCGGACCGCAGCCCGCAAGTGCTGCGCTCGATCCAACAGCTATTCGGGCACGGGCGCCTGGGCGGCACGGGCTACCTGTCCATCCTCCCGGTGGACCAGGGCATCGAGCACACCGCGGGCGCCTCGTTCGCCGCCAATCCGCTTTACTTCGACCCGGAAAACATCATCAAGCTGGCTATCGAGGGCGGCTGCAACGCCGTGGCCACCACCTACGGGGTGCTGGGATCGGTGGCGCGCAAGTACTGCCACAAGATCCCTTTTCTGGTGAAGATCAACCACAATGAGCTGCTGACCTACCCGAACTCCTACGATCAGGTGATGTTCGGAACGGTCGAAGAAGCCTGGAACCTGGGCGCGGTGGCCGTCGGGGCCACCATCTACTTCGGGTCGGAAGAGTCGCGGCGCCAGATCGTCGAGATCGCCGAGGCCTTCCAGCACGCCCACGAGCTCGGCATGGCCACGGTGCTATGGTGCTACGCGCGCAACAACGCCTTTAAGCACGACGGGACCGACTACCACGTGGCGGCGGATATCACCGGACAGGCCAACCACCTCGGGGTGACCATCCAGGCGGACATCATCAAGCAGAAGCAGCCCGAGAACAACGGCGGCTTCACGGCCCTGAAGTTCGCCAAGTCGGACAAGCGGATGTACAGCGAGCTGTCCTCGGATCACCCGATCGACCTTACCCGCTACCAGGTCATCAACTGCTACATGGGGCGCGCCGGACTGATCAACTCGGGCGGCGAGTCCAAAGGGTCGGACGACCTGGCGCAGGCCGTCCGGACGGCCGTGATCAACAAGCGCGCCGGAGGAATGGGGCTCATTTCCGGACGGAAAGCCTTCCAGCGTCCGATGAAGGACGGGGTGGGGCTGCTGAATGCGATTCAGGACGTGTATCTGTCCAAAGACGTGACCATCGCCTGATCCGCTAAAAAGGAAAAAGGCCTCGCTGGTGAACAGCGAGGCCTTTTTCTTTTAGCTGGCCGTGGGGCCGATGCTTGGCGTGCCCAGAGGGACTCGAACCCCCAACCTTTTGGTCCGTAGCCAAACGCTCTATCCATTGAGCTATGGGCACACTAGGTGTGCTTGTTCCGCACCATTTCCAACAGAACCATCGGCCACATCAGAACCATCAAGACCATGCAGACCGTTATGTAGGTCGTGCTCGACTCGGCAGTTTCGTCACCCTTGGCAGCTGCGTCCAGAGCCAGGTAAGTAACCGTTTCTTCGATTCCGCAGTGTATCAGGACGCCTAGACCCAGGGTTAGCCAGAGCAGGACAAAATGCACGTCGCCGGCTGCCTCCGTGTGTCTGGTCGCTCTGTTTCTAAAGCAGAGCGTTAGCGCCCCAATGGCGCGGGAAAGCCCTACAGTTATACCACACCGATCATGACCGTGTCAATTACGGATCAGGGTCGAATCGCTCGACCGGGGTCGGGTTCGCCCAGACCGCCACAACCGAGGCCTCCGGATTGCGAGACGGGTCATTCGGGAGTCCGAAGCCGATGACTTCCCAACCGCCATTCTCGACCTCGTTGGAGCGGTTCTCGAGGGCCCCAGAGTCGCCGACCCGGAAGATCCCCATCTCGAGCGCCTCCGTCAAAGCTTCGATGGCGTGCGGGAAGACGTCGAAATACATCCCCTGGTTGCCCAGGGCCAGCTTGAGCTGGTCCAACAGCGCCTGGCCGTCCTCCTCGCTCAAATCAGGCGGAACCGGTAAGCGACGGTCAGGCTGCAGCGACAGGGGATTCGTGTTCATGCCCGGAGATTCGGCCAGAAAAGAAGAAAGCCCTATTTCTAGGGCTTTCGAAAAATATCCCCGGCGGTGACCTACTCTCCCACCCGGTCGCCCGGGCAGTACCATCGGCGCTGGAAGGCTTAACTGCCGTGTTCGGAATGGGAACGGGTGTGACCCTTCCGCTAACGCCAC
>JBDHVW010000177.1:0-9846 GCA_039809865.1 Vulcanimicrobiota bacterium
CGAACCGCGCCAGAGCGGACCGCGCGCGCGCCGAGGAGGCCAGGGCGGTGGAGGTCTGGAGCACCATGATGATGGGGCTCTCCAGCAGATTGGCCACCGCTTTGAGCACGCCCATGGTGGCCAGGGTGGCCGTGGGGTCGGGCAGGCGGGTCAGAGCGGCGGTCTGCAGCGGGTCGCCCAGAGCCATGGCCACGTCCGAGAGCGACAGGGGCAGCAGGCGTCTCAGGCGGTCAGCAAACCGCATGGAAGAGGGGCTCCAGGCGCGCCACGGCGGCCCCCAGCTCATCCGGAGGCGTGAGCTCGATCCCCTGCCGCTCCAGCCACTCGGGGCAGTAGACGGTATCCAGGTAGCGCTCGCCCCGGTCCGGGTTGAGCATCAGGATCTGGCTGCCGACGGGCATGGTGGCCGAGTGGCGCAGGCCGGCCGCCACGATGGCTCCGGTGGAGGCGCCCAACAGCAGTCCCTGGCGGCGCGCCAGCGCGTGGCAGACCGAGTAGGCCAGCTCGTCGCTGACCGCGTAGGCCGTGTCGATGGCCTCCATGGCCAGCTGGGGAGGGCGGAACGACAGTCCGATGCCGGTCATCCGGTAGGGCCGGGCGGGCCCTCCGAAGATCTGCGAGCCGGCCACGTCCACCGCCACGATCTCCATGCGCGGAAAGAGCGGCTCCAGGACGCGCGCCAACCCCGTCAGCTGCCCTCCGGTGCTGACGCCCACCACCAGGCAGTCCGGACCGTCGGGAAAGGCGGCCTGGATCTCGCGGGCGGTGAACACCGAGTGGGCGTTGGGGTTGTCCGGGTTGAGGTGCTGGCATGGATACCAGGCTCCGGGCAGGCTGCGCGCCAGCTCCGAGGCGCGGGCCATGCGGGCCTTCTGCATCGAGCCCGAGGCGTCGGCGGCCGAGGCGGGCACTTCTTGCAGCTCGGCGCCGTAGGCCTGCAGGGTGCGTCGGAACGACCCGGTGGTCTTCTGGTCCACCACGATGATCACGCGGTAGTCGCGGGCCGCTCCGATCATGGCCAGGGCCACGCCGAAGTTGCCCGAGCTCGACTCGATGATGGTGCCTCCCGGCCGCAGCGCCCCGTCGCGCTCGGCCTGGTCCACCAGGTAGAGCGCGTTCTTCTCCTTGATGGAGCCGCCCGGATTGCACCCTTCCAGCTTGAGGTAGAGCTGCCGGGTCGCGCACACCGGCGCCAGGCGGTGCAGGCGCACGATGGGCACGGCTCCGACCGCGCTGGTGAAGTCCTTGCTCAGGCGCGCCTCGCGCACGCACTCGCAGCTCATGACAGCTCGAAGGTGAAGGGGAACGTCACCACGCGGTCCCCGGTTTTGAACTGCCCCCACACTTTGTAGACGCCGTCGGGCGGCAGGTCTTCATGCAGCATGAACGTGAACTCCGGACCCGCCGCCTCGAGGTGATGCCCGTGATGGCCGGCGTGCAGGTGGTGGAAGACGTCTCGTCCGATCATGACGGCGTGGCCGGGCATCCCGAGCCAGTTCTGGGCGTCGTCGATCGGCTCGTAGCGATCTCCGTTCCGGCGCTCGAGGTTGTAGGAGAGGTGCAGCATTCCGTGCTCGCGCATGTCGCCGAGCTCGAAGCTGACCCGGTAGGGGGCCCCTTCTTTCCCCGGTTGGCCGTCGCCGCTGAAGTAGCGGGTGACCTGGCCGTTGCCGGTCACGTCGGGCACCAGGGGATGGGGTTTCACGTCGCCTTCGGCCTGCAGCTTGAAGTCCAGGCGCTGCACCTCCTGGCCGCGGGGGCGCACCTCGGCGAAGGCCAGGTGCGCCCCGGCCAGCTGGATGGCCTTCGCGGCATCGGCGTTGTCGGGGTCCATCGAGGCCGTGTTGAGGTTCACACGGAAGCGGCCGTCCTCGCCCATCGCCGGGTGCAGGTGGGCGAACGTGGAGAGGTCCTCGCTCACCACGATGAGGTGCATCGGCTTCTCGTGCTCGACGTCGAAATCGGTGACCAGCATGCCCGCGGCGTCTTTCACGCCCAGCTCGAGCAGGGCGGGCTGTCCGGGGGTCAGCGGGCGGGTGACGTCGACCTCGAGCTGCAGTCCTGCTGCGGGCGCGGCCTGGCTCTCCAGGGCGCGGGCGGCGTTGAGTCGTCCTCCCGAGGCCACTTTGCCGGCCAGTCCGGGCACCGGATCGGCGCTCTCCATCAGGCGCGCTTTGAGCTGCGCGTTGCTCAGCTCCGGATGCCGGGTCGCCACCAGCGCCGCCACTCCGGTGACGTGCGGGCAGGCCATCGAGGTGCCGTTCATGCTGGCGTAGCCGCCGCCCGGGACGGTCGACTTGATGCCGGCTCCGGGCGCGGCCAGGTCGACCGAGGTGGCGCCGTAGTTGGAGAAGTTGGTGAGGCGGTCGCGTTTGTCGGTGGCCGCCACGCTCACCATGTTGTCCATCGGGTAGCTCGAGGGGTAGTGGGGGATGCGGTCGTTGTCGATGCCGCTGTTACCGGCTGCGGCGATGTGCAGGGCCGGGCTGTTCTGGAAGGCTTCCTCCAGGGCCCGGTTCTCCAGCGTGCCGCCCCAGGAGTTGCTGGTGATGCGGGCCCCCATGCGGTCGGCGTATTTGAGGCCTTTGACGATGCTGGCCACATCGGTGCGTCCTTCTTCGTCGAAGATGCGGATGGGCATGATGCGGGCTTCCCAGTTGACGCCCACCACGCCCTGGCCGTTGTTGCCGACCGCGCCGATGGTGCCGGCGGTGTGGGTGCCGTGTTTGTGGTAGTCGGTCAGGTCGCCGTTGTTGGCGGTGGCATTGTAGCCGTGCACGTCGTCCACCACTCCGTTGCCGTCGTCATCGATGCCGTTGCCCGGGATCTCTCCGGTGTTCGTCCAGAGGTTGGCGGCCAGGTCGGGATGGCGGATGTCCGCGCCGGTGTCCAGCACGGCCACGATGGGGCCGTTGCGGGCGCCGACGGTGGTGTTCCAGGCGGCCGGCGCCTGGATTTTCTCGAGTCCCCAGAGGGGTGTGCCGAAGAATCCCTGGTCGAGATCGTTGGGTTTGCGGTCCAGCTCGTAGACGTGGTTGGGCACGGCGTATTCCACGCGCGGGTCGTCCTTGAGCTCGGCCATGGCTTGCTCGGTGGTCCAGCCCTGACCCAGCTCCAGGCGGTAAAGGCCCGGGTCCTGGTTGGAGACGCCGGGAGCGACAGCATCCAGGCGCTCGATCTCCTGGACGGGCAGGTTCTCGAGCACGTCGGTCAGGGAGCCTCGGGCCGGGTTGAGTTTGACCAGGACTTCGCCCGGTCGGCTGTCGTTGATGCGCATCGCGTCCTCCACGTTGTTGGTGGGGCGCATCATGGGGTGCGAGCGTCTCCGCCTGGTCTCGTTGTCGTCTCCGGCATCCCCGTCTCGGCACCCCGATGCTAACAACCGGTCAAGAAATCAGGCTGAATTTGTTACAGGTCGGCAATCATTTCGGGAACCGCCTGCGGGGCTCGTGGGTTCGTGCTTGAGGAGAGCAAACGAAGGAGGGCGTTTCTTATGGCCATCGGTACCATCGGCGGTGGGGGCGGCGGGGCCGCCAACTTTGCAGCACAGCAGCAACTGGCCACCAGCGATCAGCAACAGGCCCAGACGATTCAGACCCAGATTCAGGCCGACGCCCAGAAGCAACAGGCTGAGCGATGGAAGATCCTGCGGGAGACGCAGACCAAGATCTTCGAGATTCAGCAGGACGTCACCGTCAACCAGGCCAAGGCTCAGGATAAGGCCTTCAACAAGTGGAGTGACTACATTCGCAGTTGAAGGCTGTTTACGTTCAGTTTAAGATCTTAACATTCTTGTAACTCTTCGGGTGGTGGTTCGGGTTCGGGGTCGACTTATGCTTGAGAAAACCCTCTGGAGGACCCTCTTGAGCCTGCCTGCCCTCGAGAAGCTTTCCCGCCTGAACGAAGTTGGCGGAGATTCCTCACTTGCCCCCATGTCCGCTCCTTCGGCCGCTCTGTCGCGGCTGGAGCCGTCTGCTTCCCGCACCTACGAGTATGGCCCGGTGTCGGATAGCAGCTCGGTCTCGGCCCCGGGAGACGGCTTCAGCGGAAACTTTCTGAACAGCTTTGCCTCCAACTTTGACGCCCCCGGAGCGGGGGCGACCCACCACGGAGACGCACCGGGGGCGGGGGCGTCCCGCCATGCGGATGCAGCCGGGGCGTCCAGTCGCGCGGACGCGCCCGGGGCGGGTCGCTCGGGCCGGAGCCGTCGCTCGAGTCGAAGCCGCCGCACGCAGGGGGCGCGCCGAACCCATCCGGCGGCACGTTCGAGCCGGAGCCAATCGGCTGCTCGTTCCAGCCGGGCCAGTTCGGGCCAGGCTCCGCGGGGAACTTTTCGCTCCCGGGGCACGGGTTACTACCCTCATAACAGCAGGATGGAGGGGGGCTACACCGACCGTCGTGGCAACAAGCTCAACACGCTGCAGGACTACCTGGCCGGAAAGGCGCCGTTCGTCTCGGTGGCCATGGACAAGAACATGAAGATTCCCTACGGGACCAAGCTCCGCATCGCCGAGTTGGAGAAGAAGTATGGTCGGCCCATCGAGTTCCGGGTGGTCGACACGGGCGGGGCCTTCACCGGGCGCGGGACCGGGCGCATCGACATTTGCACCGGGGGCCGCCGGGACTCGCTGGATCCGACCATCAACGGGCCTCTCACGCTGACGTTCTAGAGACGTTGCCAAGACAGCCGTGTCTTAGGCTCAGGTCATGCATTTCCATGACTTGATTGTCCGACTGCGAGAAACGTTTCCCCAGCCGATCAGCGATCGGCTTCACGACAGCTATTTCGTCCACACTGTGATGCGCGCGCTCGATGCGGTCGACGCGCTCAAGAGTGAGCGTCCCCTTTTCGGCCAGCGCCGGCCGCTCGATTATGGCGCTGCCCAGTCGGCCCGGCTGAGCTCGGGCCCCCGTCCTCTCGAGGAGGTGGTGCGTGAGCTGGTGGGCTACCTCGAGGGCTCGGCTCTCTGGGGACATCCTGGCGCCCAGCAGAACGTGGTCCCTCCGCCCACCATCGCCTCGCTGGTGGGCTTTCTGCTGGCCGGTCTGGCCAATCCCAACATGAGCTGGGATGAATACAGCCAGGGTCTGGCCCTGGCCGAGGTGGAGGCCATTACGCTGGCCTCCGAGCTGGTGGGCTACGACCCTGCCGAGGCCGGTGGCGTCTTCACTTTCGGGGGCACGGGGTGCACCCTGTACGCGACCCGCGTGGGGCTCGAGAAGGCTCTTCCGGGCACCATGCAGGAGGGTCTGGGCGGACGCGAGGCGGTGCTGCTGGCCAGCGACGTGAGCCATTACTGTCGTTACAGCGTCGCTTCCTGGTTGGGACTGGGTGCGCGCTCGGTGGTGACGGTGCCGACCACTCCCGACAACGAGATTGACCTGGGGCAGTTGGAGGCGCGGGCGCGCGAGGAGTTGTCCGCTGGTAAGGTGCTGGCGGCCTTCGTGGTCACCATGGGCAGCACCGACGCCCACGGTCTGGACGATCTCGAGGCCGTGGTCCGGCTGCGCGATCGTCTGGTGGAGGAGTTCTCCCTGACCTATCGTCCGCACGTCCACGCGGACGCCGTGATCGGTTGGGCCTGGGCGGCCTTCGACGATTATGATTTCGAGGCCAACCCGCTGTGTTTTCGTCCGCGCACGTTGCGGGCGCTGGCGGCCGCGCATCGACGGATGCGTCACCTCTCCCTGGCCGACTCGGTTGGGCTCGACTTTCACAAGACCGGATTTACCCCGTATGTCTCCAGCCTGGTGTTGTTCCGCCGCAAGTCCGACCTGGGGCTGCTGGCTCGCGACCCGGAGAGCATGCCGTATCTCTATCATCACGGCCACTACCGGCCCGGCATGTATACCCTGGAGACCTCCCGCGGAGCGTCGGGGGTGTTGGCGGCGCTGGCCAACCTCAAGCTGTTCGGGAGGCAGGGCTTGCAGGCGCTGGTGGGCCATCAGGTAGAGATGGCCCAGTGGTTGCGCGAGCATCTGGAGTCGCATCCGCAGATCAGTGTGTTGAACCGCACCAACGTGGGCCCGGTGACGTTGTTCCGGGTCTATCCGCCCGAGGTGGACACGTTTCTGGCGCCAGGCCGCGAGCTGACCGATGCCAGTTATGCGGATCGTTTGTTGGCGCATAACGATTTCAATCGCGCGGTGTTTGCGGTGTTGCAGCGGGACGCGTTGGAGGGTGGTGGGGTGTTGTTGAGCCTGACGGACAGTTATCGCTCCACCAGTTACGGACTGCCTGTGGTGGCGCTCAAGTCCTACATCCTGAGTCCTTTCGTGGACGAGAGTCGGGTGGAGGAGGTCGTCCGCCGCGTGCTGGCCGCCCAGCGCGAGGTGGCCCCGGTGCTGGTGGGCTGCCGAGCGGGGTAAACCGGTCCGAGGGACGAAGGAAGCCGACTCGATTTCAGGGAGGTTTCCGATGCCCCGTTCCATCACCGTCTTCCTCATCTGCCTGCTGCTGGCTGGAGGCCTGGCGGCGCAGCCTGGCGACTCCGCCGACAAGCATCCCCCCGGGGCATTCGACCATTACAAGAAGGGACGGGCCCTGGTCGACCAGGGCAACTACCAGGCCGCCCTGGCCGAGTACGAGGCGGCGATCAGGCTGGATCCCCGGTACGATTTCGCCTACGGCAGCATGGGCTATGCCCATTTCAAGCTGGGCGATTTCGCCCGGGCTGCCCAGGCTTATGAGGCCGCAATCAAGATCAACCCGAAGGATCCGTTCTACTGGAGCGAGCTGGGAAGGTGCTACAAGGAGCTCGGCGACCTGAGCAAATGTATCTCTGCCCTCGAGATGGCTTTCAAGCTCGATCCGGCCTACGAACCCGGCGCTCGGCTGATTATCGGAAAATTCTACGAAGAACAGGGTCAGAAGGAAGCCGCTGCCAGGCAGTATCAGCGCTGTCTGGATATCAATCCTTCCAATCCACGACTCGTCGAGGCTGCCAGGGTGGCCCTGGCCCGCGTTCAGAAGTAGGTCCGACCAGCGGTTCGCGCCTGACTGAGCAAGCTCGGCGGGGGAGTCAGCTGGCTTTTTCCTCCGCGTGGTCTGGATGCGGCGCCTTCACCACCATGACCGGGCAGTGCGCCAGGCGCACCACTTCCTCGGCCACGCTCCCGAAGACCTGGCGGGAGATCCCTGTGCGTCCGTGGGAGCTGATCACGATCAGGTCGGCCCCGGTCCGGTCCGCCGCGCGCAGGATCTGCTCGGCCGGGTGGCCGCGCTCCACGCGCCCGTCGGTGTGCAGCCCCGCGAAGGGCGGTTGCTGCAGCACCCGATACAGGTAGTCCGCCGCCTCGCGGAGCCCTTCCCGGTCGGCGCACACGCGCACGAAGGTCAGGCTGGCTCCCGCCAGTCGCGCCAGCTCTCCCGCGTGGTCGGCGGCCAGCTCGGCCAGCCCTGATCCGTCCAGGGGAACCAGGATGTTCCGATACTTCGACTTCATGGCTCCAGCTTACGCCCGGACGGAGCCGCTCGCACTGATCTCGGTCAGGTCTTTACAGGAACCGCTGCGCCAGTCCCGGCAGGGACCCGCCGTACTCGTTCACCAGCTGGGCGAATTGCGAGCGGTCCTTCTGGAAGAGCCATCCCAGCGCGCTCCGCCCATCGAATTTTTCCCAGTTCCCCAGCACCAGCTTGCTGTGCTCGGCCAGGTTTTCGGCCGCGTTGGTTCCGGCGTAGTCCGTGACCGGCCGACGACCCGGCACCCAGCGGCTGTCGTTCGAGAGGCCGCCCAGGGCATTGTCCAACTCGTGTCCCAGCTCGTGGCTGACGACCTGGAAGGCGTTATCGGCGCTCTCGAGTGCCTGGTCGTGCAGTAGAATCGACCCGTTGCCGCCCAGTCCGGCGATAGGCTCCTTGAGCGCGCCGGACCCGACATCCAGGATGGATCCCAGGTCGTGGTTGACATAGATGTCCTGGGGCAGGTGCTTCTGGGCGCCCGGGGGCAGGCGGTCCAGGGCGGCCTGCAGGTTGGTGATCTGCTCGGGAGTAGCGTCTCCCTGCACCAGCACCCGGCGATCGCCTGCCTGGAGCACGCGGTGCTTGCCCGCCGCGGCTTCGCTCAGGGCCTGCTGGTCGCGCGCGACCCAGCGGTTGGAGCCCTGGATCGACTCCACTCCGCCGTTCGCGCCGGGGCGCTGCAGCACGTGGCGTCCGTCGGCCGTCACGATCTCGTTCCAGATCCCGCCGTCTTTGGCGTCGGCCACCTGGCGCAGGTTGGTCCCGTCCTGGAGGCTTTGCCAGGGCGACCGGACCTCGTTGAAGCGCTCGCCGTGCAGAGCACGTCCGGCCTGGCTGGCCTTCTCCAGGGTGCGCTCGGCGTCGGTCAGCTTGTCGCCTGCCGCGGCCAGGTCGCCCAGGTGGTTGACGCCATTGGCCAGGTCGGCTCCTTTGTCGGCCTTTCCGGCGGCCGATTCCGGCGCGAACACGATCGTCCCGATCTCCCAGGCGGCGCGCGTCAGGTCGCGGCTCGCGGCATAATCGCCCCCCTCGGAGCGATACTCGCTCACGCGGTCCCGGGCGGCCTGGTCCAGGGCGTCGCTCAGTCCGGTGCGGGTTTTGTCGCCCAGCTGTTTCTGATCCTCGGCCTCGGACCGGAGGTATCCGGCCGCGCGGTCCAGTCCCACGCGGTCGAGCGCGCTGCCTTCGGCCCGGTTTTGCAGCTCGGCCACGCGGGCAGAGTAGTGCAGGCCCGTGTTGGCGAGCTGGTCGACCACGCCGCGGGTGCGCTCGCCGGCCAGGGCTTGCTGGGAGTTGCCCACGCGGCGGGTCTTCTCGCCCAGCGAGCTGAGCGCGCCCACGCCCGTCTTCTGTCCCAGGCTTTCCAGTCCGCGTCCGGCTGCGACGTTGGTGGATCCCGCCACGTAGCTGTAGGCTTCCCCCAGGCCCCGGGCTTTGCCCAGGGCTGAGGTCCAGGTTTGTTTGTCGCCTCGGGTGAGGCGTCCGGTGGTCTGGGCGGCGCTGCCCAGACCGTCGAAGGTCGAGCTCGCGAAGCCGAGCGTGCCGGAGACCATTCCCAGCGCGGTGCGCGCCTGGGTGGTCGGCACGCGGTGCGCGTTGGCGTCGAGGGTCTCGGTGAGCTGGTGCAGTCCGTCCGCGGAGGTTTTCAGCACCGTTCCGGCCGCCTCGCCGAGCCGGCCCTGAATGCCGAGCGGAGTCTTGTCCAGCAGGTTGGTGCTGTGGATTTCTCCCGTGGCCGAGGCTCCGACGGGTCCCACCGAGGCGGAGGCGATGACGGGCGGCTTGTTCGTCTGGACCAGCGATTGGGGAGCGCTCGCCTGGCTGAGCTTGAGCGATCCGAGCAGCGTCTGCTGGGCCGCCTGGTGGTCCTGGACCGTCGACGGCAGGGTGACGGGCTTCTTGGGCGCGGTGGTGCGCACTTTGACCGGCTCGACGGCGGGCGGTGGAGCCTGCTGGTCCACGTTCGTCCGCGTGGGCCGGACAACCGGACGGCTAATCGTGGGGGTAATCTCTCCGATCGGCATTCTGCTTCACCTCCGCGTTTGGGCTTGTAGAGGAAGTCTACCGCCCGGCCGACAGGAGCACGTCCCTGGCTCCCTGCGAGATGTTGACGATTTGTAAACTTGTTGTTGCCGGATTGTTGCTGTCCCCGCCGCACCTGCCCGCGTAGTTGCTTGGAGGGATCCGCTCCCCGGAACGGATCGGGATCCGCTCGCGGGCGTGGATCCCCCGCTACCCGGGGGGATCCGCTCCCCGGAACGGATCGGGATCCGCTCGCGGGCGTGGATCCCCCGCTACCCGGGGGGATCCGCTCCCCGGAACGGATCGGGATCCGCTCGCGGGCGTGGATCCCCAGCTGACCGGGGGATCCGCTCCCCGGAACG
>JBDHVW010000178.1:0-9822 GCA_039809865.1 Vulcanimicrobiota bacterium
TTGGCAATGGAAACGTTCATCTCGTCATCCCTCCTTACGTGAACCGCGCGAAGTTGGTGGTGACTTCGCCCAGGGCGACCACAGGCAGAGCCCAGAGGCCCAGCCCGAACGCCATCCCGGCGAAGCCGACGCCGGTGATGAACTCACCGAGCGCCATCGTCTGGAAGCGCTTCTTTTCAACCTGCGACTTATTCTCTTGATCGCTCGCCATCATCAGGTTCCAGATTCCGCGGCCCCCGTGGACCACGGCCAGGCCGCCCGAGATGACGCTGAACGTGCCCGCGGCCTGCGCCCCGCCCAGTCCCTTGAGCACGGCGGTCGCGACATACGCGTCCGCCGCCCCGACGGCCAGGTGAGGAACCGCCTGAGCGACGGCCTCCCTCTTCCGCTGGCTGTACGGAATATTGCTCGCCACTGTGGTGATCATGCCCCTGTCCTCCTTAGACAGCTCGTTGTGGTTGCAGTCAAACTCCCTACCACGGCCAGCGCGGCCGTCCAGGGACCCAGTCCAAACGCTTGTCCGGCCAATCCAGCCGCCGCCAGAAGGTCGGCGGCCCCCTGCAGCTGACGCAGGTTGAGAGCCTTCTTGGACTCGCCGTACGGCGCGTCCTCAGTCAAAATGCGGAAGCCCGCCACGGCGTGGCTCACGGCCAGGACGCCCGAGCCGAGGGCAAAGAACGTGCCCACGTGCGGCGTCGCGGGAATGAGCTGCGGCAACACGCCCGACCCCGAGAGCGTGGCCGCCGACACGTAGCTGTCCGCCGTCGAAAGCACCAGGCGCGGCGCGACCTCGAGCCGGCGCTGCAGCGACTTCTGCTGGTAGGGCAGGCGGCTGTCACTGACCTGCATTGGCGCCTCCGTCCAGGCGAGACTTGCGCACGCGCGTCCCCCCGATGATGACCCACTCGTCCTTCTCGCCGATGGTCTGACCGCCGACCAGCTCCTCCTCGACCTGGGCCCGCGCCTTCTCGACGGAAGCGCCGATCAGCATCTTGGAGGCCAGCCGCGTCATGACGGTCTCCACCTCGACGCGCGGGTTCTTGGTGCGCTTGAAGTCGCGCGCCCAGGTGAGCTGATCGCGCACCACCTGCGAGCCACCGCCTACTTTGAGCTGCGAGAACACGCTGAACAGGTTGGCGTAGGCTTTCCCCACGGTCAGGAACTCTTCTGGCTGGAGGGCGGTGCTGAGCCAGGTCAGCTCCTCCCGGCAACCCGCCACGTTGGACATCCCGCGCATGATGCCGCCCACGACCACGGCGCGGTCGTGCACGTTGCCCTCGCCTTGCGCCTCCAGGATGCCCTGGATGGCCTGCATCTCGCCATGCCCGTTGCACCGAGAGAAGAGGTCGACATACTGGTCCAGCGTGTCGTCGGCGGTCTTGTAGGGGCTGCCCGGCATGCGCGAATAGCGCGCCGCGGTGTAGGTCAGGTCCTTCAGGAAGCCAGGCTGGCGCGACTGGCGGATGGACTCGACGCGATCCTTCACCTGCTCGATGCTGCGCCCGTTGATCATCAGGTTGGCAGCGGCGTCCAGCATGTCGACGGCCCGGAGGTTGTCCCCCTCGGACTTGACCCAGGCAAACAGCTGCTCCATGCGCTTCTCGCGCTCTTCGGGCCTCTTCACCCCGCGCACCACGCTGAGAGAGCGGCGGGCCAGCTCGAGATCGCCAAACTCGTTCGAGAGCGCGAACAGGTCCTTCTTGTAGTCCTTGCGCTCGCCCGCGGGCTGACTGCGCACCGCCTCGAAGGCGAGGCGCGTGTTCCCGGTAGCGCCCGTCTGCTCGAGCAACTTCTCGAAGTCGCGCAGGCCGCTGCCCAGACCTTCGCCCGGGTCGAGGTGAAACTCGATCGACTTGAGGTCCTTCATGGCCGTGCTCGCGTCGCCTTGCCAGTGATACAGCTGCTCGAATGCCTCCTCGCGGCTGGTCTGGCGGCGGAAGCGCGACCAGAAGCCCGTCGGGGGAGGCGGGCCCGGATTGGCCGCCAGGTCTTGCATGGCTTTGCGGATCGGCTCGCGTTGGGAGTTCTGCGTTTCAGCCAGCAACCGCCCGTAGGATTCGGTGCGCCTGGTCAGATCGCCCCGGTTGTCGGCCACCAGCCACTCCAGGTCTTGCAGGGCCAGACCGGGGTCGCCCTCGATCGCCAGCAGATGGCGGTAATTCTGCTCCTGGCTGCTGCGCGTGTCGAGCGGGGCCTTCAACAGGTGGACCAGGGCGGCGCGCACTCCCTGATGCGAGTTGCCACTCGCCTCGGCGCGCAGTCGCACCAGCAGTTTCAAAGCCCGGTCGGCGTCGTCGCCCGGAGCGAGGTTGGCGTAGAGCGTCTCCAGGTCGCGGGCGGCCTCGTCCACTTCCAGCTCCTGCGATAACAAGGGGCGCAGCTGCTCCACCGCCTCGGCCGGCAGGTTCTTCAACACGGCGAACGCCTTGGTGAGCTGACTCGAGCGCTGGCCGCCCATCACCCCCAGCAGGTCGGCGTAGCGAGCAATCTCGTCGGGCTTCTGGCCCAGCCAGCGCAACTCGTCCACGGCCGGCTTGATCTCGGAGCGGCCCGTTTCCAGCAGCTTGAGGAAGGCCGCGTAAACCTTGGGGTCCTGGGTCAGCGGAAAGGCTTCGCGCACCGAGGGAATGCCCACCCCGTCGGCCTTCTCCACCAGCTCCACGTAGCGGTTCAGGACGGCTGCCTGATCCTGGCCCGCACCCACTTGCGAAAGGGCGAACTGCAGCTCGTGCCCGGCCGCGGCGCGGTCGCCGAGCAGCTTTTCCAGTTTGGCGATCTTCTTGTCCAGGCCCTGGCCGCGGAGGCTCATCAGCGAGCCGTCGGCCAGCGCGTCGCGCACCTCGCTCTTGCCCACCGAGTGACCGGCCAGATTGACATAGGCCTGGCGTACTTGCTCGGTGGTGGCGCCGCCGCTCTGACGCAGCAGACTGGCGTAGCGACTCATATCCCCCTTTTGCGACTCGAGCCACTTCCACTCCGTCAGCGCGCGCGCCGCGTTGTCGCCGCAGGCGGACAGAAGCTCCTCGAAGCCCCGGCGTTGCTTGTCGTCGTTGGCTTGCTCCAGCTTGACGAAGGCTTCGCGCACGCTGGGCAACTCGACCCCGTCCGCTTTGCCCAGCAAGGCTAGATAGCGCTTGAGCTGCTTGTCCGGATCGGAGCTGGCCGGCATCTGGGCCACCAGGGCGTCCAACTCACGCGAAGCGAGGGAGGGATCGCCGCAAACCCGGCTCATCTCGTCACAAGCGGCCCTCAGGCGAGGCGGACGAGACTGCGAGCCGGCGCTGTTCTGGTTGACGAAAGCCTGATGCACCTGGTCGACCGAGGAGCCCTTGCTTTGCGCCACGAGTTTGGCGTAACTGGCCATGTCGGCCTTCTGCCCCTCGACCCAGGACCACTCGCTGTAGGCCCGCGCGGCGTTGCCGTCGCAAGCGGCCAGGAGCTTCTCGAACGCCTGGCGCACCTTCGGATCGCCGCTCGTCTCGAGCTTGACACTGGCCGCCCGCACGCTGGCGAGCTCCACGCCGTCGGCCAGCTCGAGCAGCTTGACGTAGCGCTCCAACTGGCCCTTCTGGTCGGTGCTGGGCGGCAGAGAGGTCACCACGGCGTTCAGCTCGCTGGCGGCGATGGCCTTATCGCCGGTCAAGCGCTCGATCTCGCACTGGGCCCACTGCAGGGCCGGGGGTTGGGTCGGTTTGGCCGTGGTGGCCGTCAGCAGGCCGTTCTTGAAGGCGTTCCGACGCTGCTCCCAGCCGACCCCGTCCGAGTGCTCGATCAGGCGGCGGTAGCTCTCCAGGGCGCGCTTGCGGGTGGAGCCCGAAGGCAGGTTGCCGTCCAGCCACTTGAGCTCGTTGTAGGCCACCGAGGGACGCTCGCAAGCGCCCAGAAATTTCTTGTATTCCTTGTGCAGGCCGTCTTCGGGCTTGCGCTCCAGCAACACGAAAGCCTGGCGCTGGCTGTCCAGCTCGATCCCGTCGCCGGCCTCGACCAGCTCGACGTAACGCTTCTGCGCCTCAGCATCGTCCGGGACGGTGTCGAGCAGGAACTCCATCTCGCCGCGCGCGGCCGAGGCGCTCCCCGTGACGCGACACAGGGTCTCGAGGTGCCGCTGCAGCGCGCGGGTCTCGCCCTGGCCGTTCATCAGTTGCGCGACCCGCTCGGAAGTCGGCCGCGAGGCGGCCGCCACCGCTCCAGCGACGACAGAAGCGGTCCGAAATCCAGATCGGTAGGAAGTGGCGGATAAGATGGTCCTGATCTCCGGAATCTCTTTTGTCTGTTTCCGCCATCATGAGAATCCGGGCTGAAAAGTTGCCGAAACCGGCTCAGGAATTGCCGAAGGTCTTCAGCCCGACGCGCAGGTGCCGGTTGCGCCAGCTCAGCACCCCCAGATCGCGCGCCGCCGGAGTGCTCAAAAGGTGCAAATCCATGTCGTCGATCCCCACCCGGTCCAGATCGAGGCGATCGCTGTCCCAGCAAGATCCGATGGTCGGGTCGTCGGAGGACACCTCGTCCGTGTGTCCGTCGCAGGCCGCCACCAGCAACTCCAGGCGCTCGGGCTCGAGCTGGAAGTGGACTCCGCACCATTCCCGGGCCAGCTGGCCCCCACGCCGGCCGTGGTCGGGGTCGTAGGACTCGTTGATCCGGCGGCTGTCGTGGAAGATCGAGAACAGGTCCACCACCAGGGCATCGGCTCCCGCAGTCTGGGGCACCAGAAATTGTCCGTAGCGGCGCACCCGAACCCAGTGCCGAGGACCGTGCAACGAGCGCTCGTGGAGGGAATACTGGGCGACCACCTTTTTCAGCAACTCGTCAAAGTCCATGGTCTTGTTGAGCCTCCGTTGATTCTGGTCTGGTTCAATCCTCCTATGCCGAGCACAACCGTCGCGCTCGGGCCGAGGGCCCGCAAGCTGCTGTATTACATCTCCACAGGTCGATCCAGCGAGGAGATCGCCGAGAAGTTCGCCATCAAACGCGCCACCCTCAAAGTGCACATCAAGAACCTGTTTCGCCGCCTGAGCGTCACGGACCGGGTCCAGGCGGTGCTGGTCGCCCGGCAGCTGGGCCTTCTTCCCAGCCCGGACCCGTACCTGGGAAGGCTGGGCAACGTGCAACTGGAGCTGCTCGACAAAAAGCTCCTGCGACTGGCAGCGCGTGGCCTGACGTATCCGGAGATCGCCGCCGAGCTCGGGTTGAGCACGCGCCACGTGAAATATCGGATGACGCGGCTCTTTCCTCGCCTCGGGGTGCAGCGCCGGGAGCTGGCGGTGCTCAAGGCGCTGCACCTGGGACTGATTCTGGCGCAGGATCTCGCCAGGTGAGCTGCTCGACACCGAACTTGAGCCACGAAAAGACCTCGCGGGTCGTGTAGTAGCCGAAGGCGCCGGGGCTGCGCCAGGCGGGACCGTTGAAACTCGGGGCCGGATAGGCCTGCAGCCCGAATCTCCGGGCGATCGTCACGGCCCGCCGCGTATGGAAGGGGTCGGTGGTCACCAGGCAGCTCCTCCAGCCATGGGCGCGCATGACCTCGCGGGCATACAGGAAGTTCTCCACGGTGTTGTGGGAGCGGTCCTCCAGGAAGCAATCCTCCCGGGGGATCCCGTGCTGCACGGCGTAATCGAGCGCGCACCGGGCCTCGACCGGTCCCGATTCGCCCGAGCCGCCGGTAAACACCAGCGCGGGAGCCCAGCCCTGACGATAGAGCTCCATTGCGCGCTCGACCCGTCCCTGCACCGAGGGCCCCAGCGAGCGGTCGGGCAACACCCGGGCTCCGGGCACCACGATGCAGTCGACTCTGCGCAGGTCCGTCTCCAGGCCGCTCCAGGTGATCCAGACCGCCATCCCCAGGAAAATCCCGAGGCTCCAGCCCAGAACGTGGAGCGCGACGCGCCGAGGAGTAGCCCGGTGCCCCATGGTCCTGGACCACTGGTAGTGGCCGACCACGGCCAGGCCCAGGTAGATGAGATAAAGCACCATTAGCAGCGTCAACTGCTTGGCGCAGTAGAGCCCGATGGTGAGGACGTTGACCACGATCCAGAGCGCCCAGTTCTCGAGATACTTGCGCGCGATCATCCACTGGGCCACCACGCTCATCACCGCCTGGGTGGCGTCCCAGTACGGGAAATGCGCATCGGTGAGGCTGAGCAGGCGTCCGAAAGCATACGAGCCGGCCGCGATGAAGAGCGCCGAGAGCAGCCACACCCGACCGGGGGCTCGCGTCACGCGGAGCTCTCCCTGCAGCCCCTGGCTTTCGGCCAACCCTCCCGCCTCCTGGGCCTTGCCGCCGTGGAGCCACTGGTACCAACCATAGAGCTGCAGGACGAAGAAGAACACCTGCAAGGAAGCGTCGGCGTACAGCTTGCCCTGGAATACGCTGACGAAGACCAGAACCACGTTGACCAGGCCGATCGGCCAGCACCAGAGGCTCTGCCGGACCGTCAAAACCACCGAGGCCACCCCCGTGATCAGGGCCAGCCAGTCGATTATCCCCACACCACCTCGCGGTCGCTGGTGTATCGCACCATCTTGCGGCCGCCCAGGTCGGCCCGGGCCAGCTCGACGGGACCCAGCAGGCCCTCGAGCGCCGCGCGCAGATCGCGTTCGCTGAGGCCCTCCCCCTCGTAGCGGAAGGTCAGGCGTCCGTCGCGCTCCTGGTGCAGGTGGAACTGGGGAATGGCAAAGGGCTTCATCACCTCGGTCACGTCGATGTTGTTGATCGAGCGGCCGTCCGGGGTGACAAAGCGCACCGGCTGGCGGCCCTCGAGACCGACCAGCACGGGCGTGCGGCCGCGCATCTCGAGCGAGGCATAGTCGCCGGTACGGTAGCGCAGCAGAGGGATGAACGGGTTGCGCCCCCCGGTCAGCACGACCTCGCCGTCCAGAATCTCCACGAACAGGTCGTTGGTGAGGAGCTGATGGCCCGTCCCCGTATCCACGGCCAGACAGCGGGCCTCGCAAAGCGAGTAGACATCCAGCACGGGGCACTCGAAACGGCTCTCCAGCTGAGCGCGCAGTCCAGGCAAAAGCGCCATCGAGGTGGATACCAGAGCGCGCGGGCGCGTCTTGAGGTCCAGCTTGGCCAGCTCGAGGAATGCCAGGGGATCGCCCGAGTAGACCTCGGGGTCGCAGGCGTCGAGGAACTCCTCGCGGTCCTCGGGGCGCCGCCATTCGGCCGGATTGAGGTTGAGCTTCAGGTAGCCGGCCTGGTCGAGGTAGCTCGAGGTGCAGGGATAGGTCAGCGTGTTCTCCTGCTGGCCCACCAACGCCAGCGCGACGGGCGAGCGGTGCTGGAAGCGCAGTCCGAACAGCGCCAGAGCGCGCTCGAGCGCCACCAGGTACTTGCTCGTGGACTCGGGGTCGCTCAGCACCCACATCTTGGAGGCCATGGTGCCGCTGGTGTAGTACATCAACAGGTCATCCAGCGGCTGGTCGTCGGGCACGAATGCCCACGGCTGCGCGGCCAGATCGTGGCGGTCGCAGGTGGGCAAGCCCGTGAAATCGCCTGACCAGCCCCCGTAGGCGCGGTAGAACGGGACGTCGCGCAGACAGCGCCGGGCGAACTCCTCCAACCAGGCCGGCTGGCCCTCCCAACCCGGAGGATGGGCGTCTTGCTCGGCCGCGTACGCCCGCACGCGCGCCAGCGACTCGGGCGTGAGCATGTCTCCGCAGGCATAGTTGTAGCGAGGGGCCGCGGGATGCTCGGAAAGCCAGCGCAGCGTCTCTCGACCGCGCGCGTCCAGCAACGGGTGACGGTTCATTCGCGGCCCCACGAGGCGGCGGCTTCCTCGGCGGCCTTCCGGGCCATCTCCTCGCGAACGGCGCGGGCCCGAGCCTCGGCTGCCTGGGCTTGCTTCACGACGCGGGCGCGCTCCACCGAGGAGAGCGTGGTGAGACGGTCCATCGCCTGCTCCATCGTTTCGCCCTGGGGACGCAGATCGAGAGCGTAGAGCCCCAGGCGCACGAACTCCTCGCGGCGGTCGGGGTCCTGCACGAGGTTCTCGGCCTGCACGTAGGTGGACAGCTCGCCGAGTTGGGTGCCAAGCCATTCCCGGGCGCGCCTGGCAGCCTCGGCCGTGCCCCGCAGCTCCTGGGCATACAGCAGCCAGGCCCCCACCAGCACGATCCGCAGGCGGTTGCGGTGGGCGTTGATTGCCTTGGCGCTGGGGTAACCGAACGGACCGACCTCGGTCAGGGGCGGGCCTCCCAGCGCCTCGAGCAAATCGGAGACGACCGCCGCCACGTCCACCTTCCCCTGGCCTCCTGGCTGGCGGGGCTCGGCCAGGAAGTCGCTCGGGCACTCGCTCAGGCGCCGCGTGAGAGCCTCTAAAACCGGGCCTTCCTTGTCCACCCCCGGGGCTTCTCGGCCGGGCAGGGAACTCCCCCGCTATCTTTGAAGCGCCTTCCTATGAGAAAACTGCTCTTACTTCTCGTCGTGCTCCTGGCCTCGGTGGCCCAGGCTCAGCAACCCTACGTGATCGTCAACTTCCCCCCCAACAACTCCCAGGTAGGGAACGACTTTACCATGACGGGCAACGGCCCGCCCAACGGCACCGTCTACGTCTCCGGCGCCGCTCAGGGCCAGACCCGTGTGGGTCCGCGCGGCAACTGGCAGATGAACCTCTCGACGCGCGGCATGCCGATCGGCGAGTCGGTCCGCCTGCAGATTACCGCCCAGGACGCCTTCGGCAACCAGACGCCCGCAATCTATCGTCGCTACACGGCCGCCTATGGCAACCCGGGCAACTACAATCCAGGCTACAACCCGGGCTACAATCCCGGCTACAACCCCGGCTACGTCCCCGGTCGGAACGAGAACGTGCGCGTCTCGGCGAACGCTCCCACCAACGGCGCCACCATCAATCGCCGGTTCAACTTGAGTGGCAGCGGCACGCCCGGTGCCACGGTCGAGGTGGACGGCTCGGTGCGCACCAGCGGTTGGGTCGACAACAACGGCCGCTGGTCGATTCCGATCGATGCCAGCGCCTACGCGGGTCAGGTCATCTACCTGAACGTGCGCGGTCGCGATCAATACGGAAACTACTCCGACGTGACCCGGCTGAAATACGCCATCAAGTAGCGTTCATCTTTCGGTAACCTCAGGGAAACCTGGGAGAAACTCCACGTTCACACGGGTTCACAAGCTCGGCCTTCGGGTCGAGCTATTCTTTTGTTATACTGACTTGGAGGTTGATTTGAGCCAGGAACTAGAGAATCTTCGCCGCCAGGTGCGCGGCGACTTCGAATTTACGTGTGCAGCCCTGAAGAGCCTGGGAGAATACACGACCACGGGCTTTGAGAAGCTCGCCGCAGACCTCCTGACGATGAGCGCTGAGATGACCGAGCGCATGCGACAGATCGAGGGGCGCATGCGGTTGATGGATGGCCGATTCGAACCATGTTGACCGCCGTACAAACGGACTACGGGGACCTCGAGAAGCGGGTCACGCGGCTCGAGCAGCGCAGCGCCTGACGCCTACTTCCGGGCGGCGCTCAGCAAGGCCAGGCGACCATCCTCGCGTTTGCGCGTGTGCTTTTCGGGCTCGGCCATCACGGCCTCGGCCTTCTGACCGATGGCTTCGGCGCCGATCTGGCGGACCAGGGCCGACTCCAGAACATGTTTCTCCTCATCGTTGATGACGCGGACGGTCATCATGTCCTCGAACGGCAGCTCGGCTTCGCTGGAGACCTTGCCCCACTGCTCGCCGTACGCCTCGCGCTTGTAGTGCTGTAAGAGAGCCGCGTAGGCGGCCATCTCCTGGACGTCGGTGGTGGCCAGCACCGCGTCGCGGCGCTGCTTGACCAGCTTGAAGAGCTTCTCGCGGGTGCCAG
>JBDHVW010000179.1:0-9650 GCA_039809865.1 Vulcanimicrobiota bacterium
AAGGGACCCTCCCCGCCCGGTGAGAAGCGCAAACAATGAAGCTCTCCCTGGACCATCTGCCCATCGCCGACCATCCCGCCCTCTTCGGCTCCGACCGGGCCCTCGGGCTGGTGGGGGCGGCGGAGGAGGCCGTGGGGGTGACCACCTGGTGGCGCACCGAGGGGGGCGTGGAGCAACGCCACGAGGATTTCCGCCCCTTCATGTGGATCGCCGACCAGGCCCACCTGGAGGGCCTGGAGGCCGACTACGAGCTGATCCCCCTCCAGGGGGAGGGCACGTTCAAGTTCCTGGTGCGCTGCCCCGAAATGCCCGAGTTGCGCAAGGTGAGTCGCCACGTGGCCAAGATTTCGGGCAAGTCGGCCGGACATCCCGAGTCTCCGCAACTTTTCTTCCCCGACGTCATCCACCAGTATCTGCTGTGGACGGGTCGCACGTTTTACCGCGGCATCGCGTTCGAAGAGCTCAAGCGGTTGGCGATCACGATCGAGACCGACCTGACCGAGGGCTTCGAGATCTCCGATCCGGAGCGCGACCCCATCCTGGCCATCATCCTGCGCGAGCCGGGCGGCTGGGAGGCGACCCTGGCCCTCGGCGAGCTGGCCGAGGAGGAGATGCTGGAGCAGTTCGTGCGCCTGGTGCGCGAGCGCGACCCCGACGTCATCGAGGGCCACGACCTGTTCAAGGTCACGCTGCGCTATCTCCATCGCCGCGCCAAAGCGCTGGAGATCCCCCTGGAGCTGGGCCGCGACGGCACCCCCGCCAGATACCAGGTCTCGCGCATGTTCATCGCCGAGCGAACGCTGGACTATCCTCGCTGGGAGATCCGAGGGCGCGACCTGCTCGACCTCTGGATCCTGACCCAGCTCTATGACGTGTCCGAGCGCGATCTGCCGTCTTATGAGCTGCGCGAGGTGGCGGAGCACCTGGGGGTAGCGACCCCCGAGACCGAATGGCTGACGCCCACCGAGCGAGCCGAGCTCTTCAGCACTCGCCCGGACCGCGTCGTGGACCAGGCGCGGCAGGATGCGCAGCTCATCCTGGAGGTCAGCGGCGTGCTGGCTTATCCCTACTACCTGCAGACGCAGGTGTTCCCGTATGGCTACGAGCACGTCATCCTGCGCGGGAACGCCACCCGCATCAACTCCCTGTTCCTGCGCGAGTATCTGCGCCGGCGCACCGCCCTGCCGGCGCGCCCCACCACGCGCGAGTTCGCGGGCGGTCTGACGGCCCAGGAGCACGCCGGCGTGGCCCGGGGCGTGTTGCACTGTGACGTGGCGAGCCTCTACCCCTCGCTGATGGTCGAGCACGCGCTCTGGCCCCGCGGAGACTCGCTGAACGTCTTCCAGGGCCTGCTCACCGATCTGCGCAGCTTCCGCCTGGAAGCGCGGCGCCTGCACCGCACCAGCCAGGTGCCCGAGGAGCGGCACTTCTACAACGCGCTGCAGACGATCTTCAAAATCCTGATCAATTCGTTTTACGGCTATCTCGGATTTCCCCAGGGCAACTTCTCCGATTTCGAGCAGGCCGCGCGCGTCACGGCCGAAGGGCGCGAGCTGCTGACGAAGATGATCGGCTGGCTGAAGGAGCGGGGCTCGCAGGTGCTGGAGGTGGATACCGACGGCGTCTACTTCGTTCCGCCCCCCGACGTGGACGGCGACCGGCTGGTGGAGGACCTGAACGCGCAGTTCCCCCAGGGCCTGCAGGTCGAGCTGGACGGGCGCTATCAGGCCATGTATTGCCACAAGATGAAGAACTACGCCCTGCTCGACTACGAGGGGAACCTGACCGTGAAAGGCTCGGGTCTGCGCTCGCGCAGCCTGGAGCCGTATCTGCGCAAGTTCGTCGAGGAGATGCTGCAGCTGGTGCTGAGCGGTCAGGGCGAGCGCGTGGAGCCGCTCTACCAGCAAACCCTGGAGCGCATCAAGGCGCGCAAGATCCCCGTCCGCGATCTCGCGCGCACCGAGACGCTGAGCGAGTCTCCCAACGCCTACGCCAAGAAGACCGGTGGGGGAGCGCGCAACCGCGCGGCCGCCTACGAGCTCGCGCTGGCCGCCGAGAAGGGCTACGTGGCGGGGGACAGCATCAGCTACTACATCACCGGCGAGAAGGCCACCGTCACCGCCTACAACAACTGCCGGCGCGTGGTGGAGCACGACCCCGCCGCCCCGGACGAGAACGTGGCCTACTACGGGAAGAAGCTGACCGAGCTCTACAAGAAATTTGCCCCCCAACTTGGTCTGAATCGGTGATCATGGATCACTGATCGCTCCACCCGGTCGGGCCTATGCTCGGGGTATGAGAAAGCGAGATTGGGTGGACATCGACTTCGACCGGCTCGAAACCGACCTGCACGCGACCAGGCTTCAAAAGCTGCCCGACTACCTCCGCCCGGGCCTCCAGCGCTACCTGGAGCTGCTACCGCCCGAAGCTGACGACCGCCTCCAGGATGCGGTCCTGGTCGGCACCTAGATCCGGGTAGAGGGGCAGACGGCTCAGCCGGGCCGCCACGCTCTCGGCCACCGGACAGTCACCCTCGAAGGCCCGTCCCATCGGGGATGAGTGCAGCGGCACGTAGTGGAACACCGCCCGGACGCCGCGGGCCAGCAGGTGGGCCAGAAAGGCATCGCGCTGGGCCGGCTCGGGATGGAGCAAGTAGAACAGGTGGGCGGGGTGCTCGCACTCGGGCGGCACGTGAGGAAGCTGGACGCCGGTCGCCTCCGCCCAGGGCCGCAGCTCCCGGGCGTAACGCCGCCAGATCTCCTGGCGCCGCGCCTGAATCGTCTCGCGCTGCTCGAGCTGGGCCAGCAGCACCGCCGCCCCGATCTCGCTCAACAGAAAGCTCGAGCCGCGATCGACCCAGGTGTATTTGTCCACCAGGCCCTTGAAGAACTTGGAGCGGTCGGTGCCCTTCTCGCGCACCACCTCGGCCCGGGCGATCAGCTCGGGGTCGTTGACCAGCAGCGCCCCCCCTTCGCCCGCGGAGATGTTCTTGGTGTCGTGGAAGCTCAAGGTGGCCAGCGCCCCCAGGCTGCCGAGCGGACGGCCCCGGTAGGTGCCAAACAGCCCGTGAGCGTTGTCCTCGACCAGGGGAACGCCCAGACCGGCCAGCTCGTCCATCGGGGCGGACACGCCCGCGTAGTGGACCACGACGCAGGCCTTGCAACGCGGGGACAGCTTGGCCCGCGCGTCGGCCGGGTCGAGGTTCAGGGTGCGGGGGTCGACATCCACGAAGACGGGCCGCGCCCCCAGCAGCACGAACGCGTTGGCGCTGGAGACGAACGTGAAGGAAGGGACCAGCACCTCGTCGCCCGGCCCCACGTCGAGCAGCAGCGCGGACATCTCCAGCGCGCTGGTGCAGGACGGCGTCAGGAGGGCGCGGGGGGAGCCCACCAGCTCCTGTAAGAGCGCCTCGCAGCGGCGTCCGAAGGCCCCGTCGCCGGAGAGCCGGCCGCTGGCAAAGGCGCGCGCCACGTACTCCAGCTCGCGGTCCCCGACGAAAGGCTGGTTGAAGGCGATCATACCAGGCGCTCCTCGTGCGAGCCCTCGCGCTCGAGATAGCGCGGGGCCTCGGCGCCGGTGCTCAGCACCAGGTCGAGCGCGGTCACGGCGTGCTCGAACGGGCCGTGCAGTTGGGGATACTCCGGGTAGCCCTGGTAGTCGATCAGGCTGAGACCGATGCCAGCCGCCCGGAACTTGTCGCACTCGAGATAGGACCGGGCGCTCGGGCCGGAGAGGTAGTCGTCGGCGCCGCTGGCGCGCAGCAGGGCGATCAGGCGGTCCGTCTTCACCCCTTCGACCGGATAGGCGCTCGAGGAGACGAGCGGGGTGGAGATGCCCAGCCACCGGCAGAGGGCGTCCAGAAAGAGCCGGTTGATGGCGCTCAGGTAGCTCAGCGTGCCCGCCTGCTCATAGAGGCGCGCGAGCTCCTCGGGAAAGGCGCCCGCCCGGGCATAAGCCTGCCTCAGGGTCTTGCAGTGGGTGGCGGCCCAGGAGCCCTCGCGCACGCGCGCCTCCTCGATGGTCTGGCCGAACTTCGCCAGCACGGGGATGGTGAGCCACTGCACGCCCCCGGGCGTCTTCACGCGGTTGCGGTTGCGCCAGTCGTTCTTGGTGTACTGCACGTCGTCGAGCAGGATGAACTCGTCCACGCGCCGGATCAGGTCGAAATAGCCTTTCCAGGGGATGTAGTTGGATTGGAGGATCGCCACGCGCTTCAACGCGGGAAGAAAGCGGTGGAGCTGCTGAGCCGCTCTCGGTAGTATTGCTCGCTGAACTTGCGATACTCGGCCGAGTCCAGCCGGATGCGCTCGAGCCAGTCGCGGTTGGCCTGGTACCAGGCGATCGTGCGGTCCAGGCCGGTCTCGAAATCGACCCGGGGAGCCCAGCCCAGCTGGCGCAGCTTGCTCGAGTCGAGCGAGTAGCGCCGGTCGTGGCCGGGACGGTCGGTGACGCGGCGGATCAGCTCGCGCGAAAGCCCCAGCCGTTCCAGCAGGGTCAGGGTGACTTCCAGATTGGTCTTCTCGCCCTGGGCGCTGATGTTGTAGATCTCGCCGGGCTGTCCGTGGCGCGCCAGGAACACCAGCGCGCGACAGTGATCCTCGACGTAGAGCCAGTCGCGCACCTGCTGGCCGTCCCCGTAGATAGGCAGCGGCTCGCCCGCCTCGGCGCGGGCCAGGAAGAACGGCAGCAGCTTCTCGGGATACTGGCGCGGACCGTAGTTGTTCGTGCAGCGCGTGATCAGCACGGGCACGCCGTGGGTGGTGTGGTGGGCCAGGCACAGCATATCGCCCCCGGCCTTGCTGGCCGAGTAAGGGTTGGAGGGCTTCAGCGGGTCGTTCTCGGTGTGCGAGCCCTGGTCGATGGAGCCGTAGACCTCGTCGGTGCTGACCTGGAGAAAGCGCGGGGTGCCGGCCAGGCGGGCCGCCTCCAGCATGCGATAGGTGCCCACGGTGTTGGTCTGCAGGAACGGCTCCGCGCCCACGACCGAGCGGTCGACGTGGGTTTCGGCGGCGAGGTGGAAGATGACGTCCACACCCTCGAGCAGGCCCTGGACCAGCTCCAGGTCGGCCACGTCGCCCTGCACGAAGCGCAGCCGGTCGGGGCCCCAGGCGCGCAGGTTCTCGAGCGAGCCGGCGTAGGTCAGCTTGTCCAGCACGGTGACGCGGGCCTGGGGGTCTTCGCCCAGCAGGGCGTCCACCAGGTTGGAGCCGATGAAACCGGCGCCACCGGTCACCAGAGAGTGCATCGGTCCCCCTTCCGGATCTCTGGAGGTCGCTCCTGCGACGCCGCAGAAGGCCATCTCGGTGCAACTGCAGGCCTACGCGGACAACCTGGAGCTCGAGGGTGGCATCTGGCGCGCCCGCACCCGCTCGGCCGTCTCCTACCCCGACGAGGGCAACCAGGAGTGCTACCAGCTCGAAGATACGAGCTTCTGGTTCGGACACCGCAATCGCTGCCTCGAGACCGTGGTGCGGCGGCTTCCTCCCCACGGCCCGCTCTTCGACCTGGGCGGCGGCAATGGCTATGTGGCGCGCGGCCTGGAGCAGGCCGGATTCCCCACCGTGCTGGTCGAGCCGGGCCCCCAGGGAGCGCAGAACGCCCGCAGTCGGGGCCTGCCGCATATCGTCTGCGCCACCGTCGAGGACGCCGGCTTCCGGCCCGCCACGCTTCCCGCCATCGGGGTGTTCGACGTGGTGGAGCACATCCGGGACGACCGCGCCTTCCTGCGCCTGCTGCAGGGCCTCCTGGTGCCCGGGGGCCGGCTCTACCTCACGGTGCCGGCTTACGGTTGGCTGTGGTCCAACGAGGACGTGGTGGCGGGGCATTACCGCCGTTACACGGTGGGCACCATGGGCGCGCGACTGCGCGAGGCGGGCTTCGCAGTGGAGTTCGCCAGCTACATCTTCTCGTTGCTGCCGCTGCCCGTGTTCCTGGCCCGCACGCTGCCCACGCTGCTACGGCTCAAGCGCCCGCCGGCTCAGAGCAGCCGCGAGCACGGGCGTCCCGGAGGGCTGTCGGCGCGCGTCCTCGATGCTGTCTGGAAATGGGAGCTGGGCCGTCTCCAGCGCCTGAAACCGCTCCCCTTCGGAGCCAGCGTCCTTATGGTTGCGCGTGCCCGTAGCGGTACATGTTGATCATCTCGGGTGGGATGCCCCAGTCGTGGGCGCCCACGCGATCGTGCAGCTCCTCGAGGTCACGCCGGTAGTAGGCTTCCAGGTCCTCCACCATGCGGTTCTTGGCCGATTTGAACCCGTGCTGGTAGGCGGCGTTCATGGTGTGCCGCACCGCGACCCGGATGGCGTCCTCGCGGGTGTAGATCCGCATCGGCCGGCGCTCCGGCTTGTACAGGGAGAGATCGAGCGACGAGCTGCCCTGCAGGATGAGGTCGGCCAGATAGTTGGAGATCACCGGCGCGCAGTGGAGCCCGTCGCGCTTGGTGCCGGTGGCCACCAGCAGGTTCTGGATAGAGGTTTGCCCCAGCAGCGGCAGCGTGTCCTCCGACGTGGGTCTCCACCCGGTGTTCACGCGCACGAGCTGGGCGCGATAGTAATCGGTGTTGATCTGCTCCATGGCCGACTGGATCAGGTTGTGCACGCTGGTCAGGCGGGGATGGTTCTCGGGCACGGGCGAGATGAAGTTGCTGGCGCCCACCAGCGTGTGCTCCGGGTCCTGGGGGGCGGTGTAGATGCCGCACGCCAGCCCCCGGTTGGGGGTGCGCACGCAGTTCTTCACCGTGTCCGGCCCGGTCTCGAGCAGAATGCTGCAGCCGACGCCGTAGAAGATGCGCGGGAAGTCGAGTCCGAGCTCCGAGGCCTGCACGATGTCGGTGAAGGCGGCGCCCGGCGCGAGCAGGTAGACGTCGCCCGAGATCACCCGACCATCCTGCAGCACGGCCCCGGACACGCCTTTCTGCAGGCTCTGGCAGTAGCCGTCCACGATCTCGACCCGGCCGCTCCGCTCCAGGTAGGCGTGCAGGGCGGCCACCAGCTGGAGGGGGTTGATCCACCCCTCACCGGGGATGAAGATGCCGCGGGCGGCGCGGCACTGGGGCGAGGGCTTGTAGTTGGCGATCTTGGCGGGATCGATGACCTCGTAAGGCTCGCCGAACTCTTTCAGGCCCGCCACCACGGCCGCGAAGTTGTCATCCTCGAGCGAGTCGGTGACCAGGTTGTTGATCAGGAAGGTTCCGAACCCGTGGTTGACCGGGGTCTCGAGCTCGGCCAGAAAACCCGGCCACAGGGGCGTTGCCGACTTGTTGAAGAGGAACTTCTGGCGCTCGATGGGGTTGCCCAGCGTGTGCGGGTCGACCTCGCAGAACGAGTTGAACATGGCGGCGGCGGCCAGCGAGGCGCAACCGAGGCGGTCGGCCGGGCCGATCAGGCTGAGGCGCACGTCGGGGTCGCGCCGCAGCAGCCGGAAGGCCGTGGCCAGGGCGAGGATTCCATTGCCGATCAGGACGACTTTCATGGCTTCACGAGGTAGCACAGCCCCGGATAGAACCGGGTGCGCCGAAGCGTGTGCGCGTGCTTGTTCAGAATCTGCTCGGCATACACCCGGCCTTCCGCCGGAATGATGTCGCGCGTGAGCTGCCAGAAAGCCACGATACCCCCCGGGACGAGGCGCTGCCAGACCAGCTCGAAGGCTTCGTGGGTGGGCTGATAGGAGTTCAGATCGAAGAAGGCCAGTGCCACCACTTCGGAGGGGTGGTCCTGGTAATACTGCGGCAGGGTCACCCGGATATCGCCCTGGATCACCCGGTGCTTGCCCTGGTTGTGGCCCATGGCGTTGTTCTTCTCGTGCAGCGTCAGCAGGTCGCGCAGGTAGGCCGCGTAGCCCTCGCCCACGCCGTAGGTGCCCTCCTGGTGCAGCTCGGTGGGGCGGTCCTTGTCCGAGAAGCCCTGGTAGCCCTCGAAGGTGTCGAACGCGGCCACCCGCCGGTTGAGGTGGAGGGGCTCGTGGATGGCGCGCAGGTTCTCGCACAGGACGGCGGTCTGGCCGCGCCACGAGCCCAGGTCGAGGATGCCTCCGGGCAGCATCACAATCTTCTCGTACAGCTCTCCCACGGCCAGGATGCGGGCCAGCAGCGAGCCTCGCAAAAACAGGCCCAGCGAGCGCTCGGCCTCGCCCTCGCTGGCCGGATAGGTCTTGAGAAGCCCGAAGAGCTCCGTCCGGGCCTTCAGGCTGTCGGGATCAGAGTAGCTGACAACGGTCGAAGGATGCTGTTCCATGTGAGAAATGGTGTTTGGGAGCCAGCGAAGGGAATCCTTTTCACGCGGGCCGAATGTTGCCGCGCATGACGATGATCTCGGTGGTGACCTCGCTGTGGCGGTCCGCCCCCTACATCAAGGACTTCCACGCCCGTCATCTGGCCAGTCTGGAAAAGCTGGGAGTGGACTACGAGTTCATCTTCGTCAACGACGGCTCCCCTGACGACTCGGCCGCCCGGGTCATGGAGCTCATCAAGACCCAGCCCCACGTCACGCTGCTCGACCTCTCGCGCAATTTCGGCCAGCACGCCGCCATGTTCGCCGGACTGGGGCACGCCAAGGGCGACTACGTCTACGCCACCGACTGCGACCTCGAGGAAGACCCCGAGAACATCACCGCGCTCTACGAGAAGATCGTGGGCGATCCGGAGATCGACGTGGTCTACGGCGTGCTGCGCACCCGCACCGGGGGCCCGGTGCGACGCCTCTTTGGCAAGCTGTTCTACGTGGTGCTGGACGTGCTCTCCGAGGTGAAGGTGCCCCGCGATCAGGCCTGGCAGCGCATCATGACGCGCGCTTACGTCGAGGCGCTGCTGCGCTACAATGAGGTCGAGTCGCTGCCGGCCGGCCTGATGGTCCTGGCCGGCTTCAACCAGGTGCCCATGCTGATCGAGAAGCGCTACAAGGGCAGCACCACCTACACCTTCGGCAAGCGCCTCGCGCTGGCGCTCAATGCGATCACGGCTTTCTCGTCCAAGCCGCTGACGATCATCGGGGTCTCCGGTCTCTGCATCAGCTTTCTGGCCTTCTTGCTGCTGGTCGTGGTGGTGATTCAGAGGCTCTTCTTCCTGAACATCCAGACCGGCTGGACCACCGTCGTCGGCTCGATCTGGCTGGTGGGCGGGCTCATCCTCTCCTCGCTGGGAGTGATGGGCACCTACCTGGGTAAGATGTTCAATCAGATGAAGAATCGGCCTCTGTATATCGTGCGCTCCGTGAAGACCTCGGCCATAGAAGCAGCGCCAGAGCCAGCAGCATGCACGCCCAGCTCAGCAGCGTCAGGCGGATGAGCGTGCGGGGCACGAAGCGGAAGACCACGTTGTGCTTCCCGGCCGGCACCGGCACCGCGCGCAGGGCGTAGTAGGCCGGCAGGATGCGCTCCGGGCGGCCGTCCACGGTGGCCTCCCAGCCCTCGAACCAGCTGTCGGTCAAGACGGCGTAGCCGGCGAAATCGGCCTGCGTCTCGAGCTCGACCCGGTCGGGGGTCTCGCTGAGGAGCCGGGCCGGGGCCCACGGCCCCGAGGACACCTGCTGGGAGGGCGCTTCGGTGACGTCGTCCGGGCTCAAGAGCAACACTCCGTGCGGCTCCAGGCCGGGGGTCTGGAGCACCTGGGCGATCGCCTCGGGCGGCACCACGGCCGACTTCTGCACCACGAAGGCGCG
>JBDHVW010000180.1:0-9134 GCA_039809865.1 Vulcanimicrobiota bacterium
AGAGAAGGCCGCGGTGGTGGTGCCGCTGGAGACCGGCTGGGTCGTCCAGGGCCCGAAGGTGGCCGAGTTCGAGAAGCTGTTCTGCGAGTTCAGCGGAGCCCGGCATTCGGTGGCCACCACCTCGTGCACGACGGCGCTGCACCTGGCCATGATCCTGGCCGGGGTCGGCCCGGGCGACGAGGTGATCGTGCCCGCCTACACCTGGGTGGCCACCGCCAACGTGGTCGAGATGCAGGGCGCCAAACCGGTCTTCGTGGACATCTCGCTGGACACGTTCAACATCGACGTGAGCCAGATCGAGCAGGCGATCACGCCGCGTACGAAGGCGATCATCCCCGTGTCGCTCTTCGGACTCTCCGCCGACCTCAACCCGATCAACGAGCTGGCCCTGAGCCACAACCTGAAGGTGGTCGAGGACGCCGCCTGCGCCATGGGCACGTTCTACCACGGTGCCCACGCCGGCACGCTGACCCAGACGGGCTGTTTCAGCTTCCACCCGCGCAAGGCCATCACGACCGGCGAGGGTGGCATGCTGACCACCAACGACGACGAGCTGGCCACGCTGGCCCGCAGCCTGCGCGACCACGGCGCCTCCAAGAGCGACCTGGCCCGCCACAACGGGCCGCGCGCCTACCTGCTGCCCGACTTCAACCTGA
Organism: Vulcanimicrobiota bacterium; assembly: GCA_039809865.1. Taxonomy (GTDB): domain Bacteria; phylum Vulcanimicrobiota; class Xenobia; order Xenobiales; family QWHO01; genus QWHO01. The sequence continues at coordinate 657 of JBDHVW010000180.1, forward strand.
TGGGCTACAACTACCGCATGACCGACCTGCAGGGCGCCGTGGGCGTGGTGCAGATGGGCCGCGCCAAATGGATCTTCGACCAGCGGCGCAAGCTGGCCAAGATCTATGACCAGAAGCTCGCCGGCCTCGGCTGGCTGCGCCCCCCCATCGTTCCCGACGGCTATATCCCGGGCTACCAGGCCTACGTCTGCCTGTTCCAGCCCGAGAAGCCCTCGCTGGACAACGTGGTGCGGCTGCACGGCGAGCGCAACAAGCTGATGGACCACCTCGAGGCCCAGGGTGTCGCCACCCGGCCCGGCACCCACAGCTGCCACCTGCAGGGCTTCTACGCCAACAAGTACGGCCTGCGGCCCGAGGACTTCCCCAACGCCTACCTGGCCGAGCAGCTCACCCTGGCCATTCCGCTCTACGCGCAGATGACCGAGGAAGAGCAGAGCTACGTGCTGGAGCACCTCACCTCGCAGGCCGCGCTCAAGGCTTGAGCTTAGAGCACGATCTGCGGGCCCTGCGCGACGAGTTGCGCGGGACGATGCGGGACAGGTTCAACCGCGACCTGCCGTTCGAAGAGCTCCTCTTCGACCGGTGGGAGCGGGCCCGCGCCCTCGGCTTCGGCGACAAGACATCCGTCTACCAGCAGTCCTACGTCTTCGGCGACGTGAAGGTGGGCGAGAGCACCTGGGTCGGCCCCTTCACGCTGCTCGACGGCTCCGGGGGACTGACCATCGGCGACTTCTGCTCGATCAGCGCCGGGGTGCAGATCTACACGCACGATACGGTCAAATGGGCGGTCAGCGGCGGTAAGGCGGCCTACGAGCGCACCCCGGTCAGCATCGGCGACTGCTGCTACATCGGCAGCCAGAGCGTGATCACGCGCGGCGTCACCATCGGCGACCACTGCATCGTGGGCTCGTGCTCGCTGGTCAACCGTTCTCTCGAGCCCTATACGCTGGCGTTCGGCGTGCCCGCGCGACCCCGTGGCAAGGTGATCGTCTCGCCCGAGGGCGAGGTCAGCTGGGAGCTTTTTCCGTAAGCACGCCGTCCTGCAGGCTATAGGAGCGGTCGGCCAGCGACAGGAGCTCGCCCCCGTGGGCCACGATCAGGATCGCGATCTCGCCCTTGTGCTCGCGCACCATCTGGCTGATCCAGGCGTGGTTCTCCTGATCCAGCGCCGAGGTCGCCTCGTCCAGGATCAAGAGGCGCGGCTTGCGGTAGAAAGCCCGCGCGATGGCCAGCCGCTGGCGCTGTCCGCCGCTGAGCTGCACGCCCTGCTCGCCGACCTGGGTCTCCACGCCCTCCGGAAGGCCCTGAATGAAGTCCGCCATGCCCGCTTTGACGAGCGCCGCCTTGAGCGCGGCGCCCTCGCGCTCTTTGCCGTAGGCCACGTTCTCCCCCACCGACCCGTAAAAGAGCGCGGCGCTCTGCAGCACCAGGCCGATCTGGCTCTGCCAGTGCCCCTCGTCCAGCTCCTCGAGCGGACGGCCGTCCACCAGGACCTGGCCCTCGGAAGGCCGGCACAACCCGGTGATGAGGTCGATCACGGTGGTCTTGCCGCTGCCCGAGACGCCCGTGATGGCCACGCACTCTCCGAAGCCCAGCTTCAGGTCCACGTTCCGCAGCACCGGCTCGGGCCGCTCCGGGTAGCGGAACGTCACGCCGCGCAGCTCCAGGCTCTTTTCGAAAGGCTGCCGGGCGCCCTCGTGGCGCAGGCGGCGCGAGGCGCCGAGCTGGCCCACCAGGCCCAACCACTGCTCCACCCATTCCGCCTGGTTGAGAACGCGGTAGATGGCGTCCTGGAGGTAGATCACCTTGGGGGCCATGCGGTAGAAGATGGCCAGCACGATCAGGGCATTGCTGAGCCGGCCCCCCAGCCCGATGGTGACCCAGAGCAGGAAGCCGATGAAGATGACCGCCAGCGTCTCGTACACCAGACGGGCGATCTCGAGCGAGGTGTCCTTGCGGAAGGTGGCGTCGGTATAGCTGCCCAGCGTCTGCATGTAATCCTGGCGAATGAACGGCCGCAGGCCCAGGCTGAAGATGGTCTTGGCGTCGTTGAAGGCGTGGGTGGCGCGGTTGAAGAGGCCGCGCTCGAGGGTGTTCATCCGGTTGGAGATGCGGGCATTGTAGCCGACCACCACCACGTGGAACGGCCACAGCACGAAGACGAAGCCGCCCATCACCAGGGTCAGTAAGGGGGAGACGGCGCTGGCGGCCAGCAGGTAGACCGCCGCCGAGGCGGCCGAGCTGATCGCGATCAAGAGGCTGCGGATGCCCAGGGTCACCTTCTCGGGGTCGGCCGTGAGCGACTTGAGCACCTCGCCCGCACGCTGCGAAGTGAGCGTGGCCCAATCGACCTCGAGCAGGGCGTTGAAGAGCTGGCTGCGCATCGAGCGCTCGGTGCGGGCGCAGATGGCGTGGGTGGCCACGTTCGAGAAGAAGGTGAAGAGCGATGAGAGCGCGGCCGCCAGAGCGAAGCCGACCAGAAAGAGCTGAATGCTGGGATGCAGTCCCAGCCAGCTCATCAGGTGCGACAGCACGACCGCGATGCGGTTCTCGGCCCCCTGGTCGTTGGCCGTGTCGAGCGCGACGGTCTGAGCCAGAATGACGAGGGCCACGCCTTCGAGCAGCGAGCCGACCATCGCCAGCACGGCCACCCCCAGCCAGGAGGCGGGGCCGGTGGCCAGCACCTTGCGATAGAGCCTCAGGGCGGCGAGCAAGGGCTACTCCTCGTAGACGAACTCGCCCTGGTGGAACCGGGCCGAGCGCAGCGTGCCGGCCGCGAATTTCTCGATCGCCAGGCGCAGCTGAGCCGCGCGCACCTCCACGCGGTGCCGCTCCCAGGTGTTCTCGAAGGCCGCCCGCACCATGGCGTCGCGCGGGCGCTGCAGCACGCGACGGGCCTCCAGGTGAGCCTCGTCGGGACCGACCTCGATGTGGGTCACACCGTCGCGATAGCCGTAATCGGCCATGCCCGGGTGCGGGGTGCACAGCAGCACGCTCCGCTGCGCCGGAATCTCGATGAACTTGCGCACGGCGTAGTCGTAGGCCGAGCCGTCGGTATAGGTGACCGCCGTGTGGGCCAGCAGGCGGTGGTGCAGGAAGCGGCTCAGGCCGATGGCCCACTTGTTCTGGAACTTGGTGCGGATGACCATGTGCAGCGCCGCCGCCATCTGGCGCGGAAGTTTGGCCAGGTTGAAGGGGGGCTCGTTGAGCACGTTGAGGTGCCCGGCCGCGCGGGCCACCTTCCGGCGGGCATACTGGATGCCGGGCACGCCGAACTGCCAGTATTTGGGGAAATCGCGCCCGGCGAACTCGCTGGGGTCGAGGCAGTCGGCCAGCTCGATCTGCACCGGGATCTTGAGCAGCTCCTCGTAGTTCACCTCGGGCGTGACGTACTGGTCCATCCAGGGGTCGACGAAGCGGGGCTCGACGCGGCTGCGCGGCGTGAAACGGTCGGGGTAGTAGAACTGGATCAGGGCGTCCAGCCGCTCGGGGCGGATATCGAGCTCATGAAAATCGCCGTGCAGGTCGAGGTTGTCGGCGATGAACACGCGGCGGGCGGGCAGGTCCCACAGCGCCGCCACCAGCTCCGCGTAGCCCGGATACGGGAATCGCCCTCGGCTATAGAAGCCCCCGCCGCTGAACGCCTTCGGGTACTGCAGCGTGAAGATGCTGCCGTTGAGCACGATCACGTCGGCCTCGCGGCCCGCCGCCAGGATGTCACCCGGGCTCAGCTTGCCGACGAGCAGGTCGGTGACGTCGAGGAAACGCCATTCGCTCGCCTGCTGCTCGAGGTTGCGGAGCAGGCTGGTGCGCAGGTTGCTCATATAGAGAGCGCTGGAGCAAATCGCGAGGATCCTGGGCTTCATGAGGGGTTCTCGGCCTTCTTGGCGGGGGAGGAAATTCCTCGCCTTCCAAAGACGAAGACCGCCAGCTGCCGCGCTTCATGTTCGACCCAGGTCAGCAGCGGCGGACCCCCCGCCAGCAGCAACAGCGGATAGGCCACCACGTGGTGGCGAATGGCCGTGCCCCAGCTGTATGTGCCGGAAGACCACAAACACTCCATCATGAGCGTGAGCACCATCAGGAACATCACGTACGAGCGCTCCTCGCCGCGCGCCTTCCAGATGCGCCAGAACGCCGCCAAGATGAGACACGCGCGCAGGGCGCCCTCGAGGAAGGCGTAGAGATCGAGGAAGCCGCCCACCTGCCAGGGCGCAGGGGCAAACATATACTCCAGCACGACGATCGGTCCCGTGACGAGCAGCGAAGGGACCGAGGAGAAGTCGAGCTTGACGGGATAGGTGGTGCGCGAGTCCACCGACGAGTCGGCGTACTCCTCGGTGAACTCGGCCGCCTCGCCGCTGACGATGGCCTGGACCACGGGCGAATCGTAGCTGGCCGCGGTCTGCACCGCGTAGACTCCCACCAGCATGGCCACGGCCAGACCGACCACCCGCAGCGCGATTCGGATACGCCAGCTCCCGGTGCCGAAAGCCCAGATGATGGTGACCGGCAGCGCCACTAGCGAGTAGACGAACAGGCCCGGCTGGCTGGAGCCCATGCCGAACATGCAGGCAAAGATGAGCGGCAGCCAGAGCACGTTGCCCGTCTGCCGAATGCGGACGGCGGCCACGGCCGAGGTCAGCATGAAGAGCGACTGGTAGGCCTCGCGCAGGGTGATGGAGCAAAACGAGATGGAGGCGGGGGGCAGGGCCAGCATCAAGAGCAGCGGGATGGTGTACTTGCGGTCCCTGGCGATGCTGAGCGCTCGAATGAACACCAGGAACTTCAGGGCCGTCATCAGCACCGAGATCTGCTGGCCCATGAACAGCGAAATGCCGAAAATAGAGTAGATCACCGCCAGGTAGTAGATGAAGAACTCGGAGTTGCCGAACGGATCGGCGGCCCAGTTCTGGTTGGTGGCGTAGAAGTGGAACGAGGCGGCGTCGCCGTCAGCGCCAAACGTATAGCCGATGTAGGCGTTGTAGAGACTGTTGAGGTTGTAGCCCAGAATGGCCACCCAGAAGGCCAGGGTCAATTTGGCCGAGCGCACGATACTGGGGTCGAGAACCACCACTCCGAAGGTCAGGAGCAGCAGCACCCAGCCCAAGAAATCGTCTCCCATGGACGCCCGTCAGCGAGTCGGCTCGGTGCGCAGGCGACGCACCAGCACCCAGCCGCAGGCGAGGATGAATCCCAGCATCGCGGCCGTGATGGCCATGGTGCCCTTCTTGGGATAGACCGGCTTTTCGCTCGCCTGGGGCGGGTCGAGCACCTCGAGGGCCACCGAGTCGAGCGACTCGGTGATCATCGCGCGTTGAAGCTCGACGTGCAGGGCGCGATTCATCGTCTCGGCCAGGCTGAAACGGCGCTTGAGCAGGTTGTGGGACATCGCAGGCGCCGGCAGGCTGCGGGCGCGCTCGGTGAACTGGTCCACCATCTGGTCGGCCGACTCCTTGAAGGCGCGGGCCGCGGCTTCCTTGGCGTTGGCCTCGATCAGGTCTTCGCTCAGCGAGTCCGTATAGGCCGACTGCAGGCTCTGCACGCGCTCGTCGAGCATGCCCCGAAGCTTGCTGCACTGCTCCTGGGCCGCAACCACGTCGGGGTGCTGCTCGGTGCGGGTGAGGCGCAGGTTGTCCAGGTTGATCTGCGAGGCCTGGAGCTGTGACTGCAGGTCGGCCACCATCGGGTCGTCCTTGGGGGGCGGCGCTCCGGCATCGGCCAGCAACGAGCCGGCGTGCTCGATCTTCTTCTCGCGCAGGGCGCTGGCCATGGAGCTGGCCTCACGGAACTTGCCGTCGGCCTCGACCTGCTGCTTGAGCAGGTCCGAGAAGATGCGGCCGGCGGCATCGGGCTGAGCCTCGATCACCTCGGCGCCCTGACCGGTCTCGAAGCGAACCAGCTCGCGGCGGCTCTCCTCGAGCTCTTTCTCGCTGGCGGCCAGCTGGCCCTCGACGAACTTGCGCTGGCGCGTGGCCGTGGTGAGCGAGTGCTCCTGGGTGTAGAGGTCGTAGGTCTTGAGGTAGGCGTTCAATACCTGGGTGGTCAGCTCGCGGTCCTTGTCGCGGAACGAGAGCACCATCTTGTTCTCGCGCACGACGCGCTGACAAACGAAGTTGGCGCCGAGTTTCTTCAGCACCTGGGGCATGGTCATGCCCCACTTCTGCTCCAGGTTCAGGGCTTTGGCCACCTGCTCGCTCGAGCTGCGGCTCTCGAGCACGGCCGCGGCGTAATCCATGGTGGGCTGGCGCGCGGGGGCCACGCCCAGCATCGGGAGCGACGAGGTCTTGTCGTTGTTGCCGCCTTCTCCCCCGACCACGCCAAACGTGGATAGCAGGCTGGAGACCGAATCTTTCGGGAAGATGACCACGGCGCTCGATTCGTACTTCGGCGTGACGAAGAAGGCCGCGTAAACGTAGCCCGCGGCGCCCAGCACGAAGGTCACCAGCAGGATGAAGAGCGCGTTGGCCCAGAGCCCGGCGATCAGGTCGCCCAGGCCGGGCTCGCGTCCGTTATGATCTTCGATTTGATAGTCGCTCATGGGTTGCGGATCAGGCTCGGGAGGTAGAGCAGGCTCGGCGCCAGGTTGATGAAATCGCCATACCAGGGCTTCCAGAGCGGAACGTAGATGACGTCGCCGGGGCGGATATCCACCACGGGCTCGGCGCCCTCCTCCATCACCTCGAGCAGGTTGAACTCATACACCACCGGCAAGTCGCCCGGAACCTGGCGGATCAGGCGTGCGTGGTTGGTGTTGGCGGTATCCGGCGTGCCCCCGGCGCTGGCCACATACTCGCGCAACCCGAAGCCCGGCCGATAGGGAATCGGCCCCGGATGGAACACGTGACCGGCCACGAAGACCGAGTCGGGCAACGCCGGCACCACGAAGACATCGCCGTCTTGCAGCGCCACGTCCTGGGTCTCGACCTGGTTGTCGATGATCAGCTTGCGCAAGTTGACCGGAATTTTGAGCAGCTCGCCCTCGGGCCCGGCGCGCTCGATCCAGGAGTGCTCCATGTCGGCCTTGGCCGTTGTTCCGCCCAGGGCCAGCACCATCTCGCGCAGCGTCTCGCCCTCGCGGATGGGGTAGATGGCGCGCAGCGGGATGTCCGGGCCGGTGGTGCTCTGGTTGGCGGTCTGGACGAAGAGCTCGCGGCTGGCCAGCTCGCCGATGACGACCACGCGCTTCTGGGCGATGGTCAGATCGTTGACCTGAATCTCGTCGCCGCGCTCCAGCGCGAAGTTCCAATCTTGGGAGCCGGGCGTGGCCAGGTCCAGCCGGAAGGGGGTGCGCTGGCCGTTGGGCTGCAGGCGGCCGACCTGCACCTGGCCCAGGTTGGCGGTGTTGGTGAAGCCACCCGCCAGCCGGGCGAGGCTGCCGATGGTCTCGCCCGGGAGGATCTCGTAGATTCCCGGGGTGACCACCTGCCCGTTGAAGCTGACCTCCGAGTCCACCGCCGGGACCACCACGGTCTGTTGCGCGTAGAGCTCGGGGTTCTGGGTCTGGTCGCCCAGCTGCTGCCACTTGAGGAAGTCGAGCACCCGGATGGGTTTGTTGCCGGAGCCCATCACGGTGACCCGGCGCATCGAGCCAACCGGGTTGAGGCCGCCGGCCTCGAGCACCGCCTGGGCCGCGCCCGTGACGCCCGTGACGGTATAGGTTCCGGGACGCTGCACCTCGCCCACGACCTGCACCGGATAACGGCGCACGTAGAGCAAGCTCAGGGTCAGGTTGAAATTGCGATAGTAGCGACTCAGGACCCGCCGGGCCTTCTGCTCGGCCTCGGCCAGGCGCAGTCCGGCCACGGGAATTTTCAGCGAGAGATCCTGGACGACGATCAGGCTCCCGTCCACGTCCACCTTCCGGCGCCGGTCGTAGCCGCGGATATCGCGGTAATTGTCGCGCCGGGCCGCGCCCACATCGGCCAGGTGCAGGTTGACTTCGATCAGGTCGCCGGGCGCCAGCCGGTAGGTGGCCGGGTTCACGGCCCCCAGAGCCGGGTCCGGGATGGTGTCGTCGGAGGGGATCGTCTGGATGAAGCTGGGGTTTGGTCCCCCCGCCGGGGGCGAGATCTGGCGGAGCGTGATGCGCTTGAGGCCGGTATCGAAGCCGGGACCCACGGTAGCGGTGCGCGGGTCGGGCTCGGGCGGCTGGGCAACCGCCATTCCGACCATGGCCAGGCTGAGCAACGCGACCTTGAGACTCTGCATCAGGGCCTCTTGCGCATCGGCAACTGCAGGATGCGGTCGCGCTTCTTGAGCGGAGTCCTGGTGCTGGGCGTCATCCGGGTGATCCGCTCGGCGCTCGCGGCACTGGGGGCGGGCCGGACGACCAGCGCCTCGCCCACGGCCGGGGCGTAGCGGGGGGCCGGAATCAGATCTTCGGGACGCTGCTCGGGGGCCATGGCCACCGGCTGGGGAGCGGCCAGGGCGGCCTCGGGCTGGGAGAACTGGACGACCGTTTCGGTCGGCTGCCCG
>JBDHVW010000181.1:0-8866 GCA_039809865.1 Vulcanimicrobiota bacterium
CGCTCGTCCCAAACGGGAACGGCCGCCCACCGAATCTCGCACCAGGCTCACCCCGAGCCCGCCCCCGCGACCGCCGACGCCTCGGCCCAAAACCGTCAAAATGCTGAATGTCCAGACCGGGGCTCGAGAACGCGTCGCATACGAGCCCGAGCCGAAGCGCGCTCCCCGGCGCAAGCACCCGCGGGCTAACCGATCAGGTTCTTCCAGGCGGCGGTAAGGCGCTCACCGTCGAGGCGGGCGAACGCCTTCACCGCGGGCGGCCGACTGTCGCGCCCCAGGAGCACGCGGTCGATCAGGTGCTCGAGGACGGCGCGACGGTCCTCCGCCGAAAAGCCCTCCAGACCCGCCACGCGGCACAGTCCCGCGTCCGCGTCGAGTTGAAAGACGCACTCGCCCGAGGCGGCGCGATGGAAGTTGAGCAGTTTGCCATCCTGGAAGATGAACCACTTCTCGGTCTTGGAGCGCGGCACGTGGCCGAGCGCCAGGCGCTCACGCTCGGGCGCCGTAAGCTCGCGGGGGAAGGCGATCTCCTCGTAAGGCTGGGCCAGGGGGAGGTGCGGCCAGTCCTCGGCGCGCGCCGTCACGAGAGCACCGGCAAAACGAGCGTCGTCTGCACGGCTGGATTGGCCGACAGGTGCTCCAGGGCGTTCTCCAGCGACCCCCGGCGGGTCGGCTTCAGGGCCAGGAAGATGTGAGCCACGCCGTCGTGTCCCTCCTGTTGAGATGCTTGCTTGATCGACAGCCCGTGCTGGCCCAACAGGGCCGCCACGGCGCCAAAAACGCCGGGCTCGTCGCGGACCGTGAAGCGCACGAACCAGGGATAGATGTGCTCGCTGTGCGGCAGCACGGGCACTGCGTCCGCGTCGTGAAAGGCGGGGATGTCCACCATGCGGAACCGCTCGCGGCGCGCAACCTCCAACAGGTCGCGCAGCACGCTGCGAGCGGTGGGCAAAGCCCCCGCGCCCTTGCCGACCAGAGTCAGAGGCTCTTCGCGCCCGACGAGTCGCAGCGAAACCGCATTGGTCTCGCGCCGCACGGCAAAGAAGCTGTGCCCGGGCTCGACCAGGGCGGGTCCCACCCACAGCTCCAATCCCTCCGCGTGACGGACCGCGCGCGCCAGGGGACGCAGCGACAGGCCATTGCGGGCCGCCTCGGCCGTATCCACGGCCCGCACGCTGTCGATGCCCTGCAGACGGATGCTGCGCCAGGTCACCGGCGTGTGGAACACCAGCGAGGCCAGAATGCTGAGCTTCTGGGCCGCGTCCGCGCCGCTCACGTCCAGCGTGGGGTCGGCTTCGGCGAATCCGGCTTCCTGCGCGCCCTGCAGGGCCTCGGCGTAGTCGTCGCCGTCGGCCATGCGGGTCAGCAGGTAGTTGGAGGTGCCATTCAGGATGCCGGTGATCGCCTCGACGTCCTGATCGGAGGGCATCTTCTGCACCATCTCGATGACCGGGATCTCCCCGCACACGCTGCCCTCGAAACCCAGGTTGCGGCGGTATTTGCGCGCCGCGCCGAAGATCTCCGGGCCGTGCTCGGCCAGCACCGCTTTGTTGGCTGTGATGACGTGCTTGCCGTTCTGCAGGGCCTTCAGGATGTGCGAACGGGCGGGCTCGATGCCACCCATCAGCTCGACGACCACGTCGATCTGACGGTTGTCCAGCACGGCCGCGGGGTCTTCCGTCAACTGCCCGTCGAAGGCACGGGGTTTCTTGAGGTCGCGCACGACCGCGACCGGGAAGTGCAGGTCCACGCCCGTCTTCTCGCGCGAGTAGAGCTCGCGGGCATACTGCAGCATTCCGCCGGCCACCGTGCCGAGGCCCAGCAGGCCCACGCGCAGAGCTTCCGCGTCGAAGAGGTCCTTGTAGAGCCGCAGGATCAGCTCCCGGGCTCCGCGCTTGAGGGCCACGAACTCGAACGTGGCGTCGGTCAGCAGCTGGGGGCTCTTGTGCACCAGCGGCGCGCCCCACTTCTCGGGATTCTCCAGCGCGTCGATGCTCTGGTGGATGCGCGCCAAAAGCGAGTGATTGGTGCCGATCCCGTCGCCCACGACCTTGATCAGCACCTGGTCGCGGCTCAGATGGGAGCGGGCGTAGCGCGTCTCCAGCTCCTCCAGGCCGGGGGTGAGCTTGTCGAAGACGAACGAGGCGCGCCCGGTGGCGTAGGAGGCCATGAGGAGTCGTCCCTCGCGCACCTGGGCCACGTCGTCGAGCAGCCCGCGATAATCTTCCTCGCGGTCGAGGTAAACGGTGAGCAACTGGACGCCTTCCAGCGCGGTAATGCCCTTGGGCACCCCGGCCGGGGAGCTGTGACCGATGATGACGGTCCCGGCGTGGTAGGGGTTGAAGGTATTCTTCACCACCATCTTCAGGTGCTTGCCGCGCTTGGCTGCCAGGCGAGCCGCGGCCAGGCACTTCTGGAACAGCACGCGCGAGCCGAAAGCGGCCATCTGGAAGGCTTCCTCGTGCGAGAGCTCGCCGACCGTCAGCGGCTTCTCCTCGAAAAGACCCGGATCGCTGACGAAGACGCCGTCCACGTCGGTCCAGATCTCGACGTCGCGCTTCAGAGCGGCGCCCAGCACGGCGGCGGTATAGTCGGATCCCCCGCGACCTAGCGTGGTCCGGCGTCCGTCGTGGGTGACCCCCACGAAGCCCGGCACCACCAGCAGCTCGCGGCTCTGGATGACCTTCTGGGCGATGGTGTTGAGCGATTCCTCGAGCACCGACGCATCCTGGAACACGTCGTTGGTGATCATCCCCAGCTCCTCGGGCAGCGCGGCGCGCGCGTTCCAGCCATCGGCCCGCAAGTAAGCAGCCATCACCTGCGAGGTGAGCAGCTCGCCCCAGCCGGCGATACGGTCGAATCCCTCGCCGCCCGAGGGGCGGTCCTTCAAATCCTGGGCCAGCTCTTCGAAAGCGTCGTTCAGCAGATCCTCGGGCAACTCCAGGCCGCGCAGCAGGTCGGCGTGGTCCTCGCGTAGAGTCTCCAGGTCGGCCTGGAAGTTCTTTGTCTCGGCCAGCTTGAGCAGGCGGTCGGTGACCTTGAGCTTGCTGGCTTTGCCCTTTTCCTTGAGCACCCCGACGGCGGAAACCACCACCAGGGGCTCCAGGGCTCGGCGCTCGCGCAGGATGTTGCGGACAAGCTTCCAGGTGCTGGGATTGGCCAGGGAGCTACCCCCGAATTTGGCGATCAGTCGCGGACGCATGGGGCCGGGCCTTCGCGCTCCGGGGGGAGCACCCTGTCTCGGTCGAGAAGACCCGGGGATGAGGGTGGTGTTGATAGCTTTAGCCGTGCTTTTGACCGGTTGCGTTTCGCCGGGTCCGGATACGTTCGCCACCTTCATGCTGAACGGACAGAGTCAGACTTACGCCCCGGCCACCTACCGCCGCGTGGGCGAGGAGACCTACGTGGAAGGCCCCGGCCTGAAGGTGGTTTCAGCCAACTCGGGTGTTTCGGGCACGATCGTCCTGGACGGCAAGACCTACAACATCGTTCGCGGCACGCTGACCCTGCAATCGCTCAAGGACCACGTGGCCCAGGGCAACCTGGAGCTGAATCTGGACGCCCAACCTCCGCTCGAAGTGCGGGGAAGCTTCAAAGCCCGCTCCGAGCAGTGACGCTCCAGGCTGAAGCCCTGGCGCCCGATGTCGCCTCGCTCAAAGCCGCGCGCGACCTGGTGCGCAAGATTTCGGGCGCGGGCCGAAACGAGCGCGCCGTCTGGGGGCAGTGCCAGGGCAGCGCTCTCTATCAGGCCTGCGTCGACCTGAGGGGACCCGCCTACAAGTGCAGCTGCCCGAGCCGCAAGATTCCCTGCAAGCATTGCCTGGGGCTGCTCTTGCTCGAGGACGTGCCGACCGCCGAGCCGCCGGAGTGGGTCACCACCTGGCTCAGCGGGCGCGACAATCGCAAGCCGCCGGCGGAGAAGACGCCCGACCCGGTGGCCCGGGCCAAACGCGCGGAGCAGCGCGAAGATCGCGTGCGCACGGGCGTGGAGCAACTGACCCGGTGGCTCGAGGACCTCGCGCGCCAGGGACTGGCTTCAGTGCAGGGCGAGTCCTACAGTTACTTCGACCAGGTGGCGGCCCGGCTGGTCGACGCTCAGTGTCCGGGCCTGGCTCGCGAGGTGCGCGCTCTGAGCGGCTCGCTGGGCGACCGGGAGCGCTTTCTGCTGCGGTTGGGACGTCTCCACCTGCTGCTGCAAGGTTTTCGCAAGCTGGACGAGCTGCCCGAGGGATTGCGCCAGGAGGTGCGCAACCGCATCGGCTGGACCACCTCGCAAGAAGAGCTGCTGGCGACCGGTGAGGTCGTGAGCGACCGCTGGTGGGTCGTGGGTCGCAAGGTCGAGGAGGACGAGCAGCTGACCACCATGAGCACCTGGCTGTGGGCCGAGGAGAAAGCCCAGCCCGCGCTGGTGCTGACCTTCACGCCCAGCGGACGACCCCTGGATCGCAGCCTGCCACCGGGAGCGGCCCTGGAAGCCGACCTGGTCTTCTTCCCCGGCGCCACCAGACAGCGCGCGCTGGTCAAGGAGCGCCGCGAGCTCAGTCCCGTGCCGGCGCATCCGCGCGGGCAGCGCAGCCTGAGCGCGACTCTGGACTCTTACGCCGCCGACCTGGGCGAGAACCCGTGGCTCAGCCGTCACGGCGTACTGGTGGCCGACGTGGTGCCGGAGGACGAGGGGGTCCGCGATGCGACGCAGCTCCTACCCTACGCGCGAGGGTTCGAGGGGCAGTGGCGCATGCTCGCCCTGAGCGGTGGCCACCCCGTGACCGTGTTCGGGGAGTGGGACGGTTGGAGCTTTTTGCCCCTGTCCGTGTGGAACGACTCCGGTTGGTGGGAGATCTGACGATGGATCGGCTCGCCCAGGCAGCGTTGGTCGGCACGCGGCGCCAGCTTCCCAGGCTGGAGCATCCGGCCGTGCCGCCGGACCGATCGCCCGAAGAGACGCTCCTCGCCGCGTCCGCCGCGTTCTCGCTGTCGGCGCTGGCGGGGCGCAAGCCCCCCGCCTGGCAGGGAAAGTCGCAGCCGTGCGACCCGGAGGCGCTGCCGCCGGCCGGGACGCGCCTCCTGCGCAGGCTGGCCGAGGGGGAGCATGCGGCCGTCTGGCCCGAGTGGCTGGAAGCCGCCCGGCGCGCGGGCCGGCGCTGTCCCGAGCGCTACCTGCCCGAATTGCTCGAGCTGGGACGCTACCACCGCGACCTCCGGCCCGGTATCGCCGCGGTGGCGGGCAAACGGGGCCTCTGGCTGGCGGGCCGCAATCCGGACTGGCGCTACCTGCTGGCCGATTCGGAGGAGAACGAGATCTGGGAGACCGGCCCGCGCACGGTCCGCCAGGACTGGCTGGAGCGCCTGCGCCGCCGGGCGCCGGCCGAGGCGCGCCAGAAGCTCGCGGAGGTCTGGGAGAAGGAGCACGCCGAGGCCCGCCAGGGATTCTTGACGGCCCTGGCCACCGGAGTCGGGCCCGAGGACGAGCCCTTCCTGGAGAGAGCCTTACAGGACAAGAGCCGCGGCGTCCGGGAGGAGGCGGCCGAGCTGCTGTCCCGCTTCGACTCGCGCTTTCGGCGAGAACTGCCCCCCGTGCTCGAAGTCACCAGGGGCTGGATCTCCAGCTCGCTGGAGGTGCATCCCCCGGCTGCGTGCCCCGACTATCTCGATCCCAAGCCCCCGAAGGGGATGGGGGAGAAGGCCTGGTGGCTGCAACAACTGGTGGCGCTCTCGCCCTTGCCGGACGTGAGCACGCTCAAGCTGGCCGCCAGATCCGAGTGGAAAGACGCTCTGCTCGCGGGCTGGGAGACCGCTACCGAGCTGCAGCGGCGCGCCGACTGGGCCGAGGCGCTGCGCACGCCGGACGTCTTTTCGGTGCTGCCGCCCGAGCGACGCGAGGCGATCCTGCTCGAGCGGATGACGCTTCCGCTCTTGCTGGCCCATCGCCACCCGTTCGGCCTCAAGCTCAGCAAGCTCTTCGTAACGCGACTGCGCGAGCGCGTGGGACGCGATCCGGCCGACTTTGACCTGGCCCGCGCGCTGACCGAGCTGGCTTTATGGCTCGATCCGGCCGTGGCCGGCGAGGTCGGCTCGCTGGAGACGACGGCCGCCATGCGGGATCCGGTGGACCGGTTGGCAAACGTGCTGACGTTCCGCCTTGGCATTCGAGAGGAGTTCCCCCCGTGAGTTTATTACGCGAGCACGCCGAGCAGCAATTCGCGCGCGAGCTGGAGATCTTGCAGCAGACCGACGAGCGGCCCCGTCCGCCCAGCTGGCGCCTGTCGCCCTGGGCCGTCTGCCGTTACGTGATGGGGGACGGCGCCGAGATCTCGCCCAAGTACATCGGCAGCCAGCGATTGGTGGAGGTGGCCATCGCCACGCTGGCCACGGACCGCGCCTTGCTGCTGCTGGGCGTGCCCGGCACGGCCAAGAGCTGGCTTTCCGAGCACCTGGCGGCCGCCATCTCGGGCGACTCGACGCTGCTGGTGCAGGGCACGGCTGGCACCGGTGAGGAGGCCATGCGCTACGGTTGGAACTACGCCCGCCTGCTGGCCGACGGACCCTCGCGCGACGCCATGGTGGCCTCGCCCGTAATGCGCGGCATGCAGGACGGCAAGCTGGTGCGGGTGGAGGAGCTGACGCGCATCCCCGCGGACGTCCAGGACAGCTTGATCACGATTTTGTCCGAGAAGACCCTGCCCGTGGCTGAGCTCGGGGTGGAGGTCCAGGCCGTCAAAGGCTTCAATGTGATCGCCACGGCCAACAACCGGGACCGCGGCGTCAACGAGCTATCCAGCGCGCTGCGACGCCGCTTCAACACGGTCGTGCTGCCGGTGCCGGCGAGCCTCGACGAGGAGGTCGAGATCGTGCAACTGCGGGTGGACGCCCTGGGGAAAGCCCTGGACCTGCCGCAGCTGCCGCCCGCGCTGGAGGAGATTCGCCGCGTGGTGACCGTCTTTCGCGAGCTGCGTGACGGGCTTACCGAGGACGGCAAGACGCGCCTGAAGTCTCCTTCGGGCACGCTGAGCACCGCCGAGGCCATCTCGGTCGTCAACCAGGGCATCGCGCTGGCGGCGCACTTCGGCGACGGCACGCTGCGCGCGCACGACGTGGCCGCCAGCCTGACCGGGGCCATCATCCGCGATCCCGTCCAGGACGGGGCCGTCTGGCGCGAGTACCTCGAGACCGTCGCCAGGGAGCGCGACGGGTGGAAGGACCTCTACCGCGCCTGTCGCGAGGTGGACTAGAAGCTGTTCACAATTTGTTCATCGGATTCCAGGCCCGCGTGAACTCGTGAGCCTAAGCTCGAGCCAGGCACCACCCACCGGAGGACAGCATGGCCGAGATCGATGCGATTGGACCCTCAGAAGCGGTCCGAGAGAAACCCCCCGAGCGCGAAGCACCCGCGCCCGAACCAGCCCCAGCCCCCGAGCCGGACCCTGCGCCACCCGCCTGGAAGGAACCGGATTCCTACACGCCCAGTCCGGAGATCGCGGACACCCGGGCGGCCGACGAGGGCCCGCACGAGTCGATTCCGGCCGCGGACAACCGCTGGGCCGACGAGGGCCCGCACGAGTCGATTCCGGCTGCGGACAACCGCTGGGCTGACGAGGGGGCGCACGAGGCGCCCGTGCCCGATCTGGGCACCTGGTTGCCCGAGCCCGCGCCCGAGGTGGTCCAGTTGCAGGACCAGCTGGACCAGAGCTCCTCCGGTAACTGGTGGCAGTCGGCCCAGAATGTCGCACAACAGGCGCAATCGCTGCTTCAGCAGGCACCCGAGGCGGTCTCCCAGCAACTGAGCTCGCTTCAACAGCAGGCCGAGGAGCGGATGAGCCAGGTCGAGCAGGCGGCTCGCAGCGGCAACCCGCTGGCCGTCCACGGGGTGATGGACCAGTGGACGGGGGAGGCCCTGAGCTGGACCGGCGAGCGCATGCACGATGCAGCCAACCTGGTGGACGCGGCCGACCGGGCCAATCCCTATTCGGAACCCATGGGAACGGCGCGCATAAACGGCATGAGCGTGGCGGTGCTCGAGTTCGGCGGTGACCTGCTGCAGGGCGTCGGGAGCGCCGCTCAGTACGCCGGCAAGGTTCAGCAGGGAGACCCCGAAGCCCTGAGCCAGGCCAGGGACGTCTACACCGGACTGTCCTACCTGGAAGGCCGCGGCTACGAGGCTGCCGGGCGCGCCGTGAGCGCCACGGGCATCCCTCTGGTGGGCGAGCAGCTCCAGCAGCGTGGGCAGCAAGAGATGGCCCTGGCGTCACCCGAGGTCGCCGGGTCGGTCGAGCGCGGCCTTTCCGCCTACGGCTACGTGGCCGGACGCGAGCAAGAGCTCAAGGGCCAGGCGCTGCAGTGGGTGGGCGACCAGACCGGAATGACCCCCCTCTCCAGCGCCGGCGCTCGGATGGCCGAGAGCGGTCGCACGATGGGAGTCAACTCGGGCGCGGATGAGGCCACCCGGGCCGGAGTGGAGACCCTGGTTGGCGCCGGTCAGGAGTACCTCGGACGCGCGGCCGCTCAGGTTCCGCTGCAGGCGACGCAAGATCTGGCGGCCACGCTCCAGCAGGGTGGACCCAACCCGGTGGTGGATGCGCTCGACGCCCGTTTGAACGAGTATCAGGAACGGCCTCAGTTCGCGATTTCACGCGACGGCGGACGGGCGGCTCTGGAGATCGGAAGCCTGTTCGTGGGACCGGAAATGCTGTTGGGCGATGCGGCCCACGCCGCCGGGGCAGCCAACGTGGCCGCTCGAGGCGTGCGCGAGACCCAGGCCGGGCTGACCCTGGCGCGGGACGGCCGGACCGCCGTGGCCGCCGCACGGGCCGCCGCGGCGGCCGTGACCGCCGCCCGGGATGGCCAGTCGGCCGTGAGCGCGGCCCGCGAC
>JBDHVW010000182.1:0-8524 GCA_039809865.1 Vulcanimicrobiota bacterium
GGTCATCGGGCTCGAACCGGGCCCGGTCGCCCGACATCTCCTCGATCAGCTGCGTCACCGCGCGGATTCCGCTGCTGCTCTGGACGAAGTCGCGCTCCACGCGCCCCAGCTCTTCGATGACACCCTCCAGGATCGAAAGGTACCGACTCTCCGCTTTGTCCATCGAGAACTCCACGCCGCCACTTGCGTAGCGGCGTCAGATGTTAGGGGTTCTATACCTTCGGGCCGGGTCCTCTGAGGGCATTCTCCAGCTCACCGAGTTTGAATCGGTCCGCCCAGAGGCCGCGGCAGCGCGGACATGCCTCCATGGCCACCCCCTCCACCGCGATCATGTCCAGCAAACCGTCACAGCGCGGGCATTCGCGCCGGCCCACGTCGATGGTGACGGCGTCGACCGTGCGGGCCGGAGGCCGCGCCAGATGGCTCGGCAGCGGGCTCCGACCCAGGAGCCTCTCGGTGACCCCCGGCTCGAGCCAGATGCCCCCGCACACCAGGCAGCGATCGAGGTGCACGCCCTCATCCTGGACCGGTTGCAGGGGCCGCGCGCAGGCGGGACAGGACCCGAGCGAGCGCACGTAGCCTCCCAGCGTGACCGAAGGCACCATCACGTCATGGCGGGCCGTGCCAGGAGCTTCCCCGACCCTCCTGGGGTCTGCCCCGCTGTAGAGCCAGTTGGTCTGGATCAGCCCGGCGATCAGCAAGAGACCCGTCAGGGCGGCCCCGAAGATGAATCCGCCGATGTGCGCCCCGTAGGCCACGCTGTCGGTTCCGGTCGGGTCGTTGGAGAGGAGCTGAAGCAAGAACCATCCTCCCACGGCAAACCAGGTGGAGAGGCGAAAGCTGAAGGTTCGGAAGAAGAAGACGAACAGCCAGATGAAGCCCCAGAAGCGCACGCGGCTCTTGGGGAACATGAAGACGTAGGCTCCCATCACGGCCGAGATCGCGCCCGAGGCGCCGATGGTGGGGATCAGCTTCATCGGCTCGCTGATCACGTGGGCGTGAATGAAGTCGGCGAAGATGCCCCCCACCAGATAGAAGAGCAGGTAGCCGACGTGGCCGAACTTCTCCTCGACGTTGTCGCCAAAAATCCAGAGGAACAGCATGTTGCCGATGATGTGCTCGAAGCCGCCGTGCAGAAACATCGAGCTGAGCCAGCCGACGGCCGTGGGATGGGCCGGCAGGAAACCATACTGGTCGATCAGGGCTTTGGGATCGCGGCAGAAGGCGAGCATCCAGATGAAAACCGCCACGTTGATGACGATCAGCGCGTGATTCACCCAGGGAGTGCGGGTGGTGCGGTTCTCGTCGCCCACCGGAATGGTGAGGAACATCAACCTGGAATTCTGGAGCTCGCAATGCAAAGCCTGCCCGGAAAAGGCGCGGGCTCGAGGGGTTTTCCTCGAGCCCGTTGTTTATATAAATCCCGACGTGATTTTACGGCGTCAGGAGAGACCGAGAAGGAGCTGGAGAACCGCCACGCTGGCCACCATCAAAGCACCGACCAGGTAGACCCGCCAGCGACGCGGGGACGCTCGCCAGGGGAGTGGGACTCCGTGAGTGTGCATGTTCATTCATTTCCTCCGCTCCCACCATAGCCCAGCCCGGATGTTAACGCTGTGATCCAGAACACGTAACAAAAACGAAACAACTTTTGGGCCCCGGGGCCGGTTGAGAGCTTCGTGATGAAGACGAGATTGATTATCAAAGTAGCCCAGAGGATCGCCGACGAGAACAACGCCCCCCCGCCCCCCTGCGCCTGGGAGGACTTCCTGGTCAACCTGGCCTGCAACTACTCCTGAGTAGGGAGTGGGGAGCGGCGAGTCAAAGCGGTCAGGATGCGCTTCGGACTGATTCAAGATGATGACTTCCTCCGCCACGACACCGGCCCGCACGTCGAGAACGCCGGTCGCCTGCGGGCCATCCACGCCCGGCTCGGAGGGCTGACGCTCGAGGCCGTCCCCACCCGGCTGGCCACCGACGAGGAGCTCACGAAACTCCACGCGCCCCGCCTGATCGAGCAGATCGAAACGGTCTCGGCCCGCGGCGGCGGCTGGATGGACGGGGACACCCACTGCTCCGCCGCCACGGCCGAGGTAGCCCGCCGCGCCGCCGGCTCGAGCATCGAGCTCGCGCAACGGCTGGGGTCGGGAGAGCTGATGCGCGGATTCGCGGCCCTCCGCCCTCCGGGGCACCACGCCACGCCCGACCGGGCCATGGGCTTCTGCTTCTACTCCAACATCGCCCTCGCGGCCGTGCACGCGGGCGTCGAGCGAGTGCTGGTCTTCGACTGGGACGTCCACCACGGCAACGGCACGCAGGATTGCCTCTTCAACCACGCCGGCAGCGTGTTCATGAGCTTCCACCAGTCGCCGTTCTACCCCGGGACCGGCCATCCGGACGAGCGTGGCTCCAACAAGTCGATCTACAACGTCCCCCTGCCGGCCGGTTGCGGCGACGCCGAGTACCTGTGGGCCATGGAGCAATTGCTGGATCCGCTGCTGCAGAGCTACGACCCGGATCTCATCCTGGTCTCAGCCGGCTATGACGCGCACCAGCGCGACCCGCTGGGGGGAATGGCGGTCACCACGGAAGGGTTCCGCCAGATGGCCGCGCGCCTCGACCGCTGGTCACGCCGGGGGCGCGCCAAAGGGCGCTTGGGCGGGCTGCTCGAGGGGGGCTACGACCCCCCGGCGCTGGCCGCCTCGGTGCGGGCCACGCTGGAGGCCTGGCTGGAGCCGGTGGAGTTCGAGGCGGTCAAAGCGACCGCGGTGCCCTCGCCCATCCGGCACCTGGTGGAGAAATTGCGCGTGGCCTACGCGTTGTAGGAGGAAGGTCTCGGCGCGCCCCGTAATGCCAGCGGTTATGGGAAAATTGTTTGGAACCGACGGAATCCGTGGCGTCGCCAACACCGAGCTGACCCCGGAGCTGCTTTTTCGCATCGGGCGCGCGCACGC
The DNA here is from genome assembly GCA_039809865.1 of Vulcanimicrobiota bacterium. Classification (GTDB taxonomy): domain Bacteria; phylum Vulcanimicrobiota; class Xenobia; order Xenobiales; family QWHO01; genus QWHO01. The sequence goes on from JBDHVW010000182.1 coordinate 2,955, forward strand.
GGCCACGCTCAAGCATCATACGGCGCGGCCGCGCCTGATCGTGGGGCGCGACACCCGCATCAGCGGCGATTTGCTCGAGGCCGCCTACACGGCCGGAGCCTGTGCTTCCGGCGCGGACGTGATCGCTCTGGGCGTGCTGCCTACCCCGGGCGTGGCGGCCCTGATCCCGATGCTGAACGGCGATTCCGGAGCCGTGCTGTCGGCTTCCCACAACCCCGCCCAGGACAACGGGATCAAGCTTCTCTCGCGCGATGGCTTCAAGCTCGACGACGCCATCGAGGCCGAGATCGAAGGGTTCATCGAGCAGGCCGACTCGCTGCCGCGCATGGTCGGAGGCGAGGTCGGACGGCGGGAGTATCATCCCGAGGCCGACCAGCTCTACGTCGGTCACCTGATGAAGGCGTCCCGGGGCGGCCTGGAGGGCCTGAAGGTGGTGCTGGACTGCGCTCACGGCGCCGCTTACAGCGTCGCGCCCCGGGTCTTTCTCGACCTGGGCGCGGAGGTCGAGGTCATCAACGCCGCCCCCGACGGCGTCAATATCAACGTGCGCTGCGGCTCCACCCACCTGGAAGGCCTGCAGGCCGAGGTCGTGGCGCGCGGCGCGGCGCTGGGACTGGCTTTCGACGGAGACGCCGACCGCTGCCTGGCGGTCGACGAGCAGGGCACGGTGGTCGACGGCGACCAGATGATGGCGCTTTTCGCCACCTGGCTCAAGGGCCAGGGCCGGCTCAAGAACGACCTGCTGGTAGCCACCGTGATGAGCAACGTGGGCCTGGAGATCGCGCTGCGCGAGAAAGGCATCCACCTGCTGCGCACCAAGGTGGGCGATCGCTACGTGCTCGAGGAGATGAAGGCGCGCGACGCCGTGCTGGGGGGCGAGCAGTCGGGTCACCTGATCATGCTCGATCACGCCACCACCGGCGACGGGACGCTGGCAGCCCTGATGCTGGCCACCCTGATGAAGCAGAGCGGCCAGCCCCTGAGCGCGCTGGCGGCCGGCATGCCGCGGCTACCGCAAAAGCTGGTCAACGTGCGCGCCCGCCAGAAGGACCTGCTCGACAGCGACGCCGAGATCGGCGCCGCCATCAAGCGACTGGAGGCGCGCCTGGCCGAGCGCGGGCGCATCCTGGTGCGCTGCAGCGGCACCGAGCCCCTGGTGCGCGTGATGGCCGAGGGGCCCGACCTGGCCGAGTTGGACGATGTGGTCGGCGAGCTCTCACGGCTGATCGAGCAGCGATTGGGCTGAAAAGAAAAAACGCCCTGACGGGCGTGCTGGTGGCGGCTTTGGACGAGCTCGGCCTTACCGGGCCGCTTCTTCCGTCCAGGTGGGGCACTCCACGCGCTGGGTCGCCAGGAAGGCGCCGGTCTCGTTGTCGCGGACCAGCGTGAAGTAAGGCTTATCAGCCACGAACTCGAGCGAGCGCATCACGCATTCGCGTGTCACGACCGCGCCCGTGGCGGCGGTAAACTTGGTGCCCTTGTTGTCGTCACGCACGTAGGTCTCGTGGAAGACCTCGCTGACGCGCTTCTTGCCGGGGCCGAGGCCCGTGAGCTGAGCCTTGTCGCTGAACATCTCGCCCGCGCCCATCCTGGTGAGCGTCTTCTTGAGCTTGAACTTCGAGCGCGACTCGTTCTTGGGAATCGTGACGCCGACCTCGGTCTCGTGCATCTCTTTGCCCCATTTGGCCAGGTTCTCCGGGGTGAGCTTCGCCTCGAACGACTTCAGGCCGTCCTTGGGGAGGAACATGACGCGGGTGAAACGGCCATCCTGGTAAGGCACCTCGATGACCTTCAGGTCGGGCTCCTCGTTCCAGCCGGAGGGGCGCCCGTCGAAGTTGATCTCCGCGAAATTGAACTTCTTGCGGATGCTCATGAAGGCGGTGTCTTCCTTGGGACCATCCGGCGCGTTGAAAGTGCCCGTGCTGTTGCGATTCTCGGGGAACTCCGCGGCCCACTTGCCGTCGAAGTTGATGGCGCTGGTCAGGACGCACTCGGTGTTGGACTGGATCGAGCCGGCCGGCAGCAGCTCGGTGATCTTGCCGTCGGTGTCGCCCGCAATGCGCTGGTTGATGGTGCCGCGGGCGCCCTCCGGGTCGCCCTCGAAGTCGAGCGTCTCGCTCTCGGCGCCGTAAGTGTCGCGGGTGAGTGACTTGAACTCGGGCGAGAAGCGCGAGTCCTCGCGGCCGAATACGCGGTTGGACAGGCCGATGGTGACGCCCTCGGACTGAATTTTCGTGGCCTCGTTCAAGCCCGCCACGCCGGCGTGGACGCGGTCGCCCTTCAGCTTGCTCTGGCCGAGAGTGGAGGCCAGCTGCTCCGCGGTCGTGCCTTCGGCCGCGGCCAGCACCATCGACAGACAGCCGTTGGCGTTGAAGGGCGACACGAAGAAGCTGCCGCCCTCACTGTTGGCGAGCTCACGATGCAGCTCGAGCGTGAACTTGTTGTTGGCCGTCACGGCGGCGGCGATCTCCCGGGCACTGGCCGCCTTGATGGGCTCGGTGGCGACCGGTACGCCCATGCCGCCGGGCCAGCACTTGGTGGGGCGCGGACGGGGGGAGGGCTCGAAAGTCTCCTTCGGCTCTTTGTGGCCGCGGGCCGCGGTGGTGGGGGCGTAGTGGGAGTGGCTCTGCGTCTGGGGGGTGATCAGCATCTCGGGGAACCTCCAGCGAATCGTTCTCTATCTCGTCGCTGACAATAGGCATTGCGCCTGAAACTTCCCTGAAACGCGTTTACAAAAAGCTAATAACCATGCGGGATTGGCGCTCAGACGTGCTCCCAACACCGGAATCGGACAGGGGTTACCTCGAGGTAGACCACGCCCTCGGCGAGGGCTCCAGGACGGCCCGACGCAGCTCTCACGCGGTCCAGCTCCTCACCCGACTCGAGCAGACGCGCCTCACCCTGGATGGTCACCACCGTGTGGGGTTTCTCGCCCCGCCCGTTGTCCACGTACAGGCTGACGCGGGGCTCGCGCAACAGGTTGCGGACCTTGTGGGTATCGCGCTTGCACCCCATGTAGATGCGGCCCTCGAAAACGAAGTAGCCGAGCGGCACGGAGTGGGGAAAGCCCTCCGCGTCCAGGGTGGTCAGCACCATCCAGCCGGGACGGCGCTCCAGGATAGCCCACCCGTCGGCGGGCTCGAGTTGACGGATCAGGTCACTTGGGCGCCATCATGCGCGCGACGCCCAGGCACAACATGGCGCCCGCGGCCGCGCCGACAGGGGTCAGAATGAAGCCCCCGTAAGCGTAGCCGATGATCGCTCCCAGCACCGCCAGGGCCGGGGTGATGAACTTGGCGATCATGTCCGTGTTCTTGATCTGCTTGTTGAAGCAGTCCGGGTGATACACGCGCTCGATGCCGCCGGTGGTGGTGATCTTGCCGTTGGACTTGATCAGGGTCTTGCCGCAGATGCGGCACTCCATCACCTTGTTGGCCTCGCCGCAGGGCTCACAGAAGAGGGGCTTCTGGAACTTGAGGCCGGCCAACTCGAAGATGGCTCCCTGGTCCATTTTGGTATTGCACTTCGAGCAAGTGAAGGGAAACTGCTCGCCGCAAGCTTTGCAGCAAGAGTCCTGAATCGGGTCGACCGACTTGGAGCAACTCCGGCAGGGATATACGGGCATTCCTGCGCCTCCTAATACCGTTTGAGACTATGAACTGTAGGCCGGCTCAATGACGGCGGACATCGACCCTTTGCAACGCGGAATCCTGGGGTCAGCTCCATAGCAGTGAATCCGCGCGGCCTCCAATTCGGCCCGTTCGCGATGGGTGGTGAAGACGATCACGCGCCCCGCGGTGTCGACCTCCTTGGCCATCAAGAAACAGCGCTGGATATCGTGGGCAAACAGGCGATGCAGCATCTCGATGACGTACTCGTAGGTGTGATCGTCGTCGTCCAAGAGTACGACGTTCCACGGCTCGAGAGGCTTGGGTATCCTCTCGACCGCCTCGATCTCCTCTCTTTCCAGCACCGGCAAGCTCTCGCCAGCCATCCACCCTCCAACGAAAAACCCCGACCAGCTAAAATTCTCGCTAGGCCTGGTGATACTCCTCCAAATGCACGGGCACGGAATCGACTTCCCAGACTTCCTCGGCGTACTCACGCACCGAACGGTCGGACGAGAAGTAGCCGCAGCGCGCTACGTTGCGAATCGCCTTCCGGTTCCACTCGGCCTTCTCGGTGAAGGCCCGCTCCACGCGCTCCTGACAGGTGACGTAGGCGGCGAAATCGGCCAGGATCATGAAGCGGTCGGCCCCCAGCAACTCGGCCAGCAGCGGGTTGAACACTCCGGCTTCGGTGGGAGAGAAGCGGTTGCGCGCGATCATGTCGAGCACCGCTCTCAGGTTGGGGTCGGACTCGTAGTAGGTGTAGGGCTTGTAACCACGGGCTTTGAGGTCCACCACCTCCTCGGCCTTGAGACCGAACAGGAAGAAGTTCTGGTCGCCCACCCGCTGGCGAATCTCGACGTTGGCGCCGTCCAGCGTTCCGATGGTCAGCGCGCCGTTGAGGGCGAACTTCATGTTGCCCGTGCCGGAGGCCTCATACCCGGCGGTCGAGATCTGCTCGGAGACGTCGGCGCCCGGGATGACGTCCTCGGCCAGCGTCACGCCGTAGTTCTCCAGGAACACGACCTTGAGGCGGCCCTTCACGTCAGGATCGTCATTGACCACGGCGGCCACCGAGTTGATCAGCTTGATGACCAGCTTGGCCATGGCGTAACCCGGCGCGGCCTTACCAGCGAAGATGAATGTGCGCGGCACGAAGGGCGCGTTCGGATCGCGCTTGATCCGGTTGTAGAGGTAGATGATGTGCAGCACATTGAGGTGCTGCCGCTTGTACTCGTGGAAACGCTTGATCTGCACGTCGAACATCGAATCGACGTCCACGTCGATCTTGTTCCTGGCTTTGATGACGGCAGCCAGGCGCACCTTGTTCTCTCGCTTGATGTCGGCGAAGCGTTGCTGGAAAGCCGGGTCGTCGGCCTTGCTCTCGAGCGCCTTCAGCTTGTCCAGGTCGGTCACCCAGCCGGGGCCGCAAACCTCGTCGAGCAGCGCCGAGAGCGCCGGGTTGGCCAGCTTGATCCAGCGCCGCGGGGTGACCCCGTTGGTCTTGTTGTTGAAACGCTCGGGATAGAGCTCGGCAAACTCGGGCAGCACGCGGGTGGTCAGCAGCTTGGTGTGCAACTCGGCCACGCCGTTGACGCTGTAGGAGCCGACCACGGCCAGATGGGCCATGCGGATCATCCGGGGCATCTCCTCGACCAGCGACAATTTGCGCAGCAGGTCGTCGCGGCCGGGATTGCGGCGGCGCACCTCGTCGAGGAAGCGCGAGTTGATCTCGTAGATCAGCTCCAGGTGACGCGGCAGCAGGCGCTCCAGGAAGGAGACCGGCCACTTCTCGAGCGCCTCCGGCAACAGCGTGTGGTTGGTGTAGCCGAAGGTGCGCCGGGTGATGTCCCAGGCCTCGCTCCAGGTGAGGCGGTGGATGTCGAGCAGCAGGCGCAGCAACTCGGGAATGGCCAGGGTGGGATGCGTGTCGTTGAGCTGCATCGTCACCTTGTTGGGGAA
>JBDHVW010000183.1:0-8479 GCA_039809865.1 Vulcanimicrobiota bacterium
GCCCTGATACTACGTATCAGGCCTTCCACTCCACCCCTGCCCAGCGGGGGCTTGAGAAAGTCTCACCTGTATAACTAAGAATATTCCTCAAGTGGTCCAGCTCATGGGGTCCACCTCTCTCGGCGCACCTTCCCATACGACCCAGCCAATGCACCCTGGCGACCCTATTAGTTGGGCTGCTAATGACGGAGAATGACTTGTCTGAACACCGAGAACAACGCGGAATCGGAATAAAGCGACATGGCCGTGGAGAGGCCGTCTCCGAGGCGGGAGACTTAGTCTCTATGAGATTTTGGAACAGATGCAGTGGCAGCTCTGTAATTGTTCGCTTTGAGCTATCTCTTGGATCAAAGATTCCTTATGGTTTCTCTAGAAGGGACGTGAACTCAGTTCCGGTTGACCGTATTATTAATCTTCTTTTGGGAATGAAAATCAATGAGCATAGATTATTGGTGATGCCTGAGTCAGATCTGTTCTACGAATGCAGCCCGCCAACGATAGATGGTTACTCACTGGCCATCAACGCGGAGTTGCTCGAGAAATGGCCGAACCAACGCTCTGAGTAAGGCGAAGGTTAAAGAGGCCTCGACAATGACGAACGCCTTATACCAAGCGCCTCGACGATCCGGTCTGTAGGGAATGAACCCTATCCTCAGCGGCGAAGTCTACTCTTTGAGGGAGGTGATGCCAGAGAGCACCGCCAGTTGACATAGGCCCAACTCTTCGCCAGCTCGATCGCGCTGTACACCCGATCTGCTTCCGACAGTAAGTATGCTTACTGTGGGGGCAACCCCGTCAACAGTGTGGACCCGAGCGGGATGGCAGAGGGCGACATACCTTTGCCTGGTGGCACTCAAGTTAGCAACGTCAATGTGCCAGCCGGCCTTACCCCAGAGGTGAGAAACCCAGTTTTCAATCCTGTCACTGGAACGGTAAGCGTTGAGTATCGGTTCTATAACGGCGAACGTACGAAGTGGAATGGCACTGTATCGGCTTAGGCCAGCGCAGTCAACAGTGCTAGTGCTTGGACGCTAGATCGGCGACGTACTGTAGACAATCCGCTCGGTATCACTCACGTAGAAAGAGAAGCCGGCCCCGTTGAGTCCGTTTCCACGGGACGCGTTAATGAGGCTCCAATCATATTATACTACGACACAACTAGATATGGCCCTAATCGAGAAGATGGCTCGAATGGTTCGGTCACCTTAACTGCCCCAGTCCCCATGCAGAATTGCGGTAGTGAAATAAATAGGTTCTCCGTGAAGGTCAGATTGGATGTTGGAATCAACTTTTATCTCCGTGACGTAGCTAGCGAGCCCAGTGAGGCTACTACAAGAACTGGGAACGTCCGCTGGGAAAGCGATCCGCTGACAGTTATTCGCTACCCCAATGGACGAGTAGAAATCATGGGTTATCCTACCAAATGAATACAACGTCCCGTCGCCTTTATCTTCTATACTCTTCTTCTATAATTGCTCTAGTGGTGAGTTTATTCTGTGTCTGCCGGACTCTTTTCGTTCACCCTACGGAGCAGCTCAGGAGCGATGGGACCCTTAAACAGATGAATGAAGCCACTATATTTATTGATTGCCTCAAGATCGGCGATTCACTGCGGGATGCCAACAAAAGATCCATGCTGTTCTCTTGCGAGAATGTAGGATACGACTCCAATTCGAGAGTGATGTCGATTAGGGGATTCTTTCTGGGCGACAGCAGAGATGCACGCCCAGAGTCTGGTGATTTTGGACTTGCTTCTCCAAACGCAACCATAGACAAGGTCATTAGAAACTTTGGCTTGCCGGATTTTGATAGAACTCCAGATCTTGAGCGGCCAGGGGTAATGGTATTTAGGTCCAAGCAGTTGGTTGTGTATTATGACTTCCAGACGGTGGACGACAAGAACAAGATAGTAGCTTGCTATGAGTCGCCCGTACCTGAAGGCCTCTACGAGGAATTATCCATTACTCGAGTAGAGTTATGGAGATAGCCATTGTGGGAGCAGCAATGTGGCGCGCGTCGATCTGGCGTAGAGATGTCCGGCAGTGGTCCGGGATCGGCTATTTCCGATCGCAAGACCTACCGCAACGGCTACAGAGTCCGGGAGTGGGATACCCGCGTGGGCACGCTGCAGCTCGAGGCACGGCAGATTCTGCCTGAAGTAGAACTCCGCATGGACGACGCAACGCGTATGGTCATCGATGAACGCGTGAAGGTGACAGAGCCGAGGTTTATCGGGGCTCGAAGGATCCGGGATCGGAAAGCCCTGCGTCCAGTCGCCCTGCCAGGTGCAGTTGCGACGGGGCTGCTCGTATCGCGGAAAGGCACGGCTCTCGCGCTTGAGGTCCTTCTTGGTGGCGTTGCGTCGACGAAGGTGGTAGGCCAGGGTCGCTTCGACGATCTTCGGGAGCTCGGTGCCATTTGTAGCCGCTTCGCCCATGAGCAACTCGATCAGGGTCGAGGTCGTGCGACTCGGCTCCTCGCGCCGAAGAGTGATTGCCCGATCGACAATGGCTTCATCCAGCACGCGCGGTTGCCCCAGGTCAAGTCCCCCTGTGCCAGGATGGGGTGAGACACGGTGAGGCCCTGGAATTAGTGTAGAGCATCTCCCCCCCGCGCTGGTGGTGGAAGAGCGGAGCGAAGGGCGCCTCGTACGCGTTCTCCCCGATGGAAGCCTGGACTTTCACGATTGTTGAAGTCTCCACTCTTGATCGTTCTGGCCGGCATCAACGGCGCCGGCAAGTCGACCTTCCAAAGCCACCACCTTAAAAAGCTCAATTTGCCCTTCATCAACGCTGACCTCATCGCCAAAGTGTTCTGGCCGGACCAGGCTGAGTCGCGCTCCTACGACGCCGCTGCGGTCGCAGAGAAGCTGCGGCGGCAGATGTTCGAGCGGAAGCTGAGCTTTGTTACCGAAACGGTCTTCTCGCACCCCTCGAAGTTGGACTTGTTGCGGAGCGCAAGCACTCTCGGATACACGACACTCCTGATCTACATTCACCTGGAAAACCCGAAGCTGGCCGCACTCCGCGTGGAGGAACGGGTGTCGCGCGGCGGACACTCGGTGCCAGGCGAAAAAATTGGACCCAGGTTCGAGCGCCTGGCCAGGCTCCTGCGAGAAGCCATTGCCATCGCTAATACAGCCGTTCTTTACGACAACTCGTCCCTCGAGCAACCATTCCTTCACAGCGCGACCTTCCGCCAGGGTCACCTCACCGCGTCGAGAACACCGCTCCCCGCCTGGGCCCCAACCTGAGCTCTCTGGCTCGCGTTTTGCTCGAGAGCGGCTCCCAGCTCCAGATCAAGCGAGGCTGGTGGTTCGTCCAGGCCACGCTTGTGCTATCATAAGCCCGTGAAAAGGCTTCTCATCCTCGTCCTGCTGCTCCTCAGCTGCGCCAGCGCCCAGGACCTCCCGGATCCGATCGTCTTCGGCCAATCCGACTCGCTGGCCATCTTCGTCGTGCAGGCCCGCGCCGAGGATACGGGCTTTCGGCAGATGCTGGCCACCGGGGTCAAAGGCGTCCAGGGTTCCAACTCGGGCTCGCTGGCCTCGATGCTTTCGAGCTTCCTGAGTGTCCGCAGCCAGGAAGAGATGATCGTGTCGGCGCTGCCGCTGCAGTGGGTGCGGGTCGATCGCCTGGGCGCAGACGGCAAGCTGATCTCCAACATGGCCATCACTCTCAAAGGCTGGCGCGGATTCCAGGTGCTGCTCTACAACGCGCTGATCACAGCCCCTGAGGGGAAATCCTTCGAGACCCGCCAGTATGGCGGCGAAGACATCGTGCTGCGCACCGGTTGGGAGAATCCCCAGAACCGCACCGTCTTCGCCCGCGTCAAAGGCACGTTCCTCAATTGCGCCACCCCCGACGAGGCGCGTTACCTCATCGACCGCCTGACCGGAAAAGACGACCACGAGCTGGGCGGTGGCCTCTGGCAGACCTACGCCGAGATGCCCAAAGATCAGGATGCGTTCGGCGCCATGGTCAACAAAGATGGCTCTTTCCTCAAAGTGATGGATTGGATCAATCGCCCGGAAACCAACCGGGTGCGCAAAGCCGTGGGCTCCGAGCGGCTGGAGCAGGTGGTGGCGCTGATTCAGAACGCCTGGTGGCAGGCCGATGTCGTCTCCGACGACCGGATGGACATTCAGGTTCGCTTCTTCACCGCCAACAAATCCGACGCGGAAACGGTGGCCGCCGTGGTCGAGGACGCGCGCGAGGTCCTCGAGCAGGGAGGGCGAATGGGGGAGTTCTACCTGACCACGCAGCCCGACGGGCTGAAAGTAGGCTTCTCGATGATCGGGTTCCACGACGACGTCAGCCGGTATCTGAGCACGGTGAAAATCTAGCCGTGCAGATTCAGCCCATTGGCTTCACGACGCCGCCTTCGGCCGCGGCTCCCGCAAAGGCAAGCTCACCCGACCAGGTCTCGCTGTCCAGCCGCAACACCGTGGCGGAGATCGAGCGCCTGCTCAAAGGCCCCACGCCCCGCTGGTCAGAGCGCAAGATCCTCGACCTGCTGCGCTCCGAGGATGCCGATGGTCTGAACCACGTGCTGCAATCGCTGAACCTGCGCCATCTCTTCAAGGACGTCAACAACCACTGCTTCGGCCCCAAGCACTTCACCGAGTTACTTCAGCTGCTCACCAAGGAGCGCATCAACGAGCTGACGGTCGATTCGAAGATCGCCCTGGTCGACGGTCTGATGCGCGGCCGCTCCCGCAGCGAGGACGAGCGCGCCATCCGCGATCTCTTCCTGTCCACCAGAGGCCTGGAGCTTCGGGCCATGAAGAACGGCGTGGACGCGGGCCAGGACCACTATGACCTGCAAAACCTGATTTACCACGACATGGACGACAAGGCGATGCGGTCGCAGCTCACGGACCACTTCCACACCCAGTCGGCGTTCGTGAAGGACCGCCAGTTCAAAGTGCTGAGCGACATCGACGACACGTTCTACTGCAACCTGAAGGACACGCGCTACCCGCGCGGCACCGTTTACCCGGGTGTGCGAGCCTTCTACGCCGAGCTGACGGGGGACCTGACGTTCCTCACGGCGCGCCCCCAGGACCCGATGGGCGTCATCAAAGACAAGACCCACAAGACCTTGCAGAAGCGCGGCGTGGAGAAGAAGGTGGTGGTGGCCGGCACGCTCGGCTCGCTGCTGTCCAACGAGAAGATCGCCGCCAAGAAGCTCGAGAACTTCAACCAGGTTCGCCATATCTTCCCGGAATATGACTTCGTCTTCACGGGCGACAGCGGCCAGGGCGACGTGATTCTGGCCAGCAAGATGACCGTGCCCGAGATCCGGGGACGCTTCATCCACGACGTCGTGGCCACCCCCCAGCAGAAGCGCGAGGAATACGCCCGCCAGGGGATCGACTTCTTCGACAACTACGTGGGCGCCGCGCTGGCCGCCCAGGCACGCGGGGCGATGTCGCTCGATTCGGTGCGGCGCGTGGCCGTGGCCGCCTGCGACGACTTTGGCCTGACCGCCTTTGCGGACGAGCCTCAGCGGCAGGCACGCCTGGCCGAGCTCCAGATCGACCTGAACCGGCTCAACGCCCAGTTGCCCTCGGACCAACACGTCCACGCGCCCGCCCTGCGGCCACTCGAGGAGCTGCCGCTGCCCGCGAAGCCCTCCGAACCCAACTACTGAGAAGGAGTGAATTTTATTCAACGCGAACCCTCCGGGATGACGTGTGGTTTAGCCCTGGTCCGAGAGGTTTTGCCCGACGCTGTCCTGGAGGGAGCGTCGGGGGTCGAATTCACGGGGCTGACGGCCTCGTCGCGAGAGGCCAGGACAGGCTCGCTCTTCGTCTGCCTGCCGGGCGCCCGCACCGACGGGCACAAGTTCGCCCCTGACGCCGTCGAGCGTGGAGCCGCGGGGCTGGTGGTAGAGCGGGTTCTGCCCGAGCTGCCCGTGCCGCAGCTGGTGGTCCCCAACGCCCACCTGGCCCTGGCCGAGCTGGCGGCGCTCTTCACCGGACGTCCCACCGACCAGATGACGATGGTCGGCATCACCGGCACCAACGGCAAGTCGACCACCACCTTCCTGGCCGAGCGTGTGCTGCAGGCGGGGGGCTACGATCCGGGCCTCATCGGCACCATCGAGGCGCGGGTGGGCAAGGAGAGCCGTCCGCTGGTCAATACCACGCCCGACAGCCTCACGCTTTACCGCCTGTTCAGCGAGATGCGGTCGGCCGGTCAAGACTCGTGCGTGATGGAAGTGTCCTCGATCGGCCTGGAAGCCGGCCGGGTGCACAAGATCCCCTTTGACGTGGCGGTGTTCACCAACCTGACCCAGGACCATCTGGATTACCATTCCAGCATGGAAGCCTATTTCGAGGCCAAGAAGCGCCTGTTCACCGAGCATCAGGTCGCGGGTCGCAAGCACGCGCCGGTGGCGGTGGTCAACGTGGACGACCCGTACGGCCCCCGTCTGCTGGAAGCCTTCTCGGGGCGCAAGTTGAGCTATGGCCTGAGCCAGGCCGATTTGCAGGCCTCCAACGTCGAGCCGCGCGAGCACGGGGTCTTCTTCGAGCTCAAGGACCCCGACGGGAAGACCTGGCCCGTGCAACTTGGATTGGGAGGTCTGTTCAACGTGGCCAACGCCCTGGCGGCGCTGGGCATCGCCTGGGGGTTGGAGATCCCGATGGGAGCGGCGGTGGAGGCGGTTTGCTCGGTGGACAGCGTCCCCGGGCGCTTCCAGGAGATCCGCGCGGGACAATCGTTCCGCGTGGTGGTGGATTATGCCCACACGCCCGACGGCCTCAAGAACCTGCTGGAGTCGGCCCGCCGCGTCACGACGGGGCGCGTCATCGCGGTGTTCGGCTGCGGGGGCGACCGAGACCGGGGCAAGCGTCCCCAGATGGGTCGCCTGGGTGGCGAGCTGGCGGACGTGGTGATTTTGACCAACGATAACCCGCGCACCGAGGAGCCCCGCGCGATCCTGGCCGACATCGAAGCCGGGTTGGTGGGCAAGACCTACAGCGTGGAGCCGGACCGCGCGGCGGCCATCCGCATGGCCGTGGGTCAGGCGCAGCCGGGCGACATCGTGGTCATCGCGGGGAAAGGCCACGAGAATTACCAGATCATCGGCTCCCAGACGCTGCACTTCGACGACGCCGAAGAGGCCAGAAAGGCGCTCTCGTGAGGTGGTCGCTGGACCTGGTGGCCCGGGCCACCGGGGGAGATTTAACCCCGTTCTCCGGACTCGAGCTGACCGGCATTTCCACCGACACCCGCTCGATCCAACCCGGCAACCTGTTCGTTCCGCTGGTTGGACCCGACTTCGACGGGCACGACTTCGTCGAGAAAGACGGTGCCGCGGCCACGCTCTGGGCGCGCCCGGGCGCGGGCCCGTCCATCCCGTTCGTGCGCGTGCAGGACACCCTGCAGGCCTATCAGGACCTGGCCCGCTTCTACCGGCGCCAGCTGGCGGTGCCCATCGTGGGCGTGACCGGCTCGGCCGGCAAGACGACCACCAAGGAGCTGTGCGCGGCTGTGCTGGGAGCGCGCTACAGCGTGCACAAGACGGCCAAGAACTTCAACAACGAGATCGGCGTGCCGCGCACGCTGCTGGCGCTGGAGCCGCAGCACGAGGTGGCGGTGGTCGAGATGGCCATGCGCGGCGCCGGGCAGATCCGCGAGCTGGCGCGCCTGGCGGATACGCGCGTGGCGCTGATCACCTCCATCGGGGAGGCCCACATCGAGCTGCTGGGCTCGCGCGAAGCCATCTGCGACGCCAAGGGCGAGCTGCTGGAAGAGCTCCGTCCGGGCTCCACCGCGGTGCTGCCGGCCGAGAGCGAGTTCTTCGAACGCCTGAAGGCGCGCACGCGCTGCGAGGTGATCAGCTTCGCGGTGGACGGCCCGGCGGACGTGCGCTGCCTGCGCCACGAGTCGCGCGGCGTGCACGGCTGGCACCTCGAGGTGGACGTGCTGGGACGCCGTTCCACGCTGGATTTCCCGGCCCCGGGGCGGCACAACCTGAGCAACCTGATGGGCGTGCTGGCCGTGGCGGCGCTGTTTGGGGTGACGGCCGAGGATGCCGCGACAGCCATCGCCTCGTTCCGGGGCGCCGAGCTCCGCATGGAGGTCCTCACGCTGGAGGACGGCGTGGTGCTGCTCAATGACAGCTACAACGCCTCGCCAGCTGCCATGGAAGGCGCTCTCGAAGTGCTGGCCACGGCCACCGGACGGCGTCTGGCGGTGCTGGGCGACATGCTGGAGCTGGGCGCATTTGCCGGCGAGCTGCACACCCGCGTGGGCGAGGCGGCCGGCAGGTCCAACCTGGCGCTGCTGGTCGCGGTGGGGGAGGAGAGCAAGGCCCTGGCGGAGGCCGCTCGAGGTGGCGCCGCCGAGGTGCACTGGGCGGCCGACCGCGAGCGGGCCTGGGAGATTCTGCGCCCGCTCCTGGCGCCCGGGGACACGGTGCTGCTCAAAGCATCGCGCGGAATGGGCCTCGGATGGCTGGCCCGTCA
>JBDHVW010000184.1:0-8443 GCA_039809865.1 Vulcanimicrobiota bacterium
GGTGATGAGCATCCTGGACGGCACCAGCGTCAAAGTTGCCTTTGATAACGGCGCGATGGCGCGGCTCAAGAGCATGGCCGACCTGCGCGTGCTGGACGGCCTGGTGGGCCTGGGCCCGCAGGTGCTCGAGCCGGGCGAGAAAGAGTTCCTCCAGGTCTGGGACAGCCTGGGCTCGCGCGGATACGGACCCCGCCACTACGGCAGCGACCCCGTGGACGCCCGGGCCGACAAGCTCGACGGACTGCGCGACTTCCGCGGGTCGAGCTATATCACCCTGGAAGATCCCAACAAAGAGACCCAGACCGCCAAGAATCTGGACGAGCTCAAAGCGCTCGACTACCTGTCGGGCGGCACCGAGTGGCCCCTGGCCGACCTCGAGAAGGCGAAAACGCTGCGCTCGGCCTCCCAGAACGGGATCCTCTTCTACAGCTACGGCAATGCCCGCACCCCCTACGACCAGTATAAGAACGCCGACCCGAGCGCCTGGGTCGGACGCAAGGGCACGCCGCGCATCTCCGTCACCATCGAGGAGCTGAAGAACCAGGGCGCGGTCGACCAGTTGCTCGACCAGGCGAAGGACTTCCACCAGAACCGCCTCGCCGCCATCTACGAGCAGCTCAAGGTCACCGACAACCCGCCCCCCATCCAGCGGCAGTGGAACGACCTGCGCGCGAAGTTCACGCCCATGGTGGCCGAGGCCGCTGCCGCCGAGCTGCTGCAGGCCGCCGCGCTGGGCGGGCAGAGTAGCTCCTACAACGTGGATAAGGTCTGGGCTCTGGCCGGCAGGATGGGCGACTTCGCCCGCGACGACTATCAGCTGGCCTGCCTGGCCCGCGGCCTGGCGCCGATCCTGGAGAACCAGAAGCAAGAGGATGCGGAGCGCGCGATGCTGCGCCTCATCACGTTCGAGAAAGAGCGAGAGCTGACCGACGAGGAGCAGACCACGCTGCTGACCCTGGTCAACGGCACCCGCTCCATCGGTTCCGCCACCGAGGGGATGGACCTCGTGCGGGTTCCGCTGACAAAAGAGACCCTGGAGGAGCGCGAGCAGGTCTTCCTCAACCTGGGCCAGCACCTGTCGCCCACCCAGAATCACCGCACTTCCGAGTTCTACCGCACGGTGATGGCCGAGCTCATCCCGGGCGAGACGTTGGCGGTCACGGGCGACCGCCTCGGTCGCATCCACCACGCCTGCCAGGCCGAGCACCGCGAGGATAAGGCCCTGGGCGCCTTCCGCGCCATCCAGCGCAAGCTGCGCGAGCAGCCCCACACGCCCGAGCAGGCCGAGGAAATCGTGCAGAAGTTCCTGGGTGCGCTCCTGTTAGGCCGCGACATGAAGGGCGCGATGGACGCCATCAACGACAGCAAACCCGCCTCGAGCGTGAAGGAAGGCGAGCGCCAGGTCATCATCGGCGGCGTGCGGGTGCCGCGCCGCAAGACCCAGGCCTGAGACGGCTCCAGCCACGCGCCCGACGCTACAGCCTTCCCCGCCCGACCCAACAGCGTCCCGCCCTCAGTCGTTGTCCTTCTCCTGGCGCTCGCGCATGCGCTCTTGCATGGCTTTGAACTTCTTCTTCTGCTCGGGGTCGAGCTTCTCGACCAGCTTGGCGTTGAACTCCTCGCGGGCCTTGCGGCCCTCGTCGCGCATCTTCTGGCGTAGGTCCTCGAGTTTGGTGGCCTGCTCGGAAGTCAAATCCAGCTTGGCATAGGGCGGGGTGCGGCGCTCCCGGCCATGCTTCTCGAGCTCGGCCAGCTTCTTCTTCTGCTCGGGAGTCAGCGTCTTCTCCATCTCGGTGTGGAAATCTTCCATCCGCTTGCGCATCCCGTCGCGCTGCTCGTCGAAGAGCGGCTTGAGCTCGGCCATCTGCGCATCCGTCAGATCCAGCGCCTTCTTGAAGCGCTCCGGGTCGAACCCGCGACGACGCTCACGGCCCCCCGGAGATGGCGAAACGACCGCCACCTCTCCCGGCGAGGAAGAGACGGCGGCCGTGGAATCAGCGGCGGGCTGTGAGCCGCAAGACGTCAAAGTCGCCGCGGCCAGAGCGACGAGCAAATACTTCTTCATCAGAATGCATTAGCCCCGACCGCGGCGACCCCTTTAAGCTAGCACTCGCTGTGTCCGCACGAGTAGCAGCTGTGGCAACCCTCGATGCTGAGGAACGTCGAGTTGCCGCACGAGGGGCAGAGATCGGCCAGTCCGTCGCTCTCGGGAGTGGCTTCCAGAGCCGCCTCCTTGAAGTGCTTGCGATAGGCCGGGGTGGCCACATCCATCTCCTCGACGGCACCCAGGTAGTGCTCCTCGAGGGCCTGCGCCAGGGCGTCCGGCAGCGACCGCACGCGGTCCTTGCCGAAGCCCATCGAGCGCGGACCACCGATGCCGCGGAGCTGGTTGACGATCTCGCTCACCCGCTCACGGGGCGACAGGGGCGAGTTGACCCGCAGCACCAACGAGCCCAGACGGCCCAGCGCTTCGGCCATCGCCTTGATGTCCGAGCCACCCTTGCCGATCTCGATGAAGAGTTCGAAGGGGGAGCCCTGCGCGTCATCGTTCATCGTGATGTGCGCGGTGCCCGAAGGCGTGGCCTTGCTCATCGTGACGCCGTAACGCTTGTAGGGGCGCGGACGCACCTTGGGCTGCTCGGCCAGGGGCACTGGAGCGGGCGCCGCAGGAGCCGCGGGCTCCGGCTTCACATCCTCTTTCAGGTTCAGCACCTGCTCGTCACGCGACTTGTCGCGATAGATGGTGCCGCCCTTGCAGCCCAGGCGATACATCAGCTCGTACAGCTTGCGCGTGTCCTCCACCGTGTAGTTCTGAGGCACGTTGCAGGTCTTGCTGATGGCCGAGTCCACCCACTTCTGAGTGGCGGCCTGCACGCGCACGTGCTCCTCGGGCGTCAGCTCCATCGCGTTCACGAAGTAGTCGGGCAACTCGGCGCCCGGGTTCAGGCGCTGCCACTCCTCGAGCACAGCCACCTTCTCCTCGTGCACGCCCAGACGGCTCTTGCGGAAGTAGCTCCAGAAGTAGAAGGGCTCGATCCCGGTAGAGGTGCCCACCATCGTGCCGGTGGTGCCGGTGGGAGCCTGGGTCAGCAGCGTGACGTTGCGGATCCCCTTCTCGCGCACGGCCGCGCGCACATCCTCGGGCATCCCCTTCATGAAGCCGCTCTGCAGGAACTTCTCGGCGTCGAACCAGTGGAAGCTGCCCTTCTCGGCGGCGTTGTCGGCCGAAGCCATGTAGGCTTCGTGAGCGATGAAGCGGTAGAGCTCCTCGATGAACTCCTCCGACTCGGCCGAGCCGTAACGGATGCCCAGGCGGATCAGCATCTCGGCCAGGCCGATGGTGCCCATCCCGACGCGCCGCTCCAACTGCTGCTGGTTCTTGTTCTCCTCGAAGAAATAGGGCGTGGCGTCGATGACGTTGTCCAGGAAGCGCGCCGCGTAGCGCACCGTGCGACCCAGGTCTTCCCAGTTCACTTCCCCGTTGCGGGCGAACTTGGAGAGGTTCACGTGGCCCAGATTGCACACGGCCCACGCCGGCAGGGGCTGCTCGCCGCACGGGTTGGTGCAGATGAGGTCGCCCTGCGGGTAGTACCACGAGTTGGACATCTTGTTGGCGCGATCCAGGAAGAAGATGCCCGGCTCGGCGCTGCTCCAGGCGCTCTCGATGATCTGGTTCCAGATCTCGCGGGCCTTCATGGTCTTGTGCACGACCACCGCGCCGCCGGCCTTCTTCCAGGCCTCCAGGTTGCCGGTCCACTGCTCGGCATACCTGGGGTCGGAGTTGTCCGGGAAGACCAGATCCCAGTCGCCGTCTTTGTCTACCGCCGCCATGAAGTCGTCGGTGATGCCGACCGAGATGTTGGCGTTGGTGATGTTGTCCTTCTCGCGCTTGGAGTTGATGAAGTCCAGCACGTCCGGGTGCCACACGTTTAGGATGAGCATCAGCGCGCCGCGGCGCGAACCGCCCTGCTCGATCTTGCCGGTCACGAAGCTGTAGAGCGCGCCCCAGCTCACCGAGCCGGAGGAGCGGCCGTTGACGCCCTTCACGTAGGCATACTTGGGACGCAGGGTGGACAGGTTGATGCCCACGCCGCCGCCACGGCTCATGATCTCGGCCATGTTGCTGAGCGTCTCGAAGATGCCGCCGCGGCTGTCGTCCGGGCTCGGGATCACGTAGCAGTTGTAGTAGGTGAGGTTCTGGTCGGTGCCGCAGGCGGTCAGGATGCGTCCGCCCGGAACGAACTTCCAGCCATCCAGCAGCCACCGGAAGTTCTCCTGCCACTCGGCCTGACGCTCGACCTTCTCGACGCCGGCGGCGCCGCGCGCCACGCGCTCCATCATCTCCTCGACGCGGGTCTCGAGCGGCTTGTCGACGTGCTCGATGGCCCGGTCGGTCAGGGTGCCGTCGCGCAACTCGACCTGCACGTTGGAGGCGGTCATCGCGGTCACCTTACCGATCTCGCGCTGACCGCTGGCCGAGTCGACCAGGACCACGACGGTGTCGCCCACGGCCAGCGTGCGCTTGGAGGCGTCTTTCAACGCGTAGCGATCGAGGAAGATTTTCTCGCCGAGCGGGGAGAGTTGGTTGGACTCAGGAACTTGCTCGATATCCAAAACTTTGGTGACTCCGTTACCGTTAGCAGTTGAAACGACCACGACACATGCCCTTTCTGGTCTCTCAGCACCACCCCGCTGGCGCGGGGCGCCGAGGAGGAGTTGAGGAAAATTATTCTATGATGGCATGTTACGCGACTTGAGGAATATTCCTCCCTCTCAACTACCAGATCTTGGGGTTAATTTTTCCATCAACCCCAACATATAGTGTTCGCTCCGGAGGGTCCCCCTCCTACAAATCCACAGCGTCGTGATGGGATTTTTTCAGCATGCTGGGGATGACTCGGGATAACCGAGTCGAAAAGTGCACAACCTGGGGACAAAGAATGAATAAAATCGAGACTCATGCACAGCTGAGAGCCGTCCTTGGCGACAGGACCCCGAAGGTGGACGAGAAGGTGCACGCCAGCCTCAACAAACAGGCCGTCGAGTTCATTCAACGCTCGCCTTTCCTACTGCTGGCAACGTCTGACGGCCAGGGCAACCTGGAGGTTTCCCCCAAGGGAGACAAGCCGGGATTCGTTCAAGTTCGGGAAGGTGCGCTATGGCTCCCCGATCGCACCGGAAACCGCATGTTGCTAGGTTTTGAGAACATTCTGGTCAATCCCAACGTGGCCCTGATCTTCCTGGTCCCGCATACCACCGAGACTCTGCGCGTGCACGGCACGGCCGAGCTGTTCCAGGACGAGGCGCTGCAAAAGGAGATGGCCGACTACGGGCACGACGCGCTCCTGGTCACGAAGGTGACCGTCACCGAGGCGTTCTTCCACTGCGGCAAGGCGCTGGTGCGCTCCCACCTGTGGGAGCCCGACCGCTGGGGCGAGGGCTACAAAGTCAACTGGGGCTACGAGATGGAGCACACCGACGACCCGGCCGTGCGCGAGAAATGGGATCAGGCGGCCGCCCACGCCTACCAGAACGACCTGTGAAGACGCTCCTCCTCTCCACGCTGATCCCTCTGTTCGCGATCTGGATCGGGGGCATCGTAACGGCCTTCAAGACGCCCTCGGACTGGCTGCGCAGCCTCATGCAGCACCTGGCCGCGGGCGTGGTGTTTGCGGCAACGGCCGTCGAGATCTTGCCGGAAGTGCTGAACTCGACGGCGTCCTTCTGGTTCACCCTGCTGGGAGCCGCGCTCGGCGTGGCGGCGATGCTCGGGTTGAAAGTGCTGGAGGAGAAGCGTCCGGGCCCCATCGGGCTGACGGTCACAGCCGCCCTGGACGTCTTCGTGGACGGGTTCGTGCTGGGCCTGGCGTTCTTCCAGGGCGCCCGCCAGGGCCTGCTGCTCACCATCGCGCTCAGTCTCGAGCTGGTCTTCCTGTGCGTGGCGGTGGCGGCCGGCCTGGGCGGGCTCGGGCGGAACCAGGTCATGCTGGTCACTTTCGGGATCAGCCTGACCCTTCCGATCGGGGCGGTGGTGGGTCATCTCCTGGGAGGGTTATCAGCCGGGTGGTTGAGCGCTTTTTATGCTTTTGGCCTGATGGCCTTGCTCTACCTGGTCACCGAAGAATTGCTCTCCGAGGCCCACGAGACGGAGGACACGCTGCTGATGCCGGTGGCCTTCTTCGTGGGATTCCTGGGATTGGTGGCGCTGGAGAAGGTCCTCTAGAGAGCGGAGTCCTGTAACGACTCCGCGCGAGGGTCAGTCCATCGTCGCCAGCGGCTTGCGGGCCTGCGTGAAGACCTGATGCCAGCCGCGCAGATACAGGGTCTTGTGCTCGGGATGACGGATCATGCCGCGCAGGTAAACGCGGGAACCGTCGTTATAAGCGAACTGGGCCACGCTGTTGCGCGACACCTCGCTATCCGGCACAGTCAGCATCGGCATGGGGAGAAGGAGCCAGTCGGCGTAAGGGACATACATCTTGTCCACGCGTGGCTCGAGAAGCGCCTGTGTCATCGGTTTCGACCTCCTTTCTCTCTTAAATGCGAAGCGCCCACCGCGAGGTGGGCGCTCGATCGCGCGTTCGGCTCGATAGCTCGACCGCGTCTACAAACGCCCCTCGCGGGCGGTCTGAAGATCTTGTCCAGTGCAAGAGTACAGCATGGGCAACCTATTATAACCCGGGTAGCCCATGACTGTCAACCGGCCTGATATTTGAAGCCGATCCCGCGCACGGAGTGGATCAGCTCGCCCGGATAGACCTCGCGCAGCTTGCGGCGGAGGTTCCGCACGTGGGAATCGACCGTGCGGTCGGCCACCTCGCCCTCGTAGCCCCACACCTGCAGCGCCAGCTGGTCCCGTGTCAGCACGGCCTCGGGATGGGACGTCAGGGCGCGCATCAGGTCGAACTCCACCTTGGTGAGGGGCACTACGATGCCCTGAACGCGCACCTCGTGGCGGGTCTCATCGACCTCGACCGGGCCCGTCGGCAGGCGCGGCGCGGCCGCCAGGCCCGCCCGCCGCAACAGCGCCCGCACGCGCGCCACCAGCTCCAGCCCGTCGAAGGGCTTGGTCAGGTAATCGTCAGCTCCGGCTTCCAGGCCGCGCACCTTACTGAGCGAGCCGTCGGCCCCGGTCAGGAACAGGATGGGCAGGACGGCACTGCGCTCGCGCAGGCGGCGACAGAGCGTCCAACCGTCTTCCCCGGGCAGCATGACATCCAGGATGACGAGCTGCGGGTCGAAGCGGTCCACGGTGGCATCCAGCGAGGACCCGTCCGGAAGCCGCTCCAGTAAAAAGCTTTGCAGCTCGAGCACGGTCCGAATCAGGGTCCAGTAATTGTCATCGTCCTCGACGACCAGAATGCGCTGCATCAGCGGGCGTTCGCCCTCGAGTCTCCCATCCACTGCCAACCAGTCTCTGCACCAAATCTGCACCAAACCCTGGCCGGCCTCTGCAAACTCCTCCTCTAAGATGAGGTTGTGAGCGAAAACAGAGTTTACCCGAGAGCCGAAGTCAAAGTCCCCACCTGGGTGAGATGGGGAAACGAGTCCTACAAGCGCACCTACGCGCTCGACCTGAGCGAGAAGGGCGCCCTGCTGGCGGCGGGCTCCCCGCTGTCCACCGGGACCGCGCTGGAGCTCGAGCTCCAGATCGACTCCGGCTATCGTGTGAAAGCAGAGGGTACGGTGAGGTGGTGTAAGCCAGAGCCGAACGGGCAGTTCTACCACGCGGGTGTGAGCCTGCGGCTGCCGTCCGGCCAGCGCACCGCGCTCGGACCCATGATCCGCAGGAAGGTGTCGACCAAGAACTAAACCTGCGAGCAATGGACGCGACGCGCTATAGAACCCCGGGCCGAGGCTCGGGGTTCTGCCTTTGTGCTTGAGCTGGCCGCCACGGGGCGGCTCACCGTGCGCCGCGAGCCCGCCGGGCTGGGCCTCCGTCTGCTCTACGTCAGCGATCTGCACCTGACGCCCTGGCACGGGCACGTGGTGGAGCAGGTGCTGGACCAGGTCCGCGCCCTCGAGCCCGAGCTGGTGCTGCTGGGCGGCGACCTGGTGGATCTGCGCAGCGGATTGCCGTTGCTGAGCCACCTGGTGCAGAGGTTGGAAGCTCCGTTCGAGGCCGTCCCGGGCAACCACGACCGCTTCGTGGGTCTGCAGGCGATCGAGAGGGTGTTGGGCAAGCCCTGGCTGACCCGCGTGACGCGGAACGGAATCCACATCGACGGCGCTCCGCAACCCGACGGCCACGTTCTGGTGGCCCACGAGCCCACCCTGGACGAAAACTACCGCTACGTTCTGGCCGGCCATCTGCACGGCTCGCAATTCGTGCTGCGCGAGCACAAGGGCTTGCTCTACCCCGGCGCCTGGTTCTATCGCTGGAACGGGGATCGTTTCCAGAGAAACAAGACCACCCTGCTCGTCAGCCGCGGCGTCAACGACA
>JBDHVW010000185.1:0-8428 GCA_039809865.1 Vulcanimicrobiota bacterium
GACCAGCGACTACGCTGCCATGGTGCCCGCGCTGCCGGGCCTGGCGCCGGCCGACACCAGCCAGTTCATCGCCATGCTCGACCGTCCCCTGTTTTCGCCCACTTGCCGGCCGCCACCCCCCACTGCTTGCCGCGCGTGACCCCCGGCCGGTCGCCCGTGATGGCCTGCTTGCGCCCCACCAGGCGGTTCAGCAGCGCCGATTTGCCCACGTTGGGCAGCCCTACCACCACCAGCCGCGGGTCGCGCGCGTTCAGCCCGCGCCGGGCGCGCCCCTCGGAGATGCGCTCCCCCAGCTTCTCGAGCGCGGGCGTCAGGGCGCCCGCTCCGCTGCCTTTGACGGCGTTGATGGCCATGGCCTGGTGCCCCTGCTCGCGAAACCACGCCAGCCAGGCATCGGTGGCAGCCGGGTCGGCCAGGTCGGCCTTGGTCATCACGTAGAAAATCTCGCGTCCGCGCTTGTACAGCATCTCCTCGAGCTCCGGGTTCCGCGACGACTCGGGCAGGCGCGCCTCGACCACGAACAGCACGGCGTCGGCCAGGTCGAGGTCCTTCTCCAGGCGCCGCATGGCGCGGCGCATGTGGCCGGGAAACCAGGAGTAGCCGGTCTCCTCGCTCACAGGTCCACCGTGGAGACCGCGGTCGTGCCCTGATCGCTGGGAAGCCAGCGGAACTTGAAAAAACCAGGCGATTTCTTGTTGACGAAAATCATGAAGGCTTGTCCCACCAGGTTGTCGACCGGGACCTGACCCCAGAACCGCGAGTCGTAGGAGCTGTTGCGATGGTCCCCCATCACGAACAGGTGGCCCTGCTGGACCAGGATGGGTCCGAAGGGGCGGTCGATGGGCTCCTTGATGAAGGGCTCATTGACCCTGTAGCCGTTGCGATAGAGCGCCCCGTCGCGCACCTCGATGACGTCCCCCTCGATCCCGACCACGCGCTTGATGAAGTCTTGCTCGCCCGCGTTCGACCTGGGCGGGGGCTGAAAGACCACGATGTCTCCCCGGTGAGGCGCGACGAACCGGTAGATCAGCTCGTTGACCAGGATGAAGTCGTGGCTCACCAGCGTGGGCTCCATCGAGCCCGAGGGGATGTAGAAGCTGCGCACCACGAAGTTGAGCAGCAGCACGGCCGTAATGCCGGCGACCACGATGGCGTCGACCAGCTCCTTGAGCCAGGCGAGCCAGTCCTGGGGAAAGAGTTTCGGGGCCGCGTACAGCAAGAATCGCCACCCCACCAGCAGGTAGAGGAGGACGATCAGCTGGGTTTCGGACAAGAACTACGCCTTGGGGTTTACGAAGCGCTTTTCCTTGACCTTGGCGTGCTTGCCGACCTTGTCGCGCAGATAGAACAGGCGCGCCTGGCGGACGTCACCGCGGCGGAGCACTTCGAGGCTGTCCAGACGCGGGCTGTGCAGCAGAATGGTGCGCTCCACGCCGACGCCGTTGGAGATCTTGCGAACCGTGAAGGCTTCCTTCAAACCGCTGTTCTGACGCTTGATGCAGACACCTTCAAAGGCCTGCAGACGCTCTTTGCCACCCTCGACGACCTTCAGCCAGGCTTTGACGGTGTCGCCAGGGCCGAAAGCGGGGATGTTCGTCCGCGTCATCTGGGTTTTCTCGAGTTCGTCAATCAGTTTCATCCCAATGGGTTCCCTTTCTTATGGGTTCTACGTCCGCGTGCGGATCTCTAGAACGGGGGACACTATATCACAAGGGTCAAGGCGTCTGCAACTGCAGCACCGGGGTCGCCGGGGGCTCCTCGTCGTTCACCAGGCCCGGACCGGGAACGGCCGCACCCTGTTGGGACTTGAGAAGGCCAAGGTGGCCAAAGCCGCCCTTGCCGGGGAAGACGATCATCTCGGCGCGCCCCACCACGTTCTCCAGCGGCAGCTGCCCCCAGAAACGCGAGTCGGCGGAGTTGTTGCGATTGTCGCCCATCATGAACAGGTGGCCGGGTTTGACCAGCACCGGCCCGTGAAAGATGGCCACGTCCTCGATCGGCTCGTGCAGGTAGGGCTCGTCGATCTGCTGTCCATTGCGCCAGAGCTTGCCGTCCTTGACGTCGATGGTGTCGCCGGCCACCCCTACCACGCGCTTGATCAGCGCCGGGTCGTTGGGCTGGTCGCCCGGCTTGCGAAAGACGATGATGTCGCCGCGGTTGGGGGCGCTGAGCCGGTAGATCAGCTTGTCGACCAGGATCAGGTCCTTCACCTCGAGCGTGTGCTCCATCGAGCCGGAGGGGATGTAATAGGGGCGCACCAGAAAGGCGATCACGGCCAGCGCGGTCACCCCGGCCGGGACCAGCGAGTCGATGAACTCCACCAGCCCCTGGCGCCAACCGCTCCCCTCGGAGTCCTGCGGCATGAAATGCAGCCCGATCCTGATCACGACCAGGACGTAAAGCGCTATCAGCAGCATCGTATCGGAGAGCATGAGTGTCCTGCCTATTGGGTGCTTTGGGGTCGTAGACCTTCCGCCGGGACGGAAAGTTCCCTAATGGCCGGTGGGGCGGGGGCTCAGGTAGACGAAGAGCAGCCCGCCCAGGGCGCCGCCCAGGTGGCCCCAGTTGTCGATGTTCCCGATAAAGGGGATGCCGCCGCGGCCCGCCATGGCAAATCCCCCCACCAGCAAGAGGCCCATGTAGCCCAGCCACCAGTTGATGACGCTGCGGTCGAACATGCGCCAGCGCCAGTAGAGCGCGACGTAGGCCGTGCCCACGCCGAAGAGAGCCGTGGAGGCGCCCGCTCCCTGGAAATTCTGCCCCTGGATGACCCAGTTGCCGAGCCAGCTCACAAAGTTGCCGATCACGGCGCTGAAAAAGTAGAGCCACAAGAAACGGTGGCTGCCGTAGGCGCCCTCGATGGGGGGCGCGTTCTGATAGAGATAGTAACAGTTCATGCCCAGGTGCGTGATGCCGAAGTGCAAGAAGACGGGCGTGAGCAACCTCCAGTACTCGTGCGACGAGAACGTGGTCGGGTTGTTGGCCAGATTGGCGTAGAGGGCCGGCCCCAGGGGCGACCAGTCGGTCAGGACGTAGAAGAAGACATTGATGACGACCAGGTAGGTCGTGACGCGGCTCAGAGGCGAGAAGTTGGCGAAGCGCGCAGTGTACTTCTCGCGCACGGACTTCTGGAGTTTGTCGGTGATGAACCCGGAGCCCTGGCAACTGTCG
Organism: Vulcanimicrobiota bacterium; assembly: GCA_039809865.1. Lineage (GTDB taxonomy): Bacteria > Vulcanimicrobiota > Xenobia > Xenobiales > QWHO01 > QWHO01. The sequence goes on from JBDHVW010000185.1 coordinate 3,172, forward strand.
CACTTGAGGGCGCAGTCGATCTGCCCGGTGCCCTTGCACCCATTGCAGTCATACTCGGTGCCGCGTGGCGTGGTGCGCTTGCCCGACCCCTGACAGGTGGGGCATTGCACTTTTCCGGTGCCTTTGCACTCGACGCATTGGCCGCTGCCCTCGCAGCGTGGACAGCTCGTTTTCACGAGGACGATTTTGAATCGGCGCCGGCAAAGTCCTGCCCCGGGGGACGTGAGTACAGGCCCCAGGCAGGACTTCAGTACTCCCGGGGACAACTCTTCAGGTCAATACGAAGTTCAAGTACGAGGGTAGGATTTTGAAAAACATTCTAGCAGCATCCGTCTTGGTCCTTCTCACTGCGGTATCCGCCAATGCCGACGAGGTCTACGCGACCACGCAATATGAGAACGGGCAGGCCGTCACGGTCTACACCAACTCGGAGGCAGCCCACTTCAACAAGGTGATGCGGACGCACCGCAACCGTGGGAATGACAACGCCTACATCTTGAACGTGGGCGGCGACCCCGCCAGCATCGCCCGCAAGCGCGCGGCCAGCAAGTTCAACGGCGTCATCCCCAAAATGTACAGCTTCTCCGAGAGCGGCTACAAGGAAATTCCGCGCCGCGTGCTCGTCTGGGGCCAGAAGGGCGACAGCATGTCGTTCTGCAACCTGTCCGACGTCATCCTGAAAGAGGCTCAGGCCAACGATCTCGACCCGCTGCTGCTGGAAGTGGTCATCAAGTATGAGTCCAACTTCAATCCGTCAGCCGTGTCGCGCTCGGGCGCCCAGGGCTTGATGCAGCTCATGCCTGGCACGGCGGCCGGCCTGGGCGTCAGCAACGCTTTCGATCCCAACCAGAACGGGGCAGGCGGCGCCCGCTACCTGGCCATCCAGATGAGCCGCTTCCAGGACCTGCGCAAGGCCCTGGCCGCTTACAACGCCGGTCCCGGCGCGGTGGAGGCCTACGGCGGCGTGCCCCCCTTCGAGGAGACGCAGGGCTACGTGCAGCGCATCTCCAACGAGTACGAGGCGCGCAAGGTCAAGCGCAACGACAAGGACCTGGCCGACCGCTAGCTGTTCAGGCGGTCGTGGAAATCCGACACGGCCTTCTGGGCATTGCCGTGCAGACCTTGCATCCAGCCCTCGTAGTCCACGCCTTTGATGGTCGCGAAAGCGGCGTAATGGATCTGCTCGGCCTGGTCCGGATGGGCGGCCGCCAGCCCTAGAGCTCGCACGGCCACGGAGCTGTCCGCGTCGTTGCCGACCTCGTGGATGGTGGTCAGCACCGCATTCCCCAGAGCAACGCGATCATGGTCGGTGTTGCAGACCGGGATCGTATAGCTGGCCGTCCAGGCCAGCAGGGCGGGCACCCCGCAGGCGGGAGGAATCGCCGTGGACAGGCAGAGTAGCGTCGCCTGCAGCGCCATTTTCGAGCTATCGGGCCGGAGCGGCGTATCCTGCGCGATCTTCAGCATCTCGCGGCAGTAGAGACGTTCCTTGTCGTTCTCTCCCGTGCGGCTCAGGAAGATGACCCCGTCTCGAAGGGTCTGGGCATCGCCATTCTTCGCCCGTGCCTCGTGGAAGAGGCGACTGGCGGTCTGAGTCGTGCGGGTCTCGTTCACTCTCATGCAACCAGCCTAGCGCAGGCCGGTGAACTGCCGGTGAATTCGAGCGCCCAGTTGTTAACGGGCTTTGAAGATCGATCCCGAGCGAGCCGGCTGCTCGAGCGTCGTGCCGTCCTCCAGGACCGCGAGCGTTCCGGCACCATAAAGGCGCTCCAACCCGGACAGCTTGAGGGTGGCCCGCTCGGGCGCGCTGCCCGAGTTTACCGCCACGATAAGCTTCTCCCCCTCCACCGAGCGGCTGTAGACGAAGAGGTTCCCTGAAGCCGAGACCGGCTGGTAATCGCCGCGACGCAGGCATCTGTGCTTGTGGCGCAGAGCGATCAGCTCTTTGAAGGTCGCCTGCAGCGAGCGGTCCCAAGAAGCCTCGTCGTGCCAGGGGAATCCCTTGCGGCATTCGGGGTCGCGCCCGCCCGTCAGGCCGATCTCGTCGCCATAATAGATGCAGGGGGCACCCACGAACGTCATCTGAATCAACGTCGCCAGCTCCATGGCGCTGCGGTCGTTGCGCGAGACCGTGATCAAGCGCGGGGTGTCGTGCGAGTCGAGCAGGTTGAGCTGCACCGCGTTGACCGCCTCGGGGTAGAGCTTGAGAACCTGGTCGAGAGCCCGCTGGAACTCGCGGGCGTCGAGGGGCTCCTTCGAGCCGTAGGAGAGGTTCTTGGTCAGCGAGCGGTCCCAGTCCTTGACGCAGAATCCGAGCACGGACGACGTCCACAGGTAGTTCATGACCGCGTCGAACATATCGCCCTGCAGCCAGCGACGCGCGTCCACCCAGATCTCGCCCACGATGTAGCACTCGCGGTTCTTCTTGCGCACGCGCTTGCGGAACTCGCGCCAGAACTCGTCGTCGTCGATCTCGTTGGGCACGTCCAGGCGCCACCCGTCGATGCCCTGGTCGACCCAGTGCGCGGCCACGCCCCACAGGAACTCCCGCACGGCCGGCGTCTCGGTGCGGAACTTCGGCAGCCCCGGCAATCCCCACCAGCACGAGTAGTTGGAGGGCTTCGTCTCGTCGTAGGGTGCCAACGGCCAGCCGTGAATCGTGAACCAGTCGAGCCAGGGCGAGTGGATGCCGTTCTCGAGGATGTCGTGGAACTGGAAGAAGCCCCGGCTGGCGTGGTTGAAGACGCCGTCGAGCACCACCCGGATCTGGCGGCGCTTGCACTCGGCCATCAGGCGCTCGAAGGCGCGGTTGCCGCCCAGCAGCGGATCGACCTGGTAGTAATCGTAGGTGTGATAGCGGTGGTTGGCCGCGGACCAGAAGATGGGGCAGAAATAGAGAGCGTTGATCCCCAGCTCCTGGAGGTAGTCCAGGTGCTCGATGACCCCCTCGAGATCGCCGCCCTTGAAGCCGTGGGCGGTGGGAGGGGCTTCCCAGGGCTCCAGATTGGAAGGTTTGACGAGCTTGTCGCTCCTGGCGAAGCGGTCGGGGAAGATCTGGTAGAAAACGGCGTCCCGAACCCAGTCGGGCGTATCCACGGAGGGCCTGGTCATGGTCGCTGGGCCTTCGACTTCCCCGCTTACGAAGCCTTGTTCGAAATGAGATCCGGCACGGACCTGCGAATGGGCCGCCCGCATACCAGTTCGTCACTGGATCCCCACAGGAGGTCTTGTCTTGAAACTACTCGGAACGCTCAAAGTACGCCCGGAGCTGCCCAAGAGGCTGGAAGGGCTGGGCCGACTGGCCCGCAACCTCTGGTGGGCCTGGCATCCGGACGCCGTGAAGCTTTTCGCCGACCTGGACAAGCGCCAGTGGGGGGCGCAGCGCGAGAATCCCGTGCGCTTCCTGGCCCTGGTGAGCCAGGAGAAGGTCGAGAAAGCCGCGGCCGACGCCGCCTACTGCAAGCGTTACGACGCCGTGATGAAGGAGTTCGACGGTTACCTGAGCCGCCCCGATCCGTGGTTCAAGCGCGCCTTCCCCAAGCAGACGGACCAGCTGATCGCCTACTTCTCGGCCGAGTTCGGGCTGCACGAGTGCCTGCCGATCTACTCGGGGGGCCTGGGCGTACTGAGCGGTGACCACCTCAAGACCGCTTCCGACCTGGGGATTCCCCTGGTCGGCGTGGGTCTGGTTTACAACCACGGCTACTTCGTCCAGCGGATCAACCAGGAAGGCTTGCAAGAGGCCAGCTACCAGCGTCTCGACTTCGACATGGCCCCCATTCGCCGGGCCGTGGACCCGCAGGGCCAGGAGGTGGTGGTCAGCGTCGAGATGCCCGACCGCCGCGTGGAAGCCCGCGTCTGGCTGGTGGAAGTGGGCCGCATCAAGCTCTTCCTGCTGGATACGGACATGCCGGTCAACAACGACTCGGACCGCCGTCTCTCGGCCCAGCTCTACGGCGGCGACATCCACATGCGAATCGCCCAGGAGAAGATCCTCGGTATCGGCGGGGTGCGCGCCCTGCGCCAGATGGGCATCTCCCCCACCGTCTGGCACATGAACGAGGGCCACTCGGCGTTTCTCACGCTCGAGCGCCTGCGCGAGCTGGTGAAGACGGAGGGCCTCAACTGGCACGAGGCCGTGGAGGCGATGGCGCCGAGCGTCTGCTTCACCACGCACACTCCGGTGCCGGCCGGCCACGACGTCTTCGACCAGACGATGATGGAGGGCCACTTCTGGAGCCTGCGTCACTCGCTGGGCATGTCGGCCGACGACTTCATGCACCTGGGCCAGGAGGGCAATCCTCCCGCCGGCTTCTTCAGCCTGACGGTGCTGGCCATGCGCATGTCGCGCTTCCGCAACGGCGTGAGCGCGCTGCACGGTGAGGTCTCGCGCAGCCTGTGGACGAAAGTCTGGCCGGGCATTCCGGAGGCCGAGGTGCCCGTGGGGCACATCACCAACGGCATCCACGTGGGCACATGGATCGCCCCCGCGCTCACCGAACTGTTCGACAAGCACCTGGGCAAGGAGTGGCGCGACGAGCCCCAGGAGCCCAAGAACTGGAAGAACGTGGACAAGATCCCCGACTCGGACCTGTGGAAAGTGCACCACGACCTGAAGAAGGGCATGGTGGAGGCGGTCCGCAAGCGTATCAAGCTGCGCGCCGCGCGCCTGGGCGAGAGCGCGGGACGCCAGGGGGCCGCCGCCGAGGTGCTCAACCCGGACGCCCTCACGCTGGGCTTCGCCCGTCGTTTCGCCACCTACAAGCGCGCCGTGCTGCTTTTCTCTGATCTGGAGCGGCTGCACAAGATTCTGCACGACAAGGAGCGGCCGGTGCAGATCGTCTTCGCCGGTAAGGCCCATCCGGCCGACTTGCCGGGGCAGCAGTTCATCAAGCAGATCTACGATTTCTCGCGCTCGAGCGAGTTCTACGGCAAGGTCGTGATCGCCGAGGACTATGACATGGAGCTCGCGCGCGCCCTGGTGGCGGGCGTGGATGTGTGGCTGAACAACCCGCGCCGCCCGCTGGAAGCGTCCGGGACCAGCGGCCAGAAGGCCGCCATGAACGGCGTGCTGCAGTTCAGCGTGCTGGACGGCTGGTGGGCCGAGGGTTACAACGGCAAGAACGGCTGGAAGATGGGCGACCCGGTCGAGTACGCGCTCTACGAGGAGCAGGACCTGGCCGACGTGACCAGCCTCTACGCCACGCTCGAGGACGAAATCGTGCCGCTCTACTACGACCGCGACCGGCACGGCGTG
>JBDHVW010000186.1:0-8229 GCA_039809865.1 Vulcanimicrobiota bacterium
CCGGCGACATCGCCCAGGCCCCGGCTTACCTCCTCGAAGCCGAGTTCGCCCCGGGCTCCGCGCTGCAATTTCTGACCTCCGATCCCACCACGATCTGGATGGACGTGCCCGGCCACCTGGCCACGCTCCTCCACCAGCTGCGCCCGGAGCTCAGCGAGCAAGAGGCCTTTCTGCGCACGAGAGAGGGCCTGCGCATCCCCGCCCGACAGGCGACCCAGGGCCTCTCCAGCCTGCCCGGCTCGCCTTTCTCGGCCGCCGAGCTGGTGCGCCAGGCGGGAGGAGACTTCGCGGGCTTCACCCGCCAGCTCGCCGAGCGCATCGACCAGGGCGAGCGGATCACCATTCAGACGCCCAACCCCTTTCCTCCGCTGTCTTTTAACGAGGTTCAGGCCAGGTCCGAGAGCACGGGCGGAGTGCTCACCTTTCTGGCCTCGAACGCCGCCGAGGACCTCTACTCGATCGGGCTCGACAGCGTCCTGGGGCGCGTGTGCGCGTCCATCGGCTGGAACGTGGGGGAGCGGGGTGAGTTCACCGAGGTACTGCAGCAGCTCCAGGACATCGAAGCCCAGGTGAACGAGCTCGGGAAGCAGATCGACGCGACCAGCGCCGACTCGTCCTACACCAACCTCGACCAGACCCTGCGGGGCTTCGAGCGGGACCTGCTGCTCCTCAACGAGGGCCTCAAAGCGGCCACGTTGCAGGCTCAGAACGACGCCGACGACACCTTCAACCGCGGGCCGGAGGTCGCCCCCACCTACCTGGCCGACCTGACGAGCGCCCTGGACAACTACGATGCCAACAGCGCACTCATCACGTTCGTGGCGGCCCTCGTCACCAAGAAGCTGTCCGAGAACATCGTGCTGCTGCAGAACGACCTGCAGATGTCGCAGGTCGGAGTGGACGCCACCAACAGCGAGGGCTCCTTCTACTATCCCCTGCGCCAGGACCCGTATACCCTGACGCTGCAGAAAGACATGGACTACTGGCGCACCCGTGTGGTCCAGATCGCCAACCTGGTCTCCGAGGGGGCCCAGCGCGCTCTGCTCGAGGGCACCGGGCAGTCGCCGGCCTCCGCGATGAACCAGGCGCGGACGAACATCTTGGCGGCCGTCCAGGCGATGCTCGCGGCTCAGATGCAAGTGCCCGAGCCTCTCAACGTGACCAACGTGATGGTGGACGTCCCGAACCACCTGATGTGGTATCTGTCCTACGGCAGCGAGGACCAGTACAACAACGTCCAGCAGAAGGTCACCAATCTCCGGGCCTGGAGCTCGTCGGACTGGGTCCTCCCCAGCCAGGGGCAGCTCGACTCGCTGCGCGCCTGGGCGAGCAATCAGGCCGGCCTGGAGAAGCTCGGCTTCGTGGGGGCCAGCGCGGGGAACTCCAAGCTGCACACCAACAAGCAGCCTACCCCGGACAGTCCGTTCGATCCCGACCCCAACGGCGACGGGCGCTTCGATTATTACTACTACGATATCGATACGGGCGACACCGGCACGGAGGTCCTGGCCTCCGGCGGCGGACCGCTCTATTCCTGGTTGGCCGTTCGCGAGATCGGCACCGCCTCCGACCTGGCGCTCACGAGCTGGGACGACGTCGCCAACGAGCTGCTCCAGTTCGGTTTCCTGCCCACCTCGCTGCAGATCGGCGGCGGCCCGGACCTGTTGACACTGGATGGCTTCTTCAACATCGCGGGAGCGCCCGATACCGGCTCGGTGGACCTGGCCTGGCAGGCCGAATGGGAGATCGTCGGCTCGGACCCGCTGGACCCGATCGTCGATTTCCTGCCCGCGCCCGGCATCGGACCCGACGACGACACGGCCATTCAGCTCACCTGGCACCGCCCGGGGAAGGTTACGTTCAGGGCCACGGTCTACGGGGTCAACCCGGCCAACGGTCAGGGCTCCTCGATAACCGCCACCATCGACCTGACCTCACCGCTCTCCGCGGTGCCCGCGCCCACCTCGGTGCGGGTCAGCCCTCAGAACTTCGCCACTGCGAGCGTCCCCGCCAACATCAAGCTCTACCTGACCGGTTTCCTGCCCGGAGGCACGGCCCAGGATCTCACGTCGCAGGCCACCTGGTCGGTGAACGTGCCCAACTCGGTCGCCTATATGGATGCGACGGACCCGGGCAACCTGGTCATCGTGGCCCTGGGGGCGACCACTCAGCTGGTGGTCACGGCCCAGTCCAGCGGTCTCAGCGACTCGACGACCATCGTCTTCCCCTCGCCGTAACCTCCGTCTACTAGTCGCGCTTGTGCTTGCCGGCCTTGAGGCACTCGGCGAGGTGGATGGTTTTCTCGTTGTCGAAAGACATCGAGACATACTCGCCCTTCTCGGCCCCGGGGAAATTCCAGGTGAGCGAGGTCAGACCGAGATTGGGAGTGTCCTCGAGCTTGGCGCCGGGCCACTTGCTCTGGTAGAACTCCACCACCTTCTCCTTGGAGTCGGTGGTCTTGAAGTCCCAGTATTTGGCGTAGAACGCTCCGTCGTCGCCGGACATGTCGGCCCCGCCAATACTCTGCCCCGCGTCCAGCGTCGCCCCCGGATAGACCGGCAGCTTGTCCGGGTTGATGGCTCCATCGAGCGTGGGAGGCTTGCTGCCACAAGCGGTGAGAACGAACCCCAGAAGGAAGATGACAAGTAGTTTTCTCATGCTACGCTCTTCGCAAAACGAGCAACTTTTCTTCCCGCTTCCGGTTCAAGCCGGAATGAAGCGGAAACTGACCGTCGCCTGGCTGCTCTTGACGGCCCTGGCATGGGGCCAGGGAGGGTTGCCCGAGCGCACCCTGACCGTGGACGGGCGCGAGCGCACCTACCTCGTGGCCGAGCCCGATCGGCTCGACCGGCCGCTGGCGCTGGTGCTCGTCTTCCACGGCGGCGGCGGGAACGCACGGCAGATCGCGCGCCACACCGGGTTCGCCGAGCTGGCGCGCCGCGAGGGCTTCCTGGCCGTCTTTCCCCAGGGCTACAAGGGCAACTGGAACGACGGCCGCGCCGACGTGAAGTCGCCCGCCTTCCAGGACCAGGTGGATGACCTCGCGTTCGTCAACGCGCTCCTGGACGAGCTTGCCGCCCGCTATCAAGTGGACAAAGTCTACGTGACCGGCGTCTCCAACGGCGGGATGTTCTCGCAGTTCCTGGCGGCGCGGATGGCGGACAGGATCCAGGCCGCGGCGCCCGTCGTGGGCGGCATCCCGGAGCCGATCGCGGCTTCCTTCGCCCCCTCCCGCCCCGTCTCGATGCTGATCATCCAGGGCACCGACGATCCACTGGTCCCCTACAACGGGGGCGGGATCGGCGTGCTGGGCGGGCGCGGACGCATCGTCTCCACCGAGCGGGCGCTCTCCCTGTGGCGCGAGGTGAATGGTTGCAGCGGGAAGGGCGAGGTCACCGAGTTGCCCGACCGCGAGCCCGAGGACAAGTGTCGCGTGACGCGGACGGTCTGGCACGGCAACGCGGACGTGGAGCTCTACCGCATCCAGAACGGCGGCCACGGCTGGCCCGGCGGCAGCCAGTACCTGCCCCGCGCGGCCATCGGCAAAGTCTGCCAGGACTTCAACGCCACCGAGACCATCTGGGAGTTCTTCCGGAACCACTGAAGGTCTTGGCACGGTCTTCCCCTCATGAGAAAATCACGTCTCGTGAGAACTCTGGTCCTCTTGATCCTCTGCTTCCTGGCCGCCTGCGGCGGTCAGGGCGCCCTGACGAGCGATACCACCTCCCTCGCGCCTTCGGACGTGCCGGGCGAGCAGCTGAAGAGCTCCTCGGACGTCGAGTTCGCCCTCACCAACGACTGGGGCACCGGCTACGGCGCCTCGGTGACCGTCTTCAACCGCACCGCCGCGCCGCTGACGAACTGGGTGGTCGAGTGGGATTTTGCCTCGAGCATCACCGACATCTGGAGCGCCAAGATTGACGCCCACACGGGCGCTCACTACCGCTTCAAACCCGAGAGTTGGAACGCCACCATCCCGGTGGGGGGCAGCGTCTCGTTCGGCTTCAACGGCGCCCCGGGCAAACCCGGGACGCCCACCAACATCACCCTCAACGGGCAGACCTCGACTCCCACCACGACCCCGACGGCCACGCCGACTCCGTCCGGTGGCCTGAAGATCACCAGCGCCGTCACCTCCGACTGGGGGAGCGGCATGCAGGGCCAGATCGTGCTGGACAACCAGGGCAGCACCCCGGTGACCGGCTGGAGCGTCAGCTTCAAGTTGCCGGGCGCGATCAACGCGATCTGGAACGGAAAGATCACCTCTCGCAGTGGGGATGCTTACACGGTCGGGCCGGATACCTGGAACGGCAGCATCGCCCCGGGCACCAGGGTGGAGATCGGCTTCACCGCGAGCCCCGGCGGCCAGAGCATCACCCTGCTGAATCAGCCGTCGCCGACACCCACCCCCACGCCGACCTCGACCGCGACTCCGACGAGCACGGTGAGGGTCAACGCCTACTTCCCCGAGTGGGGCATCTACGACCGCAACTACCCGATCGACCAGATCCCCGCCGCCTCTCTGGACGCGGTCACCTACGCCTTTGCCGACATCTCCCCGGCGGGCGAGGTGACCACTTACGACGCCTACGCGGCCGGCCTCAACTTCCCGCGCCTCAAGGCGCTCAAGCAGGCCAATCCGAAGCTGAGGACGATGCTGGCGGTGGGCGGCTACACACTCTCCTACCGCTTCCCCGACGTCTCCAAGACGGCCGCCGCGCGCCAGAAGTTCGCCGCCTCGGCGGTGGCGTTCTGTCGCGCCAACGGCTTTGACGGCATCGACATCGACTGGGAGTATCCCAACAACGCCACCGAAAAGGCCAACTTCACCGCGCTCTTGACCGAGCTGCACCGTCAGCTCGCAGCCGACGGCAAGTCGCTCAGCGCGGCCCTGCCGGCCACGCCGACCTACATCGACGTCAGGGCCGCGGCGGCCCAGCTCGACTGGGTGAACCTGATGACCTACGACTACCACGGCGGGTGGGAGCCCAACAAGACCGGGCACAACGCCCCTCTCTACGCTCCGGACAACCTGGCCTGCGACAACACCGTCAAGCTCTACGTCGGCGCCGGCGTGCCCGCGCGCAAGCTCCTGCTGGGCGTGCCCCTCTACGGGCGCTCCTGGAACGGAGCCACCGGCGTCGGAAGCGCCGCCACCGGGCCCGGACCCGGCACCTGGGAGACCGGGATGCTCGATTACCGGGATCTGCTGACCCGCATGGCCAACCAGCCCGCCAACTATCTGCGCTCGTGGGACAGCGTGTCCCGCGTGCCTTACATCGTCACACCCGGCAAGGTGTTCATCACCTACGAGGACCAGACGTCGCTGGCCGGCAAGCTCGACTATGCGAAAACCCAGGGCCTGGGGGGCGTCATGTTCTGGGAGCTCTCCGCAGACGCGCGCGATCAGGCCCGTAGTCTGGTGCAACAGGCTTCCCGCGCGCTGCGGTAAGCTTTCTTTCAGACCGGGCGGGTAGGCTGTCGGCATGACGATCCGTCCCATGGCATTGTTTGCCCTGCCTACCAGCTCGGTCGGCCCCCAGAATCGTCCCGTCCGGGACGAGCAAGTGGCCGATCCGGCCGACGGCGTCACGCTCTCCGGGCCCAGGGCGGCCACCACGCGCGAGACCCCCCCCGCCCGGTATGCCTTCCCGGTGCAGGGTTTCTGCTGGGGTCCGGCCGGCTGGGTCGTCTCCACCGAGCGCCCCACCCTGACGGGCCTGCCCGCCAAGATTCGCCTCTGGGATCCGAAAGGCGGCACCGATTCGGTCAACTTCGACGTGAGCCGTCCCGGCGTGAACATCGGCCCGGTCGCCTCCTCGCCGAGCGGCGAGCTGGTCGCGGCCGGCTGGGAGGACGGCAAGTTCTCGGTCTTCTCGGGCCGCGGCGCCGAGCTGAGCTGCAACGAGCACTGCCCGACCAGCGTGCCCAACGCCCAGGGCATCCTGCTCGACATGGACGACGTCAAAGCCCTGGCCTTCTCGCCCGACGAGCGCACCCTGGCCACCGGCGGCCACGACGGCCGCGTGCTGCTGTGGGACCCGCAGGGACGCGAGTGCCGCGGCACGCTGCTGCATCCCGAGGGCGTGTCCGAGATCGCCTTCTCCCCCGACAGCTCCAAGCTCATCACCCGTTACCGGACGGGCGTGGCCATCTGGGACGCCCGCGAGCAGCGCCTGCTGCACAAGATCGAGGACCCCGCCGGCCGCAAGGGCGGCAACCAGGGCTTTGCGCTCTCTCCCGACGGCAGCAAGCTGGCCGCCACCTTCGAGAACGGCGTGCGGGTCATCGACGTGCGCACGGGCGAGGTGGAAACGAGCCGCACGATGATGAACGGCGGCAAGCTGGCCTTCACGCCCGACGGCAATCACCTCTTGATCGGCGAGACCAACCGCAATGCGGTGCACGACTGGAACCTGGTCACCGGCGAGTGCAGCCGCCAGGAGATGACCCGCGAGAATACGGGCATCGCGGCTCAGGGAGTAAGCCAGATCACCCTCTCGCCCGACCAGAAGCAGCTGGCGATCGGCCTGAAGGACGCCTCGGTCACGTTCTGGACCCGCGACGTGCACAACGACGACCTCGGCTTCCTGGCCGAGCCCTACTACAGCCGGTCCAACACGACCCGCATCGCCGACTTCATCCACACCAGCACCGTGCGCGCTACGAAGTAGCTCAGACCTCGACCTCGTCGACGAAGCACCACATCCAGTCCTCGCCGCGCTCGATGGAGCGCATGATGGGATGGTTGGTGGCCCGGAAATGCCTGGTGGCGTGCTTGTTCTTGCTCGAGTCGCAGCAGCCGACGTGGCCGCACTCCAGGCACATCCGCAGGTGCACCCAGCTGTCGCCCATCGCCAGGCATTCCTCGCAACCGCGCGTGTGGGGCTGAACGTCTTTGATGTGGTCCCGGTGGGTGCAAGTCTTCATGGCCGCTCGCCGCTCCTGTCGTCGCTGGTTGGGCGTAGCTCTTCGGAATCAGGGACCTTTCAGCCTCCCGTGGGAAGATGAGAGCGATGCAGGTTCCACCCGTCGTCCCAGCTAGCCCGGTCGCCTTCCGTCCGCATGTCGTCACGACGGTGATCGACGGCTACGCGGGCAGTACTCCGGATGAGCTTCCCGGTGAGCAACTCCGGCGCCAGCGCTACAATCCGCTGCTCTACCCGGGCCACGAGATCCTGCGCTCGGGACAGAAGATCGGCGCCAACCTGATGTCCGCCAGCCTCTCCATGCAACAGCTGATGATGGGCCCCTTCGCCCCCAAGAAGTCCCTCGAGGCCGGGCGCGAGATGTGCGAGCGCGTCGCGCGCGAATACGTCAAGCCCGCGTTTGGACTCTCGCAGACTAGCATCGCCGGCAAGATCGTGGGCGTGACCGAGGAGGTCGTCTCGGACAAGTCCTTCGGGTCGCTGCTGCACTTCAAGCGCGACACCGACCGCAACGACCCCAAGCTCTTGATCGTGGCCCCGATGTCCGGCCACTACGCCACCCTGCTGCGCGAGACCGTGGAGGAGATGCTGCCCCACCACGACGTCTACATCACCGACTGGAAGGACGCGCGCCAGGTGCCGCTCAGCGAGGGCGACTTCGGGCTGGCGGACTACGTCGACTACGTGAAGGATTTCTTGCAGACCGTGGGCCCGAACGCCCACGTGATGGCCGTCTGCCAGCCCACCGTGGCTACGCTGGCCGCCGTGGCCGAGCTCGAGCGCGAGGGCGCCCCCCACCAGCCGCTCTCGATGACCTTGATGGCGGGTCCGCTGGATACCCGCGCGGCCCAGACCGAGGTGACGAAGCTGGCCGACAGCAAGCCCCTCTCCTGGTTCGAGGAGAACGTCATCGCCAAGGTTCCCAGTGGCTACCCCGGCGCGGGACGACTGGTCTATCCGGGGTTCGTGCAACTGACCAGCTTCATGGCCATGAACCCGAGCAAGCACGTCAAGTCGCACGGCGACATGTTCGAGGCGCTGGTCAAAGGCGATCACGACAAGGCCGACAAGATCAAGACGTTCTACGACGAGTACCTGGCGGTGTGCGACCTGCCCGCGAAGTTCTACCTGGAGACCGTGCAGAAGGTCTTTCACGAGCAGGCGCTGGCCCAGGGCACGCTGGAGCACCGGGGGCACAAGGTGGAGCCGGGCAAGATCACGCGCACAGCGCTGCTGACGGTGGAAGGAGGCAAGGACGACATCTCGGCGCCGGGTCAGACCCTCTCGGCCCACGCGATGT
>JBDHVW010000187.1:0-8225 GCA_039809865.1 Vulcanimicrobiota bacterium
CCTGTGGTCATCGTGCAGATCATCCCGGCCTGGTTCACGGCCCGCGCGCTGTCAAGCCAGTCCGGGCGCAGAAAGGCCTCTCCGCCGATCCGAGTGACTTCGCGAATGCCAACGTCCTTGAGCTGGCCGACCAGGTCCAGAGCCTCTTCGGTGGACAGCTCGTCCGAGCGCGCCTCGCCGGCACGCGAGCCGCAGTGGCTGCAGGCCAGGTTACACTTGAGCGTGATCTCCCACACCACGTTGGTGTGGGTGCGTCGGCGGTACTGCGTCTCCGCCACAGACTCAGACGTTGCCGAGTGCTACGCCATACAGGGCCTGAACCGGCGGACCTCCACCAATGGCCACGCCGTAGAGAGCCTGCACGGGCGGACCGCCGCCGATGGCCACCCCGTAGAGGGCCTGCACGGGCGGACCGCCGCCGATGGCCACCCCGTAGAGAGCCTGCACAGGCGGTCCCCCGCCGATCGCCACGCCGTAGAGCGCCTGGACCGGAGGTCCAGGTTGAGGGTAGGGTTGCGGGCGGGGATTTTGGAACCCCCCCCAACCCCGCATCAGCTGCTCGAAGGCAGCCAGGAGCTGCTGCATGATTCCGAAGAACTGGTAAGGATTGGCGAAGGACGCCTGGCGCGCGCCGCCCGTCCCGCCCAAATTGCCGGTAGAACCCACCCCGCCATACTGCGGGATGCCGCCTCCGGTGGGTGGGATGCCTCCGTAAGGATTATAGCCAATGGGTCCACTTCCGCTCGGCATGGGGCTCCTACCCTTCTTTGATTGCTGATTGATTATCCCCCGCCGGACCCGAATGTCCAGGGGGGTGCCAGACGGGAGCCGGCGGAGGGGCGGAGCCATACTCCGAACCCGCCGGCCACCGGCGCACCATCATATTCCAGGCCTTCTCCTGCAAGTCCAACTGGGAGCGCGCGCTGACGACGTCTTGCTCACGCAGGGCAGGATCCTGCCAGAAAGAGCGAGGAAGCAGCGGCTCGCCGCGACTTGAGTCGGCCTTTTCCATGTTGCCTCCAGTATGAGGGATCTCGCCTGAGACTTTTCGGACCAGCCTGTTAAATCAGTGTAAACCATGTTGCCAGTTGATGACATGCGAGGGGGCGCGGGGTGACATTGGCGCCTGTCTCCGGCTGGACGAGCGCGGACCTGTTGATGCGTGACGGAAAGTGGCTGGAGCAGCGCCTGAACACGTATCGCGAGGACGAGACAGGCGTGGCCGTCAGCCTGGCCGAGGATGGGGAGCACTTCGTGGGCGCCGGTTGCAGGGCGTGCTGGTCAACGGCCAGTGGCTGACCAACGAGCAGGGCGACCCCGGCCAGGAACGCAATCCCCGACCTCGCCAGCTCGCTCAGATCGGCCGGCGCCTTCGAGCCGCTGGCCACGCGCAGTTGCTCGCGCGACGCCACGGGCGGGGGAACCTCCGCGTCGGCCGGCCGGGCCCTCACTGCGTCCCCCCGCTCCACGCGCTCCGAAGCCTCCCGGGCCGACACGAACTTCAGGCGGTCTTGCCACGGCAGTCGCCAGCCGCGCTCTGTGGAAAAGCGGGTTTCCCTGCCACGAGCGCCTGAAAACGAGCTCAAAAGTCGCGCGGCAGGCCTCTTGCCTTTCCCTCTCCAATTTCGTTACTGTATAGTAACTTAATTTTTGGAGGACGTGATGAAGATCGGAATTCTTGGCTCGGGAAACGTGGGAGGAGTGTTGGGGAAGGGTTGGGCTGCGGCCGGCCATGAGGTTTGCTTTGCCTCCCGGCGCCCTCAGGAGTTAGGCGCCCTGCTGAGCGCGGCCCCGGGCTCCACGGCGGCCACGCCCTCGGAGACGGCGGCTGCCTGCCCGGTGCTGGCGCTGGCCACCCCCTGGCCGATCACCCGGACCTACCTGGAGGGGCTCGGCGACCTGACGGGTAAAATCTTGCTCGATGCCACCAACCCCCTGCTCCCCGACCTGTCCGGGCTCGAGGTCGGAACCACCAGCTCGGGTGGCGAAATGGTGGCCCGGTGGGCACCGGGAGCGAAGGTCGTGAAGATCTTCAACACCATCGGCTCGTCCATCATGGAGAACCCCGTTTTCGGAGAGGAGAGAGCCCTGTTGCTCTATTGCGGAGACGATGCCGAGGCTCTTGAGGTGGCCAGGCAACTTGGCCAGGACCTGGGTTTCCAGACGGCCGAAGCGGGTGGGCTGCGGGCGGCACGGATACTCGAGCCTTTCGGCCTGCTCTGGATCTCGCTGGCCTTTGGGAAGGGCTACGGTCGAGAGTTCGCCTTCAGCCTCGTCCGGCGATGAGCCGAGGGAGGCCCCGCGATCCGGCGGTCGAGCGCAAGGTGCTCCAGGTGACCCTGGAGCATCTGGCACGCTTCGGCTACTCCGAAATGAGCCTGGATCAGATCGTGGCCGAGGCTGGGGTCAGCAAGCCCGCCCTCTATCGGCGCTGGAAGAGCAAAGCCGAATTGGCCGTGGCGGCCATGGAGCAGTTGCGCGGCGAAGAGCCCGTGGCCGAGAGCGGGGAGGTTCGCCAGGACCTGGTTCAGCTGCTGCGCAACTTTCAGACCTCGCTGGTCAAAACGCGCGGCGTCCCCTGGGTGCTGCGGCTTCAGGCCGAAAGGGAGACGCTGCCGCAGTTGCTGGAGCTGTTTCGAGAGCGGGTGGTGGCACAACGTCGCGCCCTTTTTCGCAGGGCGCTGGAAGCGGCCCGAGAGCGGGGCGAGATCAAAGCCGAAGCCGACCTGGAGGTCGCGATCAGCTGCCTGATCGGCTCCTACTACGCGCGCTATGTGGCCGACGAAGAACCCGGTGAAGACTGGCCCGAAAGGGCCGTGGATGCCCTGTTGATGGGGTTACGCGCTCCCACCCGGTAGGTCAGGCGACAGGAACCTTGCGGGCCTCAAATGAACTTCCGAGGACGACAAGGGGGGATTGAACGTGCGCCGGCTGCTATTTGCTCTTTTGATCATTGTCGGAATGTTCTGGTTGCTCAATTGTGGTGGCAACCGCTCGGCTACGACGGGAGAGCCCGTCACACCGGAGACGCCTGGCTCGAATGCGCTCAACGGCCGCCTGGTCTTGCGCGCCGCGCTGATTCCCCCGCCCGAGAAACGGGCCAACATCCTGGCCCATCGCGACCTGTTCGAAAACCCGCAGGCAAATGACTCGATCTTGATCGAAGGGGGCAGCGAGCCGACCAGCACTTTCACCCGTCCCCCCATCGAAGTGGTGGAGGATGGCGAGAATGTGGCCCTGGTCTACCCGGACGTCGCCGCCGCGAACTTCACCATCAAGCTGGGGGACGCGATCACCCGCACCGACGAGAACGGGCGATTCACGATTCCCGATGTCAGCACCGGAAGCATGACTCTGGAGGTCTTCTCGCCCTTCCTCACCGACGTGTTCTGGGAGCTGAACATCACCGATTTGCGGGTGGCGAACCAGCTTGTGCCGGGAGCTGACCCCGTGCCAACGACGATCGGTTGGGCATTTGAGGCGCCCTGCCATATGTCGGTTGCGGTGCCGTCGGCCGAGGCTCTGGCCCAGGGCGTGACGCCCGATGGCGAGCTTTGCGGCGGTCCGGTCAGCCCTCGGGCCGAGGCCAAGCGGTCGGCCCGGATCGCCCAGGGAGGCCGGGTGCGCAACTACAGCAAGGGCGAGCTGGGAAGCTACCCTTCCGTCTTTGCGGACGGGTGTATCGCGGATGACGGCCCGGCTGGCAGGCCCTCCAAGAATCAAAATCGCGAGACTCTGGCGCGCGACGGAGCCGACGACGAGATCCTGCAGTATGTCGACAGCACCTGCGATTACCTCGTCCTGCGCAACTGCTGCAAGTGGGAGGCGCAGGGCAATATCACGGGCGCCATCAACCGGCTGCTGCTCATCTTTCCGAACCGGGTCAACAACTTCTTTGGCAAGCGCCACTGCTTTCAGATCCATCGCGGCCGACGCTGCGACGCGTTGCTGCCGGGCGACATCGGCGTCAAGGTCTTCGGCAGCACCAGCCCCTCCCGCCCAGACCAGAAGAACAACTATTACGATCGCCACCCCTCGGGAGAACGCGAGTACGTCCTGGTCCCCGGGGCCGGAGGGATCCGCGACGCGCGCCTGGCGGGAGAGTATCAGCCCGTGGCCGGGGCGGCCGTCTTGACCCGCGGCGTCTGCCCGGGTGAGTCGGTGCGCCTGATCGTGCACAACAACAGCTGTACCGGCGAAACGGACGTGCGCAAGACCCAGAACGGCTTGCTGGGAACCCTGACGGGGAGACGCTTGCGCAACGACGGCAGCAGCTTGTTCGGGAGTACCCAGTTCTTTACGCTTCTGCATTACGATGCCACGCTGCTGGCTGCCTACGACAAATCCGACGCCGAGAACGACTTCAACGGCGGCACCATCTCCGTCAAGGACCAGACGAACATCGCCAAAGGCGAGACTGACCAGGAGCTGATCTACACGGCCGGTTCGGGCAAACAGGAGGATGTCTACCGGTTCACGGACGACGGCGAGATCATCGAGGTCCATTTCGTGCCCGACTGCGCCACGCCGCCGACCGGCACCACCACGACCACTCCGACTCCCACTCCTACCACCACCCTCACCCCGACCCCAACCCCAACCCCGACTGGAGGCACCATCGGGTGGCTGCCCGATACGGGCGGAGTTTTGCGTCAGTTCGCTTTCGATGCCCAGGCCGGAACGCTCACGGACAACAACGTCTCCGTGCCGGGGCAAGTCCAGTATCAGGTTGGCAATGTCTTCTACGGCATCGACTCGACCAACAAGCTGCTGTCCGGCTTCGTGGCGGACCCGACCGGAGGGCTCACTCCCCTACCCGGGACCCCGATCAGCCTGACCGTGCAACCCCTGAACAGCCTCGTGACGCCGTCCGGTCGATTCCTCTACGTGCTGGATACCCAGGGCTTCCTGGGCTTCAATCGCGATACGGCCACGGGAGAGCTCGCGCCGATCGGACCGTTTCCGCAGCCGCAGGTCGCGGTGCTCAACACCAGCCTGCAAACGCCGGGCGGCGCGGAGTTCCTCTATTCCAGCCAGGGCACCGCGGCGCTCTATGGGCTGGCCGTAGATGGGTCCACAGGCAGTCTCACCGCTATCCCGCAGGCCACGGCTCCGTTCGCCACCCCGGGTGGCCTGGCGGCCGACCCTCTGGGCCGCTTCGTCTTCGTGGCCGATTTTCTGGGCGACCAGGTGGCGACTTTTCAGGTCGCTGCCGATGGAAAACTGAGCCTGGTCGGCGCGCCCGTGGCGACGGGCGATGGACCCGGCGCGATGCTGGTCGATCCTTCCGGGACATTCCTCTACGTGGCCGCCCAGAACGGGGGCACTGTGAGCGCCTACCAGATCGGCTCCGGGGGCGACCTCACCGCGCTTTCGAGCGATATCGCGGCGATCCCGAGCCCGACCGCCGTGGTGCTGAACGACCAGACGCTGATCGTGACCAGTATCCTGAACAACCAGGCGGCTCTTTTCACCACCTCCGCGTCTGGACTGAACCCCATCCCCGGCAATCCGCTCACCCTGCCGGGCAGCAGCTACCGCTTCCTGTTCGTGCGCTAACCCCGTCGACTTGATCGACTCTCGCCGATATTCGTCCTGGTGGGCCGACTCAAGCGCGGCGCTTGAGGACGATTCCGCCAATCCGGACCGTGTCCGCGGTGACCTCCAGGGAGCTTTTGGGGTCGCTGGTGAGCTGCGAGACTTCGGCCATCGCGCCGACCAGCGCTCCGACTTCCTGGCTCTCGGTGACGGCCTTCAGGATAACCGGCACGCCGTGTCCGCTCGGTTGAGAGAATATGAACGAACAGCCAGATCTTCGCCGGCAATCGCTCGATGTCTCCAGCAGCAACGAGTCTACCTCTGCAGCTCCAGCAGCGAACCGGGCAGCCTGCGAACGTGGACGATGTCCGTTACGACGGCAAGCTTTCGCAGCGAATCGCTCAGCCGCTGGTCGTGGGTCAACACGACCACCTGCCGCGTTCGCGCGATCCATTGCAGCAGGCGGGCCAGCCCGTCGACCATGGTCGGGTCCATCGCCTGCACGGGGTCGTCAATGACCAGAAAGCGGAAGGGACTGTCCGGGTGCATGGCGCGCGGCAGGAAGATGCTCAGCGCAAGCGCGTTCAGCTCCCCCTGGCTCATGACTCCGAGGGCGGAGGCGCGGGCCGAGTCGACCCGCACGTCCAGAGCGACGTGGCGCGAGCTGGCCGAGCCCTCCAGGGAGACCCTTTCCAGAGAGACGCTGCACTCCGGCCGCAGCTGCCGGTAGATATCCAGAGCGGTATCGGCGATCGGCAGCAGCCGTTCGGAGCGCAGCTCCCGGGCGATTCGTTTCAGCTGGAGCTCGGCCAGACGAAGGCGACCCAGAGCGGTTCCCTCCGCCTCGCTCTGTCGGGCGCGGGCGGTCCACAGCCGCAAGTCCGAAGCGACAGGCTGCCAATCGGTTCCGAGACGCTGCAACTCGAGACGAGCCTGATCAGCCACCGCTTCGACCCGCCGTGCAAGTGCCTCCGTGCGCGCTTCGAGGTCGGGCGGCAGGGAGTGCCACGCTCGCCATTCCAGGAGCACCGGCTCCAGGTCGAAACCGGACACCTGACCGAGCAGCACTTCAGGAGGCGGCGGACAGAGAGTCCTCACCTCCCGAACGAGACGCGCTCGCTCCGTCAGCTCTCGCTTGAGCTCCTGGTAATTCAACGGCCCGTGGCACAGCGGGCAGTCTTCCGTCGTGGCCAACTCCAGCAGTCGTAAGGCTGCTTCGGCGCGAACGTCAAGCACTCGGCCCTGGAGCAGCGGTCGCAGCTCCGGGATGCGAAGCGCAGCAAGCGCGTGCAGCTGTGGCAAACCGGCCGGAGCCTCGAGCTGCGACTCGATCAGGTCCAGGTTCCAGTTTTCACCCATCAGCGCACGGTGGCAGAATTGAGCGCGCTCGTCCGGGAGTTTCCCAAGTCGCTGAGTGAGAACGCTCCTTTCCTCGGCCACGCGCTTCACGACCTGTTCTCGGCGCAGACGGGCCTGGCGCAGCACTCCCGCGGCCCGATCCAGGTCATCCAGTCCCAGGACCGTGGCCAGGCCGTCGTGGAGCCGAGTGGGCTCGCGTTGCACGAGGCTGGACAACTCACTGTGCGCCAGGAACGGACGGAAATGATTCAGGGCGGTCTCCCAGCCAGGTGGCAACGGTGTGGCCCGTCTCGAGTCGACGCGGGCTCCGCGGGCCCAGGTCGTTTCCAGCACGATGGTTTTGCCTCCGCCCACGAACTCTGCCCGGACCTTCGACTCGCCCGCGGCGTGGAGGTTTTGCCATCCGAGGCGCCACACCATGGAGCGATCGTCCCAGCGGCTGCTGGTGCCCGTCAGCAGAACCTCCAGCCCGTCTGCCAGACTGGACTTCCCGGAGCCGTTTGGCCCCATGACGAGCGTGAGGCCGGGACGGGGTTGTAGCTCCAGGCTGCGGAAAGGCCCCACGCCACGGAATCCACCCGCCCCCAGGCTCTTCAGGAAAACAGCCGGCCCGGGCGGCGCGGGGCAGTCCTCCCCCTGACTGGTGTGACCCTTGCCCGACAGGACCAGTTCGAGCTGCGCAGCCCCCTGAGAGGCCGCCAAGACCAGCGAGGCCGTCGGTCGGTCGAGCCGTTGGAGTAGTTGGGTGTAAAGAGCACGGTTCATAAGAAGCACCTCCATTGAGATGGGCCCATGATGCCGGAAGGACTGGCCGGAAGTCGGACCGCGATGTTACCCAGAAGTTGCTCCGAAGTTGCTGCGATCTTGCTGTTTTTTGAACGTCAAGCCACTCGCCTGCCCTTCTCCCAGCGCTCGCACGCTCGCGTCCAGACCAGGTCGTAGGGCGCCCGGCCGCTCACTCGCAGCAGCCCCAGGTGGATCAACCGGTGGCAGGCGCTGCACACCAGGACGAGGTTCCATGCCGCATCCGTCCCTCCGTGCGAGCGGAAGACCAGGTGGTGCACGTGCAGCTTGCCGCGCCCCGTGCAGCCCGGGGCCTGGCAGCAGTGCCCATCCCGGCGCCGGACGCGACCTCTGCGGCCACCACCTTTGCGAGCGCCATACTGCTTCGAGAACAGCTCGAACATGCGCTTCAGGCAGGTCCCGGGCGCAGTGAACAGGCCTTCCCCGGCCAGATCGATCCCTTCGTAGAGCAACGGGATGAAGTCTCGCGGCACCATCCAGCCGACCCGAGTCCGGGTGTCTTCCAACATCTGGACGGGTCCCAG
>JBDHVW010000188.1:0-8138 GCA_039809865.1 Vulcanimicrobiota bacterium
TCGCACGACTCGCGTGACACAGGGTCGCGCGTTACGCGAGAGGGGAGAACATGATCGCACGACTCGCGTGACACAGGGTCGCGCGTTACGCGAGAGGGGCGAACAGGATCGCACGACTCGCGTGACACAGGGTCGCGCGTTACGCGAGAGGGGAGAACATGATCGCACGACTCGCGTGACACAGGGTCGCGCGTTACGCGAGAGGGGAGAACATGATCGCACGACTTGCGTAACGCGAGAGGCGCCCGCCAGCAGGACTCCACCGATCCAACCTAGACTCTTCAGTACAGAATGCCCCTCATGATCCTGGCCCTGCTGGTCGTCGCCCTCGCGCCGTGGTGCGCCCCGGGCGTCACGCAGCCGTTCCCCGGGCCGGTGCTCGTAGCCGGGGGAGGCTTGGCCATCCTGGGCGCGCTGACTCGAGCTTCGCCCCGACGAGCCCTCCTGCCCATGCTCATGCTGCTCTGGTGGGCGCTCTGCGAGCGGTCGAGCGTCGACCCCTATCGCAGCATGCTCTCCCTCGCCAGCCTCACCGGGGCGACCGCGGTCACCCTGACCCTGATCGCCACCGTGACCACCCGAAAACGCTGGCGCGGCGCTGCCCACACGCTCGTGGCCGCCGCCGGGATCCTGTGCCTGAGCGGTCTCGGCCAGCCCCCGCTGCACGCCACGTTCAGCAATCCGGACAGCTTGTGTCCCCTCCCCCTGACCGGGGCGCTGCTCGCGCTGGGGCTCATGCCGCGCGCCCGCAAGCACGAGCTGGTCTACCTGATGCTGCAGAGCGCCTTCCTGATGGCCTGCGTCGCGCTCACGGGTTCCCGGGCGGGACTGCTGGCGCTGGCGGTGGGCCTGCTGATCTGGGTCTTGCGCAGGGCGCCCTTCTTCACCCTCGCCCCGGTAGCGCTGGGCCTGGGCGTGCTGCTGCTCACCGGCAGCCTGGGGCACGCCACCGAGCGCATCGGCATCCTGTCGCAGGGAAAAGACTCGCAGGGCCTCCTGATGCGCCAGGATGTGCTGGTCTACGGGCTGCAGACCGCGTTCCACTACAGCCTCCTGGGCAGCGGTCCCGGCACGTTCGCGCTGGCCTATCAGGAGTTCCGCCCCACCCGGCCCGAGGCGGAGTTCCCCGCCTCCATGTACGTCAACGTGGCCCACGACGACTGGGTCGAAGTGGCGGTCGAGACGGGGTGGCTCGGACTGCTTCTGTGGGTCTGCGTCCAGGGGAGCGCGCTCAAAAGCGCTCTGACATCGAAGACGATGCGCCACGAGGCCAACGGCATTCTGAGCTGCCTCGCGGCCATGGCGGTCTTCTCGTCGCTGAATTTCGTCCTGGCGCTGCCAGCGCTGCTGCTCTGGTGGTTCGCGCTGATCGGCCTGGGACTGAGCCTGCCGCACGAGCCCAAACCCCTCTACCGCTGGCTTTTCCCGCCCGTGCTGGTGATCGCCGGCGTGCTCACCCTCGCATTGGGCATCCGGCTCACCCGGGCCAACCACTTCCTGGCCATCGCGACCCAGAGGCAGCGGGAGTTACGCTGGGAAGAGTCTTTGCAGGCCCTGGACCAGGCCGTGAAAGCGCTTCCCGAGCGCCCGCGCACTTACGCCCAGCGTGCCCGGGTGCGCATCAGCCTGGCCCAACTCGGACCGGAGCATCCCGAGGAGGTCACCCGCGACCTGCTACAGGCCTATCGCCTCAGCCCCCGCGACCCGGAGTCCCTGCGCGGCCGCACCGACTATCTCAAGCTGCGCGGCGATCTGGAGGGCGCCGAGACCATGCTCCGCGTGGCCCACCGCCAGATGCCCTACCAGGACTGGGTGCTGAAAGACCTGCTGGCGGTGCAGGTTCTGCAGCAGAAGCTGCCCGACGCCTGCCAGACCCTGCGCGAGCTCAGCCGCCACGAGCCCGCCTATCTGGAGAGGCTGGCCGCCGTGCTGGCGCTTCAACCCCGGCAGGGCGTCGAGCAACTCGAGCTCTGGCGCGACTGGTCCGAGGCCGACCGTCTGGCCGAAAGCGCGGCCCGACAGGCTCCGCTCGAGTTCTACGGCTGGCTGAGCCGGCGCCACCCGGACAACCTGCACTACCTGTGGATGCTGGCTCAGGTCTCGCCCGATCGCCAGGCCCTGATCGAGCGCATCCTGGCCTCGGGACGAGAGGGCGACCCCGCTTACGAGCTGGCCCTGGTGGCGACGCGGCAGCCAGGAAGGCTGGAGCGGTTCCTCCAAAATCATCCCGAGCGGACCGAGGCACGCCTGGCGCTGGCCTCCCTGTGCAAGACTCCGGAGCGAGCCCGCGAGGTGCTGGCCGAAGGGCTCCAGGCGAACGGCTCGGAACCCCGTCTGCTGGCGCGCATGGGCACCCTGCTCCTGGAAGAGGGGACGCCCGATCTGGCGCGGGATTACTTCCAGCGCGCGCTCGAGCTCGACCCCCAGAATGCCGAGGCGAAGGCGGGAATCCCCCGGACCAACTGACGTCGCCGCCAGGAGTTTGGCCCGAGGCGCAGAAACGAGCCGCCCTGTGCGCCTATTCTATCTAGTACACTTGATTCTGCTTTTGTACGTTGGAGCCTATGCCGAGAGCGTGGCTGACCACGTGCTCGCCCCGGGCGATCAGCTCGAGATCTACATCGACTCGCTGCCCAAGCTCGAGAAGATCTACACGGTCAGGGCCGACGGCAAGTTCTTCATCCCCACGCTGGGAGAGGTCCCGGCGGCCGGTCTGACCGTGCGCCAGGTGCAGGGGGAGCTGCAGAAGCTCTTCGGCAAGGAGCTGCGCAATCCCAAGTTCTCGCTGGGGTTGTTCTTGATCGCCCCCAAGAAGGTCACCATCCTGGGCGAGGTGGCCAATCCGGGGGCGTACGAGATCCGAACCGGCTCCACGCTCTTCGAGCTGCTGGCGCTGGCCGGCGGGCCCAAGCCGCTGGCGGACATCGAGACGGCCTACCTGACGCGCGCCCGCACGGGCCAGCAAGAGCTGATCGACCTGACGGGCGCCTCGGTCGAGAGCCTGGGGGTCCAGAACGGCGACGTGCTGCTGATCCGTCAGGGAGTGCGCGTCAACGTCACCGGCGAGGTCAACCAGCCCGGTCCGTTCGCGGTGTCTTACACCCACGGCGATCCCTTCGACGCCATCTCCAAGGCAGGCGGTGCCAAGCCCAATGCGGCGCTGGGGCGCGTGCTCGTCTTTCGGCCCACCGTCAAGGACGCGATGCAGCTCGACCTGTCGCCGCCGCGCAAGGACCTTCCCGAGCCCGCGAAGCAGCTGCAGGAGGGCGACGTCGTGATCGTCCCGCCGCGCCAGGTGATCGTGCTCCAGAAGGAGCCCAAGCCGATCCCGCTCCAGGGTGGAGAAACGGTGCTGGACGTGCTGATCAAGGCCGGCGTCGGCACCAACCTCGACGACGTCACGCTGGTGCGCCAGGAGAACGCGGTCTCGCTGGCCCACGCCACGCCCGACACCCTCCGTGAGGCGGATCTCAAGCCCGAGAGGATCGACCTGAGCCGCTACTTCGAGCATCACGACGCCAGCGTGCTGGTGCCGGTCTACGACGGGGACATCGTGCTGGTGCCAGCCGACGAGCCTTTCAACCTGCTCACGACCCTGTCGTTCGCTCTGGCGCCGCTGCAGTATTTCCTGACGTTCCGTAACCTGTTCGGGCCATGAGGATCAGCGTGGTCGTGATCACCCGCAACCGACCGTCGATCCTGAAGTCGTGCCGCGCTCACCTCCAGGCGCAGACCCTGCCGCCGCTGGAGGTGATCGTGGTGGACTCGTCCGACCGGGTCGTGCCTGACAATGACCTCCACTTCGCCTTTCCGCGAGGCCGGGCCCAGATGCCGCGGGCGCGCAACTTTGGCATCGGGAAAGCGCGCGGAGAGGTCGTGGCATTCCTGGACGACGATTGCCTGGCCGACCCGACCTGGCTCGAGGAGCTGGCGCGGGGCTACGGCGACGGGATCGCCGGCGTGGGGGGACGCATCACCGATCCCCGCTGGAGCTACGATCCAGAGCGCAAGATCGGCGACGTGGACGCGGCGGGGCGGGTGCAGGCCAACTTCTTCGGCGGCGGAGAGCAGACCGTGATGACGCTCCCGGGCGGCAACATGTCGTTCCGGCGCGATTGGCTGCTGAAGGTGGGCGGATTCGACCCGGGCTACGTCGCCAGCAACCATCGCGAAGAGCACGACCTGTGCCTGCGCGTGGGGCGCGCGGGAGGAAGGCTGGTCTACCGGCCCCAGGCCAACGTGGTCCACCTCAATGCCCGGGTGCTGCTGGGCGAGCTCAAGCCCTATCAGGAGTTCTACTACCGGTACAGCTTCGCGCGCAACGAAGCCTACTTCACGGTCAAGCACTTCGCCTCGCGGATCCAGGCCTGGAGGCGTCTCCTGACCGAGGACGCGCGCCAGTGGGCCCGGGAGCTGCGCGAATCGCTGTCCTTGATGGTCCTGATGTGCGGACCGGTCATTCTGGCCTCCAAGCTGATCGGCATCGCCCAGGGATTGCGGGCCCTGCGCCGCCGCGCGGAGGACCACTTTGAACACTGAGACCAGCTTCCACGACAAGTGGACCCGCAACCCGGACCTGGCCTTCGAGGAAACCCTGCGCGAGGGCTCCGACATCCAGCGCTGGATCCTGGCCCGCAACGGCTACGCGAGCCTCGCCCAGTGGCGCGCGGCCCTGCAGGGCAAGCGGCGCATCCTGGACGCGGGCTGCGGAAACGGCCGGGTGACGGCCCTGCTTGGCTCGTTGAGCGAGGCCGAGGTCGTCGGAATCGACCTGGTGAGCGCCGACGTGGCGCGCCAAAACGTGCCGCGCGCGGCCATCTTCACCCGCAACCTGCGGCACGACCTCACCGACCTGGGGACGTTCGACTACATCTACTGCCAGGAGGTGCTCCACCACACCGGTGACGCCTTCGAAGCCCTGCGCCAGCTCACGCGGGTGCTGGACGGGGAGATCGCCTTTTACGTCTACAAGCAGAAGGCGCCCGTGCGCGAGTTCGTGGACGACTTCGTCCGGCGCCAAATCGCCAAAATGCCCTACGACGAAGCGCTCGAGGTCTGCCGCACGCTGACGGCCCTGGGTCAGTCGCTGGAAGGCACGGTGCGCGTGCCCGACGTGCCCGTACTGGGCATCGCCGCGGGGGAGTATCCGGTGCAGCGCTTCCTGTATCACTTCTTCTGCAAGTGCTTCTACAACGCCGACCTGGGCTTCGAGGCCTCGGCCGCGATCAACTACGATTACTACCATCCGGAGGACTGCACGCGCCACACGCTGCCCGAGGTGCTGGGCTGGTGCGAGGAGCTGGGGCTCGAGCCGATCCACACCTGCGTGGACGAGTACGGCATCACGGTGAGGGCCACGCGATGACCTGGCTGGTCACCGGCGGCACCGGGCTGATCGGGTCGCGCTTCACGCGCCGCCTCGGGGACGTGCGGGTTTTGTCCCGGCAGGAGTGGGATCTGGACCAGCCGGGACTGCCCCAGAACTTGCCGGACCGAATCGAGGGGATCGTCCACCTGGCCCAGAGCGAGCGGTTCCGCGAGTTTCCCGAGGCGGCCCGCACGGTGTTCCAGGTCAACGTCCAGAGCACGCTCAACCTCCTGGATTACGCCCGCCGCGCCGGTTGCCAGCGGTTCGTGCTGGCCTCCACCGGGGGCATCCGGGACGATTTCCAGCGCGAGCTGGGCTTCTACACCGGCACCAAGCGCTGCGCCGAGGTGCTGGCGGAGTGCTACCAGGCGGTTTTCCACGTGATCGTGCTGCGCTTCTATTTCGTCTACGGACCGGGCCAGCGCCCGAGCATGCTGATTCCCCGCCTCGTGAGCTCGGTGCTGGAAGGGCGTCCCATCACGCTCGGGGGACCAGACGGAATGCGCCTGAACCCGACCTTTGTCGACGATGCCGTGGACGCCCTCTGCGCCGCCTGCCGGCTCGAGCAGAGCGCGCGGATCGAGGTGGCGGGTCCCGAGGTTCTCACGATGCGCGGGCTCACCCGGATCATCGGCCGGCAGGCAGGCCGCGAGCCCGTTTTTACCAAGGGTCCGACGAGCCCCGACCTGGTGGGGGACATCGGCCCGATGACGCGCCTCCTGGGCGCGCCGCGCACGACGTTCGCCGAGGGGCTGAAGCAGACGTTGGTGCCGGCGTGAAGCGGGCGTTGATCACGGGGATCACCGGCCAGGACGGCTCCTACCTGGCCGAGCTCTTGCTGAGCAAGGGCTACGAGGTCCACGGGGTCGTTCGGCGGGTGGCGCTGGAGGATCCGGACCACCGGTTCTGGCGGCTGCGCCCGATCCTGGCGCAGCTGCACCTGCATCCGGGCTCGTTGGAGAGCTATCCCAGCCTGTTCCGCATCATGCGCACGGTGGACCCCCATGAGTGCTACCACCTGGCCGCGCAGAGCTTCGTGAGCTACACCTTCGAGGACGAGTTCTGCATCCTCAACACCAACCTGAACGGCACCCACTACCTGCTGTCGGCCCTGCGCGAGGGCGCGCCGGAGTGCCGCTTCTATTTCGCCGGCTCGAGCGAGATGTTCGGCCACGCGCCGGTCACGCCGCAGGGCGAGGAGACCCCTTTTCAGCCTCGTTCCACTTACGGCATCTCCAAGATGGCCGGCTTCCACCTCACGCGCAACTACCGCGAGAGCTACGGTCTGCACGCCAGCTCGGGCATCCTGTTCAACCACGAGAGTCCGCGCCGGGGCTACGAGTTCGTCACCCGCAAGATCAGCTACGGCGTGGCCCGCATTGCGGCGGGCCTGCAGAGCGAGCTGCGGCTGGGCAATCTCGACGCCCGCCGCGACTGGGGATTTGCGCCCGACTACGCGCGGGCGATGTGGGCGATGTTGCAGCGCGACGAGCCCTCCGACTTCGTGGTGGCCACCGGCCGCGTGCACACGGTGCGCGACTTCGTGGAGGCCGCCTTCGCCGAGGTGGACCTCGACTGGCGACGGTATGTGCAGAGCGACGAGGGGCTGTTTCGTCCCTCCGAGGTGAAGGATCTCACGGGCGATCCTCGCCGGGCGCGAGAGCTGCTGGACTGGACTCCCACGGTCGATTTCCCGGAGCTGGTGCGCATGATGGTGCGCTCGGATCTGGCCCTGGTCGGCCGTGCGTAGACCCGAGCTGGACGGCGTGCGGGGGATCGCCATCCTGCTGGTGTTGTGCCACCACGCGCTGGACTGGCCCCGGGGCGGTTTCCTCGGGGTCGACCTCTTCTTCGTGCTCAGCGGCTTCCTGATCACCGGCGTGCTGCAACGGGGCATCACCCTGCGCCGCTTCTACTGGCGACGGCTGTTGCGCCTGGGGCCCGCGCTCGCCGGTCTCATCGTGGTGACCCTGTTGCTGGGCTGGCAGACCTTCGACCGCCAGCTGCTGGGCACGCTGACCTATAGCCTGAACCTCGCGATCGCCTCCGGCCACGCCGGGATGGCGGACCCCGTGGGGATCTGCTGGTCGCTGTCGATCGAGGAGCAGTTCTACTTGCTGTGGCCCTTCGCGATCCGGCGCGTCGGTCCACGAGGACTGCTCGCTTTGATCGGCCTCGGGATCGTCTTGCGCTGGGGGCTGCTGTGGGCGGGCGCGCCCTACGGGCGGCTCTATTACGGGACGGACACGAGGTGCGAAGGACTCTTGTTCGGGTGCCTGATCGGTCTGGCCTCCGGGAACGATGGAACGATCGACGGAGGGATGGCTTTCCTGTCCAGGTTGCTCCCGGGCCACAGCCGCCGGACCGCCGGAATCGCTTTCCTGGTCCTCATCACGGCCGCCGTCCTCACCGTGGGTCCCCGCGACCCCTGGCTCTACGCGGGGGGGCTCACGCTGGTCAACCTGGGCTTTGCCCTCAACCTGCTCAACCTCGTCCAGGCACCCGGAGGATGGTCGCTCTGGATCCTGCGCAACTCGATCCTGCGGGGGCTCGGGCGCATCTCCTACGGCCTGTATCTATGGCACTGGGCGTTCGTCACGCACTTCGGGCCGCTGCTCAGCATCCCGCTGTCGCTGGTCGCGGCGATCACCAGTTACGCCGTGATCGAGCGTCCGTTCTTGAGGCTGAAGGATGCTTCCTAGAGTGCTGCACTGCCCGGCGACCCTGGCGGGCCACCCGTTCAACCTGGCGCGGGCCGAGCGAGCGCTCG
>JBDHVW010000189.1:0-8123 GCA_039809865.1 Vulcanimicrobiota bacterium
ACCAGCTGGCCGGCAAGATCGCCACGGGCGTGCAGAACTATCTCTCGATGGACGGCAGCTTCGGCGTCGTCGCCCCGCGCCCCGAGCCGGGCGAGATGGATGACGAGTCCAACTGGGACCCGGAGAAGCCCCACGACGTGGGCTACCTGGTCGCCCACTGAACGACGAGGCGCTCCCGCGAGGGGGCGCCTTTTTCGCTCAGCCCGCTTCCAGGAAGGTGGCCAGGATCAGCGCGTGAGGCGAGGTCTCGGCCTCCTCGCGCGACACGGTGCGGCCCAGGCCTCGCAGCTCCGCCTCGGGCAGCTCGATGGTCAGGACGTCCAGGTCGCGCCCCGTATCCGGCAGTCGCAGGCGTTGCCAGCGCACGGCGCGTTCCGCCAGCGCCGGGGCCACGCGGCGCCAGGCCACCTCGGCCGTCTCGCTCTCGGAGTGGCGGGGACCGCCGGGGAGCTCGAGGTCGTCGTCGACCAGGAATCGCGAGTGCTCGGGATTCGTTACGATGCAGACCACGCCGGGCAGCTCGTCCTCCAGGGTCTGGGCCTCTCCTTCGGGCCCGAGCAGGCGCGCCGCGATCCTGGCCGGCGTCAGGCCCGGGCGCGCTTTGTAACCGATGTAGTAGGGCGGGAAGACGGGGAAAAGCTCGCCCCAGCGACGCGCCTGGTCGGCGCTGACCTCGCCGAGCTGGTGGGCCACCTCCAGAGCCTGGTGGACGAAAGCCCGCAACGTCTCGACGCTTTCCGCCGTGTCCACGCGCGAGAGGAGCTGCCCCGCGGTGCGCACCGCCGCCACGTGGTCGAAGGTCGCGAAAAAGCCCAGCTGGCCGATCAGCCAGCGCCGCACGGCCCGCCACGTCTCGAGCTCGGGGGAGACGCGCGGCACGTTCAGACCCCAGCCGTTGAGACGATGCCGCAAGATGTAGTCGAACACTCCCCGGACCGGATCTCCGGGCGGAATGTGGGGCGCCACGTCGCGCGGCGTCAGCAGGCCAAGCTCGGCCCGGGCGTTGAGGGGGCCGGCGAGCTGCCACCAGCGGGCGTAGAAATCGCTGTCGGAGCGGGCGTGCAGGGCCATGCGCTGGTTCCACAGCCAGTCGCCCATCGAGAAGCGGTCAAAGCCATCGAGATACTTCACCGCGCGCGGGTCATCGAAGTCGAGCCCGAAATCGGCGAAGCCCGCGCGATCGCCCAGGGCAAAGAAGCGGACATTGGCCCAGAGCAGCTCCGGCAGCCGCTCCAGCGGGCTCCCCAGCGCCTGGTAGAACGGGTAGCCCTTGTGCTGGCCGAAATCGTAGTCCACCCCGGCCGAGGCCAGCAGGTGCACGAAGACTCCGTCGGCCAGGATCAGAGCCAGCCCTTCCTCGACCATGGCCCAGGCCAGGAAGATCTGCCGCTCGTGCTCGGTCATGGGGCCGCACGGCACCAGGCGGCCGATCAGGAAGTGCACCAGGTCGTGCAACAAGAACTTGGCTTCGTCCACCGAGCTCTCCCGCGGCACGCTGGGCAAGCCCGAGACGCCCGGCCAGAAATAGACCTGTTGCGAGCGCGTCTGCCCCAGGCTGACGAAGAGTCCCTGGTTGATGGCGGCCTCGATGAAGCCCTGAGCGGGTGTGCCGCGCAGAGCCTGGAGACAGGGGTTGGCATCGACCATGACCGAGACCCGGCGGTCGAAGTCGATCACGCGCAGAGGATCGCCCGGCACCACCAGGTAGCGCGCGTGGCGCGGGGCGGCGAAGTAGCGCTCCACCACTTGCTCCAGGGCGGCCGTGCGGGCCGATAGCTTGGCCCCGCGCAAAAGCGCCTGCTGAGTGTAGGTGCGTCCCGTCAGCGCGTCGCGGAACTGCGTATCCCACCAGCCGCCGTGCTCGGCGGGGGCGGTCCGGTCGATGTAACCGGCCCGGCGCGCCTCGAAACGGCTGCTCTCAGCGCTCTGCCAGGCCTCGATGCGACACAGGTGCTCGACGGGGGCGAGGTGCACCGGCTCGGCTCTGAGGTCGGTGCCTGGCACCACCAGGCTCGACTCCTCGCGACACACCAGCGCGTGGCCCGCCTGCAGCAACTCGGCCGGCGTGTGCCGGGCGGGGTCGAACTGCAGGCACGCCATTCCCTGATGACGCAGGAAATTGTGCCACTCCTCGGCCTTGCGAGCGTTGGTGGTCAGCAGCGCGATGCTCTTCAGCGCCACGGGTCGCCATCCCATCCGTAGCTCTCGGGAGGGTTTACGATCTGCGGGAAACGCTCGTGCAGCAGCGCGGCGATCCGCCGGCAGATCACCCGCAGCATGGCCTCATTGCCCGCGCGCGGCAGGCGCTTTGCGAGCAGCTTGGCCCAATCGATGAGACGCATCCCCATGAACAGGAACGTGGCTCGGGAGCCCGGCCAGAGCGAGTTGCGCAACTCGCGGCGGGCGATGGGGGAGAGGTCGGTCGCGCGCCAGCGCTCGTCGAATTGCGCCCGTACCTCCAGCAGCCGCTCCAGGTTCTCGATCTGCAGCGGGCGCAGCTCGTCGGGGCCATACACGCAAAACAGCGGGTCGTCCATGGCCATCACCGCGCTCGAGGTGAGGCGGGCCGTGGAGTCCAGGCCGTGCGAGAGAAGCTCGATGACCGTCTCCAGGGGCACCCCGAAGAGGCCCAGAGTCTGAAAGCTCTGTCCCGCGATCGAGAGATGGCCTTTGTCCAGCACGGACTGCACGTAGCCGGGGGAGCGCTTTTTCGGGTTGAGATAGGTGACGAGCGCCGAGCACTCCGCCATCAGGTGAAACGTATCCCGGGTCGGATCGACGTCCCACAGGGCAGCGATTTCCCGCAGCTCGGGCGAGGCGGGGGCCTCACCCTGCGTCAGGAAGATGCCGGGAGCAGTGACATAGCGCCCTGCCTGCACGGTGCCACCGGCTTTCACGACGCTCTCGACCAGGAGCTCTCTCACTCTCGCAAGCTTGGCGCGGCGCCATTTGGGATCCTTTTTTCAGGTTTTTTTCAGGGTGGCTGGCATAAACCTTCGGTGTGAGAGTCACACCCGTATCCCCGCAGAACCTGCGGCGCGTGGAGGAAGCAGCCGAGGCGGTCATCCATGCCACCCGGGGCGCGGTCCGCCCGGCGATGGAATTCCTCGAGTCCCACGGCAAGGGCGTGGGTCACGCGCTGAACGTGACCGAGACCCTGAGCGGCACCGACCGCTTCGTGGTGGGCAGTCTCGGCGTGGCCAACCTGGTGCTCGGCGCCAGCGAGCTGAGCCAGTCCTACCAGGCTCTCTGCCAGGGGGACAAGACGCGCGGCTATCTCAACGCCGCCGGAGGCAGCGCTTCCCTGGTCGGAGGCCTGGGCCTGTGTTACGCCGCGGCCAGCGGCTCCGCTTTGCTGGGACCTCTCAGCCTGACCAATCTGGGCGCGGCTTCCAGCGCGGTCGCGGCGGTGGCCGACGGCCTCGAGGACGTCGTGGTGGCGCGGCGGGCCGGCGGTCGCCCGCTGGCGGTGGGTCTGGGCGGCTTGAAGGTTGCCGCCGGGGGAGTGCTGCTGGCCGGCGCCATGACGTCTCACCCGACCCTCCAGGCCGTCGGATCGGCCCTGTTCCTGGGCGCCGCCGCCTCGCAGCATGCCCGGGCAGCTTTTAGCCGCCGATAATTGAAACTTTATCCTCTCCTCAGGTTTCTCCATGGCCCCTCGGCTTATGCTGGGTTCGGGGAGAGAAACGTCCTATCGAAACCGGTAGCTTTGGAGGATAGAACTAGAATGAAACTCAAATCACTGCTTTTCGCCGCCGCGGTCGTTTTCTTCGCGCACCTGCCGGCCCAGGCCCAGGTGGGCTGGAGCGTCACCGTGGGCAACCAGGGTGGTTATCAGGGCGGATACTATCCGCCCGTCCAATATGTCCCGCCGGTGGAGTACGTGCAGCCGGTCCGCTATGTGCAGCCCGTGCGCTACGTCCAGCGCACGCAGTACGTCCCGGTCTACCAGAACTACAATCAGGGCTGCCACCGGCAGAACGTCCACTACGTCTACGGCAACAACGGCAAGCGCCGTCACAACAACAAGCATTGTCGTTAGGACTTCCTGCCCGGTTGTCGAACGACAGCGACCATGTCAGAAAATGGAGACTCCGGCAGTAAAGTGCGTATCCTGGTGGTAGATGACGAGCCGTCTATCGTGGACTACATCTCGCTCGGCCTTCGCTACGAAGGCTTCGAGGTCGGCTCTGCGCAGACCGGGCGCGAGGCACTGCAGGTCTACCACGACTTCCGGCCGGACCTCCTGGTGCTCGACCGCATGCTGCCCGACGGCGACGGACTTTCCGTTTGCCGCGAGCTGCGTGCGGTCAGCGCCGTTCCCGTCCTGATGCTTTCAGCCCGGGGCGAGGTGGAGGACCGGGTGGAGGGGCTGCGCGGTGGCGCCGACGATTATCTGCCCAAGCCGTTCAAGTTCGAGGAGTTGTTGGCTCGCATCCAGGCGCTCTTGCGCCGCTCCGGCCGCTACTCCGAGCAGACGCTGCGCTATGCCGACCTCGAGCTCGACCCGGCCACGCGCCGTCTGCGCAAAGGCGGCGAGCCGCTCGAGCTGACGGCTCGAGAATTCGACCTGCTGGAGGCGCTCATGCGTCGTCCCACGCAGGTCCTGACCCGCGAGCAGCTGCTCAGCCAGCTGTGGGGCTTTGATTTCGAAGGGAGCACCAACGTGGTGGAGGTGCACATCAGCTCGCTGCGCCAGAAGCTCGGAGACGCCGACCGACGGTTGATCCGCACGGTGCGCAGTGTCGGCTATGCCCTCGGAGGCTGAGGGCCGCCGTCCCACCCTGCGCTGGGTGCTGGCCTCGGGCTACGTCGGCCTGCTGGTGTTGGCGCTTTCGGTGCTGGGCCTGTCGGTCTACGGGCTGGTCTTCACCCACCTGATGCGCAGCGGGGAATACCGCCTCTTGCGCATGGTCGCGGAGGGGCTGACGGATACCTACGGCCCCGGCGAGTGGCGGGGCGAGGACAACCGGTTCAAGGCTCCCAAGGACGTGCTGGCCCGGGCCGAGGCCCTGGCGCAGGCGGCGGTCATCATCGAGCCGCGCGCTTTTGTCCAGATCTACAGCGCCGAGGGCGATCTGGTGGCCGAAGCCGAGCCGCGCCGTTTCCGCGAGCCCGCCGCCGCCCCCGACAGCAAACTGATCGCCGCCCTGCTTCCCCAGGCGGAGACCAAACGGAGTTTTCAGGTGAAGGCCTCCCAACGCGACTGGCAGGTGGGGCTGATCCGCCTCAACGGACCGCGCGGGGTCGAAGCGACCGTGGCGGTCGGCCTGCCCTGGGACTACAACAAAGAGCTGCTGGACGCGCTGGCGTCTTACTTTGTCTTTGCCGGCCTGGCCACGGTGATCCTGGCGATCTTCCTGAGCCGCTGGCTCTCGGCGCGCCTCTCGCGCCCGCTCGAGGTGCTGACGGCCGCGGCCGAGCAGGTGGCGGCCGGTGATCTCACGGCCCGGGCTGGAACTCCTGCCGGCACCCTGGAGGCGGCCCGTCTGGCCCTGGCCTTCGACGGCATGGTGCGCCGGCTGGAGCAGTCGCTGGAGGCCCAGAAGCGTTTCGTGGCCGACGCGTCCCACGAGCTGAAAACCCCTCTCACCGCTCTGGGAGGGATGCTGGAGATGCTGCGCCGGGGTGCCGACAAGAACCCGCAGGATCGCGAGCTGGCTTTCTCCACGATGGAGCGCGAGGTGGAACGGATGGGCCGCCTCGTGGCCGACCTGCTGGCGCTTTCCCGGGCCGAGCGGGTGGCCACCTCGGATGGCGCGATCTCGATCAATGCGATGCTGGATGAGACGGCCAGCTATCTTCGCTTGAAGGACCCCGAGATCAAGGTCGAGGTCAAGTGTCCCCCCGCGCTTTCGATCCGCGCGCCCCAGGAAGGCCTGGAGCGGGTTCTGCGCAATCTCGTCAACAACTCCGCGAAATACACTCAGGCCGGCAAGACGATCCGGTTGAGCGCCGAGGTGGTGGGCGCGGACGTTCGCCTGGTGGTGGAGGACGAGGGGATCGGCATCGCGACCGAGGACCTGGAGCGCGTCTTCGATCGCTTCTATCGCGCCGATCCGGCCCGTTCCCGCGGAACTGGCGGGACCGGCCTGGGTCTGCCCATCGCACGCGCCCTGGTGGAGTCGATGCAGGGGACCCTGCATCTGGAATCCAAGTTGGGTCAAGGAACGCGCGCCGTCGTGAAGCTTCCGGCCCGTCCTGCCAGGCGTTCCGCCGATCAGCCCGATCTTTAGGGTTCCTTCAGGAAAGCTTCCAGCAGGCTTCAGGCCCCTGCCTTAGGATAGGCTCACATCGAAGGAACCGAGCCGGCCACGCTGGAGCGGAACCTGGTCAACGATAGAGCGCCCCGGGGGCCGTCGATCTCTCCCCAGTTGACGGCTCCCGGTCCAGCGCCACCCCACTCTCCCCGATTCGTGTCGTGGGAGATTTTCCTCTTCGTTCATGCCGTAAAATCCTTGATTTTATGCGCTTTTTGGCCTCCAACGGTTCACAAGTTGGTAACCCATCGGCCTTCCGAAGATGATACGCTCGGGTAGTGGGGAGTTCTTTGAATACCCGATTTGGGAGGGCCCTCAATGTTTAGAAAATCCTTCCTTTGGATAGCCGTGGCCTGCTTGCTATTGCTCGCTCCGGCCGTTCGTGCACAGACCGATGGTGGACCGCAGCTCTACTCGACGGACGAGCTGGCGGACATGGTCGATTCGATTGCTCTCTACCCGGACCAGCTGCTGTCCAACGTGTTGACGGCGGCGGCCGAGCCTGATCAGTTGCGCGAGGCGCAGGCCCTGGTGAAGCAGGGAAGCGGCTCGGAGGCGGCTCCGGAGGACTGGGATCCGGCCGTCAAGGCGATGATGGAGTTCCCGGCCGTCTTGCAGATGATGGTGGAGGATCCCGATTGGACGTCGGCGCTCTCCTATGCGGCCACCTACCAGATGAGCGACGTGCTCCAGGCCGTGCAGAATGTCCGCTACGTGGCCTACCAGGCCGGTCGGCTCAAGAGCGGTCCCGAAATGACGGTGACGCAGGAGCAGGACGACATCATTACGATTCGCCCCACGGATCCCGCGCGGGTTTACGTTCCGGCGTATGATCCCGACCGCCTCGTGGGCGGCACCGAGGAGCTCGAGGGGTCGCGCTCGTACGCTTCGGGCTACTCCTCGTCGGACACGTCCAGCAATATTCTGGCGGCTGCGCTGATCACGTTCGGAGTGGCGGTGGTGGTGAACGACTGGTTCAACTACCGCAACTGCGACTGGTGGAGCGGCGCGGTCTGCCACGGTTACTGGGACTCGTATGATTCTGGCTACTGGCGCCCCGGTTGTGGGAGCTACTACGCCTGGCAGCCGGTGATCTACAATTACGGTTTCAACAACTGCCCCCCGGCCCGGCGTCCGTGCTACCGGCCGGTGGTGGTGAACAACTGCTACAACGTGACGCGCTGCAATCCGGTGCCGCGCAACGTGGTGCGCAACAATTCGGTGGTGCGCTACAACACCGTGGTGAACAACAACGTGACGCGCAATGTGGTTCGCAACAACACCGTGGTGCGGAACAACACCGTGGTGAACAACAACGTCGTCGTCAACGGGCGGCCGCCCCGCACCGGCGGCAAACCTGGCAAGCCTGGCAAGCCGGTGGCGAACAACGATTGCAAGCCCGGCCGCGTGGGTCAGCACCCCTGGCAGGGCGGCGATGGTGACGGCGGCGACTGGCACGGCGACCGTCCGGGCCGGGGCGACCACAACGGTGGTGGCAGGCCTGGCCGCGGCGACAACGACGGTGGCGGCAGGCCGCACGGCGACCGGCCGGGTCGTGGGGACCACAACGGTGGTGGCAAGCCCGGTCGTGGCGACAACGACGGTGGCGTGGGTCACAACGACGGTGGCGATCGACCGGGTCGGGGCGACCACAACGGTGGTGGCAAGCCTGGCCGCGGCGACAACGACGGTGGTGGCAGGCCGCACGGCGACCGGCCGGGTCGCGGCGACAATGGTGGCGACAAGCCCGGTCGTGGCGACAACGACGGTGGCGTGGGTCACAACGACGGTGGCGATCGACCGGGTCGGGGCGACCACAACGGTGGTGGCAAGCCTGGCCGCGGCGACAACGACGGTGGTGGC
>JBDHVW010000190.1:0-8052 GCA_039809865.1 Vulcanimicrobiota bacterium
AGAGCGCCGGGTCCGACCAGGAGCGCTTCGTGGCCGCCTGCATCCGGGCTGCCCGGCTGTACAAGGGGGAGTATCTGGAGGGCTGCTACTACGACTGGGCGCTGCTGACGCGCAACCGCGTCGAGGTGCGCATGCAGGAGACTCTCAGCCAGCTGATCCGCGTGCTTTGCGAGCGCAATCGTTGGACGGAGGTGCTGGAGTTCTCGCAGCAGCTCCTGGAGCTGGAGCCCTGCTCCCAGGAGGCCCACCTGGCGCTCATGAAGGGCCACCTGGCGCTGGGCGCCCCGGAGCAGACCCTGCGCCAGTATGAGGCCTGCCGGGTGACGCTCCAGAAGGAGCTGCAGCTCGAGCCGTCTTCCGCCATCCTGGAGATGCGCCAGCGCGCGCTGATGTCGGTCGGCTAGCGGGCGCGGCAGGCTCCGCCTTCGCCGCCCGATCCACGCCCGCGAGCGGATCGGGATCCGTTCCGGGGAGCGGATCCCCCCCGGGGCGCGCTCAAGGATTCGTTCCCCTGACTTACGATTCCAGGTTTAAGGGAACGACGTCGTTCCCCTGAGCGGCGAATCGTGCATTTGGGGAACGACTCGCCGCGCGCTGAGCTCGATCCGCGCCCGCGGGCGGATCGGGATCCGTTCCGGAGCGCGGATCCCCCCTCGCAGCGAGATCCGCCCGCGAGCGGATCGGGATCCGTCCCGGAGCGCGGATCCCCCTTGCCCCGGTGTGCTCAGTGAGGCCTCAGCGAGTCCAAGAACTCCGTCTTGGCGCGGCCCAGCACGGGCATGGCCTCGGCGATCCGGCCCACCATCTCGAGCAGCTCCCGGCGGGGAGAGTCGCTTTGCGGCAAGAGCTTGCGCGCCATCGCGTCGTCGAGCGAGTCGCCCGCTTCCGCGACCGGCACGCGCTTGCGGCGCCCCTCGCTCTCGATCATGACCAGCACCCTGTCCTTCTTCGTCTCGACCGCGACCTGACAGATCGGGTGGCCGTGCTCGTCGCGCGCGGTGATGCGCGGGCGTGGGTTGAAGGGGGTGCATCGGGCCAGTGTCTGGTCGGCATTGGTCCATTCCAGCGTGGGAAAGAAGGTGCTCTCGCCTCCCCCCTCACTGTTGGGAATGGTGACCAGGCACCTGACGCTGGGCGGGTCCCCGGGCTGATACGAGAACTCCCAGTCCTGCGAAAACGGGCCGTTGTCCCACGGGGTCAGGCGGACGGGCTTGTCGGGCTCGACGGGAATGGGCTGCGGCAGGCTGAGGCCCGGATCGAGCAACAGGAATCCTTCGCGGTAAGGGACCACGACGGCCGTATGTCCGAACGGGAACGGATTGCCCTGGCGCAGCGCCTCCGGTAGCCGGACCGGACAGCAGTAGGCCGGATAGCCCTGGTCCCGCAGCGTCTGGCACAGGTCGTGGGCCAGTCCCACGCACGAGCTGCCCCCCACGCTATCCGTCTCCTGACGGCTGTCAAGTTGGAATTTCCGGAAGGGCTCGAGCCAGCTCTGCCAGTTGGCCCCGGGCGGATTCTGCTGCATCGTCTCCACGAACGACAGCACCGGCGCAAAGCTGTTGTAGGTCTTCTCCCGCAGGTGGCTTCGGAGCGTGGGCTCCAGGCGCCGCGCCAGCTCCTCTCCCGAGCAGTCCACGGGAGTCAGATCACCGCGCTCGCGCAGTTGGGCCTCGCCGAAGACCATGCGCACGGTGGGTGGCTCCTGGAAAAGCTTGCGGAGCTTGTGCGAGGTCATGTCCGGAGGAAGTCCACCCGGCTGGTAGCTGTCGACGGGGTCGCGCTGGATCGCGGTCGAGGCGGCGGTAGATGCGAGGGGCAGAGCCAGGCTCGTGATGCGCATGGCCCGATTGCATCATCGAGACCTTTCCCGAACCTTCCGAAAGGTCAGGGAATCGAGGAGGACCCCATGAGGATCAGTGCAGTGTTGAACAGCGTGCCCGAGACCGGCCAGCGTCCGGCGGTGAGCGATGGCCCGGTCCGTGGAGTCGACCGGGACGCCGCCCTGGAGCAAGCACTTGAGCGGCGGCGAGCAAGGAGCGGTCGGCTGGATGCCGGTCACCCGCGAGAACGTGGACCGGATGTATTCCAACCACACGGCCAGGGTCTGCAAAGCGGTCGCCACCTCGGGATTGGACGTGCGCAACGACGGCACGGTGGTCGGGTAAAGCGGGTTTTCCGGCGGCGAGAGAGAATTCTCCCGGGTGGAATTAGTCAAGGGGATCGGGGGAATCTTCCTCCTCGGCTACGCCGTCTACCTGTTCATCCAGCTGCGTCGCTCGGCGCGTGCCACCGAACGACTGGGGGCCGAGATGAGGGCGGACGCCGCCCGATTGCGCGCCCAGGGCGAAGAAGAGCTGGCGGCTTCCATGGAGGGGATGGCCGCATCCGCGGACGAGATGACTCGCTATGCTCGTGAGCAGTCCAGCTTCTCCCTCCAGTTCGAGCCTCTCCCCGTCATCCTGCGCCGCTTCCAGGGCTACGCGCTGGCTACCCTGGTGGAGCTGGGGGTGACGCTTCTGGGAGTTCACTTCAGCCAGAGTCTGCCGGCGGGCGTGGGGATCGCGTTAATACTCGTGATGTTCGCGATTCCGGTCACCGGATTCATCGCGCTTGTCTACGGCGTGACCTACCTCCTGCGCCGGGGCAAGTCCCGATAGAGCTCCGCCCGGGCGGGACCACGACGAACCAGCGGGCTCCGCCCGGTCAGGACGCAGGCTGAATCTTTGCCGTCAAGCGAGAGCTCCGCGCGCAAACCCGGGCGGCCGACCACCTCGAGCGACCCGATCCCGATCAGCCACGCCGCCATAATCAGACGTTGCGGAGCAACTTAGGGTTCCATTCCACTTGGGGTTCGAGATAACGATCTGGGCCGGACTCGAATTTAATGAGAGTCGGGCTCGGCGAACGTAAGATCCAGCCTCCTCCCCACCAGTTCGATCCGGTATCACCAGGACCCGGGCCGACTCTTTCGAATCCTCGTTGAATTCCAGCACGCGGAGAATGAAGAGATGCAGCTCCTCGACCAACATCTTCCTGATGTGGTACTCAATTTAAGAACCGCGAAGGACAATCCGTTCGAGCCTTATCCTCACCAGCAGGCCGCCTGGGACAAGCTCAACGCCCATTTCCTGAAGAACAGGAAAACGCGTGGTGTCCTGGTGGTACCGACGGGGGGCGGCAAGACGGCCCTGGCCGCGCGTTGGTTATTGCGCGAGTGGGTGTCCCAGGGAGGTCGGGTGCTGTGGCTCGCCCACCGCACCGAGTTGCTGCTGCAGGCTTATTCGACTTTCCTGATGGCTGCCAAATGGGCGGCCAGCTCTCCTGAGACTCCGAAGGAACGTCTCAAGCTTATCCTGGTCTCGGGCGAGCACGCGTCATGGGGACGGGTCAACGGTGACGACATTGTCTTTTCTACAGTCCAGAGCACACGAGGCAATCTAGGTGCTGTCGATCAGTTCTTTGCCACCGCCACGAACGGTGTGTTCGTGGTGGTGGATGAGGCGCACCACATCTCCGCTCCCAGCTACCAGCAGGTGCTGGAGACGATGAAGCCCTACTCAGGAACCTCCTATCTGCTGGGGATGACGGCCACACCGGTGCGGATGCAGGAAGCCGATCGCCGCCGACTCTGGAACTCGCTCGGGGAGGTAGTGGCCGACGTCAAGCGCGAGGAGCTCATCGACAAGGGTATCCTATCCGTTCCGCACCTTGAAGTAGTCAAGACCCATTGCTTTTTTGAGGGCGAGTTTACGGCCGAAGAACGCAAGCACATCGAGCGCTTCAAAGAGTTGGGCGAAGCAACCCTCAAGCGCATAGCGGACTCCTCCAAACGAAACAGCTTGATCGTCAAGCGCTACCAGGAGTATGTCGCCAGGTATGCCAGGACTATCGTATTCGCGGTGGACATTGCCCACGCCATGACGCTCACCCGCGAGTTTCGCGAGGCCGGGATCCGGGCCGACTACGTGGCGAGCACCCGGGGTGCAGAGAACTCGGGAGTTCTGCAGGCTTATCGAGATGGGTCCATCCAGGTTCTCATCAACGTGGAGATGCTCACCGAAGGCTTCGACGCACCCAGCACGCAGACGGTCTTCCTGACCCGCCCGACCGGGTCGGAGGCACTACTCAACCAGATGATCGGTCGCGCACTCCGTGGGCCGGCTGCCGGGGGGACCCGGGACGCCTTCATCGTCAGCTTCCTGGATGAATGGAAGGACTTCGACATCTTCCACTCCCGCTTCGCAGTCACAACAGGTCCGGTCCCCGAACCGAGGTTAAACGATCGGATACCGTACGAGCGGGTCTCTATTCCCGAAGAGCTCATCCTGGAGGCCTACCGATTGGTTCAAAGCCGGGCACGCGGTCAGCTCATCGGAACCTTCGAGTGCTTCCCCGAGCGATGGTATGTCTGGGAGGAGGACACCGGCAACGACCTCCTGGTCCGGCGCATCTTCGTCCTGTCGCATCAGATTCCCGGATTTAACCGGCTGGAGGAGCTATATGGAAAGGGGGAGGCGATCCCCGAAAATCTAGACCAGAAGCGAGTTGAGCGCATCCTGGACGAATGTTTCGAAGACTGCCCGGAGCCGGCGCCCCGCTGGTTGGACGTGCTTGACCTCTTGCGTTGCTGGCAACGAGGGCAGGAGCTAGAAAAGTGTAGCCTGGCCGAAAAACAGAGCCTGGACCCATACCATATTGCGCAGGAAATCAGAGATCTCAATGAGGACCAGCAAGAGAAGTGGCTGACCCACCGCTACACCCAGGATCCCCTGTGCCAGGTGATCTTTCGAAGTTCAACCGCTTTCATGAGGGACGTGGTCGACGCTCAGGCCACCCTGAGAAAGCTCCGCATGGCAGCCAACTCAATTCCGCCCGAAGTCGAGACGAGCATTCCCGTCGAGCCGTCTGAGTGGCCCGCTGGAGCGACGGGGTATGATCTCCACGTGCTGATGGAGCTTGTGCTATCCCAACCTAGGCATCGGTTGGTGGAGGACGAAGTGGAAGTAAAGAAGCTCTTCTACTCAAAGCGGGCCCTCCGCAGCAAATGGGGCTGGTGTAGCTCGGACGCCAGGATATGCATTAATCGAGTTTTGAACTCTCCCGATATTCCACAACTTGTGGTGGAGTTCGTCCTCTATCACGAGTTGTTGCACGCGGCCATGCCCAATGCCGGCCACAACGAAAACTTCAAGCGCCAAGAGTCTGAGTTCACGCCGTCTGAGCCGGCTGCGCTCGAGGCGAAAGAGCGCGCCCTTCGCCCAGGGAACACTCGCGACGCTTGGTTTGTGCTGGCGAACCAGTTCTTGTGCGGGTTTGATCGAAAGTATACTTTGCCCGGCGACGTGCGCCCGAGGACGATGTGATCGGCGAGCCAGGTTTGATTTCGATCGAGCATTTCTCGGCCACTGTCGAGCGGCTCCTGCTGGAGTGCACATCTCTCGAGCTCTTGGGGTGGGGCCTGGGCGAGGACATCCTGGAGTTGCTCCTCGCCGGAGGCGAGCGGGTCAAATCGGTGGTGCTCGGAGATGTGAATCCCCGTCTTCTCTCTGGCCTCTCGGCGGGGAAGGTGAGGCGCCTCGGCATTCCTCGGGACCAGGTGGCGCAGGGGATCTTACTCTTCCGCGGAGCTCACAGCAAAGCTCTTTTAACCTCGCCTACCCTGACTCAGAATCACGAGCTCGCCATCTGTCCCGTTGTGCTTACCCTGGCTACCTCGGAACTCGAGGAGATCGAGCACGTCCTCGAGGTGTACCGAGGGCACAGTAAGATAGCCACATCCAGCCTGCCGACGCCCAGCCAGCGAACGAGCCTTTACACTCGCGCGACCGGTCCATTGAGCCTGCACTCTAGTCCTGATGAGTGCATGCAACTTTTGCATAACAGCCTTCGCGAAGCTCCCGAGCGACAAGTTCGCCTCCTGCGCAACGGAGTTCACACCGAAGTTTCCGGTTTTCCAGAGTTAACCCTGTGGTGTGCTGCCGAGGTGGACGACTTTCGATGGCGGCTTCGACTTGGAACCTCCTCTCCCGAGACTGACCGTCCCTGGAGCTTCGGACATACCCTGGAGATCCTGCGCAAAGGCGATCGCAAAGGAAACGCATTATTCGCCCAGGAC
Organism: Vulcanimicrobiota bacterium; assembly: GCA_039809865.1. GTDB lineage: Bacteria > Vulcanimicrobiota > Xenobia > Xenobiales > QWHO01 > QWHO01. The sequence continues at coordinate 6,116 of JBDHVW010000190.1, forward strand.
CAGGAGGACGGCACCTGCTATCTGGTGTTCCGTGGCGCTCTGCGTGGACACGGGCACGGTAGTTTCTGGACCTATAGCCGCTGCCAGGCTGCCGACCTAGGGGTCGGGGAAACCCAACGGGTTGCCCTGGTGACTCCTTTGGGGTCAACCTTAACGGTCCCCTACCTGGCTGCGTTCACGCGTGACCTGGACCGGGTCTGCTCTTGTTTGGCCAGACAGGAAGATCAGGAGGAGGAAGAGCTCGTGCCCTTTCTCGAGCTTGATGCCGACGAGCGTGTTTTCCTGGTTCATGGACTACTCTTGGGTCAGGGTGAGCTCGAGCGCGAGACGGCGGTGCGGTTCGTGGCGCAAGAACTTCGGAACGAGGGCCTGGCCAATTTCCAGAGGCTGCACCCTTCCGGGCCACTTTACGAGGCGATCGAGCACTGCTTCCGCAGCAAGAGCCGTTTTTCGCTCACTCGCAAGACCGCCTGGGCCCGGCTCGAATGGGCAGAGGATTATGAAGGCGATGACTGGATCAACTGTATCCTTCAGGCGCTCGGCACCGACGTGCTCGAACGCGACGAACTCCTGCGACGGGCCCATCGCTGGGCCAAGGACAAACTCGGTCTTCGAACGGCCTTCATCAAAAGCGTCCAGCAGGAGCTTTCGAGTGCTCTGAAACGCTGCGCTCGCCGGAAGCTCGTCGAGTCAGTGGGTAAGAACGGATATCGACAGTCTTAAATGAGCCTCAGCCGAGAGCCCGCACGATTTGCCAGTCACGCTGCCGCCGTCGAGGTCCCGGTTCGCTTAATTCTGGATTGCGTTGCTCAAATGCGCCCGCTGGACATCGTGATTCTGGGCCAGCAGAGTCGCCTGTGGGCCGTTGAAAGCGCTTCCGATCGCCGTTGAATTGTCGCTGGCCGACGAGGTGAAGAAGGAGTTCTTCTCGGCCCTGCTCTCGGCCGTGGAGTGCGTCCGGGCGATGCTGGTCGCGGCCGAGAAATCTTGCGCCGTGGCGCTGGAGTTCGAGTGGTCGTAACTGCTCGCGATCGCTCCCGAAGTGTTCCGGGCCGAGGCCACGGCGCTGCCCGTGCCATCCGTCTGGGCGGAGGAGACCGAGCCGTCGCCTGCCATCGCCAGCGCCACATTCAATCCTTTTCCACCCTGGATATCCGATACGACCGCGTCGAGAGACTCCCCCGCGCCCAGCCGCTCTTGGATTCTGCGGACGTCGTCGGGGCTGCCGGCAAAGCTGACGCTTTTCTCTCCCTGACCTGCCCGAGCGACCGCCTCGTACATTCCATCCTCGGGACGGGCGTTGCTGGAGTAGTTGTAGACCGCTCCGGACCACTGGTTCGCCAGCGACTGGTTGGCGAGCGCTGCTCCCTTCCCATCGCTCTCGGTCGCAGGCGCGGGCGCCGCCGTCTGGCGCTGAGGGCCAGCCATGAGCTGAGGGGCGACCGGGGCACCGATAGCGACGCTGTTCACCGTAAGTTCCTCCGCAACGATTCTTTCATCCAGCATAGACGCTACCGACGTTCACAAACCATTGCCAGATCATTGCCTTCCTGCGCGAAATTGTTAATCTTTGCCGGCCGGAAGGAAATGGAGTGCGGTTGCCGCCCGTGCAACTTCGAGAGGACCCATGTGGTTCCGCGGGGACTACATTCAGGAGTCGGAGCGACCGAACGTCCACTTTCCGGGCGGTAGGATGAGCAGCCGCGATCATTCCGCTCTTGGCAGTCAACCGTAGGCGTACTTTATTCACAGCTCGAAAGCCAGGCTGGCTTGTCCTGGGCGACAAGCCAACCATGACCACCCCAAAATCCTAACACCGGACCAATCCAGCCGGAGTCTTCGAAACGCAGGAATTGCGCTTCAACCTCGAACTCACGCCACGTGAACCAGAACGCGCTCGACGTCTTCCAATTACGCCGCCAATTAGTCCAGGATTA
>JBDHVW010000191.1:0-7882 GCA_039809865.1 Vulcanimicrobiota bacterium
GAGGCTGCCGAGGAGAAATCCGAGGACGCTCCGGCTGACGAGGAAAAGCCCGCCGAGTAAACGGCCCTGGGCCGTCCCTGAAATTGAGACGGCGGGGAGCGTCTTCCCGCGTTCCCCGTCGTCTCCAGGCACCCCGCTTCCCCGGGGTTTTCCTTTTTTAAGGGTGTTTTCAGGACGGTCCGATAGCCTGATCGGGTGAACGTCTCCGTGGCCACCCTGCCGGTCATCGCCTCCTCGGGACCCGCTCCGCGCGGAGCCGCGCCCTCCGAGCCCGGGTTAACCCTGTTCGGCGCGGTGCGCGACGAGCTCAAAGACCTGGTCGACGGCGTCAAGAATCGCCCTTTCCAGGGGGAGGACGCCGGCTTCGCCGAGGCTCAGAAGCAAGCTGAGAACAGCCCCTACGCCAAGCTGACCGGCACCGCTTTGGTGGGCGGCCTGCTGGGCGGAGGGGCCGCCCTCGGAGCCACCATATTCGGCGTGCCCTTCGACAAAGACATCTTGCTGACGGCCGCCGGGGGAGGCGCTGCCCTGGCGGTGGGCGTCAAGCACCACAAAGAAGTCTGGGAGCTCGACTTCGTCAAGGAAGCTCGCAAGCACCCCGTCAAGTCGCTGGTCTGCGCCGGAGTTCTGGGCGGACTGGGCGCCATGAAAGGCCCCCTGGACGCCGCCATCCTGGGCGGCATCGGTCTCTGGATCGCCAACCAGGGCATTCGCAACTCGGCCAAATGGGTGGCCCGGCACCCCGGTTTCGCCGCGGTCGGCCTGGCTTGCGGCGGCGTGGCGGCCATGATCGCCTTCGCGCCCTCCACCGGGGCCTGGGCCGTAGCCAAGCCGATCGCCGCCCTGACCACCGGCATCGGGCTGGGCGCCACGAAGGGCGCCTGGGCCCACCAGAAGTACACGAAGGCCGTCCCGGCCGACAAACGTACCGCGATCGGCCACCTGCTGGCGTTCGGAGTGCCGTTCGTCAGCATCGTCGGCGGCTGCATGATGTATGGCGTGGTGCCTCCGGCGCTCTACATCACGGGCAAGATGAAGGGCGGCTTCCTGAGCGGCCTGGCCATGGAAGATCTCCGCAAAGATCGGACCAACGCGCCCAAGACCCCGTGATCGACTCTCAGATGCTCTCCACCCTGGAGCTGCTGCATTACTGCCAGCGCTTCGGGGATAAGCTGTTTGCCTTCTGTTTCGAGCGCGCGCAAGATTGCGCCGAGTTGTTGCTCGATTTGCGCGTGCTGCACGCCGCCCGCATCCGCCAGGTGCTCTTCTGCGCCGCCGACCCCGAGCTGGTCAAGCAGCTCAAGCTCTGGAACCGTTCCGGCTATCGCTTCCTCGTCCTCAAGGCGGGACCGGAGGACCTCAAGACCGCCGCCTTCATCGGTCGGCTCCAGACCGAGCTCTCGGCGGGACGTCTCCCCATGGTCACGCTCGACCGCTTCCCCCCCGGCGACCTCGAGGTGTTGAGCGGCGTCATGCATTGCGCGGTGGCCCTGGGGGCTCGCAAGGTCTTTCTGCCGGGCGAGCACCAGGGCCTGGAGCTGGATGGCAAGTTCCGCTCCTATCCCACCGTGGCCGAGCTGGAGGAGGCCCTGGCGGCCGGCAAGCCCACCAACCTGAGCCGCGAGCGGCTCGAGTTCATCGTCGAGCAGGAGAAGCTGCACCTGGTCGACATCGTGCTGACCGCGGCCCGGCGGGGCGCCATCTACGAGGAGGTCTTCACCCACGGAGGCTCGGGCACGCTGTTCACGCGCGAGTATCCCAACATCCTGCGGCAGGCCAACGAAACGGACGTGCGCGACATCCGCGCGCTGATGCAGCCTTACGTGGACGAAGGCTCGCTCAAGCCGGTGAGCGAGGAAGAGCTGCTCGAGCTGGCTCCCAGCTTCATGGTCTACTCGGTGAATGACCAGATCGTGGCCGCCGCCGCGCTGTTGCACCACGAGGACACCTACGAGCTGGGCAAGCTCTGCACGCTGCCCCGTTATCAGGCGCGGGGACGCGCCCGCGACCTGATCCGAGCCATCCAGGAAAAGGCTCGGCGCGACGGCAAGCGCGGCGTGTTCGCTCTGACGGTGCAAGAGTATGTAGGCGTCTTTTTCGAACGCTTGGGCTTCGTTCCGATCGAGCGCGAAGCTCTCCCCGAGAGCTGGCAAAAGGAATACGACTTTTCGCGGCCGTCTCGGGCCTACTGGTATGCGATAGGGGGGTAGTGGCATGGCTGGCTGATTCTTCCTGTTGCTCCTGGCCGCGTTGTGGTTAGGGGGATGCAGCAGCTCCCGGCTCCAGTCCCGCCGCCGAGCATTCCGCTCGCAATCACGCAGCAGAATTCCAGCGCCGTCGCGGCTGCCGTTCTGCACACGGGGGATGTCGACTTTCTGGTGCCGGTCGACCGGGCCGTGCCGGACGTGCCAGCGTGCCCACGCTGAGCGCCAGCTCGCCCAACTCCAACGCGCTGGCCCTGGCCAGCAGCGTGGCCCTGAACGGCGCGGGCAGCACCAAAAGCCCATAGGGCGCGTCACCGCGGACGGACGGACCCTGAGGGCCGTCTTCTCGGGCTATTACACGCTCGTCGCCACGGTGGACGGAACCCTCCAGGTGGTGGGCAGTGCGACCGCCGACTTCGAGGTACGACGACGTTCTTGCCGGGCCCCCCCTACGGAAGCCTGGATTTCCCGGACACCGGCTCCTTGCTGCAACTCTCGAGCGCCTGGCACGACCTCGGCTTCCAGATCTCGACCCACGTCATTGGCGACCGGGCTCAGGACCAGGTGCTGGACGTCTATTCGCAGCTCTATCCCCGATCCGCGTTTTCGCACTGAGCACTTCACCGTGCACACCGACGCCGAGCTGGCGTCGCCCGCGTGAAGGCGCTGGGCGTCAACGTCAGCATGACGAACGGTCACGTGTTCTTCTGGGGTCAGGTGTTCAATGACACCACCTGGGTCCGCAGGTCTCCAAGAATATCGACCCGGCAGGCATGCCGTTCAGCTTCCACTCCGACGCGCCCATCTCGCCGATGCAGCCCTTTGCGCTCCGTGCAAACGGCCGTCATGCGCCGGTGGCAGACTCCGCCCCAGCAGGTGCTCGGACCGGCCGAGATCCTCACCGTGCCCCAGGCCCTGAAGGCCGTGACGCTGGATGCGGCGCGCGCCACCCGGCAGGAGGCCAGGGTCGGCTCGCTGGCAGTTGGCAAAAGTACCGACCTGGTCATCCTGGGTGCCAACCCGCTCCAGGTGCCGACCTCGCAGATCGCTGACATTCCGGTTCGGGCGACGTTCGTGGGGGGACGGCGCGTCAGCGGCACCCTGCCTTGAGAGGGCTTCAAGCTCGAACCTAGAATCGCTGGCTGGTGGGATTTTCAACTTTTGCTCGCTGGGTGGGCGCGCTGGTGCTGTTCGTGTGGCTCACGACCCCGACGGCGCCGAGTTTTGCCCTCATGGCCAACTGCCTGCTGTGCGCCTGCGCCCTGACGGCGGCGATCGACGCCATGAGCCTGCGACTGGACTTTCAGGCGCTGGGCTATCTCGCCATCGCCCTGCTCTACAACCCGATCTTGCCCTTGCCCGAGCTGCTGGTGCCGTTGCGCTGGCAGATGGATCTCCCGTGCGTGCTGTTCCTGATCGCGCCGCGGCTCAAGAAGAGAGAGCCGCTCTACCTGATGCGGTGAAAGAGCCCCGCGTGCTGCATCAGGACGAGCAGCTTCTTTTCGTCCTCAAGCCTCCGGGGATGCCGGCCCAACCCGACCCGAGCTGCGACACCTCGCTGGTGGACTGGGTGTCGGAGCTGGTCGGACGCAAGGTCGACCCGATCCACCGCCTGGACCGCCCGGTCGGGGGAGTGATGGTCTTCGGGCTCACTCCCTCTGCCGTGCGCAACCTGAGTCGCCAGTTCGTCGAGCGGGTGGTCCGCAAGACTTACCTCGGCGTGGTCAGAGGGAAGCCGCCGCGGACGAGCGGCACGCTGGAGCACTACTTGCTCAAGCAGGGCGGTCAGGCGCGCGTGCGCAAAGGGCCTCCCGCCCAGCGGGCCGTGCTCCGCTATCGCGTGAAAGCGACGGCCGACAACCTGACCCTGCTCGAGCTCGAGCCGGAGACCGGCCGGTTCCACCAGATCCGCGCCCAGCTCGGGGCCATTGGCCTGCCCCTGCTGGGAGATGCGCGCTACGGGGCGCGCAAGCCCCTCAAAGACCGGAGCATCGCTCTTTACGCCTATCGCCTTCAGCTCGAGCAGCTCACGGTGGAGAGCGCCCCGGAGGGCCCTCCCTGGGACCGGTTCAGCTGATTCCGGCTCTGGCGGCGGCCGCGCGGGCCATTTCGACGTGCTGGGCCACTTTGGGCGGAAGTTTGCCCTTGTAGCCCGCCTCGGCCTGGGAGATGAGGCCGTCCAGGCTGCTGAGCGCGGGGCGCAACCCCTCAAGCTGCAGCGATCTGTCCACCTGCCCCACCAGCCTGCCCCCACCGATCGGCGTGGCGCTGATGTGGGTGCCCAGCTCCAGGTCGTCGGGAAGCCCTTCGCCCAGGGAGGACAGGATTTCACCCACGGCCTTCTCGACCGGTGCCGAGGGATTGACGAGGTCGATCGGGCCACCATCTTGTGTCGAAAAATTGCCCATCAGGCCGGTGAGGTGTTCGGGGTTGGCCGGGTCTTCCTCGCCCCTGGCATCCGGGCTGATGTGCGTCTGGTCTCCGCTCGGCGGCTGTGGTTTGGACGTTTCAGGCCGGGCGTGGTGCTGCTCGTGGGGAGCTCCGACTTTCGGGGTCGCCTGGATCTTCTGCGTCATGGGCTCAGTATGGCAGCTCGAGGTCGGCCGGAAAAGCTAAATTTGGTTAACAATGTTAATGCTTTGTTAATTGTCTGGCTGGAGTTTCTGGATGGCCCCGGTTGTTCGGTTCGCAGGTGGATACTTTGGACAGTGGGTGCTGTGGTCTTTGGTCACTCGGGGGAATAGCGCTTGAGGAACTCGCGGATCGTCGCTGAGAGCGGTTCGGGCTGCTCGAGGTGAAAGTGGTGTCCGCCCGGAAGGCGGGCGAGTGTGACGGGCCCTTTGATCGCGCCGAGTCTTCGTCGGGTGATCTCGGGGTCGAACTGCATGCCGTTCTCAGCCTCGACCACCAGCGTGGGGCAGGTGATCCGCTCGAAGAAGGCCTCCACTTCGGGTTCCGTGAGGCGCATCCGGCTGGGACCTCGCAATTCGGGGTCGTGGGTGAAGGTGTAGCCGCCCTCAGCGGGCTTGATGGCGCGCTCGCCCAGCAGCCGGGCCGATTCGGGAGAGAGGTTGCCGCGCGGGGCGGCGAGGCGCTCGAGGGCTTCGTCATAAGATTTGTAGACGCCGGCCGGCTTGGGCCGAAAGGTCAGGGCACGCTTGAGCTGGGCGGGCGCCTCTTCGGCCTTGGCGAACATGGGCCCGAGGCCTTCCAGCAGGATCAGCTGCGTGATGCGCTCGGGAAAGGTGCCGGCCACGAGTGGGGAGACCCCGGCGCCCATCGAGTGGGCGATCAGCCCGAACTGCTCCCAGCCGCGCCGGTCCGCCTCCCGGATGACATCGGCCACCCAGTCGGTGAAGTAGTATCGCTCGCGGTGGGGGCTCTGCCCGTGGCCGGGCAGGTCCAGGCTGACGAGGTGGAGCTCGGGCAACAGCGGCGCGACCCGGCTGAACGTCGCGGCATTGTCGAGCCACCCGTGTAGCCCGAGAAACCTCGGCCCGTCAGGATTCCCCCAGGTGATTGAAGCGAGTTCCATGCCGCTGGGCTTCTGCGCCACGGGGGCGCGGCCCTGGCGCGGGTCTTCGTGGCGGGTCGCGCCCGGGCGAGGCTGGGCGTTTCGTGCCGGTCGAGTCGTGCCGGCATGCCAGGGCGACTCGGTCCGGCATTTGCCGGGGGGGGTTCGTGCCGGTCGAGTCGTGCCGGCATGCCAGGGCGACTCGGTCCGGCATTTGCCGGGGGGGGGGTCGTGCCGGTCGAGTCGTGCCGGCATGCCAGGGCGACTCGGTCCGGCATTTGCCGGGGCGTTTCGTGCCGGGCGAGTCGTGCCGGCACGCCAGGGCGACTCGGTCCGGCATTGGCCGGGGGGTCTGTGCCGGGCGAGTCGTGCCGGCATGCCAGGGCGACTCGGTCCGGCATTTGCCGGGGGGTTCGTGCCGGTCGAGTCGTGCCGGCATGCCAGGGCGACTCGGTCCGGCATTTTGTGCCGGCTCGCTTACCCGCGGTCGATGGCTTGCAAGATCTTTTGCTGGAGACGCGACGGGAAGTCGGTGGCCAGAACGTCGTCCTCCTCCAGGGTCACTCGAGGGAGTCGCAGTTGGGCAGTGCGGATTTTGTCTTTGGTGGGGTCGTGGCCGGTTCCGTCAACCTCGATGTCCACCCAGTGGAGGCCGTCCTCGAGCTTTACGCAGGCCAGGAAATCCAGCCGGTAGTGGGTATTTTCCGGGACTTGCAGCCGGACCTGGAGAAACAGGGCGCAAAGGAACGGCTGCTCAATTACGATGACGGGCCAGAGGCGATCTCCGACAATGTCTCCGGAGGGGTGCTCGACGACCGGCATCCGTCGCCAGCCGAGCCGACTGAGGGGCACATAGGAGACGATGCCCGTGAGCAACGTCTGGAATATTGCGATTGCCTCGAGCCCTGATTCGATGCAGCCGAAGTGGAAGAGGTCCCTGAGGACCTGGCGGCCGTGCTTCAACTGACAAGCCGCTGATAATTGGTCATAGATTCGACGGTATTGCTTTTTGCCGGCACGCAAGCGCGTCCAGTTCTCACGGTCGCGGTCCAGCCGATAGCGTCCGGGGCGCTTTAAGAACCGCTCCCAGAGATCGCCTCGCAGCCAGCGAGGCCATCCCCCAGGTTTGGACAACGGTCGGGCATATCCCAGGGTATCTTTGGGAAGATGCATGGCCGAAAGCAAGCTCGCGCGTTGTTGGTAGGTCGGACAGAGGCTGGAGCTCTCCAAATGGCTGATTTGCGAGCGGGTCATCCCCGTGCGTCTGGCCAATTCGGCTTGCGTCCATCCCCGTCGTGTGCGTTCCTCTTTGAGTTGGATATGAAAGTGCTTGTTCATACCCTCATGGTGCATCCGCCGTGTTAAATGGATGCTGCCAGGAAATTGCCCGGAAGTGTCCGCGATGTTGCGAAAATTTAGACAGCCATGGCAACCGCGTTGACGCGGCGGCCTCGGGCGAACCAGAGGGCGGCGGCGGACCAGGGCAGAGCGAGCGGCCATCCGACTAGCCAGCACATGGTGGCCAGCAGTCCTGCGGTCAAGCCCGATGCCACGGCCAGATAGCAAGCCGCCTCGAACGGACTAAAGCCGCGCGGCTTTTGCCAACCTCGAATTCCCCCGGCAATGCCCGCCAGGAGGATCCCCAGCAGTACGCCGACAGACCCGGCCAGACAGCCCAACAGCGCCGGCAGCACGATTCGGAACAGAACCCTGTGTGTCTTGCTCATACCTTTCAAGTAAACTGCCCGCCTGAAAAAATCCTGAAGAAATTTCCTCAAGATTGTTAACCTTTGGAGATTCGGCGCACTCAACCCTGGGTAAGTCGTGCCGGCATGCCAGGGCGACTCGGGCGGCAAGCCGGTGGGCGGCTCGGGGTGGGCAAGCGAGAGGGCGAAGCGGGAATGCCGGGCAAGTCGTGCCGGCGTGACAGGGCGACTCGGTCCGGCAGGCCGGTGGGTGACTCGGGCGGCAAGCGAGAGGGGGAGCGCGAGTGCCAGGGCAAGTCGTGCCGGCATGCCAGGGCGACACGGTCCGGCAACCCGGCGGGCGGCTCGGGGCGGCAAGCGAGAGGGCGGAGCGCGAGTGCCAGGGCAAGTCGTGCCGGCATGCCAGGGCGACTCGATCCGGCAGGCCGGTGGGCGGCTCGGGGCGGCAAGCGAGAGGG
>JBDHVW010000192.1:0-7878 GCA_039809865.1 Vulcanimicrobiota bacterium
CCGCCGTGACCGCCTGGGCCGAGGGCACGGCGGTCACGGGCGAAGTGGCCTCGGCCGAGCGGACCACGCGCGTGCCGCCCTGCAGGGCGCGCGCCAGCGTCTGGAGATCGCGCTTCATCTCGATCATCGTCTGATAGCGCTGGTCCGGATCGAGCTGCGTCGACCGCTCGATGATCCGCACCATCTCTTCGGAGACGCCCGCGTTGAGATCGCGGACCGGCGGGAGAATGAACGGGGTCTGGGTCATGGTGGGGTCGCGCCCGGTGATGGCGTGGTGGAGCGTGACTCCGAGAGCGTAGACGTCCGAGCGCGGATCGGTCTGGCCGTTGTACTGCTCGGGCGGCGCGTAGCCGGGCGAGCCGATACGCATCGTATCGCCCTTCTTGCTGTTGGGGTTGAAATGGCGGGCGATACCAAAGTCGATCAGCTTGACCAGATTGCCGGTCATCATGATGTTGGAGGGCTTGACGTCGCGGAAGATGATCGGGTGAGGCTTGTGGCAGTGCAGGTAATAGAGCACCGTGGCCATCTGCTCGCCGATCTCGGCTACCTGGCGCTCGGGCAGCCAGGTCTTGATGCGGCTCAGCATGCGGCCGAGGTCTTCGCCGTCCACGAACTCCATGACCAGGTACGAGCGGCCCTGGTAGATGAAGAAGTCGTTGACCTTGGGCAGGTTGCGATGGTCCAGGCTGGAGAGCAGGTGAGCCTCGCGCTCGAACAGCTTGACGGCCATCTGCTGCTCCTGCGGGTCGGTGTAGCGGGCCACCATCTCCTTGACGACCCAGCGCCGCCCCTTGAGGTTGAGGTCGTCACACAGGTAGATGTTGCTCATGCCTCCCTGGCCGAGCAAACGAACCACCTGGTAACGGATTCCGATCATCGTCCCGGGGCTAAGCATGGTCTGTGCTCATTTCCGCTTCCCCGGGCCCGGATCCTATCCGGGCGCGTGCGGGCGGAGCAAGTAATAGTAGATGGCAAACAGGCCCCCGCCCATCAAGACCGTCAAAAGAAATCCGAGCAGCCAGGCTTTCAGGCGCGGAGAGACATCGCTCGAGCCCTGGGTCGCGCCCCCGGCCACCACCAGCGTGCCCGTGCGCTTGCCCGCTTTGGGCATCTTGGGCAGCTTGGGCGGCTTGGGAGCTTTGGGCGCGGGGGCAGCCTGGGGCGGAGCCTCCGGGCGCGGTGATTTGTGAGACCGGTTGAGCGCCGACTCCAGGCTCTTCTTGAGCTCGCCGAAGTTGCCGGGTCGCTCTTTGGCTTCGTTCTTGGTGCACTTCTCGATCAGGTTGCGGGTCGCTTCCGAGATGCGGGGGTTGAGATGGCTGACCGGCACCAGGTTGAACGGCGACGAGCCGGGATTGGTCCCCGTCACCAGGTGGTAGAGCAGCGCCCCCAGGTTGTAGACCAGCGTGCGCGCGTCGTAGTTCCCCTCGCCCGTGAACTGCTCGGGGGCGGCATAGTCGGGTGGACCGGTGCGCGTCTCGCGTTGGAACAGGCGCGAGAAGCCCAGGTCGACCAGCATCACTTTTCCGTCGGGGCCGTGGATGAGGTTGGGCAGGCTCATGTCGCGCAGGACGATGGGCGCCAGTTTCTTCTTGAGCAGGAAGGCCATCAGGTCGGCCAGTTGCATGGCGATCTTGAGAGCCTCGTCCTCAGGGAAGGGGCCGCGCTGGTCGAGCACCGACTTGAGGTCGGTGCCCGGCACGAACTCCCGGATGACGAACAGTGACGAATCTTGCGCGAAGAAGTCGACCAGTTTGGGCAGGCAGGGGTGCTCGATCTGCGACAGGAGCATCGCCTCGGCCTGGAACTGCGTCAGCAGGCGATTGCGCTCGTTGCCGTCCACGCCGATCGGCTGCATCTGCTTGATGACCCAAAGTTTGCCACGCAGGTGCTGGTCTTCAGCCACGTACACGTTGCGCAGCCTCGACTGATCGAGCACCCGTCCTATCTTATATCGGGCCCGCAGATTGGTGCCTACGGGCAGGACATAAGGCAAACCGCGTCAGTCTCCTTCCCCAAAGCCAAAAAAGACCGGCCGGGACGTGTTTTACGACCCTCGGTCCAACCTGGCGTCGAAACGTCGCGCTGTCGCCATTTGCGCGTCCCGAACCTGGAGAATTTTCGAGCCCATAACGCAGAACCCTCCGGCCCCAGGGCGCGGGCCCCCGGCGTCGCTTCAGGAGCGCGCCTCGGGAGGAGTTCCAAACGGCGCAACAGAATCGCCCCGGCGCCCGCTCGGAGAAATTTTCCCGTCGGGAACTTTTGGCCGGCCGAGGGAATCTCTACCTGTCATGAAGGCTGACCATGAGGAGTTAGGGACATGATTACGGCCAGTTCACTCTGCAAACGGTTCGGCGACAAGCTCGCCGTGGACAATCTCAACTTCGGCATCGAGAAAGGCGAGATCGTGGGTTTTCTGGGCCCCAATGCGGCGGGCAAGACCACCACGATGCGCATGCTGACATGCTACTTTCCGCCCAGCGAGGGGAAGGCGACCGTGGCCGGCTTCGACGTCTACACGCAGAGCCTCCAGGTGCGCAAGAACGTGGGCTATCTGCCCGAGCACGTTCCGCTCTACACGGATATGACCGTGCGCGAGTATCTCGAGTTCGCGGCGGCGGCCAAGGGCGTGGCCCACGTGGATCGCAAGAAGGCTATCGCCACCGCCATCGAGCGCTGCAGCCTGGAGTCGGTCGAGGACCAGCTGATCGGCACCATCTCTCGCGGCTACCGGCAGCGCGTCGGACTGGGGCAGGCCATCATCAGCGAGCCGCCCGTGCTGATCCTCGACGAGCCCACCGTCGGCCTCGACCCCGCCCAGATTCGCGAGATTCGCGAGTTGATCCGCGAGCTGGGGCAGAAATCCACCATCATCCTCTCCACGCACATCTTGCCCGAGGTCTCGATGACCTGCAGCCGCGTGATCATCATCGCCAACGGGAAGATTCAGGCTCAGGACACCCCCCAGAACCTCAGCAGCCGGGGGCTTTCGCTGGTGCCCATCACGGTGGGCGTGGCCGGGGCGGCCCCGGCCGAGGTGCAGGAGTTTCTCAAGACGATTCAGGGCGTCAAAAAGGTCGAGTCCGAGGGCGAGACTTTCCGACTCGAGACCGAGAACGACCGCGAGATGCGCCCGCGCCTGGCCAGGGCGATTATCGAGAAGGGCTGGGACCTGCTCGAGCTGCACGCGCGACAGGTAAGCCTGGAGGATGTCTTCCTGGACATCGTCGCCCAGAGCGACAAGAGCGAGGGTGCGGGTGTGACGCCCGAGCCCGTGGCTGGAGGGATTTAAGTCGTGCTCGCCATTCTCACCAAAGAGATCCGCGCTTACTACAACTCGTCCATGGCCTGGGTGCTGGCGGCCTGCTACCTGTTCGTGATCGGCCTGATGTACGTCATCTCCATCAGCGAGTTCGCGCCCGCCAGCGCGCGCGCCGCGGCCAACCCGATGGGAGCCGGCGAGGTGAGGGTCATGGAGCAGCTCATCTACCCCGTGGTGTGGTGGATGGCATTTCTGCTCATCTTGATGGTGCCGCTGCTCACGATGCGGCTGTTCGCCGAGGAGAAGCGCTCGGGCACCCTGGAGCTGCTCTTCACCTATCCCCTCACCGAGTTCCAGATCGTGATGGCGAAGTTTCTGGCGGCCCTCAGCGTGGTCGTCTTGATGCTCTTCTTCGCCGGCTTCACCACCATCATGTTCACCTGGCGCCTGGTCGGTGTGGAATGGCCCACCATCGGAACGATATGCCTGGGGCTCTTGCTGGTGGGCTCGAGCTTTGTCTCCTACGGGCTCTGGGCCTCCAGCTTGAGCGGCAACCAGCTGGTTGCCGCCGTGGTCACGTTTGGCGGCCTGTTCGCAACCTGGTTGATGGGTTTCATGCGCGACTTCGTCAACCAGGCCAAGGAGCTCATCGGCGACCCCTCCAACCTGGCTCATTTCGACAATATGGCCCGGGGTCAGCTGAACTCGCACGACGTCATCTACTACGTGGGCTGGACCGTGCTCTTCTTGTTCCTGACGATGCACATGCTGGCCAGCCGGAAGTGGAGCACCTAGCATGTCCGTCCACACCAAAGCCGCCCTCAATACCGTCGCCTCCTTCGTGCTGGGCCTGCTCTTGTTCGGACTGGTCCTGGCCATCTCCAACAAGCACAACCAGACCTATGACGCCACCAAGGACAAGCGCCTCTCGCTCTCCGAGCAGTCGCTCAACCTCATTCGCGACCTGAAAAAGCCCGTGCGCGCGGTCGTCTTCACCAACGACTACCAGGCCAAGCAAGTCGAGAAGGTGCTGGAGAAGTACAAGGTCGCCAATCCAGCCATGTTCAGCTTCCGAGTGCTCGACCCGATTCGCAACCCGGGCGCGGCCAAGTCTTATGCCGTGCAGTACAGCGGCCAGGGCGTGCTGGAGCTGGTGGAGCCCAACCAGGGCGATGCCCCCAGCAAGCGTCAGGAGCGCCTCAACGACCTCGAGGAGCAAACGATCACGAACGCGCTGCTCAAGCTCTCGGAGCGGTCCGAGCTGAAGATCGGCTTCCTCACCGGGCACGGGGAGCGCTCGCTCACCGAGCAGCAGCCTTTCGGGCTCCTGGCCCTCAAAGGCGTGCTGGAGCCCGAGGCCTTCAAGCCCGAGGAGTTCAGCCTGGCCAAAACGCCCAACGTGCCGGCCGACTACGCCGCGGTCGTCATCGCCGCCCCGCGCTCGGCGTTGCTCGACAACGAGAAGGAGTCGCTGACCAAGTATCTCGAGGGCGGGGGACGCCTGCTCTTCGAATACGACATCAGCACCGACGCCAGCTACAGCAAGCTGCTGGCCGGCTATGGCATCGAGGTCCCCGACGAGATCGTGCTGTGCCCGGACAAGTACGGTCGCTTCAACCAGGATTCGGTGATCGTGCCCGGGCTGCCGGTCAGCAAGACCCACGCGGTGACCAAGGATCAGGGCGATCAGGTCGTGCTGGTCCTGCCCCATCCGGTCCGGCCGGGCGATCCGGCTAAAGCCAATGGCTATGCGGCCGAGCCCCTGATCTCGTCGGTGGATGTCTGCCTGGCGCGCCCGGTGGCGGAAGTGCTCAAGAATGCCATCCAGGTGGACGGCAAGCCCTCGGCCTTCCCGCTGGTGACGGTGGCCAGCAAGAAGCTCGCTTCCGCCGCGCCGGCGGCCAGCACCTCGCCCGTGGCCAGCGCCAGCCCCGCGCCGGAGAACACTCGCGAGAGTCGCATCGCGGTGCTGGGCGGGGAGATGTTCAGCAACCAGGTGGTGAAAGTGGCGGGCAACCGCGACTTCACGGTCAACCTGCTGAGCTGGCTGGTGCAGGCCGAGAGCCGCATCAGCATCCGTCCCAGCGAGGAGGCGTCCAAGCCCCTCATCCTGGGCGCCGGTCAGATGGAGAAGATCATCCTGCTCGAGCTGCTGCTCGTGCCGGCCATCTTCTTGCTGATCGGCATTCTGTCGGCGGTCAAGAGGCGCTGACGTGAATCGCGGCACGCTGATCATGCTCATCCTGGTGCTCGGGCTGGGCGGCTTCTACTACTTCTACGAGTACTCGGGCGGCAAGACCCGCGAGCACAACGAGAAGCAGGAGAAGCGCCTGTTTCCCGACGCCACCGCCGAGAACATGACCAGCCTGGAGGTGACGGCGCCCGACGCCAAGACCCCTGCCCTCGTGCTGGAGAAGAAGGACGGGCGCTGGGTTCACAAGGGCCCGCCGGACCAGCTCGTCTCCGTCATGGAGGTGGGCGGCATGGCCAACCGGCTGGTGGATCTGCAGCGCTCCGAGATGATCCTGGAGAAGCCGAAACCCGAGGAGCTGGGGCAGTTCGGCCTGGACAAGCCGGCCCACCAGCTGGTGGCCAAAGCCGGGGGCAAGACTTACACCCTGCTGATCGGCGCCAAGACGCCCGACGGCGAGAGCTACTACGTCCGTTCGGCCCCCGACGGGCCGGTGGTCACGGTGCCCGGCACGTTCACCAGCATCCTGGAGAAGTCGCCCGAGGCCCTGCGCGCGCTGCGCGTGCTGCCGGGCGACATGGGCAAGATGGTCAAGGTGCGCCTGATCAAAGGCGGCCAGGAGGGCGAGGTGACCCTCAACGTCACCAACCGCGAGGAGTCCAAGGACGAGAACGAGGAGTTCCACTTTCTCGAGGGCGACTGGTCCGTGGTCAAGCCCTTCCAGGCCCCGGCCGACGGCAGCAAGGTGGACCGCTACCTCAACGAGTGGAACCAGCTGCGCGCCGGTCGCTTCCTCAAGCCCGACGAGAAGGCCGACTTCAGCAAGCCCGAGCTGCGCCTGGAGGTCTGGGAGGACAAACAGACCAACCCCCAGATTCTCGAGGTCGGGCCTCCGGTCGCCGTGCAGCCCACGATGCGCTATGTGCGCCGCCTCAATCCGGAGGAAGTGGCCGTGGTCGACTTCTCCAAGTCGGAGCTGCTGGGCCGCACCACCGAGTTCTTCCGCGATCGCCACCTGTTCGCCATCAAAGACGTGAACGAGGTGGAGAAACTCGAGGGCAAGCTGGGCGACAAGGAGTTCCAGGCCAGCCGCTCGGGCGATGAGTGGACCCTGGCCAAACCGTCCCCGGGGGACAAGACGTCCCAGAACTCGGCCTTGAGCAATTTCCTCTGGGAGGTCTCCGAAGCCCAGAGCACCGAGAACGCCCCGGCCGGAGCCAAAGCCGGCCTGGAAGCCCCGCGGGCCCGCCTGACGCTGTTCAAGGCCAAGGGGGAGAAGGTCGCCACGGTGCTCGTGGGGGCGCCCACTCCCGACGGCAAGGGTTGCTACCTGCAGCTCGAGGGCAAGCCCGAGGTGCTGATCGCTTCTCAAGACTATGCCAGGCGGTGGGAAGAGCTGCTCAAGCCGCTGTGGCCCGGCGCCTCTCCCAGCCCCTCGGCCAGCCCGAGTCCTTAAAGGCTTTGTAAAATAAAGGATCCGTGGTCGCCTCGGCGAAACGCCTTTTACCGTGAACCCGATTCAACTCGGGAAGCACCGAATTTTCGCAACAATGTTCGAGTCTGGTAGCCACAAACGTTGTCTCCTGGCCGGTCTGGGCTGGTTGGCCCTGGCTTTGCCCGCCTTTGCTGGCGGCGAGGTCGGCGATTACAACTTTAACGAGACCACCGGCTTGATCAATATTCCAGTTGCCCGGGTGGCCCCCGCGGGCAGCGTGCAGCTCTCGCTGGGCGCTCACAACATCGGCGGCAAAGGTACGCCGTTCGGGATCGACGTGGACGACCTGTTTTTCGACAATGATGGCACGGCACGCCTGATCGCAGGCCTGCCCGGTCGGGTCGAGATTTCGGTGATGCCATTGCACGGGGGCGTCTTCAAGAACAACCACTACATCTTCGGGGCCAAGTGGCTGGCCGTGCCCGACGCGCCCGACCATCCCGCCTTCGCCATCGGAGTGCAGTCGCTCAACAGCGTGCCGCAGCCCAACAACCCGCATCCCGCCAGCTTCGACACCCCGTCCGCGTTCGGCGTGGTCAGTCACAGCTTCCCCATCAACGACAGCGGGATGGCCCTCGACCTGCACGCCGGCATCGGCACCGGTCGCCTGCGCAACGGCTTTGCCGGGGGCGAGTTCCACGTGACGCCGCAGTTCAGCGTGGTGGGCGAGACCGACGGCACCATCGAGTCGGCCGGCTTCCGCTTCACGCCCAGCACGCGCTTCGAGATCTTGACGACGGCCCAGTTCCAGGACAAGGTCCGGTTCGGATTCTTGCTCAGCTATCGCTTCGGTCCCACCGAGACCGAGGATGACGAGGCCGAGCAGCTCGAGGCCGTGCCGGACAATCCCGACGCCGGGACGACGAAAGTGGTCACGCCCGAGGAGTTGAAGCAACAGCCACCTGTGCCCGCTCCCGCACCGGCGCC
>JBDHVW010000193.1:0-7757 GCA_039809865.1 Vulcanimicrobiota bacterium
CGGCCGGCAAGGCGGATCTGACGGACGGGCAGCTGCGCGTGGTGGAAACCCCCTACGAGCAGGTGCTCGTTTGTCGTGTTGACGGGCTCTATTACTGCGTGGAGAACCGTTGCTCGCACGACGACGGCACCCTGTCAGGCGGGTGGATCGAGGGCTGCGAAATCGAGTGCCCGCGCCACGGGGCGCGCTTCGACGTGCGCACCGGCAAGGTGTTGTGCATGCCGGCCGTGGTGGATATCGAGAGCTACACGGTCGCTGTCGAAGGCGACGAGCTCTTCGTGGAGGTGGATTGAGCATGGTCGCAACCGAGCTGAACGTGCGGGCGGATTTCCCGCTGCTGGTGCAACAGCCGACGCTGGCCTACCTGGACAGTGCGGCCACCACGTTGAAGCCCTCCCTCGTGCTGGAGGCCGAGCGCGCCTACTATCTCGAGTGTTGCGCGAACGTCCACCGCGGGCTGTACCGCATGTCCGAGGAGGCCGACCGGCGCTATCACGAAGCGCGGGAGTCGGTGGCGTCGCTGATTGGCGCATCCGATCCGGCCTGTTGTGTCTGGACGTCGGGAACGACCGATGCGATGAATTTGCTCGCCTACACCTGGGGCGAGCAGAACATCTTGATGGGCGATCCCATCGTGCTGACGGGCCTCGAGCATCACTCCAACCTGCTGCCCTGGCAGAACCTGGCCGCGCGCCAACAGGCGTCGTTGCGGTTCATCGAGCCTTTGCCGGATGGGACTTTGGACCTCTCGAATCTGGACTCGCTCTTGGATGGTGCTCGGCTGGTCAGCTTTACCTGGGTATCCAACGTGTTTGGCAGCATCTCCGACGTTCGTTCGCTTTGCCAGCGCGCCCACGACGCGGGGGCTCTGGTGGTGCTGGACGCCGCTCAGGGCGTGCCGCACCTGCCGTGCCGCGTCGAGGAGCTGGGCTGCGATTTCATGGCTTTCAGCGGACACAAGATGCTGGGTCCCACCGGCGTGGGCGTGCTCTGGGGCCGCCGCGAGCTGCTGGAGGCGATGCCGCCGTTCCGCTTTGGGGGCGACATGATCCAGGAGGTCTGGCGGGATCGTTGCACGTTCAACGAGCTGCCGTTCAAGTTCGAGGCCGGCACGCCCAACATCGCCGGGGTCATCGGCATGGGCGCGGCGGCGGTTTACCTGCAGGGTCTGGGGATGGAGACGGTGCGGGCCCACGAGAAGTCGGTGCTGGCCTACGCGCGCGAGCGCCTGGGCGCGCTGGACGGCTTCTCTTTTTTGGCTCCGGCCGACTTGGAGCAGCATAGCGGGGCCATGTCGTTCGAGTATCGCGGGATTCACCCGCACGACCTGGCGACGCTGCTCGACCGCGAGGGCGTGTGCATCCGGGCCGGGCATCACTGCTGCCAGCCGTTGATGCGGAAGATCGGCATGAGCGGCACGGCGCGCGCCTCGGTGGGCGTCTACACGACGCGGGCCGATATCGACCGGCTGGCGAGCGCTCTGGAGAAGGCTTCTTCGGTCTTCAAGGGGGTGACGTTCTGATCACCGACGACCTGTATCGCGACATCATCCTGGAGCACTATGCGCACCCGCGCTGCAAGGGGAAGTTGGAGCATTGTACGCACCGCCAGGAGGGCGTGAACCCGACGTGTGGCGATGCCGTGACGGTGGAGCTTTCCGTCGACTCGGGTCGCGTGGCGAAGGCCGGCTTCGAGGGTGTGGGGTGCAGCATCTCGCTGGCCTCGGCGTCGATGCTGACGTCGCTCATCGAGGGCAAGTCGCTGGACGAGGTCCGCGCCCTGGCCACGACGTTCAAGACGCGGATGATGAATCGAAATGACCGCTCGGATTGCCCTGAGGAATTGGGTGAGTTGGAAGCTTTGGATGGCGTGCGCCAGTATCCGGTGCGCGTGAAGTGTGCGCTTCTGGCGTGGAACACGATGCTGGGCGCTTTGGAGGAAGTATGAGCGAACAAGAGACAGCGACGACAGGAGCGGTCGACGGGATTTCGACTGCAGCGGTGGCTTTGGAGGATGGACCCAACATCGAGGGATTGCCTCCTACGGCGGACATCCGGGAGGCCTTGAAGGAGGTCATCGACCCGGAGATCGGCATCAACATCGTCGATCTGGGCTTGATTTACCAGATTCTGCCCAAGGACGACAAGACGGTGGACGTCAACATGACTTTGACCTCCCCCGGTTGCCCGATGGGCCCGGAGATCACCAGCGCCGTGTGGATGACCGTCAAGCGCATGACGGGCGTGGCCGAGTGCGACGTGAAGCTCATCTGGAAACCGCGCTGGGATCCGAACGTCCACGCCAGCGAGGAAGCCAAAGCCTACCTGGGCATCTGGTGAGGGTCTTCCTCATCGCCCTGCTGCTCGCAGGGACCGCGTTGGCCGATGGGCCGACGTGGGAGCTCGTGTGGCGCCAGGGTTATAACTATCCCGGACATGGGCAGGGCTACGCGGCCTTTCGGATTGTTCGCGGGAGTGATTCGGCCCGATACGAAACCGCCGATGGCACTTGCGTGACCTGGACCCTCGAACGTGCCGATGAATTCCTGCGAGGACTCCGCAGTCGAGGTCTGGAGTATGAAATCAGAGCCGATGAGCATGGTGGATGGTATGCGGGCCGTCTCTTCTGGTGGAAAGACCTGGGCCCGAATGGCACGCTCTTGACGTTTCGCTCCGCAGATTTGAAGATGTCCACGGCACTGGTGCCAGTCAACCGCAATATTCGGGAATCCGACTGGTTCGACTTTTTCCGACACTCGGTCCCCGTGTGGAACTCGACGTCGCTGGAGGACAGCGAACTGCCAGAGTG
The DNA here is from genome assembly GCA_039809865.1 of Vulcanimicrobiota bacterium. GTDB lineage: Bacteria > Vulcanimicrobiota > Xenobia > Xenobiales > QWHO01 > QWHO01. The sequence goes on from JBDHVW010000193.1 coordinate 2,809, forward strand.
GGCACGCTACGAATGCGTCCGCTGACCTGGATGCAGGGTCCCATTGTTGCTGGGCGGAAAGTTGCTTGCAATGAAGTTCGCGGGTAAGTCTTGGGACGAATGGGCTGTTCGGGAGCGAATCGTCGCTCTCTACTTGCATGGCTCCCAGACCAGTAAACCCCGCCCGGACAGCGACATAGATCTGGCCCTCTTGCTGTCGGGAAGCAAGCTCTGGGACGAGGCTGAACGCATTCGCGAGGAAGCGGTAGCCAGGCTCTCCGAGGCATTAGGAGTCCCTGAAAACCAGCTCGACTTGCAGATTCTGAACGAGGCTCCACCAGTCTTTCAATACCGGGTGATCGCGGCCAAGCATCTCCTCTGGGAGGGTGACGCAGAGCAGCGCATAGCCTTCGAGCGCGAGGCGACGCGCGAGTATCTCGACCTTCAATTCTATCTCGACCAGCACGATGAGGCGCGTTCGGAGCGTCTGCGGGAGGGAACCTTTGGTCGTCGACCGGAGATACATCCAACGCCATCTCGCTGAGATCGAGGAGCATGTGGTGCTGCTCGAGGGCGAACGCGACGGCGGCCAGGAGAGATTCTACTCCGACAAAGTGCGCCGCTACGGCGCCCAGTATGCCCTGCAGGCCTGCGTCGAAGCCATCCTGGCAATCTCTCACCATCTCATTGCCCAGGTCGGATTCTCCAGCCCCGAGCGTCAACTCGACACCGTCAGCATTCTGGCACGTGAAGGTGTAATCTCGGATCCCGCCTTGGCAGAGCGCCTTCCCAGGATGGTGCGGTTTCGCAATCTTCTCGTCAACCGCTATTGGCAGGTCGAGCCCGAAATCGTCTGGGGAGTGTTGGTCGGCGACCTCGAAGATCTGAGGCAATTCTGCCAGCAGATCTCCAGGTTTCTAGACGCAAACCCCACGATCTGAAGCAGGGAATGCCAACTCCCGAGCCGACCTCGGCACCATGAGCACGCTCCCCGTTATCGACATCGCGCCTCTCGTCACCGGCGAGGGCGACCCGCGGCCTGTGGCCGAGGCGATGCGCGCGGCGTGTCGGGAGCACGGGTTCTTTTACGTCGTCGGCCACGGCGTGCCAAGTGAGCTGATCGACAGGCTCGAAGCGCTCAGTCACGAGTTCTTTGCGCTGCCTACCGAGCAGAAGATGCAGCTCAGGATGGAGCTGGGCGGGCGCGCCTGGCGTGGGTATTTCCGCGTCGGTGACGAGCTGACGAGTGGGCGGCCCGACCTCAAGGAGGGGCTCTACTTCGGCACCGAGTTGCCCGACGATCATCCCGAGGTGCAGGCCCGCACACCCATGCACGGCCAGAACCTCTTCCCCGACTTCGTCCCCGGGCTGAAACCCACCGTGCTCGAATACATGCAGGCCCTCGAGAAGGTCGGCCACGCCCTGATGCGCGGCCTCGCGCTCAGCCTCGGCCTGGAAGCCAGCTACTTCGACGACCGCTACACCCGCGAGCCGCTGGCGCTGTTTCGCATCTTCCACTATCCGCCCTCGCCGCCGTCCGACGACTGGGGCGTGGGCGAGCACACCGACTACGGCGTCCTCACCATCCTGCGCCAGGACGACAACGGCGGTCTTCAGGTCAAGTCCCCGAGTGGGTGGATCGCAGCCCCACCGATCAAGGGCTCCTTCGTGTGCAACATCGGCGACATGCTCGACCGCATGACCGGGGGCTTCTACCGCTCCACGCCGCACCGCGTCAAGAACGAGAGCGGCAAATCCAGGCTGTCCTTCCCCTACTTCTTCGACCCCAACTTCCGCTCGGAGCCCCGCCTCATCGAGGGCCTGCAACGCGAGCAAGACGACGCGCAACAGCGCTGGGACGGCGCCTCCGTGCACGAGTTCCAGGGCACTTACGGCGATTACGTCCTGAGCAAGGTCGCGAAAGTCTTTCCCCAGCTCACTTCCAGTCTTTGAGCGGGTGCTTCTTGTGGTAGGCCTTATCGTCGAAGCGCTCGCCGCACATGGCCATGAAGCGCTTCACGAGCTCCTCGTGGCACACCGGGCAGAAGCTCGCCCCTGAAGTGGAGCGCATCACGCAGCGGTAGGAGGGCCGCCACACCCCGACGCTGCGGTAGAAGCCGCCCTGATAGGCACCCACCAGGGGGTCGCAGCCGGGTAGCTCCAGGAAATGCTTCCACTTGATGGTCCCCTTCAGGTTCTTCGGGTCGAAGAACCCGTCACGGGTGAGGTTGGGGGCGTCGAAGTCGCCCGCCGGGAAGTCCATCGCGTCGCGATCCGCAAGCTTGGACTCGCTGTCGTATTCATCGCCCAGCTTGCCGATGCCGTGGCCCAGCTCGTGGGCCAGCACGCCGTAGTCGTCGCGCGTCAGAACCACGCCCGAGAGCGGGCCTCCCCCGCCGCCAGTGGACCGCCCCTTCAGGGTCGTCAGGATGACCAGCACGTCCACGTCGGGCGCGTTGCGCGCCGCCGTCAGGGCCTCTGCGCGGCGCGTCACGTTGACCATGTCACGGCCGTTGACGGTGGAGCCGAAGGCATAGTTGTCCGGGTTCTCCGGATTCAGCGAACGGCGTGAAGTGTAGGACTCGACCATCACCAGGTGCACGTTGAACCGATCCCGGTAGTCCTTGAAAGGCGGCACCTGCCACAGCTCGTCCATGGCCGCCCGCGCATCGCTTTCGAACGCCGCACGGTCCCCGCCGCTGTAGCCATCCCCCACGAGCACGATATCGATCTTGCGCGCGGAAGGCCCGTTATTCTGAATCGTCTGACTGCGCAACCCCGTATACTTGAAAGCGGGATGCGCCCCCAACGGTAAAGCCAGTAAGAAAACGAGCAACCAGGTCCTCATGCCAGCCCGATTCCCCATCCGAGGGTGACCCGCCTTCGGAGTCGAACCTCCGAGGATGGATGATTTCCGACAGAAGTTCGCTGAGTTTCGGAACGAGTTTCTGGCGAATGCCACCTGCAGGGCGAACCTCGTCACTGACCCCGCCATAAACGAGCGCCTTCACACACATCGATGAACTCCTCAAGCAACTCGAGACCCGGCTCGAGGAATCGCGACGGTCCAGGTCCTAGTCCTCGTCTACATCAAGCCAGAAGCGAACCGGCTTGCCATCGCGCCCCTCGCCGCGACGCTCGAGCTGGAACTCGTGGCGGAGATAGTCTTGCAGGTCCGAGCCGTAGTAAATGACGTCGGTCTGGTGCACCGAGAGCACCGGGTTGCCGGGCTCACAAGGCTCCGCGGGCATGTAGCGGTGGCGGAAGATCGGGATGAGGCGCGGCGCCGCAGCCACCAGCTCACGCAGGCGCACCCGTGCATCCTCCAGCGTGGCCGGACGCTCGCCCCAGGCCCGCGGCCACACGTTGTTGCGCTCCACATCGAACCAGAACCCCTCGAACGGGCGGTCCAGCCAGTCCTCCAGGTCGCCGCTACGCCAATCAGGAAAGCCTTCGCCGATCGGCATCCCCTTCGCCAGAAACGCCCGCAGGTCGGGTGGAAAGAGAAACCCGTAGCGCGTCTCGCAAGCCACCAGCTCGGCCTCCGTCAATCCAGGTGCAAAAACCATCGTCGTCAGGTCCATCCCAGGGCCTTCGGCAAAGAAAAAAACGCACCCCTGCGACAGGGTGCGCAACTCTGATATTAGAGGGATTCTAACCAGACTGAACTTGGTTTTTTAGGCCCCGGCGACGGGGATCTTCATCGAGGCGATGCCCAGGCTGATGGTGCTCTGCATCAGCTTCTGGAAGGCCTCCTGGTTGGCGATGAACTGCTCGGTCATTCCCTTGGCGACCTTCACGGCCTCGGCGCGGTAGTTGGCGCGGACGTCGAGGTAGCTGCGGATCTGGGCGTCGGCCTGCTCCTGCGCCCAGAGGGCGGTCTGCATGATCTGCCTGGTGGACTCGGCGACGGCTTCCTGATAACCCTTGATTTCTTTGGTGGTGCTCATTTTCTCGATTCCTTTCGGTTGCGGTTCGTTCTCTGACCGCAAGATAAAGATCGGGTGTTGCACCCCTGTTGCATCAGAATTCTTTCAGACCCCCCCTTTAAAGTGCAACAGATATGATCATCGGTCCACGCGTCCTGAGCACTCCCCCCAGCAAGGCGGCCTCCTTCCCGTCCTTGCGCGCCCAGCCCGTGGACGAGGTCGAGCTGGGACCGGCTCCCCCCGTGCCCGTCACCGGCAACGCCGCGGCGGAAGAGCAGGGCAAGTCCACCGGCCTTCGGGTGGCCGGCGGAATCGGTCTCGCGCTCGTCCTCTGCGGACTCCTGAGCGGCTGCGGCGGCACCGACAAACCCCCGGCCCCCCCCACCCAGGGCACCACCGTCCCCGCCCCCACCACCCTCAGCGGCCGTATCAACCAGCTCGCCAAGGACGGCAAACAGGCCGAGGCCCGCCAACTGCTGGCCGACACCTACTACCACAACGTCCTCACGCGCCTGGCCAACTCCCCCGAGAAGAGCGTGGCCGAGTGGGCCCAGAAGGGCCTGGCGGAATACAAGCCCGACGGCGACCCCGTCAAGATGAACCAGGCCATGGAAGCTTCCCTGCAGCAGATTGCGGGCGAGGAGAACGCCCCGGGAACGGCCCGCCGCTATCAGGAGGTAGCGCGCTCCGCCCTGGCCATCGGCGACGCCCTGGAGGCCACCCCGGTGGGCAGCGCGGGCCTCTTCGACCAGGTGAAGGCCGAGGGGATGAAGGCCGCCCTCGAGCAGGTCCTGACCCTGCCGCAACGAGTGGACCAGAACGCCGATCCGCGCGTTCCCAAGGAAGTCGTCAAAGCTTACCTCGACACCCTGACCGACCTGGCCCAGAGCTCTCTGGACACCGGCAGGGAGCTGGGCGAGCCCTCTCTGCAGGCCGCCACTTACCAGACGACGTTGTTGCAAATTAAGACACGCATCCAGGCCGACGGAGAGTTTTTGGGCGGGCAGGCTCAGAAATTGGTCGAGCTGATCAACTCCCTCC
>JBDHVW010000194.1:0-7665 GCA_039809865.1 Vulcanimicrobiota bacterium
GAGGTGTTCGAGAACGTCCGGTCCGCGTTTCGCGAGCGCATCCAGAACGCAGACTGGTACAGCCCCGAGACCCGCCAGGCCGCGCTGCAGAAGCTGGAGGCGATGAAGCTCGAGGTGGGGCGACCCAGCGAAGGCTTTCCCGCCTTGGAAGCGCAGATCAAGCCCGACGACCACCTGGGCAACGTGAGCGCGATTCGGATGCAACACGCCAGGATGGTGCTCACTCGCAATTCCAGCCTTCTCGGCTGGGGGGCGACGAGCGATGTGAACGCTTACTACTTGCCCTTTCAGAACAAGGCCGTCGTGACGGGGGCGTTTCTCGGCGCCGCCACTTTGCCCGAGAACCTCGAGGCTGCCGAGCTCTATGGTGTGCTCGGATTTGCGCTTGCGCACGAAATCGGACACGGCTACGAAGCCGGAGGGGTCACTCGCGATGCCCAGGGCGCTCACAAGCCCTGGCTGCACTTCAGTGATCAGCACGAGTTTACCCAGCGTCTGTCGGACATCTTCGCCAGACTCTCGTCGGACGAGCCCGCCCTGACGGAGTCCAATCGAACGCAATATGGCCAGGAGACCGGCGCTGACCTGGTGGGAATCTCGGTGGCCTACGAGGCTTTTCTCAAGCACAACAAGGATCGCACGGTGCGTGACGGGCACACGCCCGAGCAACGCTTCTTCCTGCACTTCGCCAGTATGCTCTCACGGTCCAACATCAAGGACGAGATCCACCCGGGCGATCGCTTTCGGGTGGACACGGCGGCCGCCAGCTTGCCCGCCTACGCGGCGGCGTTCTCCCTCTCGCCGGGGGCCCCGATGGCCTTCAAACAGGGACAGCGTCTGGGGCTCTGGTAGCCCACAGCAGGATCCGGTTGAAGCCATAGAACACCGGGCTGCCCGGAAAGTCGCGCTCGACGCGCTGGATGCAGCGTGCGATGAAAGCTTCCTGCAGGTCCTTTTCCAGGCGTTCCAGGTAGGGCACCATGAACGTGCCGCGCACCCACTCGATCATCGCGGCCGCATCTTTCAGCACGTGGGGATAGACCTTCTCGTAGGTCACCTGGGCGGTTGCGCCGCAGGCATAGAGCAGTTCGGCGTAGCGCCGCAGGCGCAGCACCGGAAAACGGCGTGAGTAGCCCGCGAGCGCGGTTCGGAAAGGCTCCTCGCCGGCGGTGGCGACGACGGCCTGGTGGGTCGGATGGCCGTGGTTGCTGGGCATCTGCACCGCCAGTTGGCCCCCCGGTCGCACGTGGGACCAGAGTTTGGGAATGAGCCGCTCGTGGTCGTCGAGCCACTGGATGGCCGCGTGCGTGAAGACCAGGTCGAAGGTGCCCTCCACCTCCTCGAGGCGACCCTCCTGGAAGCGCAACCCGGGACCGGGTCTGGCCCGGGCCAGCATCTCGGGGGAGGAGTCGACGCCCAGGACCTCGCTGTTCGGCAGGGATTCCTGCAAGCGGGCCGTGAGAGACCCGGGACCGCAGCCCAGATCCACCACCTGCATTCCGGCTCGCTTCTCGATGAGTGCCAGCAGATCGACGAACGGCGCCGCGCGCTCGCTCTCGAACCGGTTGTATTGCTCCGGATCCCAGGGCATGGAGGGGGGCCTTCGTGCCATTTCGAAGGGCGGCCTCCTATGCGAAAACTGTTGTTTCTCCCCCTGTTCCTCCTCCTCGTCCTGCCGGTCCATGCCCAGGACGCCGCCAAAGCCCTGGTTCAGGGCTTCTACAACGACTACCAGAAGGTCGATGACTGGGTGAAGTTCCTCCCCGGTGAGAAGGACAAGATGTCCAACGAGCTCTACGAGTTGCTCAACGACTGTGTCGACAACACCCCGCAGGACAGCTTCTGGCTCGACTTCGATCCCTTCATCAACGCCCAGATGAACGCCGCCGAGATCGTGGTGGATGCGCCCAAGGACAAGGGCGGCCTGTGGTACGTGCCGGTGCGCATGTCGTACCGCGCTCCGGGCCACCTGCAGCCGGCCTGCACCGTGGTGGTGAGCGACAAGAGCGGGAGCCCGAAGATCTTGAACTTCGTCTATCCTGCCAGCAGTGGAGTGGCCAGCTGGGACTTGAAGTCTTTCCTTAAGAAGGGCTTAGGAAAATAGCCAACCCCGTGCCTCGGCGAGGCGGGATTTCCTCCTTTTCAGGACGAAACCCGCCTCGCTGTGAGAAAGATTACCTCTAAGGATAAGTTTCGCTACTTCTTCGACAACATGATGTCGAAGGGCCCGGTCGCCATGATCGCCGGGCTGGCCTTGATCTCCATCCTGGTGATCGTGGTGGCCGCGATCATCATGAACGTCTTCGGCGTCATGCCGGAGGCCAGCTTCATCGAAGACGCCTGGTTCAGCATGATGCGCACGCTGGATGCGGGAACGATGGGTGGCGACGAAGGCTGGACGCTCCGCATCATCCAGCTTGCGGTCACCATCTGCGGAATCTTCATCGTGTCCACCCTGATCGGTATTCTTTCGAGCGGTCTGGAGAGCAAGTTGGACGAGCTGCGCAAAGGCCGCTCGTTCGTGATCGAGGACGGCCACACGCTCATCCTGGGATGGAACTCGAAGATCTTCACCATCATCTCCGAGCTGAGCATCGCCCAGGAGAGCGAGTCCCGTCCATGCGTGGTCATCCTGGCCGACAAGGACAAGGTCGAGATGGAGGACGAGATCAACGCCGAGGTCGAGAACCTTCGCAAGACGCGCGTCATCTGCCGCTCGGGCTCACCCAACAGCCTGGTCGACCTGGACATCGTCAACCCATACACCAGCAAGTCCATCGTCGTGTTGGCGCCGGAGGAGGGCAACTCCGACTCGCAGATCATCAAGACCATCCTGGCCGTGACCAACAATCCGAACCGCCGTCCCGAGCCCTATCACATCGTGGCCGAGATCAAGGACCCGAAGAATCTCGAGGTGGCCCGGATGGTGGGCAAGGACGAGGTCGAGCTGCTGCTGGCCGACGACCTGATCGCCCGCGTGATGGTGCAGACATGCCGTCAATCCGGCCTCTCGGTGGTCTACACCGAGCTGATGGACTTCGACGGCGCCGAGATCTACATGCAAGACGAGCCGTCGCTGGTCGGCAAGAAGTTTGGCGAGGCGCTGTTCGCCTATCCCGAGTGCGCCGTGATGGGATTGATGTACAAGGATGGTCGGGTTCAGGTCAATCCGCCGATGGACACGGTCATTCAGTCAGGCGACAAGATCATCGCCATTGCCGAGGACGACAGCACTCTCAAGGTCAGCCACAGCAACCCGGCTCTGGACATGAGCGCCATCGCGACACGCCCCGAGTCGAAGGCGGGCCCGGAGCGCACCCTGTTGCTGGGTTGGAACGAGCGCGCCCAGGTGCTGATTCGTGAGCTGGACAACTACGTGCAGCCCGATTCGCACCTCAAGATTGTCTCGACCTACGACGTCCGGAGCGAAGTCGACGAGTTCCAGCTCAAGAACATGAAGCTCGAGTACCTCACCGCGGACACCGCCGATCGCACGGTGCTGGACGGGCTGGACGTGGGAAGCTACGACCACATCTTGCTCCTGTGCTACAAAGACAACCTGGATTTGCAGGAAGCCGACGCTCAGACCCTGATCACGCTGCTGCACCTGCGCAACATCAGCGAGCTGTCCAACGTGGACCTGTCCATCGTCAGCGAGATGCTGGACGTGCGCAACCGGCAACTGGCCGAGGTCACGAAGGCCGACGACTTCATTGTCAGCGACAAGATGATCAGCCTGTTGATGAGCCAGGTCTCTGAAAACAAGCACCTGATGCGGGTTTTCGAGGACCTGTTCAACGCCGACGGCTCCGAGATCTACGTCAAGCCGGCCGCTGATTACATCAAACCGGGCTCCACGGTCACCTTCGCCACGGTCGTCGAGGCTGCCCGATCCCGCAACCAGGTGGCCATCGGTTATCGCATGGTGCGCGACCAGTTCAACGCCGAGAAAGCTTACGGCGTGGTGGTCAACCCTCCCAAATCGCAGAGCCTCACCCTGGGCGAAGAGGACCGGGTCATCGTCATAGCCGAAGACTAACCCGCTATGCGAACCGTCTCGATGCTGCTGCTGCTCGCCCTGTTGGTGGCCGGGTGCTCCCAAGTCTCCGGTGGAGGAGCGGGCTCCGGGCCGCCGGCCAAAGAGGGTGACTTTCTCACCTACCTGGTGGACAAGACCGAGCGCAAGCAGAAGCCGGTCGACAGCGAGGTCACGCTCACGTTCCTGGCAGGCAATCAGCTGGGACTGGGCGCCGACAAGAAGTCCTTCGCGACGTTGACGGCCGACCTCGCTCCGGTGGACGGTCAGCCCATCGAGCAAGACGACCTGGGAATGCTCTACCTCCCGTCCGCATCGCGCCGGGCCAACACCAACACCCTGGGTGGCATCGTGCAGTATGAGAAGAAGTGGGAGCGCTGGAGCTGTTGGGTCGTTCAGACGCGCGAGGGTGACCTGACCGGCCAGCGTTACTACGAAAGCCGCACCGGCTTTCTGGTGGGTTACGAGCTCAACATGGACAATCCTGACCTGAACAAAGGCTACTTCACCAAGGCGGTGCTGAAGAGCACGAACATCCCCGGCCTCCAGTGAGCTCAGCCATCGAGAATTTCGAGATCCTGGTGCGCCACGGCGCGCTCCGCGGGGTCTTTCAGATCGACGACTTCCTGGACGCCTTCAAGGCCATGGAGCCAAGTCTGCACCGTTATTGCCGCGAGGCGGGCGTGGTGGACGTGGACGCGCTGGTTTACACCACGGCGCGCCTGCCCGACGGAGTGCACGCCTTGCGCGAGTTCCTGGTGCAGGCGGACGTGCCCGACAAACTCCCTCAGATGGCCGGAATTCGCAAAGTTGAGACGCCGGCCCGGCGCCGCTCCACGTTCCTCATCGGCGAGGATGTCGTGATCGTAGTGGCCCGCGAGGGCGTCACCGAACTGCTCGACCTGGTCACGCTGCTCACCTCCTACGCGATCGAGGCCCACAAGATTGCCCATCTGCTGCGGGACACGCCGTTGCTCAAGGACCTGCGCGCCTATCTGGCGGGACCGCCCGACCTGGTCCGGCAGAACCGCTTGATGGCCCGGCTGGCCTTTCAACTCGGCAGCACGGACGACGCCCTGGTGCGCCTGGACGCGTCCTGGGGGGGAGAGCTGCTGCCGCGCATGCTGTATCTGGTCGACAATCCCGCCACGCTCGTGGTGCGGTTGCATCGCGACTACTCGATCGAGGCTTCGCGCCAGCGCGCCCGGGCCTGGTCGGAGCATCTCTTCGAACAGACGGCCGTGCTCTCTCAGAAGGAGGTGCACATCGTCTCCAGCAACCTCTTCGCGGCGGTCAACCTGCTGTCGGGCTTTCCCCGCCTGCACACGGAAGCGATCTGGGACTGGGCCTCGACGCAATCTTCGCACCGCGAGCTGTTCCAGAACGCGGCCGGCTCGGAGTCGGCCCGTACCAACCTGATCTACATGGTGCTCCCCGAGTGGCTCCAGGCCTTTCCGGACCGCCTGGCGGAGCGGCTGGCCTACGATCGCGAGCACGGCCTGCAAAACCTCGAGGATACCTTTCACGTCGGCGTGGGAGCGCAGGCCATCGCCCTGGCCAAGCTCGACTTCGATCGCCTCGATCCCCGGCTCACGCTCGACCGGGCCGGCATCCTCGAACGCTCTCCTCTGCTGCTCAACTTCGATTACGCTTTCGGCGAGCAGGCGGGCATCGTGGTGGAGCAGCTCTTCCGGCGCTTTGCGGGCCGAGTGGCCAGCTTCTCCATCATGGGGAAGGCCGGAACCGTGGTGGGCGACCGCGGCGGCGTGATGCTTCCCAACTACCTCCTGCGCGAGGGATCACGCGACGTCTACGATCTGCCCTTTGGCAACTATCTCGACCCGGCCGACTTCCGCGAGCTCGAGCTGGGTGCGGTCTACTCGGACGGTCCCATGCTGACGGTCCTGGGCACGATCTTGCAGAACGACGCGATGTTGCTCAGCTATCGAGACGAATGGAAGATTCTGGGGCTCGAGATGGAGGGAATTCCTTACCTGCGCGCTCTGCACCAGTGCCGCAAGTTGGGATTCTTGCGCGACGACCTGCGGGTGGGGGTGGCCTACTGGGCTTCGGATGCGCCGCTACGCGTGGGGGAAGGGCTTTCGCACGAGTCCGCTCTCCAGGGTTTGACCGCGGTGTACGCAATCAATGTAGCCATTCTGAACTGCCTGTTGGGTACCGGCGTACGCTGACGATCCCCGTGGCTCTGCTCTATATTCGGATGAGCAACTCACGCGGGAGGCCCGATTCGATGAACGACACCGACCTCTATATGACCGCAGCTCTCAGCAGCTTCGTCTCCGCCTGCATCGCCGGGCTCGCCACCTTCTCGGGTCCCCACTGGGAGTCCGGCGCCTGGATGGTTGCGCTGCTTGTTCTGATGTTCGTCGCCACCTTCCGGCTGGGACTTTCCTCGCGGAACCCGCGTCCGCGCAAGCTGAGCACCATGGAGATCAACCTGACGCGGCTGCGCCGGTTGGCGCCCGCCAGCTAGCCCCAGGGCCCTGGTCGCCACCCGACGAAGCTCGTCGGGCTATGCTCTTCGACGCCATCGAGTTCGCCGCCGAGGCCCATCGGGGCCAATACCGGAAGGCTTCTAACTGCCCCTACATCGTGCATCCCCTGAACGTGATGCGCATCCTGCTGACCGCCAACGCTGGCGAGGAGCTGGCCTCGGCAGGGGTGCTGCACGATGTCATCGAGGACACTCCCGTCACCGCCGAGCAGTTGGCCGAGCGGTTCGGCGCCGAGGTGCTGCGTCTGGTGACGGCCGCCTCCGAGCCGGACAAGTCCCTGGCGTGGGAAAAGCGCAAGAAGCACACGATCGAGTTCCTGGCCGAGACGGCCCGCCCCGACGAGGTGTTGCTGACGCTGGCCGATAAAGTCGACAACGCCGAGGCCATGGCCCTCGATCACGCCGAACTGGGCGAAGGGCTCTGGGGCCGCTTCAACAGCGGCAAGGAGCAACAGGCCTGGTACTACGCCCGGCTGCTGGACGTTTTTCAGAGGCGCATCGATCACGAGGCCGGCCAGAAGCTGGTGGCGCGGCTCGAGAACGCTTTGCGTCAGCTTTTCCGCGCCTGAACGCCGAGCTGGTCGAAGAGGAAGCTGAACCGATCGGTTTCGGCCTCGATCACCTTGCCCACGGGCTTACCCGCGCCGTGCCCCGCTTTGGCCTCCTCGCGCAGGAGGATGGGGAGCCCGCTCTCGGTGGCCGCCTGCAGCCGCGCCGCCATCTTGCGGGCGTGCAGGGGATCCACGCGCGAGTCGCCGGCGCCGCTCATGATCAGCGTGGCCGGGTAGCGCTCGCCGTCCTTCACGTTCTGGTAGGGTGAGTAGGCATAGATGTAGGGGAACTGCTCCGGGTTCTGGGCCGTGCCATACTCGGGCACCCACAGCTTGGCGATGCTGAACTGGTCGTAGCGCAGCATGTCCAGCAGCGGCACCGCGCTCACCGCGGCCTTGAAGAGGTCGGGGCGCTGGGTGACGGCGGCGCCGATCAAGAGGCCACCGTTGGAGCCGCCGTAGCAACCCAGGCGATCGGGGTTGGTGTAGCCGTTGTCGCAAAGCCACTCGCCCGCGGCGGCGAAGTCGTCGAACACGTTCTGCTTGTTCTCGAGCATCCCGCC
>JBDHVW010000195.1:0-7542 GCA_039809865.1 Vulcanimicrobiota bacterium
GCGGCTCAGGGCGCCTTCCACGACCTCTTTGGCCGAGTGGTCCTTGAGCAGAATTCCCTCGGCGCCGCGGTGCAGAAACGGCAACAGCCGCTCCACGCTCTGGACGAGCGTCAGGCCCTGCAACGCGCCCCCTTCGCGGCGCTCCTGACGCAGGGTCGCGAGGCACTCGGCCTCCCACCAGCCCGGCCCCACGGCGCGGATCTGGCCCATCACCTCGCTCAAGAGGTCATGCGCCTGCAGCGCCTCCGGCAGCGAGGCCCCGGACCGGCGCAGCTCGCCCCACACCTCTTTGGCCGCCGCCATGTCGGCGTTGCTGTCGGCGTAGACCCGGGTGAGCCCCAGCTCGCGCTCGCGCAGCGACGACTCACCAAAGGGCTTGCGGGCCGTCAGGATCGAGGTCGGATGCGACCACTTCATGCGCGCCCAGGCGGCGCTCTCGAGTTGCTCGGCGCTCGGGTTGGCGCCCAGTTTGCGCAGGGTCTCGCTGGCCCAGCGCGGGCTCTTGGAGAGCTCCAACAGGCGCAGGTAGTCCTGCTCCTGCGAGGGCAGCTTGCGCAGGTACACCAGCGCGTCGCGCGTGTCGTACGACTGCGCGCCCGGCCCCAGGGCGGAGCGCACGGCGCGGGCCTGCTCCAGCGTCTGGTCCTGCTCCAGTAAGGCGCGGTAGAGATCGGGGCTGCCGAAGCCCGGGAAACTGAACGCGAACTCCACGCGATCGAGTTTCTCGCTCAGCGGCCGGTCGCTCTCGACCGCACGCAGCATCGACTCGGCCTCGTGCGCCCTCTGGGGATCCTGGATGCGTCCCAGCAAGGCTTTCAGGGGTGCGAGCCGGGCTGCCAGCGCGGCGCTGTCGTCCAGCTCGGAGCTCGCGATCTCGAACCGGCCCAGCCGGTGGGTCTCGTTCGTGCTCGGGTAGAGGTGCAGGGGATTCTTGGGAGACCCGAGCGGTCCCGCCAGCCCCAGTTCGGCCAGCAGCTTGACGCTGCGCGCGCGCTCCGGGTGAGCCAGGTCCTCGGCACGGGTGCCGTAGCCCTGCAGATAACCGATCAGCTTGATCTCGTCCACGCTTCGCGCCAGCACGTCTTGCTTCTCGGGCACGGCCACGATCACGGGCTTCCCCTGGCTCAACCGGGCATAGGCTTGCGTGCGCGATTCGTGGCGGTCGCCGAAGCGGACGTTGTGAGCCTCGAGCGCCTTCATGGCCTGGGCCAGCTCCGATTTGCCGGCCCACAGGGCGTGCATCGCCTCCAGCTCGGCGAAGTCGAAGAGCTGCTCGTAGCCGCGCGGCGTCTTGACCTCCACCGACTTCTTCTGCTCCAAGAGCTGCTGGGCCTCGGCGCCGTCCACCGGGCGGGTCTTGCCACTTCCGAACCAGGGTCCGCACTGGCCGAAGCTATAGCCGGCCTGCTCCAGCTCCTGGCCCAGCTCCACGCGGTCGGGGCTGCTCGGGGGCATGGCGGCGCCCGCCCTGACGGGCCGGGACGGGGACGAGCCCAAACCGGCGATCAACATTCGTTAAAATTTACCGTCGCGAGCTGAACAGGGGCTGAAAAGGAGGGGACGGGAGGCGGAGGGCGTAAGGCGCAGCCCATGAGTCTGGGAACTGCGTTCAAGAGCTTTTTCCGCGCGCTGTCCGATAAGGAGTTCGCGGCCAAAGTCCGCGTACTGTTGGCCGGGGCGCCCGAGGAGAAAGCGCCCAAACCGGCCACGGCCGGTCAGCTTCTGGCTGTGCTGCAGCGCGACGGACGCTTCGTGGACTTCCTCCAGGAAGACCTCAAAGGCATTGCCGACGCCCAGATCGGGGCCGTGGCCCGCACCCTGCACGAGGGCTGCAAGAAGGCCGTGACCCAATATTTGACTTTGGAGCCCGTGCGCTCCGAGGAGGAAGGCGCCGCCGTCACGGTCGACCCGGGTTTCGACCCGGCCGAGGTGCGGCTGGTGGGCAACGTGGTGGGCGATCCCCCCTTCAAGGGAACGCTGCGCCATCACGGTTGGAAACTCACCCGGGCCGAGTTGCCCGAAGCCAGCGCCACCCCCGAGCGCACCGTACTGGTTCCCGCGGAGGTCGAGCTTTCATGAGCATGGATTCCAAATACCTGGTCGGGATCGACCTGGGCACCACCAATTCGGCGGTGGCCTACTACAAGATGGGCGAAGGCGAGCCCGAGAAGGGCGACTTCCCGGTGCAGCAGCTCGTGGCCCCGGGTGGTCTCGAGGAGCGCCCCACCCTGCCGAGCTTTCTCTACCTGCCCAGTAGCCACGAGTTCTCGCTCGACCAGCTGGAGCTGCCCTGGGACGAGGTGGCCAGCTTCGCGGTGGGCACGTTCGCCCGCGACGAGGGCGGCAAGGTGCCCCACCGCCTGATCTCGAGCGCCAAGTCGTGGCTCTCGCAAGAGGGTCTGGACCGGCGCGCCGCCATCTTGCCCTGGAAGGCGCCCGAGGACGTGCCCCAGATGTCGCCGGTGCAGGCCTCGGCCAGCTACCTCAAGCACCTGCGCGACGCCTGGCGCTTCGCCAACCCCGGCGAGCCGCTCAAGGAGCAAGAGGTCGTGCTCACCGTGCCGGCCAGCTTCGATGCGGTGGCGCGCGAGCTGACCGCCGAGGCGGCCCGCATCGCCGACCTGGTCAACCTCACCCTGCTCGAGGAGCCGCAGGCCGCCTTCTACGCCTGGCTGGAAGCGGCAGGGGACGACTGGCGCGAGCAGGTGGGCGTGGGCGACCTGGTGCTGGTGTGCGACATCGGCGGCGGCACGACCGACTTCTCGCTGATCACGGTGGTGGACGCCGAGGGCGACCTGGGGCTGGAGCGCGTGGCGGTGGGCGACCACCTGCTGCTGGGAGGCGACAACCTCGACCTGGCCCTGGCGGTGGCCGTGCAGGCGCGCCTGAAGGCCGAGGGCACGAAGATCGACTCCTGGCAGTTCCAGGTGCTCACGCACGCGTGTCGCAGCGCCAAGGAGACCCTGATGGGCGTGGATCCGCCCGACGAGGTGCCGATCACGATCCCGGGCCGCGGCTCCAAGCTCATCGGCGGCTCGGTGCAGACGTCGCTCCAGCTCAAGGACGTCAAAGGCCTGCTGGACGGATTCTTCCCCAAGGTGAAAGCCGGCGATCACGCCGAGAAGCGACGCTCGCTCGGTCTGACCGAGCTGGGTCTGCCCTACGAGTCGGATCCGGCCATCACCAAGCAGCTGGCGCGCTTCTTGGATGGCCAGAAGCCGACCGCCGTGCTCTTCAACGGAGGCGTGCTCAAGGCCGAGGCGATCCGCGAGCGGATCGTGAGCGTGCTCAACTCCTGGAACAAGGACGGCGTCCGCGAGCTGGAGGGGGCCGACCTCGACCTGAGCGTGGCCCGCGGGGCCGCCCGTTACGCCCTGACCCGCCGGGGCCAGGGCATCCGCATCCGGGGCGGACTTCCGCGCACGTACTACATCGGCGTGGAGATCCCCCGTCCGGCGGTGCCGGGAGTGGCGCCGCCCATCAAGGCGGTTTGCGTGGCGCCCAAGGGCATGGAGGAAGGCACCCGCGCCGAGCTGCCCACCCAGAGCTTCGGCCTGGTGGTGGGCCAGACCGTGGAGTTCCCCTTCCTGGCCTCCATGCGCGAGGACGCGGTGGGCGTGCAGCTCGAGGACTGGGAGGACGAGGGCGTGGAGGAGATCTCCAAGGTCAGCGCCACCCTCAAGGCCGACGAGCACGCCCCGGGCGTGGTCCCCGTGACCCTGGAGACGGTGGCCACCGAGATCGGCACCCTGGAGCTCTGGTGCCAGGAGAAGGACGGCGAAGGCCGCTGGAAGCTCGAGTTCGAGGTGCGCGAAGAGGCTATAGCGGGCAAGTAAGCTCGTTCGAGCGCCCGGGCTCCTGGCTTCGCCAAACAGCCTAGCGGAGCCAGTTCTCGACGGAGAGCCCGTCAATCCGTCGGAACTCCGCGTCGTTGTCGGTGACGACCGTGAGCCCCAGAGACAGTGCCTGCGCCGCGATGAACAGGTCGTTTCCCCCGATGGGGACACCCCTGGCCTCGAGCTGGCTACGAATTTTCGCGTAGACCCTGTCCGCGGGTGGCGAGAGAGGGAGCACTTCAAGTGTCTCCAGGAGAGCCTCGATGCGCTTGGAGAGTTTTACGGAGCCCTTCTTTTCTGATCCAAACCGAAGCTCCGAGGCAACGACGATGCTGGTGCAGAGTTCGTCCGGTGGGCATCCAGCGATTCCCCGAGCCGCCTTTCCGTCCGGATTTCGAAGCGCATCGGAGAGAACATTCGTGTCCAACAGGTAACGCACTAGATGTTCACAGGCCCGGGCGGCGGGTCCTCAATGGCCGGGAAGTCCTCGTCCAGCGGCTCCCAGCTTGCCAGGAGCTCGGCCAAAGTCCGCCTCTGGATCGGCTCGAGGATCAGCCGATCCCCTTCACGCCTGAGAATGGCCTCATCCCCGGGCATCTCGAACTCGCGTGGGATTCGCACGGCCTGATTGCGGCCGTTCCGGAACAGTTTGACATGTCGCTCTTGCATATGCCTTAGCATAGGCCAGAAAGAGAGAAAAGTCTAGCGCCAGTCCCCGATCAGGATGAATGGCGCCCAGTAGAACGGGTGCTGGTAGCGCTTGTCCCGCAGGATGGCCACCTGGGCCTCTTGCATGGCCTGGGCCTTGGGTTTGCCGGCTTTCAGGGCCTGGTAGAAGTGCACCATCAGGTCGCGGGTGGATTCGTCGGAGACCTTCCACAGGCTGGCCACCATGCTGCGGCAACCGGCCAGGCTGAAGGCGTCCGCCAGGGTGCGCAGGTCGGAGCCGGTGGGGTTGCGCTCGGCGACCGCGGTCTGGCAGGCCGAGAGCGTGACCAGGTTGAGGTCGTCGGCACCGCTGTCGAGGTGCTCGCCCGCGATATCGGACACGGTGAGCTGCTGCCCTTTCGCCATCGTCAGGAAGCTGGAGCGGGTGTCCTGAGCGTTCAGGTTGCCGTGGGTCGCCATGTGCAGGTAGCTCACTTTGGGAGCCTGCACTCCGGCCATCTTGTCGGTGGTGGCCTGGCCCTCGAGGTAGACCCTGGCGTCGGGGAAGATGGTCTTGAGCGCGGTCACCTCTTGCGAGGCCCCGGGCAGCGAGGAATCGGGATTGCCGAACGCCACCAGGGTGCCTGATTTCACCGAAGGCGGACCGTAGATCTGGTCCAGGTCGGTGGCTTTGCACAGCACCACGAGCTGCTTGTCCTCGATGAGGAAACGCGGTCCCGAGGGGCCCTCCGTCAGGAGTGCCTGGAACGGCAAATACATCAGGCTGCCGTAGGGGATCAGGGCCAGCACCTGCTTGTCTGCCATTTCGGGCGCGGCGGGCGCGATCAGGGTCTTGTGCAGCGCCGCCAGGTTCTGGCGCACCGAGGTGGCCTGCTCGGAGGACCAGTCCCAGGGCATCGGATCGCGTCCGAACAGCACGATTTGCTGGCGCGTCTGGCGCACCAGCTCGTCGAGCTCGTCGCGCTTGATGGCGACCTCGCGCACCACCAGCTTCTCGCGGGTGGCCTCCATCAGGTAGAGCCTGTCTTCCGCGCTGAACATCTGCAGCACCAGGGTATCGGCCGGAATGGCGCGCTGCAGCTTGGAGAAGTTGACGGGCTTGATGTCCAGCTCGCCGAACGCCTTGTCCTTTTTGGACAGCGCATCCATCGTGTCGCTGTAGCTCTTGCGCGTGTCCGCCAGGAGCTTCGTGGCGCGCTGAACCTCGTCGGCGGGGGCGCCCGCGCTCTTGAGGGCGTCCACCTCGCTCTGGCGCGTCGACAGCTCGTCGCGCTGCTCCTGGGCCCGCGTGACCATCTTGCGATCGGCCTCGGGGACGCGCTCCTTCAGGTCGTCCAGCGAGAAGGCCTGGCTTGACTGAAGCTGGTCCCAGCGGCCCAGCGTCTCGAAGGCGTTGGGATTCTCTCCCAGCTTGAGCTGCTCTTTGGCCAGCGCCTCGTAGAGCGGCGCGAAATCGGCCCGGATCTGGTCCATCGACCCGCCGCCCATGTCGGTGATGTAGCCCTCGAGGGCGGTCACCGCCTTCTGGTAGTTCTCGACCGCGGCGGGGCCGGTGCGGAGGCGTCCCAGGTACCAGTAAGTCCAGATCTGGTTGCGGCGGGTGGAAAGAAATCCCGGCAGGGCCATGGCCTGCCCGATGACCTTTTCCGCCGACGCCTGCCAGCCCTGAGGTTTCACCTCGAGATAGAAATCGACCCGACCCATCATGGTGTTGAGAAGGATCTCGAGATTGCCGGACTCGAGGGCATAGGTCGTGGCCTGCGCATCCGCTCTCTCGAGCTGACCTCCATCGCGCGTGCGGAAGTACTGCTGCAGCCCCTGCAGGCTGGTCAAACTGGCCATCAAGCCGGCCATGTAGCCCGGAGTGGGCGATTTGGCGTAGAGGGGCGCGAGAACGGCTTCGACGCCCCTGACCGCCTGCTCGCTGCGAGCCAGGTCGCCTGCCTGAAGAGCCAGGTTGGCGATGGTGAGCGTGATGCCCAGCGAGGCCAGGGCCGGGCCCGGCTGCTCGGCCGCCAGAAAGCGAGACCCTAGCTCGCGCGTCAGCCCGAGGTCGCCGATGAGGCCGGCGGCCACGATCACGTCGCCGGCCTTCTCTTTGCGGGTCTGTTGGATAACGGCGATCCAGGCGTGGTTATAGACATCCGTGAGCCAGTAGGTCTCACTGGTGAACTCCTGGCTCGGTTGCAGCGCGCTGAGAAGGGACCACGCCTCTTTGTGACGCCGGACGATCTCGGCCTCGGGCATCTTGGGGTTGCGGTTCAGGTCCAGATCGAACTGGTAGCTGAGCATGAGAAATCGCCCGTAGTCGGCGTAGGGACCGCTATTCTTGGGCAAGAGCGCCCGCAGTCGCGCGAGATGGTAGTCGACCCGGCGGGGCCGGGAGTCGAGATAGGCGGCGGTGGCCGCGATCATCTCGGCCGCCAGTTGCTCTTTGGGGTCGGTCGTCTGCACCTGCTCCGCCAGCGCCAGGGCCGCGCCCGTACGCCCCAGCCCGAGCTGGGTGAGCGCTTTGTAGCGCAACAGGCCGGGTTTGCCGGTCAGCAGGCGCTCGGCCAGCGGGTAGTTTCCGGCCCGCAAGGCCCTGACCACGTCTCCCTCGGTGGCCTGCCCGGCGCAGGGCAGCATCAGCAGGATGATGATGATGAGCAGACGGCGCATGAAACCCTCCCCTTCGGTTGGCCGGGGCATTTCCGCGCTCTCTGGTTTCAGCCCTTCAGAAAGGCCTGGACCGGACGATAACGAAAACGTTGATAATGATCAAAATTCCGCGCATTCTCCACCTGGAAGATGACAAGAATGACGCCGAGCTGGCGCGCCGTGAGCTCGAGCGGGCCGGGTTGGAATGCCACATGGTTACGGTGGCCAATCAGGACCAATTCTCGCAGGCTCTCGAGAACGGGCCCTACGACCTGGTGCTGTCCGACAGCCGCATCGTGGGGCTCGATGCTACCCGTGCCCATCAGCGCGCGCTCGAGCGTCTGGGCGACGTGCCTTTCGTCTGTCTGTCCGGCTCCTCGCGCGAGGATGCGCTGGG
>JBDHVW010000196.1:0-7461 GCA_039809865.1 Vulcanimicrobiota bacterium
GTCCTGCCCGGCGGAAGCGAGCCACAGCCCCTCCGGACTGAAGGCCGAGCAACTGGACCCGCCCCGAAGCGCGGGCAGCGGGCGGCGCAGGGATCCCGTCAGGTGCAGACGGCCGCGTTTCCAGGTCACCCCCAACCACCGCCGGGTGGGCGGCAACGCCGTGTCCAGCTCGCCGTGCCAGGGACAGTGGGCATCGAGCGGCAGCAGCGCGAACGCGTCGGGGGCCGGGTGGTCCTGGTCGAAAACCCTCAGACGGGCGCCCAGAACGCCCCAATTCTCCGCTCCAAAGCTGTGCAGGGCGCGCGCGCCCTCGGGAGCCGGTTCGCTCGCGAGCTTCTCGGCGAGGTCGACCTGCCAACGGCTGACCTCGCCCGGATGAGCGACCAGCAGGAAGTGCTCGTTGCAAAACTCGAGCGCCAGCACGTTGCGACCGGTCTCGAGCTGGCGGTGCAGAGTCAGCTCGGGGAGCTTCCAGATGTAGACGCGCTGCCCGAAGCTGGTGGCCAGCAGGTTGCACTCGAAGGCCAGCGGCCCGTTGCCGGTCAGAGCCGCGCGCTCACCGCCGAGGCGCAGCACCTGCGTGCGCCGTCCCATCGTGGCCGCCAGCCAGCTGCCATCGAGGCTTACCGCGACCTTGGGAGGGACCCCCCGGATCACCGCGGGCAGCTCGCCCGTGCCCAGCTCGCGATGCCACCAGAGAACCCGCCCCTCCGGGAGGCCCGCCGCGACGAGGTGCGCTCCGCTGGAAACCGCCAGCGTCGCGGGTCGCGCGGGACCCAGCCGCAGAGCGGGCTGGCGGGCCCGAAACAACCGCGGCGGCGCCTGGTCGGGCAAGAGCAACGCCGCCAGGCGCGGGGTCGAGTCCACCGCCGCCTGCAGAACCGCCTGCGGGGAGCCCGTCTCGCGCAACGCCCGGGCCTCCGCGGGCCGGCGAAGCTCGAGGCCGCGCAGAAACTCCACCCGACCCGCCTGTCGCGCGGCCTGCAGCAGCCGCGCCTGCAAGCCGGGCCGGGCACGGCGGTAGGCGGCCTTCAGGTAGGCCTGCTCGAAGTCGAGCTCGCCGTAGGCCCGGTGATCGCCCGAGAGCAGCAGATACACCGCCCGCACCCGGGGCCCGGCGCGGCGCAGCTTGCGGTCGACCAGCGCAGTGGGCGCCTGGCCCCGCAGCCAGAGCTGCAGCAGGCGGGAGGGCGGGAGATACCTGCAAGCCGCCCGGCCCAGGTCGGGGTCTGGCAACCAGCTCGCGACGATCTTCGCGTGCCGGGGACCCAGAGTGGAGGTCTGACCCGTCCACAGGGCGGTGGCCGCGTGTAGAACCGGCGTCTCCTGACAGACCCAGCGATTGGCGCGCAACAGGGCGCCCAGTTCGGGCTCGCGGGTCCGCAGCCACCGCTCGCAAAGCTCGCGCACGCCCGGTCAGAATTCTGCCGATCCGGACAGATCCCCTGGAGTGAATTCCCGCTTTTGACCGAAGCCACCCGTCCATGGATTTGCCTCGAGGGACCCGAAACTGGCCGGGCGACAGGCCTCTCCCCGAGCCGCTGGCACCGTCCAGCGTCGTTTCGCTGGAGGACGGGCTCTACTCGGCCCGCTGGCCGAACGGTCGCCTGCGCCTGTTCGCTGCGGTCGAGGACGGGCGGGTCCGCCGCTGGCTGACGCTGGAGGAGACTGGGAAGGCCGGCTGCATCGACCTGGGCAACACGGCCCAGACGTTCTCTGCCGAGGGCCGACTCGAGAACTTCAGCCCGTGGGACGATAACTCTCCGTCCTACGTGGCCCAGGTCGACTTCGCGAGCTGGGTCCAGGAGCAGGTGCGGGCCGTCGTCGGGGAGGAGCCCGGTCCCCAGCCTGTCGCTCCCGCGGCGGTCCTGGAGCCCATTCCACCCCTCCCCGCCATCCTCAAGGACCTCGAGGCGTGGCCCGGTACGCACGAGTTCGGGTCCCAGCTGCAATTCCACGTCGAGTCCCGTTTTCACCTGGACGCGCTCGAGGCTGCCTCCGTCACGGAGTGTCTCTCGGCTGCTTTTGACGACGGCCTGCCGGAATTCTTCTGGGAGGCCCACTGGGAGGGGCGCTTCGGCTGCCGGCGGCGCCCCTGGACCGACCTGGCGCTGTTCCGGGAAGCCCGCCTCCTCCAGCCTTCCAAGCGAATTCGCCGTAACCTGGACGCCTGCTCCACGCATTTGAGGCCTTCCCAGGGGTGCCGCATCCGGTTCCCTGGCCCCAAGAACCTGAGCCAGACCTGTCCCCTGCGAGCGCTGCAGGTGCTGTGCGAGCTGTTGCTCCGTCAAGAGGCCTCCCGGAAAGGGTCACCCGTGGTCTGCGACGAGAAGTTTCTCGCTCGCGCGTCGCTGGCGGGAGCCCTGTTGCTGGCCCCGGACACCAATGCTCCGCTCGACTTCGTGGACCGTGCGCAGCCATGGCGCGACCACCCCGTCGCCGAGGCCCGGGCCGAGCTGACTGGCTTGAAGCAGCATCTGGCCCGAGGCGGGAAGCTGAGCGATTGGATCGGCTCCGAGCCGGTTCTGGCCGAGGGCGTATCGGGCTTCTTTCTCGCGCGTTTGGACATCGTGCGCCGCCTGTTTGACCAGCTCGCGTCGGGGCATCCCGAGTTTCCCATGTTCGCCCGCCTGGGGCCGTGGCCCAGCCGCCCGCCCTCCCTGACGAGCGAGCAATGGCGGGAGCTGGCGGGCTGCACGCTGGCTCTGCTACCCGCCAATTTTGCCCGAATGGATCAGGTGGACGCCATTCGCCTGCAGAATCGGCTGGCCGGCCTGGGGCCTTCTTTTGCCGGTGGGGAGCGCGATCCCAGGTTGGAGGCCTACCTGGCGAAGCATCGCAAGCTGGAAGGCGCCGTGCTCAAGCAGGTGGGCATCAGCCCCGTCCAGCCCGACTGGCTCAACGCGACGCTCTTCGTGCTGGAGGGCTTCCGGTCGGGAGCGCGGACCAACGGGACGGTCGTTCTGGCGGCCAGCAAGATCGCCTGGCATCTCAGCTCCCGTCTCGTGAGCTGAGAAAGTTTACTTCTCGCCTCGCCATTCAACGCTGGCTCGACGGTTCCAAGAACGGCGGTCGGTTATCCTCGGCTCAGACCCGAGAGGAGGACGAGGCCGTTGTTGCAGGGGATCTCGAGAATGGCTCTGGCAACCAGACCCTACCCCGCGCTGACGGCGCCCCGGCCGGTCGAGGGCGAGCCCCACGATGAGGTGAGGCTTTCAGGGAGCTCGCGCCTGGCCGGCGCTCTCTGCCTGGCCGTCGCCATGGGGGGTGCAGCGCGCCCGCTCCCAAGCAGGTCCCGGCCGGCCCCGTGCCGGTCGAGCCCGTCCGGGAGCTGGCTCAGGTGGGCCAACCAACAGGAATGCTCAGCCCGACCGCTCCGATCGCAGTGCTGGAGTCGCCCCCGGAGAAGCCTGTTCCGCTCCCGTCCATCACCGTGCGCGTCGTCAAGCACCAGAAGGCTCGGCGGGGCCGGCCGCGGATGACGGTGCACCAGGTCGACGTCGCGGGCATCATCGAGGAGAAGGCCGAGCGGCGGGGGCTCGATCCGTGGCTCGTGCGGGCGGTGATGAAGGTCGAGTCGGGGTTTCGCCCCCAGGAGACCTCTCCTCGCGGGGCGCGCGGTCTGATGCAGGTAATGCCCGACACCGGGCGCGAGCTCGGCGTGCGCAACCTGTACGACCCTGCCAGCAACATCGAGGCCGGGACCCGCTATCTGGCCGAGCTCTGGGACCGCTTTCACGACTGGGATCTCGTGATCGCCGCCTACAACGCCGGTCCCAACCGCGTCGCGCGCGACGGGGGCATCCCTAATATCCGCGAGACCCGCGATTATGTGCAGCGCGTCAAGGCGGCGTGGGAGGAGAAGCCTCAGGGCATCTGACCCGGCCCGACCGCTCGACCCTGTCGTGCAGGTGCTCCGGCAGAGCGTGCAGGTAGCGAGGAACCAGCAGGGCCAGGGAGCGCGGATAGGCTCCGTGGTCGGCGGCATACATTTCGAGGGCCACGACGAGCTGACGTCGGGCCCTCTTCTTGCGTCGCGACGAGTGCAGGAGAGCCAGAGCTCCCAGGGCGAGGGGGGCCAAAAACCAGAGGTGCGTATGTCTCATACTCGAGGGATGCGGATGGGTCGGAAAAGGTTCACTCCCTGGAGAGCGTGGAAGGCCGAGCCGGCCCGTCCGACGAATTCTGACGGTTCATGATACCCAAAGCGCAGCCCGCTTTCGGCGCGCCTGACAAGGCGAATTCGCGGCTTCAGAAGGGCGATCAGGTCGAGTTCTCGCCGGAGCACAAGGGTCTCGTCAGCTCTCCGGAATATGAGGAGTACATGGCGGCGACGCCGGTGGTGGTCGAGCTCGTTCGTCCCGGCTCGGGCAACGGAACGTTCGCTCGCGTCGTGAACGCCCGCGGTCAGGCGTCCGAGTGGAACACGCTCCTGCTGCAACAAGCCAGCACCTACGTCGTCGGCGGGGCGCTGGCGCCAGCCACACTCCCCGCCATCGGCGATGCCGTGCAACTGATGCCCTTCTCGTCGGTGCGTCATGAGCCCAAGTCCGTCTCCTTCTTTCAAGACGGAAAAGCGATCGTCAAAGGGATCTCCGGCGAGGTCGCGACCCTCCAGAATCGCTCGACCGGGCAGACCAGCCACTACTCTCTCAGCCACCTCCAGAAGTGGGCTCGAGACGCCGCCACCCAGGCCGGCGCCGCCATCGTGCCGGGCTTTGTGACGCTGGCCACGGGGACGGTCGACCTTTCTGCCTACCCGGGGCTCCAAACCCGTTCCGAGGACGACGCGCTGGTGGCGGTGCTGGAGAAGTCCTCGGCCGATCCGCAGGTGCTCAAGACGCTCGATGGCGCGATCCGCGACGCCATGCAGGTTTTCCCCGCCGATGTCGTGCTGAGCCACTTCACGGATCTCGACCTGAGTGATCGGAAAGGCACCGCCACCGCCTACCGCTCGGCCATGCAGGCACTCCAGCAAATGCAGGTGACCGACCCCGGCCAGCGAGAGCGCGTGCTCGAGATGGTGGAGTCATTGAGAAACCCCGAGCAACGCGCCGAGCTTCTGGCGCTGGTCGGCTCGACCCGCGACTGGACGAGCGCTCGGAAGCTCTGGGAGGCCTTGCAGGCCAGCCCGCAGCCGGAGGCTTTCGGTCAGGTCGTGCGGCTGCTCGAGGGATCGTCCGCTCCCCGGCTCGCGGCCGAGGTGGGAGCAAAAGCTCTCAAGCACGAGGCGGGATTGTACGTCGCCGAGCGCGTTCCGCTCGAGAAGGCGGGGCTGGCGCTCGATCTGCTGCTCCAGCGCAATCTGTCCCGGTCTGACAGCGTCTGGGTGCCGCGCGCGGTGGGTTGGGATGACCCCGGTCAGGTGCTCGATCGACTGCTGGCCCATCCCGAGAGCGACCGCGCCGAGGTGGCCGATCTGATGGACCAGATGCGGGGGCGCTGCCGGGGCGAGTGCGAGACCGCACTGGCCGAAACCGGCCAGCTTCTGGCGGAGGTCACTCCCGAGCGCTCGCTGGCCGAGGTTCGCGGGCGTTTCGACGCCTTTGTGGCGTTGAACCGCCGGGGCTCGGCGCGCGATTTTCACGAGGCAGGTCTGGGTGATCCGGGCCAGTTCAAACGCTGGCGCAACTTGCTCTCGGACGGTTATTCGGCGTCCGACGCAGCCCGGTGTCTGCAGGCGGCGCCCGGTGAGGCCAGCCCGGGGTGGGAAGCCTTATTGGCCCGGCGCAGCGACGCCGATACGGTTCTGGCCGACGCCCCGATGTTGTCCGACGACTCCCCGTTGCCGCTCGAGCAGCGCCTGGACTTGCTCGAGCAGTTTCCACCCGTGCAGGGCGGGGAGCGGCTCCGACCGGAGTATCGCCGCCTCGCCCTGCGGCAGCTCGAGCAGGTCTATCCCGAGCACGGGCCGCTCTTGCGGCAGCTGCAGCAGAGCCCGGTCACCTCCGAGTCGCAATGGCGTCTGACGGTGGCCGTCGAGTCGCGCGGTGCTCATGAGACTCTGGCCCAGTGCCTCGCCCGACAGGAGTGCCTGATGGCGCTGGACGTCGAGCGCCAGCCGGCGATGGAGGCTTTTCGCTGGATCTCGGCCCGGCCGCCCGAGGATCAGGACCACTGGATCGGCGTCGCGCAGAAGCGTGCGGCGACGTCGCGCGAGGCCGGCTTGAAGGACTTGCCTTTGCTGGACGAGCTCCGTCCACCGGGGCTTTCTCCCCAGGAGAATCTGGCCCGGCTCGAGCACGTCGAGGAGGCCTTCGAGCCTCGCGACCGCGACGATGCTTTCGCCTGGCTCACGGCCCGCAATCCGTCCAACTTCCAGGGGCTGGCCGACCGGCTGGCCGCTCACACGAAGATCCTGGGGTCTTTGAGCGGAGCCCAGGAGCGGCTGGACAAGACGATCACCGGGGTGCATGAGGAAGCCGGAGCGGTCGTGGTCGGGGGCGTTCGGGTCAAGCGCCGCAGCTGAGTTTAGCTCGATAGGTCTTGGAACGAATCCGGTTCGGGACAGTTCGAGGGGTCGCCTTCGCCAGACTGACTCGGGCTTCATCGACGAGACCACCCGGCGCGCGGCCCCGTCTGGCGAGCCTGGAGCGGGACACGCTCTCACACCGCCAGGAATCTTTCAGCCGGTCGCGCTAAGCTCGACCCATGCTCACCGCCAGCGGAGTGAACTTCCAGCCGGCCGGCCCGTCGCATTGGCGGGCCGTGCTGCCCGAGGGCCCGTATTTGCCCTGCCCGGTGGTGGTGGAGCGAGGGGAGCGGGGAGTCACCGCGCATCTCGAGGACACGGACCAGGTTTTTCTCTGCCGACAGGAGGGAGATGGGCGGATCCGCATCGGACTCAATGGCGAGAATGGCGTGGACGCTTTCTTTCATCCCGAGACGCTGGAATACGGAATCGCTCTCTCCGCTCGAACCGAAAGTTTCGCGGCCAATGGGGACTGGCATTTCACCTTCGACGACCTGCGGGTCGTGGAGACGACCGATGGACAGGTCACCGCGCGCGCCGGGCGTCATGAGCTGACGGCCACGACCTGGCCGGATCGCATCACTGTGGGGCCCAGGCCCTTTCTCATGGCTTTGCGCAAGCAGGGGTTAGGGGCAGCCCTGCGGGGCACGGTCGCCTTCAACTCGTTCCTTTTCCGCGCCAACGGCTGGAAGGACACGCTCTTTCCCGACCTGGTCAGCGCGCGTCAGGTGCAGGAGCAGAAGCGGGAGGAGCGCCGCCGGGTCGCCGAGGTGCGCCAACTGGCCACCCCACCCGCCACGATCTCGGGGGTGGAGGTTTCCGAAACCTCGGTCCAGGTGGGGGCCATCCGGCTGGGCCGCCGTTCCAATCCCTGAGCTGCCGCCCGTTCCGGGCGAGTCGCCCTGGCATGCCGGCACGACTCGGCTGGCATCGCGCCGGGCCGCCCGCGCCGCCCGCGCCGGGCGAGTCGCCCTGGCATGCCGGCACGA
>JBDHVW010000197.1:0-7459 GCA_039809865.1 Vulcanimicrobiota bacterium
CGCACCAAGAAGGATGTCCTGCGGCCGGTGGACATCCGCCCCCTCATCCGCTTCTTCGAGCTCGAGGAGGTCGGCGACGAGTGGGTCAGCTACCGCGTCGGCCTGTCCAACTCGGAGACCGACGTGGGCAAGCCCCGCGAGCTCGTGGAGCAGCTGATGGGCGTGCCCGAGCAAGACCAGGTGGTGGTCAAGGTCACCCGCCTGGCCAGCTACCTCAAGGACGGCGGCACCGTCGAGTCTTTGTGGCTGGAGAAAGGCCCCGAGCCGGCGCGGGTCGAGCTCGCCGTGGGATAGACCTCGAAGATCGAGGAGATTGTGGAGATTTCTTTGGAGATTATGGAGATTAGAGAATATCTCCTGAATCCCGAAAATAGTCCCCCGAATCTCCTCGACCCTTGACCCGGGATCTAGCCTGACGATGGTCGAATGGGCGCCCCCGTGACCTCTACCCTACTCCCCCGCCGGGTGCCCGTCTTCGTCGGCCGCGAGGCGGAGCAAAAGCGGATCCTCAGCGAGTTGGGGCGCCAGAACCTGGTGCTCCTGGAAGGTCCGCGCGGGATCGGTAAGACCTCGCTGGCGCTGGAGGTGGCCCATCGCCTCGAGGGGCGCCCCGTGCTGTGGTTGAGCCAGCCTCCCAGTCTGGAAGCCATCCTCAATGCCGTCACCCAGGCCCTGCCCGACGCGTTTGGCAAGGACTGGCTCAAGGCCCAGGGACCCCGCGAGGACAAGCTCCTGCTGCTGGTCCAGGCGCTGGACGCGCGCCGGGCCGTGCTCTTCCTCGACGGTGCCGAGAGCTGCCCCGAGCTGCCCGAGCTGCTGCGGGTGGGACAGCGTTTCCTGAGCATCGGGGCCATCGTGCTCACCAGCCAGAGCCGCGTCAAGCTCAGCGCGGGCGAGCGGGCTGACGCGCTGGTCATCCGCCTCCAGGGCCTGAGCGCCGAGGAGAGCACCTCGCTGCTCAACCAGCAGCTGGGCGAGGAAGGCGACTGGGAAACGCTGGTGTCGCTGAGCCGCGGTCATCCACTGGTGCTCAAGCTCTGCGCCGGACTGGTGCGCGAGCACCGTATCAGCCCCAAGACCCAGACCCCGCAGGCCCTGTTGGAAGATCTCCACCGCGAGCTGCACCTCTCGCTCGAGCCCGAGGAGCAAGAGGCGATGCAGCTCCTGGCCGTCGCGCGCGGCCCCCTCCCCGGCGAGGCCTTGAAGCCCGAGGTGCTGCAGGAGCTGGAAGAGCGCTTCCTGCTCGAGCGCAACGATACGGCCGTGGCCATCAGCGACCTGCTGGCCCAGACCGTCCGGCGCGGGCTGTTGAACGACGTCGTGCGCAAGCATCACGCCCGCTGCGCCGACCTGTTGGAGCAATCCGACGACGAGGATGACGCCCTGCGCGCCATCGAGCATCGCCTCGAGGCGGGCCAGCGCGACAAGGCGATGGAGCTCATGGAGGCGCGCAAGAAGAAGCTCTACCAGGTGGGTCGCTTCGATGAGCTGGTGCGGCTCTTCCGCCGCATCGGCACCGGCAATCCGTCGCTGGACATCAGCCACGCCGATTGCCTGGCGAGCCTGGGCCGGCTCGAGGACGGGCTGGAGGTGCTGCAGGCCGTCGAGCGCGTGGCCGATCCGCAGTTGCGCCTGAAGTCGCTCAACTCGCGCTGCCACATGCTGCTCGACCTGGGACGCTTCGACGAGGCCGAGGAGGTGGCGCAGCAGGCGCTGGACCTGTCCAAGAGCCTCCCGGGACGCCAGCCCGGGCTCGTCAAAGCCCTCAACGGCCTGGGGCGCGTGCAGGTGCTGCGGGCCCAGGGCAAGGCGGCCCAGCTGACGGCCGAGGAGTCGATCGCCGCGGCCCGCAACATCGGCGACCTGAAGGGGGTGGCCTACGCCGGCTTCGTGCGCGCCCGGGCGCTGGGCGCCCAGGAACTCTGGTCGGAAAGCCTGGCGCAATGCCACCGCAGCCTCGACCTCGCCCGCGAGATCGGCGAGATCCGCCTGGCTTTCCTGGTGCGCTTTCTGGCCGGGGACGCCTATCTCAAGATGGGCCGGCTGGCCGAGGCGGCGGCCTGGCTCGAGGAGACCTGGAGCGACGGCCGCAGCTTTCCCGACATCCAGTTGCGCGCGATGTCCGAGCTGATGCAGGCCAAGCAGTTGCGCGCGCAGGGCCGTGAGGAGCAGGCCCAGGTGCACCTGCAAGCCGCCGACGCGCTGGCCGAGAAGCTCCAGAACCCGGCCCTGGCGGGCCAGGTGCTGCTGCTGCGCGATCAGCACCACGAGGCCAGCGCGCTGGCCCAGGCGGTGGGGATGCGCGGGATGGCGGCCGAGGCGGCCCGCCAGGCGCCCTACCGGGCTTTCACGAGCGAGGGTGAGAAGGCGCTCTCCCCGGCCGAGTATGCGGCTCTGCAAGAGCGCGAGTTCGACTTCGAGCTGTGGTTGGACGTGCCGGCCAAGAAGGCGACCGAGCGCACGCGCGGGACGCTCAACCTGCTGAGCCGCCGCATCCTGATGCGCATGCTGCTGGCGCTGGTGCGCGAGAAGGGCAGCCCGCTGACCCAGGAGGAGCTGTTCGCGCGGGTCTGGGAGTACGCGTTCGAGGGCGAGTCCAGCGCCGCCCAGGTGCGCAAGAACATCTCGGTGCTGCGCGACATGCTCGAGCCGGATCGCACCAACCCGGTGTATATCCGCCAGGGTGAGCATTCGTTTGCCCGCAAGGGTGGCTATTACTTCAACCCGGAAGCGAGCTTCTGCGTGATTGAAGGCTAGGGCGACACTAGAGCGGCAGCTTGCGACAGCAGTTGGCCAACTCGGAAGGATCGAGCAACTGCGCGATCAGGTGAAGCTCCTCGATGCAGAGTCCGATCGGTCTTTGTTGGTGGGCGTAGAGCACGCCTGGGCACTCGATTCCCTCAGCTAGCAGCACATACGTCACGTTGTAGAAGTCCTGGTCCTGAGAGAAGAGAACGCGCCCAAGCTCGGCCGCGCGCTTCAGTAGTTCGTCGTCCTCGAGTTGGTCACTGCCGTCTTGCTGAGCGGTCAGAACGTCCACTCCCAGTCTCCGCAGGCCAGCGATAATTGGAGCCTTGACGTGAACATCCATGAGATAGCTAATCTGCAACTATCGGGAGCGAGAAGCCTTCAGCTTCTTGAGTTTCTGGATCACAGGATCGTCCTGCTGGCGCCGATCGATTTCCTCGTCCAGTTCGCGCACTCGCTGAATGTCGGTGTCGATCTCGGCTTGGTGGTCGTGGTAGTAGGTGAGCGCGCCATGGACCTGGGCCGGAGTCAAGCCGTCATATTCCCGAGCCAGCTCCTCCGCCGTCCCCTGGTAAGCCAGATAGGCCATCACCAGGTCACGCACCTTGAAGCGTGGCATGCCAGACGGCACAGGGCGACCCTTGTCATCGAGTGCAATGTGCTTGTATTCACTGGTGCGCAGACTCATCGGCCCCATCATAGCACGGGCGCGCCACCCGGCGCGAGCGGCCGGAACTCGCCCTGGTGGTCGAAGTAGTAAGCCAGCCCCGCGTGCACCTGGCCGAGCGTCAGCCCGAACTCCGCCGCCAGCTGCTCGGGCGCGCGTCCTTCCTGGCTGCGCCGGGCCGAGCACCCGGATTGCGGGCTGCTGCAGGGGTGCCGAGCCGCGCGCCCTGGTCGAGGCGGCCACCGGCCCCGTGCTCCGTCAGCTGCTGGTGGTCGTCGAGGTCAGGCGCCCGTGCAGGCGGCTCGAGATGGCCCCGCGGCCCGAGCCAGCACGCTGCCGCGGGGTCTCGAGAGCTGCCTGCCGAGAGGAAAGCAAGCGGCCCAGCAACGCGTTCTGATCGCCGCTGGGCCCACCCGGAACATGGTCGGCCCCAGGCCGTGCGAGATAGGCACCGCGCGCGGCCTGGAGTCGAGGCTTCCGCACTGCACGAGGCCAAATCGAGGCTTCCGCCACCGGCCCAGCTCTCGCGGCGAAACGTGCGCACCAGCCTATGAATCGAGTCCTTTGGCGCCAAAGGGCGTCGCGTTTCGCCTCAACCGAGTTATGGGCGGAGTTCTTGCGCCCGCTGAGCGCGCCTGCCCCGAGCTCTGGTCCGCTGGCTGGCGCGCGCTACCTGTTGTGGGCCCGCAGTTTGGACCGCTGCCCCTTCTGCCGAACCCCCAACCAACGGCGAGGGGGCCCCATACCAGGCCCCCTCGCCATGTACAACAATGATTCTCTACAGCCGTAAGCCTTCCGAGTTGGCGACTAGGAAAACTAGCAACGCTAAAACAGCTGAAAAGATCAGTAACGAAATCACTCGAACCGTAATTTCATATTGTGCTGGATTTCTTTCATACTGCTGACGAGCCAGCGGATTGGCGTTTAGGGTGGCTCGTGGAAAAACAGCAAAGAAGAGGGCCACAGTCAGAGGTATAAGCATGAATATAAGTGGGGCTATGTCAATAGTCGATTGTTGGAACGTGGTAGACATCGGTTTGCGTATATCCTCCGGAAGCTCCTGGAGTGCCAGCAAAAGGCCCGACTACGATGCCAGAGGTGTTGGTGCTGAAATGCCCTCCAAATGGAACCGCAACGGAAAATCCGGCGCTTCCTCCTTTCATTACTCTCTCGATACCCATTTCCGTAGCTGCACCATGGTTTGGAATGACCCATCCAAGACCTCCTCCGATCCCAGGGGAGCCAACGCCAATTCCGTAGCTTATGTACAGCCGTCCGTTTCCACTTGCCGATATGGCCCCGATTGGCCCAATCGGCATGGCGAAGGAAAACTGTATCGTTCCCATGTTTGGCTCACCGTCTTCCTCCAAGACGCGAGAGCCATCGAGAATCGGGAACGGTTTCAGCTTGGAGAGCTGATCATAAACGTCAGCAATCTCCAGCGCATCAGCCTGCAGTTGATGCAACTTGCCATATTCTTTACATCTTTGATTCCAGGATTGCCCACCCGACCCCCTCCCGTACGTCCACTCAAGATCCAACAACTGCTTGTGAATAGATCTCCATCGTTTTGCCTGTTCGGCAAAGACAGCAAGATCACGCGCTTCATACCTGGGCGGGACATCGATTGAGAAAGGTTTCATCAGGCCAGGATGAACCTTGACTTGAGTGATCTGTGCGTTGTCACGCACAAAGGTATGCTTGAGACCAAACGGGTCGATACTGTCAACTGGCGAATTTGAGCAGTAAGTGTATGGGTTAGCATCGCTGCCAAAAGAAATTGGGTCCCGGCTCAAGAACCGCCCCAGCCCGGCGTCATACCAGCGCTTGCGCATGTAGTGTAGACCCGTTGTGCTGTCGCACCGAACCCCCAGTGCGCCTACGAACAAGTAGCTGAAACCGCCAGAGAATGGCGAACTCGACCCCAGCAGGTTGCCCCATGCGTCGTACCTGGTATGAAAAGGTTGCAAAGCCTGGAGGAGTTTCGCCTCGTTGGGGATGAGCATGCCCCCCACCGGGACCGGGGCTTCTCGGGTGGGTTGTTGCATCCTGGACGACAAAGGCGCGGTGCTCCACACCGAGCGCTTCGACTCGACCCCCGAGGCCATCGAGAAATTTGGCCAGAAACGACTCGCGCGTGACTGCCAGGTGGCGCTCGAGGCGACGACTAACTGCCTGGCTTTCGCTAAAGTGCTGAGGCGCTACGCGGGCAAGGTGACGATCTCCAACCCGATGCAGACCAAGGCGATTGCGCATGCACGCATCAAGACGGACAAGGTGGACGCCGAGGTCCTGGGGCAGCTCCTCAGAACGAACTTCCTCCCGACCGTTTGGGAACCCGATGAGAAAACCCAGGAGTTGCGGCGCCGGGTCGCTCACCGGCAGGCACTGATGTCCATGCGGATCCAGACCAAGAATCGTATCCACTCGATTCTGCACCGGAACCTGGTCGCTCTGCCCAAGGTCTCCGACCTCTTTGGTAAGGCCGGGCGCAAGTGGCTGGGAGAGGTGCAGGGATTGCCGGACGATGACGGATGGCAGCTCAAGCAAGAGCTCATAATGCTCGAGCATATCGATGGACAGTTGGCGGAAACGGAGAAGTTCCTGGCGGCCCGCGCTGCAGCCTGCCCACAGTCGCGCCTCCTGATGACACTCCAGGGGATCCAGTTCAAGACCGCGATCGGCTTGGTCTCGGCCATCGGCCCTATCGATCGCTTCCGCGCCCCCAAGAAGCTCGTGAGCTACTTCGGACTCAATCCGCGGGTCACGCAGTCCGGAAACAGCCCTGCTTACACCGGCAGGATCTCCAAGCGCGGGCGGAGTCACGCGCGTTGGCTGATCATCGAAGCCGCTCAGACTGCTGCTCGTTGCGCCGGACCCCTCCAGTCCTTCTACGTCCGGCTTCGCAAGAAGAAGGGGCACAACGTGGCCGTGGTAGCTGTAGCGCGCAAGATGGTCTGCATCATCTGGCACATGCTCAAGACCGGCGAGCCTTACCGCTGGGCACCCCCGCTGCTGACTCACGAGAAACTCCGCAGCCTGGAAATCAAGGCCGGCGGGGCCAAGCAGAAGTCCGGCAAGATTAAGGGCGAAGCGAGCAAGGGAGGCAAGCCTGCCTACCGAGCCAGGCGGCGGGCTGACTGGGACACGGGCAAGCTGGCGCAGGCGCAATACGAGGAAATGATCAAAATGTGGAAAGAGAGGAACCCAGGACACAGGACGTCCGGTTAACACGCGGCTAGGCCGTTGCGTCTCAAAGCAGCGTGAGCTGGTCCTCAGGGGCGAGCATGGGGAGCTTCGAGACGCTCGAAGGGGTCAAGCACACTTGACCTTTTCAGAGATACGTGTAAGACACGTCCAGCCCGCCCGGCCCCTGCACACGAATCAAGTGCGGCTCATCCGGGTCCCAGGTATACATCCAAGAGTTCGTCCCGTCCGTCTTGCCGGTCATCCGGCCGTTGGCGTCATACGCGAAGCTGTACAGCAGCGAGCCCGTCAGCTGTAAGTCTCCAGGTGGCGGCCCGAGCCCGAGAAGTGCCAGATTTCGCTGCCGTCCGCGCTGGGGATGAAATGGTCGGTCAGGCTGAAGCCCGGAATTGCCTGCTGCATCGCCCACACCCGGCAGATATTGGTGTAGGCGCTGTTGAAGTAGATCTTCCCATCCTGTCCGCCCTCGATGGCGAAGATGGAGCCGATCTCCGAGCGGATGGCCAGGTTTCCTTCGTCACTCGCGTCCGTGATGTGGCCCCCCGTCCACGCCGGCAATGCGTGTGATGCGGCCGTCGAGCTCGATCGAGCGGATGACCATCGCGTCGTCGGCGGGCGTGGTGGAAGGGGCGTTCTGAGCGAACAGGATCCTCCCGTTGACGACGCCGATGGCGCTGGGAGCGCTCAGCTGGGCCGCCGTCGCCGCCCCCTCGTCGCCGGAGTAGCCGTTGATGCCGGTGCCGGCCACGGTCTGCACCGTGCCGTCCGTCCGAATTCGACGCACTCGATTGCCCGCGGTGTAGAGGATGCCTCCGTCCGGCTCGAGGCAAAGGCCCG
>JBDHVW010000198.1:0-7283 GCA_039809865.1 Vulcanimicrobiota bacterium
TTCAACGCCAACCTGGCGCAGAATTTGGCCGAGGGTCGATTCCGCATCGTCCTCGTGCTCGATCAAGTGCCCGACGAACTCACCTCGATCGTTGCTTATCTCGAGTCCCTGACCGACCGGATCACGCTCGACCTGATCGAGATCGAATCTTACCAGGTCGGCGAGTCACAGCTCCTGGTCCCCAAATTGATCGTGGCCGAGCGGCGTTGGGCCACCGAACCGACCGTCTCCGCACCTGCGCGTAAACCTCCTGAGAGCCAGGGGCTGGCGGCTTTCGCAGCCAGCATCGAGGCGGCCGCCGATGATGTGAAGCCCGATCTAGAGCGCCTGCTGAGCTGGGCAGAGGATCTGGAATCCAGGGCTCTGGCGCGCCCCATATCGGTCGAAGGCAGCGGTCGGACCGTGGTGAGGGTTTCCCTTCCCGACGAGAACGTCGGAATGGTCACGCTCTACAACGAAAGGGGTGCCTACCTCTGCCCACAAAGGACCGTGCTGGCCCGCCGCGCGCCGGAGTCGCTCGCGGAGTTGGAGAAGCTGGTCTCGATAGGGAGTGGCAACTCCCTCCGGCCGGCGGTACTCACACCCGAGGTGATGGCACTCTTCACTCGAGCTTACGAGGAAGCCCGCATCACCTCCAAGCAACTCCATGTCTGACCTGATCCCCTCCGCGGAGCGCTTCGCGCAAGCCCTGCAAACGATTGAGGTCTCCGACGTGCAGCGCAGGATGCTGGTCGCCCATTCCCGGGCGCCCGGCCGCACCGTCACAATGCCCGAGCTGGCGCGAGCGTCCGGAATTCGAAGCTACAGCACCGCGAACATGCAGTATGGCAAGCTGGCCGGAAGTCTGGCCGAAGCCCTGGACTACGACTTCGAAGGCAAAGTGCAGATGGGCCTTCTGGCCAGCTTCAACAACGACAAGTCTCCGCGAGATCCCTGGCGATTGACCCTGCGACCCGAGTTGGCCGAGGCCCTCGAGAAGCTGGGCTGGCCTCAGGCCGATCCGGAATCCGGGCCCGCGCTGCGGGACTTCGAAGCCGCCCTGGCGGACTTCGTGCGCAACTACGCCAGCCTGCCTGTCGGGCAGGAGCACTTCAAGCGCTACCAGGAAGAGCGCCGGACAGGCCGCGAGAACTACCAGCGCGTTCTCGCGGCCGAAGCGCGGGGTGAGGACGTGACCGATCTGGTCCTCGACACGCTTCTGCCGCACTACGACTCGGCCTACAACCGGGAGCGGGGCGCCTGGATCAATCAGGTCCGGGTCATCACCCGCAACATCCGTCCCTGGTTCGAGAACGGTAAGTGGAAGACCAGCGAGGAGTGGCCCGGCACGGCTCGACTCATCCTCGACTTTCTGAAGACATGCCTCGAGGAATCCCACGACCTCGAAACGGCCTGCCAGACCTTCGCGGGCAGCCCCCTCAGCAACGGGCTCCAGACCGGAATGCTCACTCCCATTCTCAACGCGCTGGCCCCCGAGCGCTATCACATCTGGAACGAGAAGGTCCGCCGTCTCTTGAACACAATCCAGGGCGGCAAGCTCGGCGTGCGCCTTACCGAGTATCCCGAAGCCAATCGCACGCTGGCGGAATGGCTCGAGAAGGAAAGGGGCACGTTCGAGCGCCTGCTCCCGGAGGTTCCGGCCGCCGACGCCTTTGATTGCATGGCTCACTATTTCTCGCTCAAGAAAGCGGTGCCCCGTGAGCCCGTTGCCTGGAAGATCTCGCCCGGGGCCAATGCCTGGCAGTGGGACGAATGCTTGCGGGAAGGCTTCATCGCCATCGGGTGGGACGAGTTCGAGGACGTCTCGGATATCACCCGAGAGGAATTCGATCAGCGTCGCGACGAGTTGATTTCGAGCGGCGTGCTCAACAGCAGCGAGATCGGCAGCGAGCAGCTGTGGGCCTTTCTGCACGAGGTGCAAGAAGGGGACTACGTGGTCGCCAACCAGGGCAAAGGCACCGTCCTGGGCATCGGCCGCATAACCGGTCCCTATCGCTATGAGTCCGCGGGCGAGCAAAGGCACCGCCGGCCAGTCGAGTGGGAAGATACCCGGCTGAGGTCCGTCCCACCCCAGCCATGGCTACGCACGCTGATCCGGCTCAAGCCGGAAGAGCTTCGGCAAATCCAACAGGCAGGCTCCCCACTGCCAAATGCTCTGGCGAGCCTCTTCGACTCGGAAGGCGAAGTTCGCTGGGCCTTTGGCCTGGTCAGCAAAGCCCTCAAGCTTTTGAAGGCTCAAAATCGCGACCCACGCGTGGCCCTCACCAGCCCCCAGCCCACGGTGCTCAGACTCAATTTCGGCAACTGGCCGGTCCTCGAGTTTGAGCCGGGTCAGGTCAGGGTTGCACTCCTGCGAGATCGCGAGACCGGCGGGACTCCGCAGGCCCCTTTCGCACAACCCGATGGGAAAGAGCCTATCGGCATGGTCGTTTTTCCACGCGCGAGCTTCAAGCCACCATCGCCTGAGCTCGAGAATCATTTCGCTCGATCGATGGAAAGCATCGGAGACCTTTTCTCGGAGTATCAAGGCAGCCCGTGGCTCTCGCAGCACCGACAAGAGCTGCTCGAGGCCGCGCTGGGCACCCAGGCGCTGACCTCGCTTCCAGGCGGGACGCAGGTTCCCGAGACCACGGCCACCTTCACCGGCTACCTCGAGCCGGACTTCCAGGCCATCCTGCAAGCTGTGCGCCAGGAGGGCATGCGGCTGTCGGAAAGTCTTCTTCGGCGCTATCACCTGGGTCTCAAGACGCGCGGATTCGTCATCCTGAGCGGAGTGAGCGGCAGTGGCAAGACCTGGCTGGCCGAAG
The DNA here is from genome assembly GCA_039809865.1 of Vulcanimicrobiota bacterium. Lineage (GTDB taxonomy): Bacteria > Vulcanimicrobiota > Xenobia > Xenobiales > QWHO01 > QWHO01. The sequence continues at coordinate 2,808 of JBDHVW010000198.1, forward strand.
CCTACGCCCGAGCCATCGGAGCCCGGCGTCGGGTCGTGGCGGTGGCCCCGAACTGGACGACCAACGAGGACCTGCTCGGCTACCAGAATCCGCTGGACGGTCTCTATCACGACACCCCGTTCAGCGAATTCCTTCGGGAGGCCGCCGCGGAGTCCGAACGAGCGGCCAAAGCGGGAGAAAATCCCGTCCCGTTCCACCTCGTTCTGGACGAGATGAACCTGGCGCGCGTCGAGTACTACTTTGCGCGCTTTCTCTCCCAGATGGAGATCCGCGCCCGAGGCGGGGAGGCCGTCATCGAGCTCGGCCCCTCCTCCCGTGTCAAGCTTCCAGGTAACCTGCTGGTGATCGGCACCGTGAACATCGACGAAACCACGCACGGCTTCGCGGACAAGGTCTACGACCGGGCCCAGCTGATCGAAATGGAGGTGAGCCGGAGCCATCTCGAGGAGGAGTTGTTGGGCGCCCCGTTCAGCGAGGCGCTCCTCGAGGTCTGGGAATGCGTGCGGAATGTAGCGCCCTTCGGGTTTCGGGTGGTGCGGGAGTTCACGACCTACGTCGGGCACGGCCAGAATCTGGGGATGAGCGTGCGGGAAGCCGTAGACGAGCAGCTCCTCCAGAAGGTGCTGCCCAAGTTCCGCGGGGGCGACCCTCGTACGGTGGAGGCGCTCACGCGCCTGCGCGACCTGGCCGAGGAGGAGCAATGGAGTTTGAGCCTGGCCAAACTGAACGACATGCTGGACTGCCATGAGCGACACGGACTGGTCAGCTTCTTCCAGCTCTGAGCTGCTCATCCGGCTGTCCGACGGGGCCCGCGTGGAAGCCCCACCTGAATGGTGCCCGGCCTTCATCGCCCTGCCCGTGGCCGCGGACGAGTTGCACCGAATCAGCTTGCTCCGAGGGGACCAACCTCTACCGCTTGTGGTCCGCTCACGCGAGGGCAAACTGGTCGTCGAGGTCGAGTGGCCTCGCTCCGGACCGGGCAACTACGAGTTGAGGTGCCCCGAGAAAGGTCTCGCCTGGCGCTTGAAGGTCGATTCGCGCAAGATCTCACCGGCCTCGATGGAGCGACTGGTGGAAGATTTGCAGTTTCGCCTCCTGGCCAGCCTGGGCCTGGCGCTCCAAAGAATGGGCGGACTCACCGGGGTCAAGCTCCTCCCCCCCGACCGCTCGACCCTGGCGGGCGAGGTGCAGAGGATGACTCGAGCGGTCGAGACCCTCACGCAAATCTTGCCGGCCATCGGGCGCGAGCCGCACGGGATGCTCGCAACTCATGGCTTGATGGTGCCCAGCCAACGGGCCCGCAGGCCCACGATCGGCGGACTCGCTCGGGCCTTTCGTCAGGGAGGAAATCTCCAGGCGGACGGGCGCCTTTCGCGCATCGAGGACAGCCGGGTCGAGATGAGCCTGGACGTTGTCGAGAACCGTCTGGTCAGAGCCGTCACCGACCAGGTCGGCTGGCGGCTCCGAAGACTCGTGCCCCTGGCAGCAACCGCCTCCTTGATGGAGACCTATCGGAATGCGCTCCGATGCGTCCCCTTCTTGAGCGCGATTCCCCCTCTGACGGGGCCACCCCGCGCCGTGACGATGGTCATGCTGAAGCGTCCGGCCTATCGACGCGCTCTCAAGCTCTTGCAGGAGCTTCGACAGGAGCCTGCCCTCGAATTGCGCGAGCCCGGACTGGATGCTCCCCTGGACAATCTCCCGAGGCTGTACGAGCGGTGGGGATTGCTGCAGGTCCTGGTGGCGCTCTGCGAGCTGGCCGAAGAGGCCGGTTTTCGCGTCATCCGCGAAAACCTGGTCCATCTCGAGCGCGGACAGCCGTTCTTCCAGGTGCTGCGCGACGGTCGGCCCGCTGTTATGCTGGAGAACGACATGGGGGTGAGCCTCGAAGCCATTCCCCAACGCTACTACTTCCAGGGTGGACGGGACCTGCGCAGCATGTCCTACCCGCAGAAACCGGACCTGGCCATCGAGCGTCGAGCGACCGGGGAAGGGGTACGCGTAACTCTCTTCGACCCCAAGTACAAGCTGTATTCCGAGAAGGAAACGCCCCAGAAGGTCGACGTCGACATGATGCACGCTTATCGCGATGCCATTCGAGACCGTGAAGGCCGGGCCGTCGTGCAGCGAGCCTCAATCCTCTATCCGGGTCAGACGATCCGGTTTGGCCCCGGGGTCGAGGCGATCAGGGCTGTGCCAGGGGAAGACTGCCGAGTGGACTTAACTGAGGCGCTCGAGTCCATTCTCCGATAACGGGCCACGAGGCGACTGCTGTGAACTTTTCCCGTCCGCCCCCCCCAACTCGACGCGAGAGGGCAACAACTGTTCCCTCCCAGTTCACCAGCCCCGGCCACCGGCTTGCTACCCTGACCCCAGAGCAACAGCCGACTGGAGGAGTCATGAACGTCGTCATTCAGCCCTTTCACCCCCGACTGAGCGTGGAGAAGCAAGAGCAGGCAGCAGTCCTGGCGGAGCGCGCCAACACCCTGCTCGATCTGGTCGACCGACTGGACGAGCAGCCCCTGGACCGGGCCAGCGGCTCCCCCGGCCAGGTCGTGCTCTCGCAGCCCTACAAGAGCGGCAACCACGAGATGATCACGGGGGCCGAGGTGCGGCGCAAAGGCCAGGACCTGGATGCGGTCATCCAGACCTACGGGACCCGGTTCGAAGTGCACGACCACGACCAGACCCGCAGCGTCCGGATGACCGGCACCGACAGGGACGGCTACCGCAACAGCCTGCGCACCCTCAGCTTCGACCTGAGCACGGGCCACGTGCTGAGCTACGACGCCCACGAGGGGCGGACGCTGGGGCGATCCGCGGTGGAAGGCCTCAAGGAGCCCATGGTCTGGGTCCTGGGAGGCCCCCTGGGCATGACCACGGCAGCCGTGGCGATCATGGCCACCCAGAACCTCGTGGTGGGAGCGGCTGTCGGAGTGGCCACCCTGCTGGCCACGGCCGTCCTGACCGACCGGGAGAGCGAGACACCCGGACGCGATTGACAAAGCCGGGACTTCCGGACCTCGAAGGGACCGGCGCGTTGCCAGCCGAATGACTATGGTCATGACCAGGTCAGAATCGATGCGCATCTCCAAAAGCCAGCTGAAGGCTCGCATGCTGGAGGTCTTTCGACATCTCGAAGAGACAGGCCAGGAAGCGCTTGTAACCGACCGCGGTCGGGTCGTGCTCAAGATTGTCCCGGTTCGCGCCGTCAGGTCGGTAGACGAGGTCTTTGCCGACTTGCGCGGTAAGGTCGTCTTTCACCAGAACCCTGACCTCCCGACGGAAATGGAGTGGACGGAGATTTGAGCACTCTCGTGCTGGACACCTCCGCCCTCCTTTTCTGGACCACCGAGCCGAGTCGACTGAGCCGCTCGGCCGCGCAGGCGATTCCCACGGCAAGCGCCCTCATCATCAGCTCGATCACGGTCTGGGAAATCGGCCTCAAAGTCGTGCGAGGGCATCTGACGCTCGCCACCACCCTGCGGAATTACACGCAACGTCTCCAGGCCGTAGGCGTGGAGATTCGCTCGGTCGACGAAGAATGCTGGCTGCGGAATCTGGAGCTGAAATGGAGCCATCGCGACCCGGCCGACCGGACCATCGTAGCGCTGGCTGACCTCCTGGATGCTCCCCTGGTCACCAGTGACGCGACCATCGCCGCTTTTTACCCCAGGACGATCTGGTAAAGCCCTCAGATCATCCGGTTGGTCACAATCTCGTTGGTGTTCATGTCCAGCACCAGCTCATGGACCTGGGACCGGTCGAACGTGGTCAGGCGCACCCGGCTGAGATTGCGATCGAAGGTCAGCTTCTGCCCCACCCCGCCGGGACTGCCCAGCACCCAGGAGCGGGGCGCATCCCGGCGGGGATTGGTGCCGGGGGCCAGCTGCCAGCCGTCGCGCAGCATCAACTGCGGTTTGCCCCAGTAGCTCCTCACCCGAAACGAGCGCACGTCCACCAGGGCCTGGATCAACCCGACCCCGTGCAGGCTGGCGAGCAGGTAGTCGTCCACCTGCGACTGGTAAAGCATGTTCCCGTTCTTCATGGCGTCCTCCGGCATCTGTTGATGGTCAGAGGGTAGCCGGGGGACCTTTCGCAGATGTTTCGGAATCCGCGAAAATGTAAACGATTCTAGCTCCAGAGCTCCTGCTTCAGCCGGGCCAGCTCGCCCGTGGGCTGAGACAGGCCGCGCAGGAACGGAGCCAGCGCCAGCTGCTCGCTGGAGATCTGGGCGTTGGCGATGCGCTGATAGAGGCCGTGGAACGTCTCCACGTCCAGGTTGCGCTCGGCCGGGCGGGCCGAGGCCTTGATCAGGCGATGCAGCGCCTGGAAGTCCTGGCTGAGCCGGGCGCCGTCCTGGCCGCGCTCGAGCTCCTCGCAGAGCTGCTCGAAGCGGATCCAGAGCGGATAGGCCGCCGCCAACGCGAGGGCGCGCGAGCGCACGGCCACGTAGTAGGCGCGGCAGGCCTCGTC
>JBDHVW010000199.1:0-7044 GCA_039809865.1 Vulcanimicrobiota bacterium
CCACGTTCTGGCTCAGCCACTCGGGCGTGCTGGTGCTGCTGAGCTTCATCACGCTGATCGTGGGGCGCACGGCGGGGCTGTCGCTGACCTACCTGCTGCGAGGGCTGCAGCCCATCCTGCCGCTCTTGATGCTGACGCTGGTCTTCAACGCGGCCTTCGGGCCCGAGCCCAGGTTCCATCACCTGAGCGTGCCGGGTATGGAGCGCGGCGGACTGCTGTCGCTGCGGCTCATCGCACTGGTGCTCAGCACCACGCTGCTGACCCTGACCACCTCGCCGATGCGACTCTGCGACGGCATCGAGAGCCTGCTGACCCCGCTCGGGTGGATCGGCGTCAAGCCGCACGAGGTGGCCCTGGTGTTCACCATCGCGCTGCGTTTCGTGCCCACCCTGGCGCTGGAGGCCGAGCGCATCGGGCGGGCGCAGATGGCCCGGGGCGCGGCCTTCGACCGCGGCGGGCCGATCGCTCGCACCCGGGCGCTGGTGGCCTTGCTCGTGCCCCTCTTCACGCGCGCCTTCCAGCACGCCGACCAGCTGGCCGTGGCCATGGAGTCGCGCGCTTACCGGGGTGCCCGGGGGCGTACGCGCTGGCGCGAGCTGCGTCTGCGCGGAGGCGATGTCATGGCGCTGGGCTTGTCCCTGCTGCTGCTCACGGGCCTGGTGGGACTGGAACGTTGGCTCTGAAGACCCGCTATCGCCTGGTGGTGGAGTATTGCGGCGCCGGGTTCGCGGGCTTCCAGAAGCTGTCCCACAAGCGCACGGTCCAGGCCGAGCTGGAGCGCGCCTACTCGCATCTGGCCGGGCATCCCGTGCAGATCTGGGGCGCCGGGCGCACCGACACGGGGGTTCATGCCACCGGTCAGGTGGTGGCCTTCGATTCGGAGAACCCGCGCACGCCCGAGCAGGTCCTCAACGCGGGCAACATCATGCTGCCGGGCGATATCCGGGTGAAGAGCTGTGCGATCGTGGGCCCCGAGTTCCACCCGCGCCACTCGGCGGTGAGCCGCACCTACCGCTACCTGATCGCCCTGCGCGAGCCGGACGCTCTGCTGCAGGGTCTGGCCTGGTGCGTGCCCGGTCCGCTGGATCTCGATCGCATGCGGGCCGCGGCGGCGGGGTTGTTGGGCAAGCACGATTTCAGCGCTTTCTCCAGCCGCCCCGAGAGCGTGAGGCGCGAGCGAACGTTGTTGAAGCTCGAGCTGGGCCAAATTGCTGCGGGCTCGATGGGCCCTCCCCCGCTGGACCGCCTCGGCGGCCCCCTGTTGTGGGTGGAGGTTCAAGCCAATTCGTTCATGCGGCGGATGGTGCGGATGATCGTGAGCACCCTGGTGAGGGTCGGCACCGGCGAGGTGGAGCCGAACGCGCTCTGGCAGAACGTGGAGCCGCCGGCTCCCGCCAGCGGCCTCTACCTGGTCGGCGTGGAGTATTAGAGGAGGCCTCCGCCTCCGAGGGGCACGCATTCCTCGGGGGAATGGTTTTTGGGATCCGCGAATTTGTCGGGTTATGAGCTACAAGATGTGTACCAAGTGCTCGGCCAACAATCGCGAGGCCGACGAGACGTGCTTCTCTTGCGGGTCCAGGTTCAGTGAGCTCGAGGTCGAGCAGGAGCTGGCCAAGGCCATTGCGGTCGAGGAGGTCGGCCAGGAGCGCAAAGCCACCGTGCGCGAAGGATTGCGCGCGGGAGCGGCCGCCGGGGCCGTGCTGGGGGCGTTGGCCGCGGTCTGGATGAACCTTCCGGGCCGCCGTCGTCAAGCCTGGATCATGACGATGCCGCTGGGGGAAGTGCTGTTCTATTCACTGGGTATCTTCCTGGGCGTGGTCGTGTTCTGCCTCGGTCTTGGTGCGGTGTTGGGCGCCATGGACGAGCTCTGCTACGAGCACGACGCCCCGCGAATCGGCGGCTATTACGGCGCCGCCGTGGGCTTCCTGGCCTGGCTGGTCAGCGGCACGACGATGTTCGGATTCAACGGCTTCCTCTTGCTCTGGTTCGTGCTGGCCAGCGCCGGGGGAGGCGCCTTCGCCGGCAGCGCCATCTGCTACGTGGAAAAGAAGTATTTCCGCGGCATGTACGCCGAGATGCAAGACACCGGCTGGGGCTCGATCATCGGTAGGCGCTACTACTGATGAAGAGCAAGCTCCTGCTGGCGTTGCCAGTTGGAATGTTGCTGACATTGCTGACGCTGGCGGCTCTGCATTGCCAGTTCTCGCTGCGCGGGCGAACGCTGGATTTCAGCCTGCATGATGCGGGTGTTTGCGTCAACTCCATCTCGCCCAGCCCTAAGGTAGAAGGCGGAGTCGTCGAATTCTACCTCGGGCTGCGCGGTATCTGGCTGCGGCCGAGCTCGGTCTAGTGCTGCGCCTGGGCCGTGCCCAGGAACTTGCTCTTCTGGAAGGCCGAATACACGGCCTTTGACAGGATCATGCGCAGGCCGCCCTTTTCCATCTGGTAGAGGGCCTCAGCGGTGGTGCCGCCGGGGGAGGTGACCTGGTTGCGCAGCTCGGCGAGGTGCGTCGAGTTGGCCTGGATGGCGAAGTCGACCGAGCCCTTGACGGTCTGGAGCACCAGCTCCTGGGCGATGCGGCGGGGGAAGCCCATGTGGACGCCCGCGTCCACCAGCGCCTCCATGAACAGGAACACGTAGGCCGGACCCGTGCCCGACAGGGCCGTGGCCATGTCCAGGTCGCTCTCGTGGTCGACCCGGATCTCCTTGCCCAGGGCGGCCAGCAGCGTCTGGGCGCGCTGGGCGTCTTGAGCGGTCACCTCGCGGGTGCTGGTCCAGACGCTCATGCCTTCGCCGATGCGGGCGGGGGTGTTGGGCATCACGCGCACCACGGCGTGGTGGTCGAGCAGGTCGCCGATGTTCTTGCTGGTGGCGCCCGCCACGATGCTCACGACCAGCTGGCCGGGCTTGAGATGGCCCCGCATCTCGGTCAGGACCTCCTTGAGCACCTGCGGTTTGATTGAGAGGACCACGGTCTCGGCCCCCTCGGCGGCCGCCACGTTGTCGGTGCTGACGGTAACGCCGTAGCGCTCCTTGAGGAACTCTCCCCGGGCGGGAAGAGGGTCGGAGCAGTGGATCTGCTCGGCGCGGTAGAGGTCATGCTTGAGGATGCCGACGATCATGGCCTCGGCCATGACCCCGCTCCCGATAAATGCGATCTTCGACATAGGGCCCGGCCCTTTTCCGAAAGGGAAGGGGGTTCCTCCCCGACCCGCCGAAGCGCGCGCCATGAACGTTCTCTTCCTGGCCGCCGAGGCGGCCCCTTACGTCAAAGTCGGCGGGCTGGGCGACGTGGCCGGAGCCCTCCCCCAGGCCCTGCGCCGTCAGGGTGTGGACGTGCGCCTGATGTTGCCGCGCTACGGCACTGTCGACCCGGCCAAATGGAAGCTCTCCAAAGTGCTGGACAACTTCCCCGTCTACATGGACTGGCGCCGCGAGGAATGCCAGCTCCTGGCCAATCCCGACGGCACCACGCTGTTTCTGGAGAACCAGTATTTCTTCGGCTCGCGCGACACGATCTATGGCCACGGCGACGACGCCGAGCGTTTCGTCCTGTTCAGCCGGGCCTCCCTGGAAGCCTGTCGCTACGCGGGCTGGAAGCCGGACATCGTGCACGCCCACGACTGGCACTCGGCGGCGGCCATCCGCATGGCCTGGGCCGCCCACGAGCGTCCCGGGCTGGTCTTCACCATCCACAACATCGCCCACCAGGGGATGTTCGTCCCCGAGAAGTGGCCCCTGATCGGCGTCTACGACGCCCACGGCCCGCTCAACCTGATGCAACAGGCGATCTGGGCCTCCGACGTAGTCAGCACGGTCAGCCCCACGTACGCTCACGAGATTCAGCGGCACGAGTACGGATTCGGCCTGGAGGGCAGCCTGCGCGAGAAATCTCACCGGCTGGCCGGCATTCTGAACGGGATCGACGTGGACTCCTATGACCCGGCCACGGACAAGGCGCTGGCCAAGAACTTCCGGGCCGGTGATATGCGGGGCAAAGCGGCCTGCAAAGCCGATCTGCAGCGCCGGGTGGGTCTGCCGGTCAACCCCCACGTCCCCCTGATCGGCGTGGTCTCGCGCCTGGATGGCCAGAAGGGCATCCGCCTTATCGTGGAGGCGTTGCACAGCATCATCCACCTGTCGGACGCCCAGGTGATGGTGCTCGGCTCGGGCAACAAGGAATACGAGGAAGCGTTCCACTGGGCGACGGTTCATCATCCCGACCGCATCGCCAATTTCATCGGGTTCAACGCCGACCTGGCGCGCCAGGTCTACGCCGGCAGCGACATCTTCTTGATGCCGAGCTGGTTCGAGCCTTGCGGCATCTCGCAAATGCTGGCCATGCGCTACGGCACGCTGCCGGTGGCGCGGGCCACGGGCGGCCTGGTGGACACCATCCCCGAGCGCTCGATGGGCGGGGTCGGCTACCTCTTCGGAGCTTACGAAACGGGCGCCATGCTCGGCGCCCTGGCCCGCGCCCTGGGCGACTATCGCCACAAGGAGTCCTGGACGGTCGCCATGCAGCAAGCGATGAGCATGGACTTCAGCTGGACACGCTCCGCGCACGACTACATCAACATCTATAACTGGGCCACGGAGTTGCGGGGTTAACAAGACATTCACCGTTTTTGCGTCTCGGTTACAAACGGCGATTTTTTGCCTCGTTCGCTAACATTTGTTACAAGCCGGTCACAACGTTAACAACTCGGTCACATTTTCGCGTCTGTTTTCCCCGGACGGTCTCGGCTTAAGATAGAGACAAGAATCCGTCCTCTGGGGGAGTGACACGAAATGTTCAGCAGCTGGTTACGCCGGATCACCGGCGGCGGGTCCCGGCTCGAAGTGGTCGAGCGCTTGCGTCATCGGGTGTTCGAGACGTTCTACGAGTATGTCAAGAACGGCCGTCTCAAGTCGGCCGACGCCCACACCGTCTGGGAGCGGCTCGAGCACGTCGAGCTCCAGCGCCGCCAGGTGATGAGCGGCAAGCTCTCGCGCCAGAACGCTCAGGAGCTGACGATGGGCTACAATTATCTGGCCGACTACGTCGGCGCCCTGTCGCGCGCCTTGATTCAGGCCGAGCCCCCCCGCACGCGCACCCTCCACCCGCAGCGCTTCCAATCCCTTTACAACGCGGTCGCCAGCGGACTCGTCAGCTGCGAGGACCTCAAGCAAGGCGCCTGCGTCCGCCGCCTCGACCCCGAGCACGCCTTGCACAGCAAGCTCTGGGGAAGTCTCTAGCAAGCGTCAAGGAAGAAGAGGCCCCGAAAGGGGCCTTCTTCATTTCCAAGGCCGCTTGCCGACTGCCAACCTCCCGTTGAGGCAACTTTTGTGTCCACGAGGTTGCCTGCGTAAACGAGTTGTAAAACGCTGTTTTCGCAGCAAAGCCAGTCGCAATGCCATTTGGACCCAAGCCCCCCATGTTAACTGTGAACAAAACTAGAGGAATTCGTTCATATCTCGTTTACAGCGTTCACATTCCGGAAACATTTTCCATGCAGATAGCCCGGCGGGCATGCCGCTATCCTGAGACCAAGATGGCAGTTTCGAAGAGCAGCAGCAGTTCGGTCTCGCGGTCCCCTCGGCCGGCCGCGACCACCGCCAAGAAGAGCTCGAGCTCGAACTCGAGGACGACCAGCAGCCGAGGCGCGACCCGGACCTCCAACCCGTCCAAGAGCCACTCCACGCATCGCAGCGCCAGCACCACCGCGGCGCAGAGCAAGCCGAAGACCTCCGAGGTCAAGCCCACGGGGAGAGCTGGCGACCAGTTCCAGGCCAGCGCTGAGCTGCAGGAAGAGCGCGCCGGCACCGCCCGCGCCGCCGAAGCCGGCAATCACAACGCCCTGGTGTCGGGCCTCGTGAGCAACTATGCCGAGCCCACCCCGGCCGCCAGCGCGCCCGGGCAGGGCAGCGGCAGCGTGCAGGCCGTGAATGGCAATGGCACGGCTCCGGCGGCCACCCCGGCTGCGTCGGGCAACGGAACCCAGGCGGCCACCACGGGCGATGGCAAGGGCAACGGCACGACCACGACGCCGACCGGCCAGCCGCTCTCGGGCGAAGGTCAGAAGCGGGCCGATGAAGCCGTCCAGGTGCAGAACAAGGTGGAGTCCGAGGCCACCAGAGGCACCGAGCAGGGCACCCCTTCCAGCGACACCGTGAAGGCGCTGCGCGAGCAGGCCGGCGACCCGCCCAAGCTGGACAACGTGCTGACCGTGCACGGCCTGTTCGCCGACGAGAGCACCTTCAAGACGATGAACGACTACTGGACTTCGACCGGCGTCAATAAGCAGGGCGGCACGATCAAGGGCAAAGACCTCGCCGGCCTGAGCATGGACGACATCAAGAACACCAAGAACCCGGCCGAGCTGGCCAAAAGGCTCGGGCTCAATCCCGAGGGCAACATCTACAACATGCAGTTCTCGGGCAATTCCAATGCCTCCAACCAGAACCGCGAGGAGCTGGCCAAGGCCGTGCAGGTCGTCAGCCAGCTACGCGGCGGCGGTCAGGTCGACCTGGTCGCTCACAGCAAAGGTGGGATCGACTCGCGCAACCTGCTGGCCTCGGGTCAGGGCGACAAAGTGCGCAGCCTGACCATGCTCGGCACCCCCAACAAGGGCTCGGGCGTGGCCGACATCGCTCAGACGTCGGTGGGCTCCTACGGAGCGGGCTACCTCGAGGGCAACCGCGCCACTCCGGGCCGTCCGGCCCTGGGCGAGCTCGCCAGCGGCAGCCAGTTCACCCAACAGCTCAACCAGGGCCTTCCCGAGCAGCTCTCCCAGCTCAAGGGCGGGGCGCTGGCCATCCAGGGCGCCACTCCGCTGGGCGGCGACGGCGTCGTCTCCTACGACTCGGCCAACGTGCCGGGCGCGATCAACAAGACCTCCTGGGGCAGCATGCACATGGATATGGGCACGGGCCTCGGGATCACCAACAGCCCGGCTGTCATCAAGGAGGTCTCCAGCTTCCTGAGCGGCCGTCCGCTCTCGCAGGGACAGGATCTCTTCGACGGAATGGGCGGCCGCGCGCTGTCGGCCGTCTCCAATGGC
>JBDHVW010000200.1:0-7040 GCA_039809865.1 Vulcanimicrobiota bacterium
GCAAATTCGCGTTTCAGACTCAGCTCCACATACGAGGTGTTGGAGGTCACCTCGCGCGTGCTGTTCACCGCGCCGATGAACTCGCCGATCTCGCACTTGGCCCGCTCGATCTGCTCGCCGGCCCTCTCGAAGAGCGCTTTGAACGCGCCCGCGGAGGTGAGCCGGGCCACCTCGATCTTGCCGGTCAGGTGGATCATCTCGAGCGTGCGCAGCACCGTGGCCAGGCGCTCCACCTGGTCGGCGACGCGGCGCAGGTCGCGGTCGAGGTTGTTGAGCGAGCCGAAGACCTGCTCGGTGCCGTTGGCCGAGCAGCGCGACAGAGAGAGAACGCGCGGGTCGCGCACCGTCACCTCGCCCAGCAGGGCGGCCGCAACCTCCGCCTGGAGGCGCGCCACGGACACCTGGAAGGCCAGGTCGCCCAGCCAGTTGACGGCCGAGGCGATGTCCCCGGTGAGACCGCGCACGATGGAAGCGGCTTCATCCGAGTCCGAGCCCATGATGGTGGCGACCTTGCTCAGGGTGACGCCCGAGGACTCCAGCCGGCGGGCCGCCACCAGGGCGTTCTGGGAGAGCAGCCGGATCTCGTTGGCCAGCTCCATCACGAAGGTCGACTTGTGGCTGAGCTGCTGGTTGAGTCCGACGAACGAGTCGAGCTGCGAGAACAGGCCGCGCAAGACGGTCAGCACGCTGCGACAGCCCCGCAGAACCACGTCGTCGTTCTCCTGGACCTGCTCGGTGTGCACGCCCAGATGCTCGTCGCGGGCCTTGAGCTCGGCCGGTAGAGCCGCGTGCATGAAGGCCGAGTAGTCCTCGAAGCCCAGCTCGCGCAGGATCTCGTTGAGTCGGATCCGGCCCAGCTCGACCGCTTCCTTCTTGCTGGAGGCCTTGCTCTCGGCCGCCAGCAGGTCGGCGTAGAGGCGGGGAATCTTGGCGAAGATGGCGCTGGTCGGCTTGCAGCGCACCGAGATATAGCCACTCTCGATGGGTGCGGCCGAGGCCATCACCCAATAGTAGGCTCCGTCGCTGGCCATGTTCTTGACGTAGGCCGCGATGGGGCGGCCGGACTCGAGATACTCCCAGAGCAGCTTGAAGACGATGCGCGGCATGTCCGGATGCCGCACCATGCTGTGCGGTTGCCCGAGCATGGCCGCTTCTTCGTAGCCACTGATGCGGGCGAAGGTCGAGTTGACCGAGGAGATGATCCCCTTGTCGTTGGTGGTGGAGAAGAAGAGCTCGTCCACCTGGAAGCTGCGCTCTTTGTTGATGGGTGTAATCATGTCAGGCTACCTCGAAGAACCGCTCGAAGTGAGCGATCTGGAGAATTTTGCGCACGGAGGGTCGGGTGTTCTCGATGCGGATCATCGCGTGATCCCCGCCCGCGTGCTCGCGAAGCACCAGGAGCATTCCCAGCGCGGAGCTGTCGATGTACTCGGTTGCCCCGAGGTCGACCACGTAGCTGGTTCGTTGCGGGCAGTATCGGTAAGCTTCGCGAAACTCGCTGTGAAGCTTGAAGTCGAATCGGCCCGAGATGTGGATTTTTGTGGTGGAACCGTTGCTTTGACTGTAGAGCGGCATGGGGGACCTCCTAGAAGAGCTCGATGGTGCCTTCGTCCATGGATTCTTGATGGGCGGGTTTGTGGTCGGAGTTTTGCAGCACGGCCACGAGTTGCTCGGTGCTGCCGCTGTCGCGCCAGCGCCGGGTCGAGTCCTCGAGGTCGGCCAGGCGATTGCGCGTGTGCTCGAGCACCTGGCGGGCGATATCCTCGACTGCAGGGCGCGGATAGCCGAGGCCACGTCGTGGTGCACCTGCTGGGCACCCTCGCGCAGATCCTCGAGGGCCCCGCTGATCTCGTCGTTGAAGCGTGTGAGCGAGCCCAGCATGTCTTCGGCCTGGCCCTTGCTCTCGAGGGCGGCCGTCATATCCTGGGCGACCATGCGCTCGACGCGCTGCTTGACTTCATCCATGGCCCGCCGGGCACCCTCCATGCGCTCGCGCACGTCCCGGCTCATCCGGTTCGAGTCCAGCGCCAGGCGGCGCACCTCGGAGGCCACCACGCCGAAACCCAGGCCGGCGTCGCCGGCCCGCTCGGCTTCGATGGCCGCGTTGATGGCGAGCCAGTTGGTCTGGCTGGCAATCTTCTCGATCTCGGACAGGGTCGAGAAGGTGCTGCGCAACTCGGTCACCAGGTCATCCAGCGTGTGGCTCGAGGACACTCCGTGCTGGCTGATGCGCACGATGTCTTCGACGAACTGGCTGAGGATCACGTCCATGTTGCGGGCGAACGTGCGCGCGTTGACGTGCTCCTCCGAGCCGTCCTCGTTGCCGACCTGGCCCACCAGCGAGAGCACGCGGCCGGCCTGCGCCGAGGTCTGGCTCTCCAGGCCGCGGAAGCTGCAACCCAGCCCGGCCACTCCCTCGGAGATGAGGGCCTGGACCTGCTCCACGTCGCGGCCCATCTGGCCCATCTCGCGCTCGAGACCCAGGACGACCTCCTCGGGCAGGCTTCCCGGGGGCGCCGCGACCGGGCCCTCCGGACGGCGACCCAGGCTGACCAGCAGGGCGCTCGCCAGAGGGACCCACATGGCCGCCGGAGGCAGCCAGAAGCTGCTGCCCAGCAACAGGGTCCATCCGACCTTGGGAGCCACGGAGGTGAGTCGGGTCGAATCGGTCAGGTAAGTCCAGAACTGTTTCATCATAGCGTTTCTCCTATCGGCCCGAAGCCCGGGTCTGTAAGGCCCAGCTCATCATTGTCGGGGCGACCTGCTCCAGGCTGACCACGGCCTCGGCGGCGCCCAACCGGATGGCCTCGCGTGGCATTCCGAAGACGACGCAGCTGGCCTCGTCCTGGGCCATGGTGAAGGCGCCCGCCTGGCGCAGGCTCAGGAGCCCGCTGGCGCCGTCCTGGCCCATCCCGGTCAGCAGAGCGGCGCAGGCGCGCGGCCCGGCGACCTCGGCTATCGACTCGAACAGGACGTCCACGCTGGGACGGTGTCCGGAGACTTTTTCCTCGGACGAGAGGGCCAGCTTGAAGCCCGAGCCCTGCGGCACCACCCGCAGGTGCTCGTCTCCCGGCGCCAGGTAGATATGCCCGTCCAGCACCGGGAGCCCGTGCCGCGCCAGCTCCACCTTGCGCTGACAGCGCAGGTCGATGCGCTGGGCGAAGGCTCCGGCGAAAGGATTGGGGATGTGCTGCACGACGACCACGCCCGGACCTTCCTGGGGCAGGGCCATGAAGACCTCGCCCAGGGCCTCCACGCCGCCGGTCGAGGCGCCCAGCGCCAGCACCGAGCGCGAGGCGCCCATCACGGGCATCGGGCCGCGCGGGGCCGCCTGCGGAGGGGCGGGTGGAGTGCGCTGCGAGATGCGGGCCCGCGCGGCGGTGCGCACCTTCTGGCAGAGCTCCTCGCTGTAATCGCGCAATCCCTGGCTATCCTGGGGCTTGGGGATGAAGTCGACCGCGCCCAGCTCGAGCGCGCGCATGGTGGTGTCGGCCCCTTTGGCCGTCAGGGTGCTGATCATGACCACCGGCATGGGCCGCAGTCGCATCAGGTTGCTGAGGAACGTGAGGCCGTCCATGCGGGGCATCTCCACGTCGAGCGTCAGCACGTCGGGGGACAGGAGCTTGATCTTGTCGCGCGCCACCAGAGGGTCGCAGGCGGTGCCGACGACTTCGAGGTCGGGCGCACTGCCCAGGATCTCGGTGAGGATCTGGCGGACGACGCTGGAGTCGTCCACGATGAGAACTTTCGTGCGGCGCATCAGAACAGCTCCACCGAGCCGGCCAGCTCGTTCGTCTTGCTCAGGCTCTGCTTGTAGGTCAGCTCGCGCTCGGCCAGCACGTCGTTGCGCGTCATATGCACGTGCTTCATCTGGACCCTCCCGGTGCTGGGGAAGAAGCGGACCTTGCGGGCGCACTCGGCGCCCAGGTCCTGGCCGACCAGCTTGAGCCCTTCCCGCTTCACGTAGTCGAGCGCGAACTCGATGTTGCGGGCTCCGATGTCCATGATCTGGGCCGTGAGCACGCGCCCGCCGCCAAAGAGCTTGACCTCCAGGCGCTGGCGCGAGCCCCCGCGGCTGAGAATCTGGTTGATGAGCAGCTCCATCGCATTGGAGCCGTAGCGGGCCGCCCAGCCGGACCAGGAGCTGGGCCCCTCTTCCTGGGGCAGCATGAAGTGGTTCATTCCGCCGATCCGCAGGTAGGGGTCGTGGATACAGGCGGAGATGCACGAGCCGAGCACGGTCACGAGGACTTCCTCCTGGTTGCTGGAGTTGAATTGACCGGGGAGTATCTTGACGGCCCACATTCCCTGGGTCGGGTCCCAATAGCGCTCAGGCTGCACGTCAGGCCTCTTTCTGGTAGATCGTCTGCCCCAACGAGCGCAGATTGCTCATCGCCAGGAGCGACTCGGAATGACCCACCATCAGGTAGCCACCCGGCACGAGATGGTCCACCAGGCGCTGGAACAGCCGGGCCTGCGTGGGCTTGTCGAAGTAGATGGCGACGTTGCGGCAGAAGATCACGTGGAATCCGGGCTGGACGCTCCAATTGGAGTCGATCAGGTTGAGCTGGCGGAACTCGAGCAGCGCCTGCAGCTCCGGCTTGACCCGCACGCGTCCCTGGTGGGGGCCGGCGCCGCGCAGGAACCAGCGCTTGAGCAGGGCCGGCTCGAGCTCGCTGACGCGCTCGGCGGTGTAGATGCCGGCGCTGGCTTTGCCGAGCACGTCCGAATCGAGGTCGGTGGCGATGATCGAGCCGCGGGCCCCCGACTCGGCCAGCGTCATGGCCAGGCTGTAAGGCTCTTCTCCTGTCGAGCTGGCCGAGGACCAGATGCGGACGCTGTGCATGACCGACTGGAGATAGCGGCCCAGGAACTCGAAGTGGTGGCGCTCGCGGAAGAAGCTGGTGAGGTTGGTGGTCAGGGCGTTGATGAAGCGCACCCGCTCGTCGCGATTGCTCTCGAGCAGCCCGATGTAGCTCCCGAAGTCGGCCAGTCCCAGGCTTCTCAGCCGGGGCGCCAGGCGGCTGTAGACCAGCTCGCGCTTGGCGTCGTTCAGGGCGATACCGGTGCTCTGGCGCAGCCACCCGCGCAGGGTCTCGAAGTCCTTGGACGTGAACGCGAACTCTTTTTCGAACGTGGGTGTCATGGCGCATCCTCTCCAGATGAAAGGGGTCGGGGAGCCAGGGGCCCCCCAACCCCCTGGGGTTGATGGTGGTCGGGGGTTTAGAACTCCTGCCAGTCGCTGTCCTCGAGCGCCACGTTGGAGCGTCGGTGCCCGTTGCCGTGACCATTGGCGTGGCCGTTGGCGTGACCGTTCTTCACGGCCGCAGCAGGCGCTGGTCGCGCGGCGGGCACCGCCACCGGCGTGCGCACCACCTCGGCGATGGGCGGGGGCGCCGCGGCGGCTCCGCCACACCGGAAGAAGGACATCAGCTGCTCGAGGCTGCGGGCCTGCTGGTTCATCGACTCGGACGAGGAGGCAGCCTGCTCCACCAGGGCGGCGTTCTGCTGGGTCACCTCGTCGAGCTGAACCACGACCTTGTTGACCTGCTCGATGCCCTGGGACTGCTCCTGGCTGGCGGCGGCGATCTCGGCGATGATGCTGCTGACGCGCTTGACCGATTTGACGATCTCCTGCAGGGTCTTGCCGGAGTCGTCCACCAGGCGCTGGCCCTGGTCGACCTTTTCGACGCTGTCCTTGATGAGCGACTTGATCTCCTTGGCCGCTCCCGCGCTGCGCTGCGCCAGGTTGCGCACCTCGGTGGCCACCACCGCGAAGCCGCGGCCCTGCTCGCCGGCTCGGGCCGCCTCGACGGCCGCGTTCAGCGCCAGCAGGTTGGTCTGGAAGGCGATCTCGTCGATCACGCCGATGATGTCGGCAATCTTCTTGCTCGACGAGCTGATCTCTTCCATCGCGTTGACCGCGCTGCCGACGACCTCACCGCCGCGCTCGGCCTGCTCGCAGGCGTTGCTGGCCAGCTGGTTGGCCGTCTTGGCGTTCTCGGCGTTCTGACGCACCGTCTCGGTGAGCTCCTCCATCGTGGAGGCGGTCTCCTCGAGCGAGGCGGCCTGCTCGGCCGTGCGCTGCGAGAGGTCGCCCGTGCCCTGGGCGATCTCACTGGAGGCCGAGGTGATGCTGGCCGAGGCCTGGCGAATCTCGTCGACCATGTTGCGCAGCGTGCCGGTGCACGAGTTCAGGGAGTCGCGCAGGGTGCTGAACTGGCCCTGGAAGTCGCCGGTCATCTGCTGGGTGAGGTCGCCGTCGGCCAGAGCCTGGCTGACGCGCACGGCCTCGGCCAGCGGGCTGGAGATGGCGTCCAGGGTTCGGTTGATGCCGTCGCCCAGGGTCTTCATGAAGCCCTGGTAGCCGCGCGTATCCATGCGGTCGTCCAGCTCGCCGTCCACGGCGCGGCCGATCAGGCGGTCGACCTGGCCCTCGGCGTCGAGCTGCTGGGTGATGTCGCTCCACTCCAGCGTGTTGCCGACGTACTCGCCGCGCCGGTTGATCACGGCCGAGACCGTCAGGGCGAAGCTGGCCTTGCCGACCTTGATCTTGGCGCGGTGCGGAAGATTCTTCGGGTCGGCCAGCAGCTTGCGCTGATGCTCGGGACGCTGGTGGAACATGTCGATGCAACTGCCCACCATGCGGTCCACGCTGAAGCCGGGAGCGATGGTGCGGATCTCGCTCTCGGCGCGCTGCAGGAGGTCGCGCGTGGCCTGGTTGATGTAGGTGACCACGAAGTCACGGTCGATCATCATCAGGGCTGTGCTGGCGCTCTGAACCGCGCTCTGCACGCGATCGGCCGATTCGGCCTCCTGCATGCGTCCGGCCAGGCCGCTCAGCATGCGGGCCGCTCCGCGCAGCACCGACGTGCGCTCGTCACTGAGGGTCACCGGCTCGAGCGAGAAGAAGTCCATGGTGCCGATGACGTTGCCGTCGACCATGATGGGCAGGCAGACGCCCGATTTGACCCCGGCCTGGCGCGCCGCCGGGGCGCGGCAGCAATCGTTGACCTGACCCAGGTCCGGCACGAACACCA
>JBDHVW010000201.1:0-6937 GCA_039809865.1 Vulcanimicrobiota bacterium
TCGCTGCCGATTTAGTTCAGGCCAAACACAACGTCACCGTTCTGGATAACCTGATCGCCGGTCACCGCGAGGCCGTCCCCCCGGGTGCCGAGCTGGTGGTGGCCGATCTGCGCGAGCGCGAGCAGGTCCTGGAGGTCTTCGCCCAGCGCAAGCTCGACGCCGTGATGCATTTTGCGGCCTTCGCCAACGTGGGCGAGTCGATGCAGCAGCCCGAGATCTACTTCCGCAACAACCTGGTGGGCAGCGTGAACCTGCTGGAGGCGATGGCGGTCAACGGCGTCAAAAAGATCGTTTTTTCGTCGACCTGCGCGACCTACGGAATTCCCGCAGTGGTGCCGATCGTGGAGAGCACGCCCCAGGACCCGGTCAACCCTTACGGCCACACCAAAAAGATGGTCGAGGACGTGCTGGAGTGGTATGCCCGGTTGCACGGCTTCCACTACGCCTGTCTGCGCTATTTCAACGCCAGCGGCGGCACGCCGGAGCGCGGCGAGGATCACACCCCCGAGACGCACCTGGTGCCCATCATCCTGCAGGTGGCTCTGGGCCAGCGCGAGTTCGTCAGCGTTTTCGGGGATGACTACGACACCCCCGATGGGACCTGCATCCGCGATTACATCCACATCCTCGATCTGTCCAGCGCCCACTTGCTGGCGCTGGAGAAACTGGCCGAGGTGCAGCGCATCCACTGCAACCTGGGCAGCGAGAATGGCAACAGCGTGCTCGAGGTCATCGAGTGCGCGCGCCAGGTAACCGGGCACCCGATTCCGATCAAGATGGGGCCGCGCCGGCCGGGCGATCCACCCCGGCTGGTCGCCAACAACAGCCACGCGCGCGCGGTGCTGGGTTGGCAGCCGAAGCACACCGACATCCGGGCCATCGTGCAGAGCGCCTGGGATTGGCACAGCCATCATCCGCAAGGCTACCGGACCCAAAAGGTGCCCTCATGAAGTACGAGCTCCTGACGGGCGCCACGGGCCTGCTGGGCAGCTATCTGATGCGCGATGCTTTGCGCGAGGGCCGGAAAGTGGCCGTGCTGGCGCGTGGCACGCGCTGGATGAGCGCCCGCGAGCGCATCGAGACGATCCTGGAGCGACTGGGCAGCGAAGACGAGCTTCCGGTCATCCTCGAGGGCAACCTGCACCAGCCCAACCTGGGCCTGGATCCGCAGTGGGTGCGAGAGAATGTGGACCGGGTCGTCCACTGCGCGGCCGCTCTGCAATTCGTGGGAGATGGCACCGGCGAGCCCTACCGCACCAACGTGGACGGGACCCGCCACGCCCTCAGCCTGTGCCGCGAGAGCGGTATCAAACAATTCCACCTGATCTCCACGGCCTACGTGTGCGGCACGCGCCGCGGCGTGATTCGCGAGGAGGACTTCGAGCGCGGCCAGACGTTCTCCAACGACTACGAGCGCTCCAAGTTCCTCAGCGAGATGCTCGTGCGCCAGGCCGACTTCCTCGAGACCTGGCGCATCTATCGCCCCAGCGTGATCGTGGGCGACTATCAGACCGGCTTCACCTCCACCTACACCGGCGTTTACTCGTTGCTGCGTCTGGCCTGGCTCTTCTCGGGAGCGGATCTGGGGCACGTCATGAGCACGCTCGGGATGGCCGGCGGCGACGGGCTCAACCTGGTCAGCGTCGACTGGGTGTCGGCCGCCACCCGGCACCTGATGGCGCAGGGGCAGAACCGGACGACTTACCACCTGACGAACCCCAACCCGGTCAAGCCGCTGGAGCTCTACGAGGCGGCCGGCCGGGCGCTGGCGCGCCCGCCTCAGGTGCCCCCCAGCGCGCTGGACGAGGCTTTGCAGCTCTACAAGCCCTATCTGGGCGAGCATCCCCAGTTCGACTCCAGCCTGACCGAGCGCGACGCGCGCGAGCGACCGTGCCCGAAGCTGGACGCCGAGGCGCTCGACCGCCTGGTTCGCTACGCCAGCGACCGCGGCTTCGAGCTGCCACCCGAGTGGAATTTGAAGGCCCGCATGGAAGCGCTCAATAAGGACGGGGGTCAAGAACGCGCCATGGTGCTCGAAGTGAACGGCCCCGAAGGGGGCATCTGGAGTCTGGCCGAGGGAGCCGGCGGCGTCGCCGTCACGCGCGGCGAGGCCGAGGGAGCCGCGCGCGCCTTCTGCAACCCGGCCACGCTGGAAGAGCTGGTGGCCCGCAAGCTCAATCTCGAGGGAGCCGTATTCAGCGGCCTCATGATGCTGGAGGGGCCACCCCACCAGATGGACCGCTGCATGGAGCTGCTCGAGTCGTTCTTGGGCGAGCTGCGGGAAGCGCGGGTGGGCCGATGAGCACCTCGCTGCACACCCCCATCGCGGTGGTCGGGATCGGCTGCCTGTTGCCCGGCGGCGACGGCCCCGAGAAGTTCTGGGAGCTCTTGCTGCGCGGCGAGGACGCCATCGTCGAGATGCCCGCCGAGCGCCTCGATCGCGAGCTTTACTATGACGAGCGCAAGGGTCAGAAGGCCAAGACCTACTCCACGCTGGGCGGGCTGGTGCCGGAGAAGGCCCCCGAGAGCGCCGACGAGACCTACGACGTGGCCCACCGCCTGTTCTGCGACGTGGCCCGCCAGGCCCTGGGCGAGCTGAAGGGTCACAACGTGGGCGTTTTCGTGGGCTCTTCGGGCGGCAGCTCGCGTCCGGGCGAGCTGGCGATCGCCACCATGGCCGACCAGATCTACAGTTTGCTCAATCGCATCCCCGAGTTCGCGGCGCTGCCCGAAGAGGCGCGCGAGGCGATCCGCTGCGAGGCTGCCGAACGCCTGCGCCAGGGGCGTCCGCGCCGCGAAGAGGACGGGGGACCCTGGTTGGAGGCGCGTTTCGGGGCCGAGCTGGTGGCCGCCGAGCTGGGCCTCAAGGGCCCCAACATGGTCATCGACGCTGCCTGCGCCTCGTCGCTGGTCTCGCTGGCTCTGGGCGCGCTGGCCCTGGAGCGCGGCGACGTCGACCTGGCGCTCGTGGGCGGCTGCTCCTACGCCAAGAAGGACAGCTTGCTGCTTTTTTCCCAGGCCCAGTCCTGCAGCTCCACGGGCACGCGCCCCTTCGACAACGACGCCGACGGGCTGATCGGCTCGGAGGGCTACGTGGTGCTGGCCCTCAAGACCGAGAGAAAGGCGCGCCAGGACGGCGACGAGATCCTGGCGGTCATCCGCGGCGTGGGGCTCTCGTCGGACGGCCGCGGCCGGCACCTCTGGGCGCCCCAGCCCGAGGGGCAAATGGCCGCTCTCCGGCGCGCCTATGGCGAAGTTCTGAGCCCCGGCGACATTCAGTACATCGAGGCCCACGCCACCAGCACGCAGGTGGGCGACGCCACCGAGATGGAGTCGCTGGCGACGTTCTTTGGCCCCCACACCCGCGAGAAGATTCCCATGGGCAGCGTGAAGTCCAACCTCGGCCATACGCTGGAGACGGCCGGACTGGCCGCCGTGCTCAAGGTCATCCTGGCCATGCGCCACGAGACCATCCCGCCCACGGCCAACGTCAGGCAGCTCAACCGCGGCATCAACTGGGACGAGATCCCCCTCACCATCGCCACCGAGCAGCGCCCCTGGCCGAAACCCGTCCAGGGTCCGCGCCGGGCCGGCGTCAGCGCGTTCGGCATCGGCGGCCTGAACGTGCACATCGTGATCGAGGAGGCCGGGGCTCCGCTGCCGGCCCCCGAGCCGCTCGCAGAAGAGCCGATCGCCATCGTGGGCCGCGGCGTCGTGCTGCCGGGCGCTCACGACGTCAAGCAGTTCCAGGCCCTGGTCGAGAGCGGGCGGACGGCCCTGGGCGCGGCCCCCGCCAAACGCTGGCCCGAGAACCTCGGCGTGGGCGACGTGGTGCCCCACAACCGGGGCGGCTTCATTTCGGATTATCAGTACGACTACCTCAAGCATCGCGTTCCGCCCAAGCAGATCGCCATGGCCAACCCGCTCCAATTCATGCTGCTGGACGCCACCGAGCAGGCGCTGACCGAGGCGGGCCAGGTCGACCGCAGCGAGACGACCGTGGTGGTCGGCACGCAGTTCGGGGGCGAGTTCGGCAACACGCTGGTGGCCGGGCTTCGCTTTCCCGAGGTCATGCGCAACCTCCACGACGCGCTCGGGCGCCACGAGGCTCCCGCCGGCATCGCCACCGCCTTCGAGGACCTGTTCTTCGAGCAGTATCCCGCGCTCAACGACGAGACGGGCAGCTTCACCAGCAGCACGCTGGCCAGCCGCATCACCAAGACGTTCGACTTCGAGGGCGGCGCCATGGCGATCGAAGCAGGCGAGTGCTCCAGCCTGGTGGCCCTGGGCATCGGCTCCTCGCTCTTGCGCGGCCGGGTCTGCAACACCGTGGTCTGCGCGGGCTGCCAGCACGCGCTCGATCTGCCGTCCTACGAGACGATGGCCCGCCGCGGCGCCTTCGAGAATCCGGAGTTCGTGCCCGGCGAGGGCGTGGGCGTGGTGCTGCTCAAGCGCCTGGCCGACGCCCGCCGCGACGGCAATCCGGTCTTTGGCGTGCTGGTCGGCGACGGAACCCGCTATGTCCATCACGACACCCGCACGGCCAGCGTGCTCGCGAGCGAGCGCGCGCTGGAGCTGTCCGGCGTGGAGAAAGAGCAGATCCTGGGCGTGGAGCCCGGCAACGCGCCCCAGCGCATCCACGACGAGCAGACCGAGGCGCTGCGCCAGTATTACCCGGAGACTCCCCAACGACGGCCCGACCTGCTCAAGAGCATCGGCCACCTGGGCGCCGGCGAGGGGGTCGTGGCCGTCATCCAGGCCACCCTGCATCCGCGCGAGGGAGTGGAGGCGCACCACAGCGTGTCCGACAGCGGTCAGGCCTGCCAGGTTCTTTTGAGCGGCCCGCCCCCGGTTCCCCGGCCCGACCAGCTCAAGAGCAAGCTGCGCGTGGGCGCGGTGAGCGCCCAGGAGCTGACCGCCAGACTGGCCGTTCCCGGCGTCGGCACCGAGGAGCCTTTCACCCTGCAAGATGTGCACCGCTGCGTGCTGCTGAGCAAGAATCCGGCCGAGATGCCCGCCAAGCTGCACCTCGTCCGCACCCAGAGCGAGCGCCGGACCCTGCTCGAGGAGCAGGGTGTCTATCTGGGCCAGCTGACCGAGAAGCCTCGCGTGGCCTTCCTGTTCAGCGGTCAGGGCTCGCAGTACCACGGAATGCTTCAGGATCTCGTCGGAGAGTCGCCCGCTGCCCGCGAGCAGATGGAGCAGGCCGACCGCCTGCTGCGCGACTCCGGCCTGCCGAGCTTTGCCGAAATGGCCTGGGGCGAGGCCGGCAAGCTGGACGAGGATCCCGTCACCACGCAGGTGGCGGTGCTGGTGGCCGACATGATCGTTTACGCCGCGCTGACCGAGGAGGGCTTCGAGCCCGACTGCGTGGCCGGCCATAGTTTTGGCGAGATCCCCGCCATGGTGGCGGCCCGCGTGATCACGCTGGACGCCGCCATTCGCATCACGCGCGAGCGCGCCCGGGCGCTGCTGGCCGCCAGTCCCGATGGCGGACTGCTGTCCGTGCAGGCCTCGCCCGAGACCGTGCGCGAGCTGATGGCGGGCCATCCGCTGCACCTCACCCACCACAACGCTCCCGAGCAGACCGTGGTGGGCGGACGGCTCTCCGACCTGGAGAAGTTCGCGGTCGTGTTGACCGAGCACGGCCTCAAATCTCGCGCTTTGAAGGTTCCGGGCGCTCTCCACACGCCGCTGGTCAAAGCCGCCCAGGCGCCCCTGCGCGAAGCGCTGGCGCGGGAGACGCTGCGCCCCCCCACCCGCCTGTTCTACAGCAACGTGACCAACGACAGGGTCTACGAGCCGAAGCAATTCGTCGCGAACCTGGTGGCCCAGCTGACCGACCCGATCGCCTATCCGGCGCTGCTGCAGCGCATGGTGGACGACGGCGTGACCGTGTTCCTGGAGGTCGGCCCCAACCAGGTGCTGACCGGACTGCACCGGCAGATTCTGACGGATGTGACGCTTGTCAGCAGCGACCACCC
Source organism: Vulcanimicrobiota bacterium (assembly GCA_039809865.1). GTDB lineage: Bacteria > Vulcanimicrobiota > Xenobia > Xenobiales > QWHO01 > QWHO01. The sequence continues at coordinate 5,985 of JBDHVW010000201.1, forward strand.
CCGTCGGGCCGCCCGCGAGCAGCTCGAGCGGGCCCGGGCCGCGCTGGAAGTGGTCGGGGCGCTCTCCTGCCACCGTCCGGCCGCCCGAACGATGGCGATCGGCGAGGTGGTCGAGTTCGACGCCACGACCGCCCGCAAGCAACGCCGCCGCGCCCAGGCAGCCACGGCTCCCGTGGCTCCGGAAGCGGTGTCCGAGCCCGACGAGGCACCCGCCTACGATCCGTCGCTGGCCCGCCTGCTGATCGACTTCGTGGTCGATCTGACCGGCTATCCGGCCGACGTGATCAGTCTGGACTGGGATCTCGAGGCCGACCTGGGCATCGATTCGATCAAGCGCGCCCAGCTGGTGGGCGAGGTCAGCGAGGCCCTGGCCTTGCAGTCGGGCGGTGGCGCGCCCTCGCTGGACGCCTTCCGCACGCTGCGCCAGATCCTGGACTTCGCCCAGAGCTCGGGCAGCGTGGCCGCGCGCGTGCTGGCGCCCGAGTCGGACGCGGTGCGCGACGCCTTCCAGAAAGGTCTCGAATACGGGCGCACCTACTGCGCTCAGATCAAGCAGCGCCTGCGCCAGAACGCCGAGTTGGGTCGCGGCCGCGCCGAGTCGCGCACGCCCGAGGAGCTGCGCGGCGCCCTGAGCGCCGAGCAGATGGCCGAGCTGAAGGGCATGGCCGAGGGCGCCGGAGTCCACATGGGCAACCTGGTGGCCTACCGCATGCAGTGGGGCGAGTCGCCCGGCAACGGCTCGGCCGCGCTGCCGGTGGCCCAGCAGCCCACCCATCGCTACGTGATGCGCATGGTGGCCGAGCCCACGCTGGAAGGCTTCCCCGACCTGCCGCAGCTGAACGGCCCGGCGCTCATCCTGGGTGACAACCCGGTGGCCCGGGAGCTGGAGCGTCTTCAAGGTCCCCTTCGAGCATCGTGCTGGGGCCCGGCACGCTGCTCTCGGCCCTGGTCAT
>JBDHVW010000202.1:0-6883 GCA_039809865.1 Vulcanimicrobiota bacterium
AGTTCCTGCCCTGAGGACCAGGCTCAAAAGGGCCCCGCCAACCGGCGGGGCCCTTTTTTCTTGTCCGAACAGGCGTTTGAGAGGTATTCAAGCCCTGGCGCCTGAATTGAAGAACGTTCTATGCTCTCCACCTCCGCAAGCGCCGAGTTCCGATTGGCCGTGGCCGCCGATCTCCCCACCGAGCTGGCCCGGCTGCCCGCCGGGGCCACCGCCGTTCTGGGCCCCGGCCGCTATGCGCTGGGCGACCTGACGCTGAGCTCGTCCCTGCGCATCGTGGGGGCGGGCGCCGACCAGACTGTGCTGGTGGGCAGTCTGAGCGTGCCCCGGGTGGAGTGCTGCCTGCAAGACCTGGCGCTCGATCGGGTGGTGAGCCATTCCGGGCAGCTCGAGCTGGAGCGCTGCCGGCTGGCCAGCCTCGACCTGCAGGGCGAGGGGCGGGCCAGCGTGCGCTTCTGCCAGCTCGAGGGGGCCGAGGTAGGCATCCGCGTGGGCGGCACGACCTATGCCCAGCTCGAGGCCAACCGCTGCTGCGGCAACAGCCTGTATGGCATCATGTTCGCCGACGAGTCCACCGGACGGGCACGGCAGAACGACTGCTCCGCCAACCACGTGGGCATGGCCGTGCTCGACCTGGCGGCGCCCGAGCTGCTGGGCAACCACTGCAGCCAGAACGAGTCGGCCGGCATCCTGTATGGCGACGCCGCCAGCGGCATGGCGCGCAACAACGATTGCGAGGACAACGGCCACCACGGCATCCACCTGGGCGGCCAGGCGGGCCCTCGTCTGGTGGGCAACTCGTGCTGTCACAACGGGTTCTGCGGCATCGACTACGGCGGCCAGGCGACCGGCAGCGCCGAGGGCAACACCTGCTACGGCAACCAGGCTTACGGGTTGCAGGTGGGCGAGAGCGCCGAGCCGGCGCTGGTGGGCAACACCTGCTCGGAGAACGCCCAGGCGGGGCTGGCCTATTTCGGGCAGGCGCGCGGCTCGGCCAGTCGCAACGAGTGCTGCCACAACCACCTGCACGGCATTCAGGTGGGGGAGGGCGCGGCGCCCACGCTGGAGCGCAACCGCTGCGCCCACAATCGCCTCTCCGGCCTGGCCTACTACGGGCCGAGCGCCGGCAGCGCCGCCGAGAACGTGCTGGCGTCGAACGAGTATCACGGCCTGCAGGTGAGCGAGAGCGCGCGTCCCACCCTGGCCGAGAATGACTGCGGCGAGAACGGGATGTCCGGCATCGCCTGCTTTGGCGACTCGCAGCCGGTGGTGGCGCGCAACAAGTGCTGCCAGAACAAGCTGCACGGCCTCTACGTGGGCGAGCGCTCGCGTCCCGTGGCGCACGGCAATCTGGCCCACGAGAACGGCGGCAACGGCGTGCTGTTCACCGAGGAAGCGGGCGGGCTGGCCACCCACAACCAGGCCGAGCGCAACGCCCGCCACGGGCTCTACCTGGGCCACCGCGCCACGCCCTTCGCGCGCGAGAACCATTGCCGCGAGAACGGCCTGTCCGACGTCATCACGCTGGGCGAGGTCGATCCGGTCGTCAGCGCGCCGGTGCGGCGCTATCGCATCACGCTGGTGACCGATTGCGAGACGCTGGAGATCGGGCTGCCGTTCGAGCTCAAGCCCAACGAGCGCCTCGTGCTCGAGAGCCTGGCGCGCTACGGCCGCATGAGCGAGGCCGCGCTGGGCAAAGCGGTGGGCACGCGCCGCATCGGAGGTTTGCTGGAAAGCCTGGTCGAGCGATTGACCCGGGCTGGATTCTTGGCTCTGGGCCGCGAGGGGGACGGTCCAGAGGGCAACGTCTACGAGCTAAGGAGAGACAAGCTGTGAAACTGGACCGTCAGGTCGCCCTCGGAATCGTCAACGCACTGCGCTCGGGAACCGTTCCGCCCGAAGGCCTGGAGCACTTCGCGGTGGGGCTCGACGCCCCCATGAAGGCGCTGCAGGAGCAGCGGGCCTATGTCAAGCAGGGCAAGAGCGCCTACAAGTTCATCCGGGGGAGCTACGGCTCCGGCAAAACGTTCTTGAGCAGCCTGGCCGCCGCCGAGGCGCTCGAAGATGGCTTCCTGACCAGCAAGGTGGTCATCTCGGTCGCCGACACTCCTCTCTACCGCCTGAGCGAGGTCTACCGCAAGCTCTGCCAGGGTTTGACCCTGCCGGGACGGCGCGGCGGCGCGCTCCAGTCGCTGCTCGACCGCTGGCTCTACAGCCTCGAGGAGCAGGTCATCGAGGTGGACGGCGTCGACGAGAACGCGCCCGAGTTCGAGGCCGCCGTGGGCAATAAGGTGGAGCAGCACCTCGTCAGCGTGGGGCAACGCGCCGGACGCCTGGCGGCTTGCTTGAAGGCTTATCACGAGGCGAAGTTCCGCCAGGATTACGAGGAAGCTCGCGGCATCCTCGACTGGATGGCGGGCGAGGCCAAGGTGGGGGCGGCCATCAAGCGGGTGGCCGGCGTCTCCGGGCAGCTCGACAACACCGACGCGCTGGTCTTCTTGCGCGGGTGGCTCGAGCTGGTGCGCGCCGCGGGCCATGCCGGCGTGCTGGTCATTCTGGACGAGGTCGAGACCGTGCTGCGCCTGCGCCGTCCCGAGCGCCTCAAGTCGCTGGAGGTCCTGCGCCAGCTGGTGGATGCCCAGGATAACCAGGAGTTCCCCGGTCTGCACCTTTTGATCACCGGCACCCCCGACTTCTTCGACTCGCCCCAGGGCGTGATGGAGCTCGAGCCGCTGCACGAGCGCATCAAGGTCTTGAAGGCGGACGGTCAGCCCGAGAACCTGCGCCAGCCGCAGATCCCCCTGCGCCCGTTCGACACGGCCCGCCTGCTGCTGGCGGCCCAGCGCATCCGGGACATCTACCCCGCCGACCACCCCGAGCGTCTGAAGGAGCGCGTTTCCGACGCCGTCTTTGAGTCGATGGTCGACCGCGTGACCCGCGGCTTCGGCGGCCGCGTCGAAGTGGTGCCCCGCCTGTTCCTGCGCGAGGTTGTCAACTTGCTCGACCTGGTCGACCAGCACGAGTCCTACGCCCCGATGCGCGACTACAGCTTCGACGAGGACAAGGTGAAGGGCATGGCCCTCGCCCCCGAGGAGGAGGAGGCTCTGAGCGGGGCGGCGCGCGAGGTCGTGCTCTAGGGGCGCTCGATGACGTCTGCTCCAACTTCGAGTTTCTTTGCGCTCAGTGAGCGGATGCGGCACGGTCTGGTGCACAGGCTGGGGTGGCGGTCGCTCAGGCCCGTGCAGGAGTGCAGCATTCCCGCGATCCTCCAGGGCGACAACGTGCTGGTGCTGGCGCCGACGGCGGGGGGGAAGACCGAGTCGGCCATGCTGCCGGTGCTCGATCAGCTGGGGAGCGGGCTGGGAGCCCTGTTCTTGAGCCCGCTCCGCGCTCTGCTCAACAACCAGGAGCCGCGGCTGATCGAGCTGGCGGGGCTGGTGGGGCGGAGCGTGTTCAAATGGCACGGCGACGTGAGCGCGCACGCCAAGAAGAAATTCGAGGCCCAGGTGCTCATGATCACGCCCGAGTCGCTGGAGGTCATCCTGAGCTCGGGCCGGGGGGCGATGTTCAGCCAGCTCCAGACGGTGGTGATCGACGAGATCCACGCGTTCGCGGGCGACGACCGGGGCGACCACCTGATCTGCCTGCTCGAGCGTCTGCGAGCTTACACGCCGCACGACTTTCAGCGCATCGGGCTGTCGGCCACGGTGGGCAACCCCGAGACGCTGTGCGAATGGCTCCAGGGCAGCTCGCAACGGCCCCGGCGGGTGATCTCGCCGCCGAAGGAGCCCGGACGCCGGCTGATCGAGATCCACCCCCACGAGGAGTTCCAGGACCCCATCCGCACGGCCGCCCGCCTGGCGCGCGGCAAGAAGTCGCTGTTCTTCGCCGAGTCGCGCGGCAAGGTGGAGCGCGTGCGCGGGCAGCTCGAGGAGCTGGGCGTGCAGGCCCTGGTGCATCACTCCTCGCTCAGCAAGGAAATCCGCGAGGCCACCGAGACCGCCTTCCGCAGCGGCACCAACTGCTCCATCGTGTGCACCCGCACCCTGGAGCTGGGGCTGGACGTGGGCGACCTGGACATCGTACTGCAGCTCGACGCTCCCACCACCGTCTCGAGCTTCCTCCAGCGCCTGGGCCGCACCGGCCGCCGGGACGGCGCGCGCGGCCACATGGCCTTCTGCACCGACGACCGCTGGAGCTTCCTGCGCGCCGTCTCGCTGGTGTCGCTGGCCTCCAGGTCGATCGTCGAGCCGATCAAGCCTTCGTCGCGCTCGCCGCATCTGTACGTGCACCAGGTGCTGACCCGCGTGCTGGAGGAGAAGGGAGTGCCGCGCCACCAGGCCCTGCAGATGCGCGCTTACTGCTTCAACGACCTCAACGCGATCGACCGGGGCCGCATCCTCGACCACCTGGTCGAGACCGAGATCCTGGCCCAGGCGGACGGCCGCTTGTTGATCGGCAAGAAGGGCGAGAAGGAGTTCGGGGCGGGCTATTTTCGCGAGCTCTACTCGGTGTTCGAGGCTCCCCGCGAGCTGACGGTCGAGACGCTGGAGGGCAAGCGCATCGGCGCGGTGGAGTGCTGGTTCGCCCAGGTCACGGGCGACAAGCCGTTCTGCTTCTTGCTGGCCGGCCGGGCCTGGCGCGCGGTGCGCTGCTGCTGGTCGCGCAACGTGCTGATGGTCGAGCCCGCGGGCTCCGGCGCGGTGCCCAACTGGTCGGGCGAGATGCTGCTGCTCAACCGCGAGCTGTGCCGCGAGATGCGCGCCCACCTGATCTCTCCCGACCCGGTGCCTTACCTGACGGACGTGGCCCAGAAAGTGCTCGCCAACCTGCGCGCCAGCTGGGCCCCGCTCCTGCAGCATGCCCCGGTCATCCTCGAGCGCAGGGACGAGCAGGCCACGCTCACCACTTTCGCGGGGGGGCGCATCAACAACGTGGTGGCGCGCCTCTACACGCTGCGTACCGGACTGGAGACGAAGTCGGACAACCTGCGCATCAAGTTCGAGATGCCCACCGACAAGGTGTGGTCCGAGCCGATGGAGCGCGTCCTGGAGGAGCTGGCCACGCCCCTCGGCAGCGACACGATCGCCCAGATCGTCGCCAGCTTTCCGCGAGCCCGCTACAGCAAATTCCAGCCCCACCTGCCGCCGGATCTCGAGGCCCGGTTCGTCGCGTCCCGCCTCCTCGACCTGGAGGGGGCCATCGAGCTGGCGTCCGAGGACCTCGCGGTCCTGACCTACTAGAGCAGTCGCCCCAGCAGGGCCGGCTCGTCGCTCGGCTTGTGGAAGACCGAGTCCGACTCGAGCACCCCGTAGGTGTCGAACGCCTTCACGTCGTTGGGACGGCGCGCGCTGTACAGGATGCCCTCGATGTCTTGTTGCTTGAACTCGTCGAGCAGCTTCTCGGCGCGGTCGGAGGTGCAGAAGTTGGGGTCGCAGCCTTCGATGATCGCCTCCAGCAGCTGGCGGCGATACTCCTCGGGAGTGCGCGAGCTCAAGAGCTCGAGGAAGTTCAGTCCGTTCACCCGCTCGGCCATGTCGGCCATCTCCATGTCGAACTCCGAGACGATGGCGCGCAGACGGGGAAGTTTTCCGTCCTCGTGGGCCGCCAGCAGTGTCTGCAGGGCTTCGCACGGGCTGTCCACCACGCGACAGCGGAGTTTCTTGGAGCGCAGGCGCAAAACGGCGCGCTCGATCAGTTCGGGGTCATTCTCGATCCACAATACCCAGGCCATAAGGAACCGGATATCTACACCGTGTGTAAGAAATCCTTCTTACACGCTATGCTCGGCGCGACCGGCCCGACGCTGATAGTCGATCTCGGAGATCATCTCCTCGAACATGGGAAAGTAGAACATCTCGATGCGCGCAAAGGACGTGCCAACGCTGACCGTGGCCACAAGGAAGTTGCCCTTCATGCGCTGGGGCCGCAGCAGCGTGACGTTGCGCCAGCGGATGGGCAGATTCTGCTCGCCGTTCTCGTAGAGCAGGCAGTCGGGGCGGAACGTGAACTGACGTTTGCGATTGCCGGTGAAGGCCCACGCGGTCAGCACGATCAGAAAGAGCGAAAAGGCGATCGGGAGGTAGCCCGTCATCAAGCGCAGGCCCGGCTCGTCGAGCTCCTTGGGAATGCCCACGGTCAGCTCATAGATGCCCCCGGCAATTCCGAGCGCGGCCACGGCCAGCGCCGCTCCAGCGATGGGCCAGAAGCGCTTCATGCTGGCTCGGTAGACCTTGAATTGCGGCTCTTGAGCTTTCTTCGGGGGCACCCCGAGAAGTTCTGGATCCTGGAGCGAGTTCCCTACGTGAAACCAGGAGTCGAGGGGCGGACGCGAGAAATCTTGTGCGATGCGTTCCTTGAAGGTTCGGCGGCGGGGCTTCACCTTGATCGAGTTGATGATCGTGATTATGTTGATGCTCCTCCTGATCACGTTGCTCGCCCCGAACCTCATCCGAGCCCGCTATCGGGCCCAGTTGACCGCGTGCATGGACCAGATCAAAGCGATCTCCACCGCGCTCGAGCAGTATTCCGTCGAGACCAAGGTCTATCCGCTGGCCCTGAATGCGGCGTTCTGCCAGAACTACATGGGACGGCCGGTGGTGGAGTGCCCCAGCTCCAAGACTCCCTACGCGCTGCAGGTAGACAACATCGAGCACAGTTTTACCCTGGTCTGCCAGGGCGGCGTGCACCACATCGCCCTTCCGAACTACGTGGACCCGGGTTTCCCCCAGTTCTCCCACAACATCGGCACGATCATCCTGAAGTAACCTGCGCGTCCTCGTCCTGGTCCTGCTGCTGATCGCGGCCGTGGCCGCCGAGCCCGGCCTGGTCGATGCCGCGCTGGACGCCGCTGAGGCCAACCATCCCGAGGAGGCCCTGCGTCTCT
>JBDHVW010000203.1:0-6832 GCA_039809865.1 Vulcanimicrobiota bacterium
GTCCGGCGGTGCGCTGTTTGACGAAGCCGGTGCGGCGCTTGGTGGAGCCTTTCTTTCGGCGCGCCTGCGGCCCTTTGCGGGGCTGCACGGTGGCGCCTTTGGAAATGCTCTTGCCGCTCTTCTGCTTGACCTTCGGGCCGGTTTTGGCTCCCCCCATCGACTTCGCCTTACTCGAGGCGTGCTTGCTGCTGGTGGTCGAATGGTGGGAGCCGACGTGATGGTGAATATGGTGGTGGTGTGCTGCGTTCAACATCGGATCCCCTCAGCGCTCAGTATAGGGAGAATGGGCCCCCGAGGGTTTGCCGGATTGTTGACCTTTTCATGCGGCGAGCAGGAGTTCAGCACCTTAATTTCTAAGGTCGAGGCCCGTGGAAACTTTACTTGATCCCAAAGATCTGCAGTTGCTGGCGATCCTCCAGGAGGACGGCCGGCTCAAACGCAACGAGCTGGCGGAGCGCGTAGGCCTCTCGCTTCCGGCCGTCAGCGAGCGCATGCGCAAGCTGGAGGCGCGGGGAATCATTCTGGGCTACCACGCCGTGGTCTCTCACGAGGCGCTGGGCTACGATCTGACGGCCTTCATCCGCGTCTCGGTGGACGGCTCCTCGAACTACGCCGAGTTCGTAAGGCGGGCCGTGGAGCTGCCCGAGGTGCAAGAGTGCCACTCCATCACCGGTGACGGCTCCCATCTGCTCAAGATCCGCACCCTCAACACGGCCTCGCTCGAGCGTCTGCTCTCCACCCTTCAGGGATGGCCGGGCGTGAAGAGCACCGACACGAGCATCGTGCTGTCGAGCTTCAAGGAGACCCGCTTCGTCCAGGGCGGCCGGTCCAAGGCCACAGCCTCAGCGACGACAGGAGCGGCCCGCAAGATTTAGCGACGACAGGAGCGGTCCCAAGATTTAGCGACTCGCGGCGCTCATGAAAAGGCCCATCAGGCCGATGGTGTAGGTCTGCGAGATCAGCCCGTTCCCGAACGTGCGCAGCCGCAATCCCTGCTTGTCCACCAGCACCACGCCCGAGCTCTCCAGCGTGGGGAGGCGCTTCTTCAGCTCGGCCATGAAGTCGGTGGCGAGGCCCTTCATGGCGGGGTCCAGGTGGCTCAGGTTGGCCTCGAGCGCCTCCATGACCGTGCCACCGACTCTGGCCAGCGAGATGTAGTTCAGGGCGACCCAGTTGGTGCCGGCGGCATCCAGGGCCGACTTCATCAGCGGGTCCTCGAGCAGCGAGGGCTGCTGGTGCGCGGCCACCGCCAGCAGGGTCTTGATCAGGCCCGTCTGGTCGGGGCTGGCCGTGATGACCATCGCCCCGTCCGCGAAGTGCACCCGCAGGTTGGGACGGCGCCCCCAGCCCAGCAGGCGGGTTCCTTCCACGGTCTCGCGCGGCTCGAGTTTGCCCGTGTAGGGCTCGAGCTTGGCCAGGATCTTGTCCAGCCGGTCGCGGTCCTTGATGCCCACGACCAGCACTCCGCTCTGGTGGGCCGCGTCGAACGCCACCCCGACCTCGCCGCTCAGGGCCCCCAGCATCTCGTCCGGCGAGTAGCCCAGCGAGAACTTGCACCACATCGGCAGGGGAGCGACCTGCATACGGTACTGCGGGAAGACGAGCGCCGTCTCCCAGAGCGCACGGTAGACGTAGGGTAGATTGACGGCGTGATAGTTGCCCCAGCCGGCCGGAATGAAGCGGGCCAGCTCCGCCGAAGCCCCGGGCGTGGTTAACAGCGTCTTGGCCCAGGCGCTCTGCGATTGGGGGTCGATGCCCACGAAGCCCTGCAGGGAGAGGTTGTCGGCCTGCGGGGTCAGAGTGCCGATCATGGACTGCAGGCTGGCAAAGGCGCTGATCGATTGCTCGTCCACCTGGCGCTTGCCCGGGAACATCTCGGCCAGGGGTAGGAGCACTCGGTCGGGGGCCCAGTATACCATCCCTCCCTGGCCGTGCTCGACGCGCTCGACCGCCTCGCGGTAGTGGGGCTCGTCCAGCAAGCGTGGGGCTTTGTGCTGCAGGGCCGCCAGCGTGCGCCGGGCGCCGTCCTGGCTCGAGGTCAGCACGAGGGCGTCACGGTAGATCAGGGCCACGGCGTTGGACTGCTCCCAGGTCGTCAGTCCTTCCAACTCGCTCTTCTTGGCGCCGTGCTTCTCGAACCAGGGCCCGAGGTGCTCGCGCACCTTCTCGGGCTCGCGCAGCGCGACCACGATCGCCAGCTCGAAGGGCGGATCCACTCGCTGCCGGCTCAGGAGAGACTTCTGACCCGCCAGGGGAAACCAGCTCATACACGCGGCCGGGCTCACCCAGTCGGCCATCTGCTCCAGGGTGAGGCCGGGCGGGACGTTCTTCTCGAGCTCGGCCAGCTGCTTGCCCAGCGCGTCGGGATACTTCTTGGCTCCGTCCCGAGCCAGGGTCACCAGTTCGCTCAGACGGTGCCCTTTGCGCAGGTCCGTGGCCAGGAAGAACTGGGCGTCAGCGGGGGCGGCCGCCGCCAGGTCGCTGAGCTGCTCGCCCAGGAGCTTCTGATTGCGACCATACAACCAGGCGCCCAGTCCCAGGGCCAAACAGGTCACGACCAGGATAGCCAGCAGCGTCGTGAGGCGGGAGCCGGATTGCGTCGGAGCTTCTTGCATCGCGCCAGATTCCGCGCCCTGTCAGTTTCTCCTATTGGCGTTTGAAGACCCGGTAAAGGTAGAGAAAACTAGGCACCAGCAACACTCCGCCCACCCCCAGCGCCGTCAGCATGACCCTCAGCACGCTTTGGGGGGCAGCGGCGCCGTGGAAGGTCAGCGTGGGGGGAAGGATGTACGGGAACTGGGAAAGTCCCCAGCCCCAGAGAATGGTGACGACCTGCAAGGCGGCCATCGAGCGCGCCAGCCAGTAGCGCCGCGTCCAGAGGCTGCCCACGGCCAGCACCCCGATGACCGCGACCAGGATCTCGATCCCGAGCGGAATTGGGAGGTGCGGCGCCAACCCTCGGCAGAGCCAGCCCAGGAGGGCGGTCACCACGGCCGCCCCCAGGGCTCGTTTGCGAAAGTCGTCCTGCAGCGCCGGATCGTCCGTCTCCAGCGGCAGATAGCACGCGGCCAGGAACGCAAAGAGCGCCAGCGTGAAAAAGCCCAGCGCCACGGGGAAGCCGTGCCACCAGGAATCGGTGAAGGTGGTTCCCGGCACTCGGCCACTGGCCACGGCTCCTACGCAAACCCCCAGCATGATGGGCGTCATCACGCTGGCCGCGGCGAACTGGAGGCTCCAGCGCTGCATACGCGGGTCGGTCTCGCCCAGCGGATCGTAATGGCGGAAGGTGAACGCGGTGCCGCGCAGCACGATGCCCACCAGCATGATGGTGAGAGGGATGTGGAGCCAGATCATCAAGGTGGCGAAGGCGCTGGGGAAAGCCACGAACAGCAGCACCACCACCAGCACCAGCCAGACGTGGTTGGCCTCCCAGATCGGCGCCAGCGCTCTGGCGATGAGGTGGCGCTGCTCGCTCTTGCGCGCCCCCCCGCTCAGCATGTCCCAGACCCCGCCCCCGAAATCGGCCCCGGCCGTCAGGGCGTAGAGGATCAGCGAGACCATCAGGGCCGTCGCCAGCAGCGTGACCTCGTCGATCATTGCACCTCGCGCGCCTTCGGGCTGCGCACCACGTGGGCGCCCAGCAGGCTCAAGGTGGTGAAGGCCAGCCCCAGGTAGAGCAGGCTGAAGGTCGTGAAGGGCACGATCAGGTTGGGCACCGGGGTCACTGCCTCGGAGGTGCGCATGAAGCCGTAGATGATCCAGGGCTGGCGGCCGACCTCGGTCACCACCCAACCGGCCTCGAGGGCGATCAGGCCCAGCGGGGACGCCAGGATCAGCAGCCCGAGGGGCTGCTCCTTCCCCACGAAAAGACGCCAGAAACAGTACAGCGCCAGCAACGCCATCCCCGTTCCGATCCCTACCATGATCTGGAAGGCAAAGTGGACGATCGGGACGGGCGGCCATTCGTCGCGGGGAAAGTCCGCCAGGCCCCGGACCACCGCGTGAGGATCGTGAAACGCGAGCAGGCTGAGTCCGTACGGGATCTCGATGCCGAAGTGGACCGTCTCGTGCTCGACGTCAGGGATGCCGCCGATGAGCAGCGGTGCTCCGGCCTCGGTCTTGAAGTGAGATTCCATGGCCGCCAGCTTGACCGGCTGGGTGCGCGCCACCAGGCGGGCAGAGATGTCGCCGCTGAAGGGCTGCACCAGCGCCGCGACGCCCCCCACCAGCAGGGCGATGTTGAGCGCCAGCCGATGAAACCGGTTCTGACGGTCCTTGAGCAGCATGAAGGCGTGGATCCCGGCCACCGCAAAGCCCACCGACTGGAACGCGGCGATGGTCATGTGCAGCCCCTGAGCGAAACTGCCGGGATTGAGCATGGCCTGGAGGGGGTCGATGTCGGTGGGGCGGCCGTCGACGAGTTGGAAGCCGACCGGGTGGTTCATCCAGGCGTTGGCGCACACCACCAGGATGCCGCTCATGGTCCCGCTTGCCAGCACGGCCACGCCGCACAGGAAGTGAGCGCTTCGAGGCACGCGGTCCCAGCCGTAGAGATAGACTCCCAGAAAGATGGCCTCCAGGAAGAACGCCAGCCCCTCGAGCGAGAAAGGCATGCCGATGATGGGGCCGGCGTATTCCATGAACTGAGGCCAGAGCAAACCGAGCTCGAAGCTCAAGACCGTACCGGAGACGGCCCCCACCGCGAACATGATGGCCGTGCCCTTGGACCAGCGCTCGGCCAGGATGCGGTAGACGGGGTCCCCCCGCTTGAGCCAGAGGCCCTCGGCGACGAGCATCAACAGGGGCATGGCCATCCCCACCACGGCGAAGACGATGTGAAAGGCCAGGGACATGGCCATCTGCGATCTTGCGGCCAGTAAATCGCTCATCGGCAAGGCCTTCGGCGCGGCTCCTTCAGGAGTTTCACCGAGGTGTAGGGTCCTCTGAACCAGACGCCGAACCTTATGTCAAGACCCAACCTCTTAAGATTCCCCAACAAACCACCCGTCGGAATGTCAACAATCTTTTAACATCGGCAACATCGTCTCAACGTAATCGACCTAGAGACGAGGGGGTTCGGGGGGATATCCTGAGGTTGATCGACGACGACCACCACTGATTAATTTTACGGAGGATGACGCATGGCTTACGGCGGTAGTTCCATCGGTAACCTGGGCGGAATTGGTGGATTCGGTGGCTTCGGAGCCCCGACCACGGTTGGCAACATCTTCGGAGGCGGTCTAGGCACGACCGGTCTCGGCGGATTCGGCGGCGGAATCGGCGGAGTAGGCGGATCGTCCTACGCCGGATTCAACCCCGTGATGATGATGGGCATGATTCAAGCCCTGCTCCAGTCTCTGATGCAGCTGCAGGGCGGCTGGGGCAACATCGCCGGTGGCGGCGGACGCGGCGTGGGCGCCGCGGGGAATGCCGGGAACGCTGGCAATGCCGGAAACGCGGGTAACGCTGGTAATGCCGGGAACGCGGGTAACGCTGGAAATGCGGGTAATGCCGGCAACGCGGGCAATGCCGGCAACGCGGGCAACGCCGGCAACGCGGGCAACGCCGGCAACGCTGGGAACGCAGGCAACGCCGGGAACGCAGGCAACGCCGGTGGTGCCGGTGGCGCTTATGGCGGCGGCGGCGGAGCCGGAGCGATGCGCGTAGGCGGAGTCGGTGGCGCTGGCAACGCTGGTGGCGCTTATGGCGGCGGCGGTGGAGTTGGTGGCGCTGGTGGCGCAGGTGGGGCTTACGGCGGCGCTGGCGGAGCCGGTGGCGCCGGTGGCGCTTACGGTGGCGGCGCGGCCGGTGGAGCCGGTGGCGCTTACGGCGGCGGCGGTGGCGGTCTGCCCGCCCTGCGCCAGACGGGCCAGGATGGCCTGGCGCGCTACATCAACGCCGTGGACCAGAACGGTAACGTCAACGGTGGCAAGATTACCGCCAACGGAACCATTCCGACCGGTCAGGCTCGCACCAGCATCGTCGAGGGTTATGCGGCGGAGTTCTACGCCGGCAACCGCCTCGAGAACGCGCAGGAGATGGGCCGCAACCTCGACGTCCTGTATGGCGACCTGAACTCGGGCAACCCGAACGCTCAGCAGGCCGCGACCTTCGCTCTGACCGCCTCGCGCTTCAAGAACGCGGGTGGCAACTACGACAACGGCCAGATCAAGAAAGTCCTCGAGGCCACCGGCAACGGCGACCTGGCCAAAGGCGGCGGCGTGGGCGACAAGGATGTGCAGACCCTGGCGGCCGTCAGCTCGGCCCTCAAGCGCGGCACCCTTACGCTCGACCAGATCTACGGCCAGGGCGGCAAGGACGTCCTGGGCGGCAACTCCGTGAAAGACAAGGGCAAGTATGATCGCGCCATCAGCGCGATTCAGAATCGCGACCTTGGCTCGAACATCGAAAATGGCGGCGGCGCCGGCGCGGCAGGTAATGCCGGGAACGCTGGAAACGCCGGTGGCGCAGGCGGAGCCGGAGCCGCGGGCGGAGCCGGTGGCGCGGGCAACGTGGGAATGGATCAGCTGATGCAGATGCTGATGCAGCTCCTCCAGATGCTCGGCGGCATGGGCCTTGGCAACGCGGGTGGCGCTGGTGGCGCTGGCAACGCCGGTAACGCGGGCGATGCTGGAGACGCGGGCGACGCTGGCAATGCCGGGAACGCTGGTAATGCCGGCAACGCCGGTGACGCGGGCGACGCGGGCGACGCCGGTGATGCTGGCAACGCCGGGAACGCGGGCAACGCCGGGAACGCGGGCAACGCCGGTAACGCGGGCAATGCCGGTAACGCGGGCAACGCCGGTAACGCGGGCAACGCCGGTAACGCGGG
>JBDHVW010000204.1:0-6788 GCA_039809865.1 Vulcanimicrobiota bacterium
CTCCCTTGCCGCCCCGTCCCGCTCCGCCCGGCATGCCGCCCATGCCGCCCGTGGGGCCTCCGGGCCCCCCGCAGTCTGCGCCTCCCCCCGGAATTCCGCCCGCTCCCGTCGGTCCGCCCGGTATGCCGCCGGGCCCCCCCGGAATGCCTCCCCAGGCGCGTCCGCCCGTGGGGCCGCCGGGTATGCCCCCGGCTCCGGTGGGACCTCCTGGAATGCCGCCTCCGCCGGTCGGGCCACCTGGTGCCGCGCCGGCTGCCGGCATGCCGCCTCGTCCCGCCCCTCCGGGCGGATTCCAGGCTGCCCCTCCGCCGGCCGGAATGCCCCCGGCCGCTCCGCGTCCGCCCGGTGCGCCGGTCGGGCCACCCGTGGCCGCACCCGCAGGCTCGCGTGGGCCCATTCCGCCCATTCAGCCCCCGGCCCCGGGACAGTTGCACATGCCGGTTCCGGTGCTCTTCATGCCGGCCGCGCGCGTGGCGGCCGTCCGTCAGGCCATTGCGGGTCCGCCCGACGCGGCGCGCCTGCCGTGGAGCCCGCTGCCGAAAGTCGACGCAGATGCCGCCGCCAAGGCCGTGGAAGTGGCCGAGAAACGCCGTCAGGCCGCCGCTCCCACCTCGGAAATGTCGGGCCCTGTCCGATCGGCCTTCTCGTCGACACCCACCGCGGTCACAGGTGGCGGCGGAGGGCTCTTCGGGGCCTCGCGCGACGCCAACAACCCTCCTTCAGGCGGAAGCAATCCGCGCTTCGGCGCTCCCGAATCGAAGCCCGCCGGAGCGGGTGGCGGACGCACCGGCAACCAGGCGCTGGCCGACGCTCTGGCCAAGAAGATGCAGCAGAAAGGGCAGTAGCGGGGCTACTTCCAGCTGGCCGGCAGGGCCAGTAAGGCGTGCGGCTCGACCGGAATCCCGTGCACCCGCACTTCCCAGTGCAGGTGCGGCGCAAAGCCGCCCGTCCCCCCGACCCGCCCGATCACCTGTCCTTTGGCCACCGACTCCCCCTCCTCGACTTCGATCGAGCTGAGGTGGAAGTAGCTCGTGCCCACACCGAGCCCGTGACCGATGACGATCGTGTTGCCGTTGACCACGCCCGCGGCGGTGTGCAGGACGACGCCCGCGGCGGGGGCGTGCACCTCCTCGCCCTCCCAGCCCGAGAGATCGAGGCCCTTGTGGTAACTGCGCTTCACGCCTCCGTTGTAGACGCGTTTCTCACCAAAACCCGTGCCCTGCGGCTCGTTGATCGGTAGCGACCAGCTTCCTTTCCACAGACGCTCGGCCACGAACGGCTTCAGGGCTTCCAGAATGGCCTCGTCGTCGGCCTTGTTCTGCGGATCATCGTAGCCCGCCATGGTCGACGCCGGCAGCCAGATCGACTGGGCCGGCCAGGAACGCCGCGTGGTGGCCACCTTGCGCTCCACGCGAGTTCCGTCGGAGAGCTCGGCGACCATCGGGTGGGGGCCCGCGGCCAGGTCGACCGGGATGGCTGCCACCGTGCGCATCACGCCTTCGGAGTCGGCCGGGGACAGCTCGAACTTCTCGTTGGCGAAGCGCAGGACGCCGGTCACGCCAGGGGCCACGCCCTTCACGGAGACGAAGAGCGGATCGCCTTGACGCGGATTGCCCATCACGGAAAGGGCCGGCTGAGCCCACACCGGGGCTACCAACAACAGGACCAGCCAGAGGCGGATCACCGCCCCTCCGCCGTGGCGCCACTGCGCCGATCGAAGTAATCCTCGACCTGGGCCAGCCAGGGCCCGACCTTCTCTTCGAAGGCCAGCGCCGCTTCCACCGTCTTCTCGTAGAGATCGATCAAAAGCGCCTGGCGGGCATCGCACATCTGCTCCACGCGCCACTCCTCGTCGTGAATGACCTCGGTGATGGTCACGTCGGGCATGAAGGCGAGCGAGGCCAGCAGCATCTCGGCCACGAGCTGGTCGTCTCCGGCCGCGTGCGAGGGGTCGAAGGCCACCGGCAGGATGGTTTTCTCCTTGGCATGCCGCAGCACGTTGTAATCGGGCGTGAACCGGTTGTAGCCGTTCTTGGCGAACATCGTCTTGACGCCGCGCTCGCAGAGCACGATGTCGAGGTTGCCCTGGTTGGCGATGTACTCGGCCGCGTTGAACCACTCCTCGGCGTCGTTCCCGAAGCCGCGTTTGAGCATGACGGGCTTGCCCGAGTGCCCGATCTTCTCCAGCAGCGCGAAATCCTGGGCATTCCGCGTGCCGATCTGGAAGAGGTCCACGTGCCCCGCCAACTCCTCGACCAGCGTATGATCCATGACCTCGGTGATGTAGGGCAGCCCCGTCTCCTGCCGCACCTCGTCGAGGATCTTGATGCCGTCCAGGCCCAGCCCGCGGAAGTCGGTCGGACGGGTGCGCGGCTTGAAGGCCCCGGCGCGCAGGATCATGCGGTCACGAATGCCCAGCCGGTCGGCCATCCTGGCCAGGAGCCGCGCCTGGGTCATCGTTTGCTCGCGCGTCTGCACCGAGTCGGGCCCGGCGATGAACACGTGCTTCCCGCCACCGATCCGGCGGGTCTGGCCGTCGGGGCCGGGCACCTCGACCACGCGCCGCTGACGGTGGACGGCTTTCTTCTTGCCGTCGCCCACGACCCGAGCGATGTTCTTGTAGCTCGAGCTGATGCGCCACACGCGCTCCACGCCGGGCAGATTGGCCAGGTAGTCGGACTGCGACGCCAGCGATCGCACGTCGCCAATCATATGGACCGTGTCGTAGACCTCGCTGCCCTCGATGATCTCCAACGTGTTTCCGTGCGCCGCGGCGATTTTGCGGATGGCCTCGACCGTCTTGGGATAGCCCTTTTCCATTTCGATGATCATAGGCGCGCCTTCTCAACACGGCAGGGGAACCCTGCTCCATCAATGAAAACGCAAGCGTAGCGCGCAGGACCGTAGAAAACGCAAGCGTAGCGCGCAGGGAGCCGAAGTCGACCGTAGAAACAGGTCTGCCCATGAGTAAGCTAGCCGAACTGAAGAAACGTCTCTCCACCGTCTGGGACCTGCGCAGCACGTCAAGCCTTCTGAGCTGGGATCAGCAAACCTATATGCCGCCCGGCGGCAACGCTCCGCGCGCCCAGCAGCAGGCCACCATCGATCGGCTGGCCCACGAGATCCTGACCGCGAAGGAGACCGCCACCCTCCTCGACGAGGCGCAGAGCGAGCTCAACGGCGCCGCCGAGGACTCGGACGAGGCCTGCCTCATCAAGGTCGCCCGCCGCCACTACAACCGGGGCGCGAACGTCCCCCCGGAGCTGGTCGAGGAGTTCAGCAAAACCTGCAGCCTGGCCCACGAGACCTGGGTGGAGGCCAAGCAGTCCAGCGACTTCCCTCTGTTCGCCCCGCACCTCGAGAAGATCTGGGGCCTGGCCCGCCAGATCGCCGACGCGCGCGGCTTCAAAGATCATCCCTACGACGCTCTGCTCGACGAGTGGGAGCCCGGCGCCACCGCCTCCGAGGTGCGCGCGATGTTCGACGAGATGCGCCCCCGCCTGGTGGCGCTGGTCAAGAGGATTCGCGAAAGCGGCACCAATCTCGACGCTTCTCCGCTGCACCAGAAATTCGACGTCAACCGTCAGATCTCGTTCGCCAAGTTTCTGGCCGAGGAGATCGGCTACGACTTTCAGCGCGGGCGCCAGGACATCTCGGCCCATCCTTTCTGCACCAGCTTCTCGGCCAATGACGTGCGCATCACGGTGCGCTATTTCGAGCGCTTTCTCGCACCGTCGCTGTTTGGAACGCTGCACGAGGCCGGGCACGCTCTCTACGAGCAGGGCTCCCCGCCCCAGTTCAACCACACCCCGTTGCGGGGCGGCGCCTCGCTCGGGATTCACGAGAGCCAGTCGCGCTGGTGGGAGAACCTGGTGGGCCGCAGCCGCCCATTCTGGCGGCGCTACTTCCCCAAACTGGCGGGCTTCTTCCCCGAGCAGCTCCACGGTTACACCGCCGAGCAGTTCTACAAAGCCATCAACCGCGTCGAGCCCAGCCTCATCCGCGTCGAGGCCGACGAGGTCACCTATAACCTGCACATCATGATCCGGTTCGAGCTGGAGCTGGCGATCATGGAGGGCAAGCTGGCCATCAAGGACGTGCCCGAGGCCTGGAACGACCGCTACTCGGAGTATCTCGGGGTGAGCGTGCCCAACGACGGCTCGGGCTGTCTGCAGGACATCCACTGGGCCCACGGCATCCTGGGCTACTTCCCGACCTACTCGATCGGCAACGTGGTCTCGTCGCAGCTCTGGGAAGCCATGCTCGAGACGATTCCCAACGCTGACGAGCTGATCGCCAACGGCCAGTTCAAGCCGATTCTTCAGTGGCTGATCGACAACGTGCATTCGCGGGCCAAGAAGTTCTTGCCCAAGGAGCTGGTGGAGAAGGTCACCGGCGAGTCCATCAACTGCCGCGCTTTCCTCAGCTACCTCGAGACGAAGTTCGGCGACCTCTACGGGCTGTGACCGATCCCAAGCCGGTGCGCGAGAAGAATATCGCGCTCAACCGGAAGGCGCGCCACGAGTACCACATTCTCGAGATCATCGAGTGTGGCATCGTGCTGCAAGGCACCGAAGTGAAGTCCCTGCGCGAGGGTAAGGCCAACGTGACGGAGGCCTACGCCACCATCGTCCACGGCGAGGCCTGGATCTACAACCTGCACATCAGCCATTTCGACAAGGGCAACCGGTTCAATCACGACCCGTTGCGCCCGCGTAAGCTGCTTTTGCACAAGATGGAGATCCGGCGACTCATCGGCAAGGTGAAGGAGAAGGGCCTGACCCTCGTGCCCTTGCGGCTCTATTTCAGCAACGGCATCGCCAAGCTCGAGCTGGCTGTGGCCAAGGGCAAGAAGCTGTATGACAAGCGCGAGACCGAAGCCACTCGCGACGCCAACCGGGAGATGGAGCGCGCCGTGCGCGGCAACCTGAAGGACTACTAGAAGTTGTTGAGCAGCTGGACCGTGGGCATCACCGCGGCCAGCACCAGGAACGCCACAATCAAGCCCATCCCGATGAGAATCATGGGCTCGAGCAGGGCCGCGAAATCCAGCAGGGTCAGCTCGACCTCGTCTTCGTAAACTTTGGCGACCCGGGCGATCATGTCGCTCAAAGAGGCCGCCTCTTCTCCTACCGCGATCATCTGGATGGCCGAGTTGGGGAACACGTTGGCGCGCTGGAGGCACTCGGCCGCCGAGCAACCCTCGATCAGCATCTCGCGGGCCCGCCTCAGGCGCCAGGCGATCTCGGCGTTGCCGGCCACCTTCTCGCACTTCTCGAGCGTGGCGTTCAGCGCGTAGCCGGCGTCGAGGAGCGTGGCCATACTGAACATGATGCGGGCGGTGATGATCTTCTCGAACATGCGTCCCAGGGCGGGGATGCCCAGTGGAATGCGGTGGAAGCTTCGCAGGCGCTCCGGATCGCGCGCCATGCCTGCTTGAAACACCGGCCACAACACCCAGAGCGAGAGGGGCCCCAGCGTCAGCGCGGCGATCACCAGCGGATTCTTCATCACCTGGGAGAGGAGGATCAAGAAGCGCGTCGGCCAGGGCAATTGCACGCCCAGGCTGGTGAAGAGCGGGACCATCATGGGCAGCACGAAATAGAGAAACGCCAGCACGCACCCGAAGCTGACGGTCAGCAGCACCATCGGATAGGTCAGCGTGGCCAGGACCTTCTTGCGAATGTTCTGATTCTTCTCCGAGAGGTCGGCCAGCTTGCTCAGGACGGGGCTCAGCATGCCGGTGGACTCGCCGGCTGCGATCAGCCCGGTGTAGACCTCGGAGAACACCTCGGGATAGCGACGCATGGCGTGAGAGAGCGAGTTGCCCTCGCCCACCTTGTCAGCGACCTCGTGCACGACACGATTGAGCGCCATCGTGTCGGCCTCGGCGTAGAAATAGAGTGACTGGTGCAGCTGCAGCCCGGCGGTCACCATGGCGCTGAACTGCCGGGTGAAGACCACGACCTCGTCGGCGCTGATGCGCTCGCGCCGGTCGAAGATGCGCCGCAGACGCATCGCCTGATACTCCCAGAACGTCGTGGTCTTGACGCCGGATCGGCTCTTGGACCGCGACGGGGCCATCGGGACGGCCTTGTTCATCAACTGGGTCTTCGCGTCTTTGATCTTCTGGGTCGGAACGGCGCTCAGGTTGCTCTTGGGCGGCCCTTTCTTATCGTCCACCGCGGGCATGAGGCGCGTGACGTTGCCGAGCGCCGTCATCTTCTGGGTCGTGTTGGCGTCCCGGGTCGGCTCCTTGGGTGGGGGAGTCAGAGCCGACATCCGCTGGGTGGTGTTGACGTCTTTGGCGGGAGGTGCCGGGGGCGTGATCGCCTTCATCTTCTGGGTGGTGACCGGAGAGCTCGTCTTGCCTGACTGATCCAGCGCCCTGGCCCAGGGATCGGCGGCGGCGGACCGGGGCGGCTCCTTCTCGAAACCCAGGACGTCGCCGACGGGCTTGGGGCGACCCGTGAACGCGGTGGGGTTGGCGGGCGGCTCGGCCGCGGGCGGGATGGCCTGCATGCGCTGCGTGGTGTTGACATTGGGCCGGGGCGGCTCGGCCGCGGGCGGGATGGCCTGCATGCGCTGCGTGGTGTTGACATTGGGCCGGGGCGGCTCGGCCGCGGGCGGGATGGCCTGCATCCGCTGCGTGGTGTTGACGTTGGGGCGGGGCGGCTCGGCAGCGGGCGGGAGTTGGGTCGGATTGGGGGGGGAGGCAGCGGGCGGGATGGCCTGCATCCGCTGGGTCGGGTTCACGGTGGGGGCCGGCGGATTCATCGCAGGCATCG
>JBDHVW010000205.1:0-6626 GCA_039809865.1 Vulcanimicrobiota bacterium
GTGGGCTGAGTCGGCTGCGTGGGCTGAGTCGGCTGCGTGGGCTGCGTGGGCGTGTTGCGCGGACCAACAGCGTCGCCCGGGTTGGCGGCGATCGTGGCGTCGAGGTCGCCCATCGAGATCAGGTTGTCCGGGTTGCCACCCTGCGAGGCGACGTCGATCTGGCGCAGTGCAGCCGGATTGTCGAGCAGGAACTTGATGGCGGCCTTGAGGTCCGGCGGGCAGCCGGGATTGTTGTTGAGCATCGCCTCGAGGTCGTTCTTGCCGATCAGGCCGTCTTTCTGACCTTTGCCAGCGGCCAGGTCGAGCATGTCGAAGTAGCGCTTGAGGATGACCGCGGCGCGACCGGCCGTCATGGGGCCCTCGGGATCGGGGCTGGCGTCGAGGCCAGAGAATTTCTGCACGGCGGAAGTCAGGTCGTTCTTGCCGATCTTGCCATCGGGCGAGCCGCCCTGGGCCGAGGTCTCCAGCGCATTGAACATGGCCGGGTTGTCCAGCAGGAACTTGCAGGCTTCCTTGAGCTCCTCGGAGGCGTTGCCGGCGCGGCCGGCGAGCACGGCCTCGAGGTCGGGCTTGCCGATGATGCCGTCCTTGCTACCGATACCGGCGGCCGTGTCCATCAGGTCGAAGTTCTGCTGCAGAATGGCCGCGGCGCGCGCCAGGCTCATCGGCTGCTTCTGGGTGGGCGGCTGCGGATTGGGGTTGGGCGGGTTGGGCTGAGGATTGGGCTGCGGGTTGGGCTGCGGGCACTGGTTGTTCTGCCTGTTCTGCATCTGCTGCAACATCATCATCAACTGCTGCATCTGGGCGTCTTGCTGCTGCTGCATCATCAGGAACATCATCAGCATCCCGAACTGCTGCTGGCTCTGCATCATCATCATCATCATCATCATCATCGGGTCTTGCTGGTAGCCGCCGCCACACTGCATCATTCCCATGTTGCCCATTCCCATCCCGGGCATCATCATGCTGGCCATGTTGAACTGCGGGCCGGCCCAGGTGTACTCGGCGCCAGGCTGGTAGCCGGGCATCATCGGCATCTGGTTGCCCATCTGCATCATCGTCATCTGGTTGGCCATTCCCATCTGGGGCATCATCGGGAAGCTGAAGCCCATCCGCACCATCTGGATGTCGGCCGAAACCTGGCCGTAGTAGGCGCGCTGAGCGTGAATCTGCTGGGGGGACATTCCCTGGACCGGGGACATCCCGCTCTCGAGGGCCTCCTGCATCGCGGCCATCCGCAGAGCCGAGGCTTCGCGCATCTGGGGGCTGATAATCACGCGCTGGGGTCCGACTCCGGTTACGTCACTCACGTTGAGGTTGCTCCTTTGACCACGATTTGGACTTCCTGGACTTATTATGCCCGAGTCCCGATCGGAAGTAAAGAGGCAAAAGTAAACATTTTATGAACGACTACTGTCTGTATCCCTGGTTTTTGGAGAGAAGTGTTGTTCCGTATTGGTTTTTTGCCTTTTTAAAGACAGTGTTTGCTGTCTATTGTTGAGGGGCCGGAAGGGTGCCTACGCGGTTGCGACCCTGCTCTTTGGCCTGGTAAAGGGCTTCGTCGGCGGCTTTGAGCAGAGTGTCGGAACGCTCCAGGCCCGGCCAGGCCGTGGCCACTCCGAACGAAGCGGTCACCGAGCGCTCGAAACCGGGATAGTCCACCTTCAGCTCCGCCAGGCCCGCACGCAGACGCTCGGCCAGGATGAGAACGCCCTCGAGATCCGTGGCCGGCGAGACCACCAGGAACTCTTCGCCCCCGAAGCGGCAGACCTGGTCCGAAGCGCGGGCCAGAGCTCGCAAGCGGCTGGCCACCTGGATCAGCACCGCGTCGCCGGCCTCGTGGCCGAAGCCGTCGTTGATGCTCTTGAAGTGGTCCACGTCCACGATGGTGCAGCTGAAGAGCAGCTGGTTGCGCCGGAACAACTCCCACAGCCCGGCGATGTGCTCCAGGGCGAAACGCCGATTGGGCAGGCCGGTCAGAGCGTCGGTGAAGGCCAGGCGCTCGAAGCGCTGGCTCATTTCCTGCAACTCCAGATTGCGCGCCTCCAGAGTGCGCTGAAGCTCCATCAACTGCTGGAGGTGGAGTTTCTCGGCGTCGCGCAGGCGTTTCTTCTCCAGGCAGGCGACCACGCGCGCTTTGAGGAGGCGGGGCTCGAAAGGCTTGCTCAGGTAGTCCTCGGCGCCCATCTCGATGCAGTTGGCGACGATGTCGATGTCCTCGTGGCTGGAGATGACGACCACCGGCAACTGGTTGAGCAGGCCGCGCTCACGGAGGATCTTGAGCACCTCGTGGCCGTCCATCTCGGGCATGCTGAGGTCGAGCAGCACCAGATCGAAGGGCTCGGATTCGATCTTCTGCAGGGCCTGGACGCCGTTCTCGGCCTCCTGGACCTCGTGGCCCAGCGTGCCCACGTGTACTTTCAGAAGGGTCCGATTCATCAGACCATCGTCCACCACCAGCACGCGTCCCTGCCCCATCTCCACGACTCGCCTGATTACCACGAAGGAGGCCCCGTCCCTGCAAGAGTTGAATCAATTTATCGTGCCCTGGTGCCCGTTCAAAGACTGCGAGTGCTACAAGGAGTGTCCGCTCTTCGTGGAGTCGGTGCAGCGCTGCCAGTTCGTGGTCAAGACCATGATGCTGGAAGACCTGCACAATCTGGCGCTGGTCGCGCTGGATCGGATGACCGAGGAGGAGGCGCGCGAGGGGATCAAGCCCAGCGAGCCGCGCTCCCGTTGAGCGAGGAGGCGCTGGCATTCTACCGGGCTCTGGAGCTGGAGGTCCAGGGGGCCCTGGCCGATCTGACCGTGGTGCCGCCGCGCAAGAGCAGGCCCAGCTCCCTCATCCGCCAGCGTCTCGAGGAGCGCCTGCAGAACCAGCGCGAGATCCTCCAGCGCCTCGAGCAGGGGCAGATCCAGTCCGAGCAGGCCCTCAAGCTCATCGTGGAGGAGCAGGCCAAGCAGGCCAACCAGCCGGGCGTCCCGGGAGACTACCTGGCCCGCATGCAAGAGAGCTTGAAGAAGCTTTCGCTGAAGGCTCCCGAGTCTTCCAGCCCAGGCTCGGCGCCAGAATCGGCCACGCCAGGATCGGAGTCTGAGCCCGCCGAAGGGCCCGCCGATGACTGAGGTAGCTTCCGATCTCCTGACGTTCCTGCGCAACCTGGCCGACCATCTCGCTCTGGGCACACCCCTGCCGATGGACGAGATCAGGAACTCCCTCAACCTGGTCAAGAACACGCTCGAGCAGCTTTATTCCCAGTATGAGGCCCCGGCGCCGGCCGGCGCCGAGGTCATCCGCGAGTTCATGCTCGAGGCCCTGCAACTCTTCTACGACGCCGTCGAGGGCATCGAAGCCTACGTCGAGACCGGCGAGCGCGACCGCCTGGCGGAGTCCGTTCTCAAGGCCGAGGAGGCCAACGACATCCTGAGCTCCATCGAGTACGTCATCGAACAGAACAAACAGTGGTTGAGCCAGTTTAGCGCCGGCTAAGTCCAGCGACGACGGGAGCGGTAAACGATCATGGCTCGGGACTACCTGACCCAGGAGGAGCTCCTCGAGCAGGCTCGTGAGCTCGGGCTCGATCTCAGCGAGCGCACTCTCAAGTTCTACACCAGCCGGGGCCTCGTTCCCAAGCCCGAGAAGAAGCCCTTCCCCACCGCCGATGGCCGGGTGGCCTACTTCCACCGCGACTCGCTTCGCCGGCTTCGCCGCATCGAGCAGCTCAAGTCCCAGGGCTTCAAGCTGGAGCAGATTCGCAAGCTGCTCGACCAGAAAGGGGGCGAGACCCTCCGCCAGCTCGGCCCCGCCGACGAGGATTGGCGCCGGCAGGTAGCCTTTCGTTATCTGCACCTGCAGGCGGGAGAGGAGGGCCGCCGGGCCCGGGTCGAGTTTCTGGCGGCCGTTCTGGGCACCGACCAGGAAGAGGTCCTCCAGCGTGCCTCCCGGCGCTACATGGCGCGGTTGTTGACCCCGCTCATCGGCGAGACCGAGGCCACGCGCTACGTGGAGGAGTACTTCCTGGGACTGTCCCCCCGCGAGCTGCAACGCCGGATGGAGCAGTTTCGCAAGTGGCGCGACGACGAGAAGAAACGCGATCAACAGGTGTCCCCACTCGAGTTGCTGCGCCGCATGACCAGCGACTTCATGCTGGGTCTGGTGGGAGCTCCGGCTTTCGGCGACGAGTTAGCCCGGGTGCGCCAGCGGCTGGTGCACCGGCGGGCCTCGCTGGCGGCCCTGGCGGACGGGCCCTGGAACGAGCCGCTGATCCTCGCCATGGCCCGCGAAGCTCTCGACCGTGCCGACCAGGGGTTGGCCCTGCTGGAACAGGCTCGTCTTGAAAAAGATTCAAAGAATGTCGGCGCTGGTTTGGAGTTTTTTCAACGGGCCACCCAGCAACTTGCCCAGATTCTCAAGCTGGCTCACGATCATGCGGCTCTGCTCGAGCAGCCCGAGGGGCTATACCTGACATGACCTCTGTGGTATAGTGAGATCGATGTTCTCAGTGGAAATACTCATCCATTTTCACTGCCCCCATTGCAGTTACCAGATCAAGCGCCGATTCCTCGATTACCTCTCTTCCCGCACCACCCGTTGCCCCAGTTGCCAGGTCAAGCTGGTGCACCTCGCCCGCGGAGAGACCCCTTCGCGCGACACCGTGGAGATGGATGAGATTCGCCGGGCGATCGAGCGTCTAGAAGGCGACTGGGGTTGCCTCGTCAATGAATACTTGACGCATCAATCCCGCGAATGGGGCAAGGACGAGCCGGGTCTAGCACAGTAGCCCGGCTCGTCGTCATTCCGGGGGACGAGTGGGACGCGTGTTCCACACCTCGGTGTCGTCTTCGTCTGCGCCGCCACCCCCGAGCGACATCGTGGCGCCCAGATCGCCCACCAGCAGGCTGGAGACCTGCTCCGGCTGACCCGTGATGGCGACGGCTCGGCGGGGCGCCTCGAAGATGAACTGGATATCCCCGATGGCGACCTTGTCACCATCTTTGAGCACATACTCCTGAACCCGTTGCGCGTTCACGAACGTGCCGTTGCGACTGTTCAGATCGCGCAGCAGGTAGCCTTCGGCCAGGCGCACGATCTCGGCGTGGCGCCGCGAGACCGACTCGTTGTTGAGCATCAGGTCGCATTTGACCTCGCGGCCGATCACGATCTGGTCTTTGTTCATCGGGAAGGACGGCTTGAGGCCTTCCCCGTGAGGCTTGAGCCAGGCCCACGGCTGGCGCGGGATCTCCGGACGGATCAGCTGCTCCTCCAGGGTCATCGGGAAAAGGGACTGACCCACGTAGTAGGAGATGCAGACGAAGACCACCATGAACAATAAAACGATGAAGATGCCGCCCACGGCGGGCAATTCCACGCGCTGCTCGAGGAACTGCACGGTCCACAGACCGGCGGCGCCCCCCAGCAAGAAGCAGGCCATGTTCAGCAACCAGCGGCGCAGGATCGTCACGGGGCTTGGGCCTCCAGGGTGCGCTCTCCAATCCAGCCCTGCGGGGTGGCGCGATAGAGCGTCCAGCCCACCGGAACCGGTTTGTCATTCTTGTTCCAGCTCAAGGTGACCCCCTCCAGCCCGTTTAGCTTGAATTGGCCGTGGACCAACCAGAGCAAGGCATCCACCGCGCGCGCCTGCTCCAGCGTCAGTTTGCGCTGGGCGCCTTCGGCCGCGATGTCGTTGGTCTGTTGCGGCGAGAAGCGCACCAGAGCCTGCGCTCCGGGCACCTCCCGGGCCGGGGGCAGCAAATCCTCGCGCTCGGCCAGCAACAGCAGGGCTTTGTACTGAAAGCCGGCCACGTCCTCGGGCCGGGCCACGACCACGGTGTGGTCGTTGGAGCCGTTGAACTCGGGCGCTTCGAGACCGGCTCCCTTCAGCTCGTTGGAGAGGGCCAGGTTGGCCGCCAGGATGCGGCGCTCGCCCGCCACCGTCTTGATCTCCTGAACGGGCCAGGGGCGGTCGGCCGGCAACTCGCGTTCGGAACCGGTTTGACCCGACTGCGCGAAGTAGAGGGGAACCGAGCTCTGGAGCTGGGTCGAGTCGATCTGGTCGGCCGGATAGATCAAGATCGCGTCGGGCACGGCTCCGGCAGCGCGGGGGTTGGCTCGGGGCGAGTCCTGGCCGGTCGCCATGCTCTCGATGCGGGCGGGCAGGCCGCCGGGTGGGTAATCGCCCAGAATCAGGACGAGCGGTCGCCCGTTGACGCCGCCGCGACGATTCAGGAGGGCCTGGGCCAGGGCCACGGCCGCCAGGGCCTCGGTCTGGCCCTGCGGATAGACGATGCCGAGGCGCACGGGCTGCACCGGCATGGGCACCGAAAGGGCCAGCACGTTGGAGTGATAGATCTGCGCTCGCGGGTCGTCGGGCTTCGATTGCAGCGCCAGGCGCAGATACTCGTCCGCCTGCACCAGGCTGCCGCCGCGGTCGTAGAGCCGCACACCCGCCTCGAGCGGCTCGGTGGGAGGCTTCTGAGGCATGATCCTCTGCAGCCAGGTGACCACCGCCTGGCGGCCATCCTGAATGAGACCCGGATACCAGCGCGCGACGGCTCCCAGGCCGCCCAGGAGCAACAGCAAGAAGAGCCAGCCGACCAGGTTGCTCGGCTTCTTGCGCACGGGAGCA
>JBDHVW010000206.1:0-6490 GCA_039809865.1 Vulcanimicrobiota bacterium
TGGAGACTAGTAGCCGGGAACGGCTTCCATTCTAGCAGGCCGATGAAAAAGCTACAAGGCGACGACGAAGCCCTGGAGCATGCCCTCTTGCAGGGTGCCCTTCACGCCTTCCATGCCGGCGGCGTTCACATACGCCTTCGCGATCAGGTCGGGGTTGGCTCCCGCGCCGCCTTTGATGGCGGCCATGAGCGCGGCCTGCTCGGCCGAGTCGGGCTCGACCACGGGCTCGGGCTCTTTGGCCATGTCGACCTGGTCGGGTGACTTCGTGCCCGTGTTGGCCATCGCGCTGGCGCGGGTATCCGCGAACTCCTTGGTGTTGCCCAGGGTGGCGGGCATCTCGATCTCGGGGTGCTGGAAGGTGGCGGCTTCGGTGGCCTCCTCCTGAGCGACCTCGGCCTGCTCGCGAACCTCCTCGCGCGCCGCCGTCTGCTTGACCTCGGACTCCTGCGTCTGGCGGGCCTGGGCGACTTTGGCGTCGGCCTGGCGGGCCTCGACCCGAGGCGGCACGACGGCCTGCTCGGCCTGCTGAACCGGCTGGGCGCCCTTCACGACCGTCGTGTCCTGGGTACGGGCTGCCTCGGCCTTCAGGGCCTCCTGGGCTTTCTTGATCTCGTTGAGCTTGGAAACTTTCTTCGGGTCCTGAGGCTGGTAGGTTTCCTTCGGAACGCTCGAGCCGCCGCAACCGGCCGCCTCCTGCACGCCGCCCTGCTCTTGCGGGCGGTTGCCGTAGATCATCTGAGCCCAGGCGGCCATCGCCTCGTCCTGGCTCTTCTTGCGTCCGACTTCTTCTATCGCGTCTGCCATGGTTTCCTCATCTTATCACACCGAATCAGGCGTTTGTTAACCGCATGTTGCGCTCCCGCGCAATGATGTAGTCGACGGCGTCGCCCAGGTCCTTACAGACCACGTCCGGCCGAACGTCCGGACACTTGCCGTCCTTCCCGGCAAAGCCCGTCTGGACGAGAATGGTGATGATGCCCGGATAGGCTGCCTTGGCGGCGGCCATGTCGGTGCTCATGTCGCCGATGTAGTAGCTGTCGGCCAGGTCGACCCTGTCACCCAGGTCGTGAGCCACGGCGTAGAACATCCCGCCGTGCTCCTTGCGGCCGCTCTCCTGACCCTCGGGTACCTTATAGTCCGGGCCATTGGGGCAGTAGTAGACCGCGTCGAGATGACCCCCGTGCGCATCCACCTCGTCAATCATCGTCTCTTGAATGGCAACGTTGGTCTCGTGGCTCATCTTGCCCAGGTCCTCGCCGGCCTGGTTGGTCAGCACCGCGGTGTAGAGGTCGGTTTCTTGATCGAGCCGGGCCAGCGCGTCGAGCGAACCGGGCATCAGAGCCGCTTTCATCTGCGCAGGCGAGTTCACGAAGCCGTCGATGCTGTTGATGACCCCGTCGCGGTCCATCAAGACGGCGGACTGCCGGCCGGGGGTCTGGACCTTTATCCCCTCGCGACTGGCATAGCGAACCTCGATGATGGGCGTGGTGCTCATAACAGCAACCTACCCCCCAGGGGCTGAAAGAACCCTTAAGCCGGTTTCTTGCCCAGGATCTCCCGCACGTTCAGGGTCTGAGACGCCTTGCTCAAAGTCTCGGCAGTCGGGTTCTCGACTTCCAGCGCGGCCGAGATGGCCACGCAAATGCTGGCCGAGATATGCGACACGGGCAGGTCGTTTTCATCGCGCCCGAACGGCTCCTCGATCTCCTCGCCGATATACTCGATACCGGCCATGATGTAGTACACGATCATCGTCACCGGGATCGTCCACCACTTGTAATCGTGGATCAATCCAAAGGGCAGGCTCAGCACGTAGAGCAGGATGATGCGCCGCAAGTGCAGCGTGTAGGCCAGCGGGATGGGGGTGTTCTTGATGCGCTCGCACCCCCCCACCAGATCGCCCAGGGGCTTCAGGGCCGTCTCCAGGGTCTGCAGGCCGTGCTGGCTGATGCGATTCTGCTCGCAGAGCCCGGTGAAGTGCTCGGCCAGCCGATACATGAGGAAGATCGGCTTGTGCTCGGACTTCAAGTAAGCGGTCCGATAGTCGACCGGCACCAGCTCGGCGCTGTAGTCGTGGATCTTATCCCGCATGTGCTCTTTGATGGACCAGACATACGCGCACATCCACTCGGCCAGCCGGAATCTCTCGTCCATGCCCAGCTTGGCGTAGGAGCGCGCCTTCACGGCCAGGTAACGGCTGTTGTCGTTCAGGTTGCCCAGCAGCTTGCGGGCCTCCCACCAGCGCTCGTAGGCAGAGTTGGTGCGGAAGACCAGCAGCAGCGAGACGACGAAACCCAGCAGGCTGTGCACCGTCAGCGGGATCTGGATGTCCCAGAGGTGCCAGGTGAAGTCCCCGAGACACAGGATGAGCGTATAGAGGCCCAGGATGAGCAGGCTGAGCGACATCCCCGGGGGGAAGCGATACGCGCGCGAAATCAGCAGAGGGAACCAGGTTTTTTTGGTCTCCTCGGTGTCGAATGCTCCTACGACAGGTCCCGGCATAGCCGAAATAAGTTATCTGCCCAGGACAGGAGCCCTGCCGACGCGGAGGGAAAGTCCCGCGCCATGTTGGTCAACCTGCACGATTACGAGCAACTGGCCCGGGAAAAGCTCGACCCGATGGCCTACGGCTATTATGTGGCCGGGGCGGGGGACGAGCTCACCGTGGGCCGCAACCGCGCCGCCTACGCCGAAATCGAGCTGACCTATCACGTGCTGGCGAGCGTCGGCGAGACCCGCGACCTGAGCACCAGCGTGCTGGGCCACCCGATCAGCATGCCTTTGATCGCGGCTCCCACCGCCTTCCACGGCCTGGCCACGCCCGAAGGAGAGCTGGCCACGGTGCGCGCGGTGACCGGCGAGGGCACGATCTTCTGCCTCTCCACTCTCTCCAACGTGCCCCTGGAGGACGTGGTCCGGGCCGCGACCGGGCCGGTGTTCTTCCAGATCTACGTCTACCGCGACCGGGGCAGCACCAAGGCGCTGGTCGAGCGGGCCCGCGACGCGGGCTGCAAAGCGCTCCTCTTTACCGTGGACGCTCCCGTGCTCGGACGGCGCGAGCGCGACGTCCGCACCGGGTTCCACCTGCCGGCCGGCCTCAAAGTGAGCAACATGACCGCCGCTCCCAACATTCCCGGCGTGCAGCAAGAATCGGGCCTGGCGGCCTACGCGCTGCAACACCTCGACCCCAATCTGGGCTGGAAGGATCTCGAATGGCTGGCGGGCCTGACCGACCTGCCCGTGCTCGTCAAAGGCGTGGTGCGGGGAGACGACGCGGTCAAGAGCCTGGAGCACGGCGCGGCGGGCGTGGTCGTCTCCAACCACGGCGGACGCCAGCTGGACACCTCGATTCCGACGATCAAAGCCCTCCCCCGGGTGGCCGAAGCACTCGACGGGCGCGGTGAGCTGTTGATGGACGGCGGCATTCGGCGCGGCACCGACATCCTCAAAGCCCTGGCCCTGGGCGCCAAAGCCGTGCTGATCGGCCGCCCGCTGCTCTGGGGCCTGGCGGTGGATGGCGAAGAGGGCGCCCGCAGCGTCCTGCGCATGCTGCGCCACGAGCTGGACCAGGCCATGGCGCTGGCCGGATGTCCCGACCTCGAGAGCATCGACCGCACCCTGCTGGCCTGAAGGAATCGCACGCGGAGAGGCGCGAAGCCGCAGGCGTGAACCCGCCCCCGACGGAGTCCCAGCGGCCGCGCTGGAAGGCCACCAAGCACTCCGAGATGCGCCTTCTTATGAGCCGTCTGCTGGGTGGCCTGCGTGCGGCCGGCTTCACCGAGGCCCAGCAGGTGGATGCCTGCATCAATCTCGGGCGAACGTTCGGCGTGGACATCCCGTTCTTGAAGAGCTATCTCGAGAAGAACGTGGGTGACGCGGCCCGCCGACACCCCTTCTTCGAGCGGGTGTGGGAGCCGCGCTACCAGGTGGGCGAGCGGGTCCGGGCGGTGGCAGAGACCGGTCCCTGCGAGGGCCTCATCGCGGAAGTGCGCGACCCCAGCGAGCTGGGCGCGGCCGGAGTCGATCGGCCGTTTCTCTACCTCATCGATCAGGGCGAAGAGCAGGTGCAAGTATGGGAGTATCAGATTCACAGCCCCCCGCGGCCCTGAAACCCGGTCGATATATGGTCCTCAAGCTGCTGCTCAAGATGCAGGGCGTGTATCTGGCGATCGCGCTGGTCTGGGGACTCATCCGGGGCATCCCCTGGTGGAGCAAGTTCGCCTGGTCCCCCTGGCTGGGCGTCGGCGTCGTGTTGGGCATGATCCTGGCGCTGGCGAGCCACCTCCTGTTCGGCCACATGGCCCGCACCGGCTGGGAGTCGGTGCGCTGGCTGCGCGATTGCTGCATGCGCCCCATCGCTCTGGCGCTGCCGGCCGAAGGCAAGCTGCTGGTGTCGCTGGCCTCCGGGTTTTGCGAGGAGGTCCTGTTCCGCGGCGTCCTCCTGAGCGAGCTAGGTCTGGGGCTGTCCTCGCTCCTGTTCGCCCTGTTGCACCTGGGTGACCGCCGCATGGTCTGGATGGCCGGTTGGGCTCTGATGACCGGTGCTCTGATGGGCTTTTTGACCGATTGGACCGGCAACCTCGGGGTGGCGGTGGCCCTGCACATCACCAACAACTATGCCTCGTTCTGGCTTTTGGAGAAGGGACGGCGGCCATGAAGTCGATCACGCGGCATCTCTGGTTCGAGACTCCCGAGCGGCGCAGCTACCTGAACATCACCCGACAGGTCGAGGAGATCCTGACCGAGAGCGGCATTCAGGAGGGCCTCTGCCTGGTGAATGCCATGCACATCACGGCCAGCGTCTATATCAACGATGACGAGCCGGGCCTCATTCAGGACTACGACGACTGGCTGGAGCAACTGGCCCCCCACGCGCCCACCTCGCACTATCGCCACAACCGCACCGGCGAGGACAATGGCGACGCCCATCTCAAGCGCCAGGTGATGGGACGCGAGGTGGTGGTGGCGGTCACCTCCGGGCGGCTCGACTTCGGCCCCTGGGAGCAGATCTTCTACGCCGAGTTCGACGGCCGGCGCCGCAAGCGCGTGCTGGTCAAGATCATCGGGGAGTGAGGAGGAAGTGAAACCTTTGCCTGGCGACGTTCTCCCATCTCCTATCTCCCATCTCCCATCTTGAATGGGCAAGATCCTCACGTTCGTCAGTGGCTTCCTGGACCGGGACGGCTGGCCCTACGAGTTGGACACCACCCATGTCCGGCTGCGCTACTCGGGAAAGAACGGCTACTACTCGGTGGCGGTGGAGGAGCGCCTCGAGGAGCGGCGAGGCTACCAGGTGGTCATCGACAGCTTCTGTCCGGTCAACATTCCCCCGGACCGACGCCTGCTGGCGGTCGAGTTCCTGGGGCGCGCCAACTTCTCGGTCTCACTGGGCCACTTCGAGCTCATGAGCGAGCGAGGCGAGATCCGTTACCGCACCACCCTGGACGTCTTTGACGGGGAGCTGAGCGACAACTTGTTCCGCCCCCTGCTCTACACCAACATTCATCGCATGGATCACTATCTGCCGGGTCTGCTGGCGGTGCTCTACGGCCACACCACGCCGCGGCAGGCGATGGAGATCCTGGCGGCGGGAGGCACGCTCTGAAGCCTTTGATCGAGGCCGTGGCCGAGATCTTGCGGGCTGACCGAAGCGAATTCGAGGCCAGCAGCGAGAGCGAGCTGCGCATTCCCTTCCAGAGCGGCGACGGGCGCCCGTGGGAGCTGCGGGTCTGGCAGCGCGGGCACCAGTTGCACAGCCTGGCCCGCTGTCCCGAGCAAGCCCGCGTGCGGCCCGACATGGCGGGGTTTCTCAATCGGCTCAACGCCCGGCTGGACCTGGGCAGTTTCGAGCTCGACTACCTGCACGGTCATATCCTTCTGCGCACCTCGCTCGATCTGGGCGACGGAGGCGAGCCGACGGCGGCCCTGCTGAGGCCCCTGCTGGATCACCCGCCCCGCACGCTGGAGCTGGCCCTGCCGGCCCTCAGCCGCGTGGCGCAGGGTGCCTCCAGCGACCTGCCCGTGTTCCCCGTGCCCGAGCCGGTCCGGCGCAAGTCGCCGGTGCTCGACCAGCTGGCGGCCTTCCTGCGCGAGGCGGGCCAGAGTCCCACGCGGCGCGAGGAGAAGCTGATCCTGCACGTGGTAGGTGAGCGCGCCCGCTGGCGCTGCGAAGTCGCCATGCAGGGAACGGTCTGCCGCTTCTTGAGTCGGGCGCCGGTCACCATCCCCCCGCGCTCGCAGACGCCGGTGCTGGAGTTCCTGACGCGCGTGAACGCGGCCCTGAAGCTGGGCAATTTCCAGCTGGAGCGCTCGGAGGTGCGTTACCGCGTCAGCTTTGACGCGGGTCTGGGTCCGCTTCCGGAGCCGCTACTGTGGCCGCTTCTGCAGTCCAGCCTGACGGCTCTGGACCAGTGGCTGCCGGGCTTTCTGAGCGTGATCTATGGCCAGGAGACTCCCCTGGCGGCTTTGAAGCGCTTGCGCTGAGCAACCC
>JBDHVW010000207.1:0-6435 GCA_039809865.1 Vulcanimicrobiota bacterium
TCTGCGTGGTGCTGGCGGTCTTGCGCGCTCTGCGCCTCTGTCAGCATCGTCCGGAGCGCCTTTACGGCTGCGAGGTCTGGCGCGGGCTCGACTGGATGGTGGACGCCGACAAAGCCATTTTCGACGTCAGCGCGCACGAGAACCTGACGATGGCGCTGATGGGCGTCTACGACTCGCAGATCGCCGGCGGCAAGCGCTACGATCTGGCCACTCAGGGACGCAAGCGCTCGAATGCCACCTATCACAACTCGCACGCCTCCGACCGGGCGACCTGCCTCGAGTTCGCGATGGACATGGGGGCGTTCTTGGAGAATCCGGATCTCGATCCGGTCGAATATGTGACGGCTTACCTGCAGCGCTTTCGGGCCGACGTGGAAGACCGTCTGCGGAGGTTGTCCTGAATGGAAGTCGTCCTTTGCTCCGACGCTCAAGAGGCCACGCGCCGCGCGGCCGACATCGTCCAGGCCCTGCTGGCCGAGAATCCGAAGCTGGTGCTGGCCCTGCCCACGGGCCGCACGCCCATCGCCTTCTACGGTGAGCTGACCGGCCGCAAGCTCGACTGGAGCCACGCCCGCAGCTTCAACCTGGACGAGTATGTCGGCTTGAGCCGGGACAATCCCAACTCCTTTGCCCATTACATGCACGAGCACTTTTTCCAGCACGTCGAGATGCACTCGCACCTGGTGCCCAACGGCACGGCGCCCGACCTCGCCAGGGAGGCGCTGGAGTATGAGGACTCCATTCGCGCCGTGGGGGGAATCGACGTCGCGGTGCTCGGGCTCGGAGAGGATGGTCACATCGCCTTCAACGAGCCTTCCTCGTCGCTGGGCTCGCGCACGCGCGTGCAGGCCCTGCACGCTTCCACCCGGCAGGCCAACCTGAGCTCGTTCCCCGACGGCCAGGTTCCCACCCATGGCCTGACGATGGGCGTGGGAACCATTCTGGAAGCGCGCCGCATCTTGCTGCTGGCCACCGGGCCCAGAAAGGCCGCCATCTTGAAGCGCGTCATCGAGGGGCCGGTCACGAGCATGGTGCCGGCTTCGGCGCTGCAGCTGCATCCCCGGGTGACGGCGCTGATCGACGAGGAAGCGGCGGAAGCGCTGGAGTTGAAGGATTACTACCGGATGGCCTACCCGTGAGCTTGAAAGTCAGTTATTCGGGCGTCCGGGGTATCGTGGGCGAGGACCTCACGCCGACCGTGGCCGAGCGTTACGGGCGCGCGTTCGGAGCGCTGGTGGCGGAGCGGAAAACGCAACCGGTCGTGCTGATGGCCCGAGACACACGCTCCTCGGGGCCCGACCTGCAGGCCGCGCTGGTCCGCGGGCTGCCCGACGGGGAGTTGCTCGACCTGGGTGTGGTGCCGACGCCGACCATCCAGTGCTGTATGGGACCGCTGCAGGCCAACGGAGCGGTGATGGTGACGGCCTCCCACAACCCGAGTCAGTGGAACGGGTTCAAGTTCTTCCTGGGGCCCGAGAACACGGTGCTGGACGGCTCTCAGACCGAGCGGCTGATGGCCCTGGTGGCAGCCGACGCGGGAACGGGGTTCCCATCGGAGCGGCGTTTGATCCACGAGCAAGCGCTCGAATTGCATCTTTCGCGGGTGCTGGAGCAGGTAACCGTGGACCGCATTCGGGGCTGTGGCTTTCGAGTGGCGGTCGATGCCGGCCACGGCGCGGGCGAGGAGATCCTGCACGAGCTGTTGCGGCGCCTGGGCTGCGAGGTCGTGCCCGTGAATGCGGCCCGCGAGTCCGAGCCGACCGCCGAGTCGTTGGCCGAGTTGTGTCGAGCGGTGAAGACTCTGGATTGCCACCTGGGCCTGGCGCAGGACCTGGATGGCGATCGGCTGGCGCTGGTGACCGAGAAGGGCGAGGCCCCGGGCGAGGAATCGACCCTGGTGCTGGTCGTCTCGCACGTGCTGGAGCACCGTCAGGAGCCGTGCGTGGTGGTGAAGAACCTGACCACGACCCGGGCCGTGAACGACGTGGCTGCGCGCTTCGGCGCGCGGGTGGTGGAGACGCGCGTGGGCGAGGTCAACCTGTCGCGGGCGCTGGCGCGCGAGGGTCAATCCGCTTTTGCGTTTGGCGGCGAGGGAAATGGCGGGGTTATCTTCCCGCCCGTGTCGCTGGGACGCGACTCTCTCATCGGAACCGCGTTGGTGCTGGAGGCGCTCTGCTTCTCGAGGGCCCGCCTGTCGACGTTGCTGGAGGCCCTGCCGCGCTACGCGCACCTGACCGACAAGCTGCCCCTCGGGATGGAGTTGGCCGAGCTTTACGAGCGCCTGGAGCGCGCCTTCCCGTCGGCGGTCCCCGACCGCCTGGACGGCTTGCGCTTGAGCTTCCCGGACGGCTCCTGGGTGGGCATCCGCCCCTCCAACACCGAGCCCATCGTGCGGGTGGTGGCCGAATCGCCCGTCAGCTCCTGGCCGCTGGCCACGCTTAAAGCCGTCCGGGCTTGCGTCTAAACTCGGGCAGGCTCAGTCTGGCTTTGTCCTCTGTGTAGTGAGCCTGGTCCAGTGGCCCGACGGAATTGCCTGCGCCGACAGCCACGTAAAAATAGCCTTTCTCCTTGACGTGGGCCACGACGTAGTGGTCGTCATACCCGAGCGCATCGACCTGGGGTGGAATCACTTCCACGGCAGCACCTGAGGGAAGGACCCTCCCCACGTAGAGCTGCTCTGGCGAGTCTGTCGCCAGCAGAGCGTAAGGGCCTACCAGTGGCTCGTTGTGCACGAATCCGCCGCATCCCGTCAGAAGCAACAATGCGAGAATCCATCTCATTTCAGCGCACCACGGCCGACTTTCCGCTCTCCTGATAGACCTGGGCGACGCCGCTGGTGGAGCCGTTGGCGACGGTCATTCGCAGCTCCTTGAGCGGTCCGCTCTCGTTGTAGAGAAAGCCGTCGCTGTCGATCTCCAGGTCGTCGGCCATGTCGCCGTAGGTGT
The DNA here is from genome assembly GCA_039809865.1 of Vulcanimicrobiota bacterium. GTDB lineage: Bacteria > Vulcanimicrobiota > Xenobia > Xenobiales > QWHO01 > QWHO01. The sequence continues at coordinate 2,946 of JBDHVW010000207.1, forward strand.
TGAGCAGGAAGGTGTTGCCGGGGAGTCTCAGGACCTGCTCCTCCATGGCCATCTGGGTATAAGGCCCGCCCTTGGGACGGAAGCGGAGCTTGACCCGGGTGTTGGGCTGAGCCGCGCTCTTGAGCTGTGCCTCGTGGCGGGCGCTGGCCAGCGAGCGGCTGACCACCTCGGCCTGGGGCAACACGTAGACGTGGTAGGGCAGATCGACCCGGGTGACCAGAAAGTAGAGCGTCGTCCCGACGATCCACAGGGCCAGGACGATCTGGAGCGGCGACAGGGGCGGCGTCTCGCGCAGCATCAGTAGGTCCAGGTTCGCCCCGGACCGAAGGAAACCCCGCGTGCCCGACGACCCCGTATCGCCCCTGCCCGGCCCTCTCAACTCGCTGAGCTACGAAGAGCTGGCCAATCTGGCCGACGCCTGGGCCGAGATGGGCGAGAAGCACAACTGGAGCGAGGATACCCGGCGCGAAGCCCGCGAGATGGCCGCCCGGCTCCGCGACCAGGCCGCTCGGATGCGCGCCATCATGTTGCTGCGAGCCGCCCGCGAGGCGTTCGACAGCCCTCCCAAGGAGACACCGTGATTCTCTACCGCGAAGAAAATGGGGTCGGGGAGCTGTGCTTCAACGACCCCGACCGCCTCAACGCCATGGGCGAGGAGATGGCCGCGGCCATGCGCGAGCACGTGAGCAAGCTGCTCGAGTCCAGGCCCCGCGTCTTGATCTTGCGCGGCGAAGGGCGGGCGTTCTCGGCCGGGGGCGACCTGGCGATGCTCGAGCGCAAGCGCCACCTGGGCCGCGAGGAGAACCGCCGCCTGATGCTCGAGTTCTACGCCTCGTTTCTGAATCTACTCGAGCTCGAAGTGCCGCTGATCGCGGCCCTGCACGGGCACGCGGTGGGCGCGGGAATGGTGCTGGCGTGCGCCTGCGATCTGCGCGTCGCCGACCCGGCAACCCGCATGGGTTTCCCATTCGCGCGCCTCGGGCTGCACCCGGGGATGGGCGCGACCTATTTCCTGCCCCGCCTGGTGGGCGCCGGCGCCGCGCGCGAGTTGCTGTTGACGGGCTCGACCGTGGACGCCCCGCGCGCGCGGGAGCTGGGACTGATCAACCAGATCGCCTCTCCTGTGCTGGAGGCCGCGCGCAAAATTGCTTCTTCCCTGTTGACGGGTGCCCCCGAGGCGATGCGAGACACGCTCCTCACGCTTCGCGGCGATCCCGCCGAGCTGCGGCGGGCTCTCGAGCGCGAAGCCGGCTGCCAGGCCGACTCTTACGGTCGCGAGGAGTTCGCCGAGGGACTGCGCGCAGCGCGCGCCAAACGCGGCTGAGAAGGCCTCCGCCCCCCCCTGGAGAAGCGCCATGGACGAATTCCTGAAAGGTGCTCTTCAACGATGAAACTGCGCTCTTTGCTGCTGGCCGGAGCGGCCTTCTTGACCCTCACGACGGGAGTGCAGGCCGATGACGGCGACTGGGCCGTCGCCATGGTCCATCCCACCGTCGGGCAGAAGGCCGAGGGCGTCGTCTGGTTCATGCAGACCGGCAACAGCGTGAAGGTCGTGGCCGACATCCAGGGCCTCACCCCGAACACGCAGCACGGGTTCCACATCCACGAGTGGGGTGATTGCACCGACCCCGCCGCCAAGAGCGCGGGCGGGCACTACAATCCGCAGGGCCATCCCCACGCCGGTCCCAACGCCGATTCGCACCACGCGGGCGATCTGGGCAACATCGAGTCGGATGCCAACGGGAAAGCCCACCTCGAGATCACGCTGGAAGACGTGACCATCCGGGGCGGGGACAACCCCATCATCGGGCGCTCCGTCATCGTGCACGCGAAGGCCGACGATCTCAAGACCCAGCCGAGCGGCGACGCGGGCGACCGCGTGGGTTGCGGGGTGATCGGGCTGGCGCAGCCGCGCAAGACCGGTCCGTGAGATTCTTGCTCCTGGCCATGCTGCTGCTGACGGGATGCGGGCAGGCGCCCCCCGTCGGCCAGCAGCCCTCGGCCACCGCGTCGCCGCAGTCCCACGACCCGGCGATGGAAGCCGCGGTGGCCGAGGCCCGGCAGCGTTTCCCCGAGTTTCGCCGGCGGGTGGCCGCGGCCGCCCCGGGCGAGCAGTTCTACGTGAAGCTGCCCTTTCAGACCCCGGACAAGAAGTATACCGAGTTCATGTGGCTGCGCGTAACCTCGCTCGAGGGCGACACCGGGACGGGCGTGCTCGAGAACGAGCCCGTCGAGGTCAAGACGATCAAAGCGGGCGAAAGCGTGCAGTTTCCCGCCTCCGAGGTGGAGGACTGGGGGGTCACCGACGCCCGGGGAAAAGCGCTCGCCGGGCAGTTCACGGTCAAGGCGATGAAGTAGCGCGCTGCGTCGCGCTGAGCGCCTCGGGCCGGTAAAACCGGTCGTAGAAATCCAGGTCGACGTAGGTGGCCTGGAAGCCCATCACCGTGCGCAGCGGGGCGTTGTAGACGGGGAAGCGTCCGTAGCGTTGGGTCACATACTCGCAGTAAGCCACGGCCGCCTCCACCGCGGGCCTGGTCGGGACGGGGATTTTCTCCGGGGCTTCTTTCCAGGAGCTCCCCCCGTGGAACCCCTGGTCTTTGAGTTGCAGCACCGCTTCCACCGCGTCGCGCATGCGGGGGTAATAGGTTGGCGTGCAGGTCTTCAGGAGAGTTTCTCCGTTGCGCTCCAGCCCCACCGGATAGCGCACGGCGCCGTCCTTGCCGAGCAATCCCAGCAGCCAGGACAGGGCTTTCGGCATTCCCAGGTAGCGGCTGGCGGCCATCGGCTGCAGGCGGAACTCGAGCGCTTCAAACCAGGCGCTGGGGTGGGGCGCGAAGTTGGGGAAGCCGCCCAGACCCAGTGCCTGGGCCATCAGGCCGAGGTTCTGGAGCATCATCCCCTGCTCGATCGCGGCCGCTTCGGCCACGCACGCCTCCAGCGCCTGGATGGTGAGCAGTCGTCCCTCTTTGGGGTCGTCGGCCAGATGGCCGCCCCGGCTGGCCGCAAACCGCTTGAGGCCGGCCGGCTGAAGCATGTTGCGCTCGTCCACGATGAAGAGCCCGCTGGCCTCGTCGAACGCCTCCAGGAGGGCGTTGATGTAAAGGCCGGTCAGCTCGCTGACGGGCAGGAAGTAGGTGCCGCCGGCCGCGTACAGCGACCAGCGGTTGATGTTGAAGTTGGCGCCGGGCTTGACCGGAGGGGTCGACTTGCGGTCTTTGATCTGGATGCGGCTCTGGTGGTAGAGCTCGGTGAGAGCGCCCTTTTGAGCCAGCTCCGCCAGGGCCGGAATCTCGCCCGGCGAGAAGTCCTGCGGGCGTTTCAGCAGCCAGGCGCCGCGGTCGTTGATGACGCAGACCGCGGTCATGTGGATGGCGTCCGGGCTGGCGATCGTGCGTCCGAGCATGCCGGCCAGCATCTGTCCGCCCTGGCCTTTGCCGTAGGCGAGGTCGGCCAGCGCGTAGCCGGTGACTCCGCAGGCCGCGAAGGCGAG
>JBDHVW010000208.1:0-6402 GCA_039809865.1 Vulcanimicrobiota bacterium
GCGGGGGCGTGCTCGGCCCAGCCGGCCAGGCGGGCCTGATTGCGCTCCACCCGCTCCTCCCAGCCCCCTTCTTGCAACGACAGCCAGATGAGCGAATCGTAGAAGTGGAACAGGGCCACCTGGAACGTGCCCACCACCGCGTCCAGGTGCTCCTCGACCAGTCGCGAGGTCTCGGCGGCGCGCAGGTGCTGACCGAAGAGATACTGCAGCACCATGCGGTTGAAGTGGAGGAAATAGATGCCGGTGCGGTCGTTGCTCTGGCGAAGGGCGACCAGCAACGCGTCATCGTGGTTGGCGGGGCGCCCCCGCAGGGTCTGGATGGCGTAGAGCCAGATGCTCATGTAGCGCACGTGGGTTTCTTGACCGATGCGCCGCATCACCGAGGAGAAGTCGCTGATGGCCGACTCGAGGCGGCCCAGATCGTCTCCCGCGAAGTAGCGGTAGTAGCAGTGCACCAGCGAGGCGTGCGAGGCATACTCGAAGTCGCCCTGATCGAGTCCGCTCTGGTAAGCCTCCAGGAGTGGCTCGTGGGTGGTGGCGATGTGCTCGACCCAGCAGCGGGTAAAGGTGTAGACCACGTGCAGCACGCGGGCCTTCTGGCGGGGGTCGGCCAGCAGCGCCAGGGCCAGCTCGCCGAAGGCGCCCCCGGCCAGCACGTCGCCCACCGCCCCGGCCAGGATGATGCCATAGGTCGCATAGGCGTAGGCCGACGAGGGGGCGTGGCCGTAAGTGGCGGAGAGCTGGACCTGCTGGCTGACCACGAACGGCAGCAATCCCGGAGCGCTGAGGTAGCAGGGCGAGCAGACGGCGCTCAACATCTTCATGGCCGCCAGCTTGTGCGGATCGGTCATGGGCCCCAGGGCGCTCAGCTCGGCCAGGCGGTCCACCGGCACCACGCGGGCGAGCAGGGCGAGCTCCCGGGCCACCTTCTCGGGGTCGGGCTCGTCCGGCAGCGCGACGCCCAGACGGCTGAGCACCGCAAAGCCCGTGCGCATGCCCTCGTGCAACTCGCCGGCGGCCACCAGGGCCTGAATCTTGGCGTCGTACACCCGGACCGTGTCGAGCACGTCGCGGGCGTGGGCCAGCACCGCGTCCTTGAGGGCGTCCAGCCGCGCATAGTCGGAGCTGAGGTAGGCCGCCTCGGCGGCCTCGAGGTGCAGCTCCAGGGTGAGGTCGTAGTGAGCCTGCCAGGCGTCGGGGGGCAACAGCTCGAGCCCCGCCTCGCAGTAAGCCAGAGCGCTGGCAAAGGCGGCGCTGGGACGGGCCTTCTGGGCGGCCTTCAGGTTGAGGCGCACGCGCTCGAGCCGCTCCTCCTCGGCGACGGGCCCGGCCAGGCTGAGATGGCTCAGCAGGTCAAAGATGCGCGACTCGTCCAGCAGAGACGCGATGCGCCGGTGCACCGCCGCGGGCTCGTCGAGCAGCGAATAGGCGCCGGCGTGGATCTGGTCGTGCAGAAACACGTAGGGCAGCTCGGACTCGAGCGTGGCGCCCAGGCGCAGACCGTCCAGACTGGAGCGGGTGACCGGCTGCACGAGCCCCTGGCGGATCGCCTCCCACAGGTCGTCACCGGTCTCCAGCAGAGTGCGGCCCGCGAGGCGGGCCAGGAGCTGCAGGTCGAAGCGGTGTCCGATGGCGGCGCCCAGCTTGAGCACCTCCTGGCAGGATCGAGGCAGCGTGCGGATCTTGGCCGCCATCATCTCGGCCAGATCGCTTCCGATGGGGGTGGCGCGCAGCTCGGAGAGGCTCCACTCCCAGGCGCGCTCCTTGCCGTTGAACTTGAGCACGCCCTGCTCGTAGTACGCCGTCAACACCTGGTTGACGAAGAACGGATTGCCGCCGGTCCGTTCCTCGAGCACGGCGGCGAGCTCGCCGGCCGCTTCGGGAGCGCACCCCAGGGAATCGGTCACCAGAGCGGTGAGCTCGGGCCGATTCAGGGGCGCTAGCGTGATGGCGTTGATCACCGTGCCCCGGCGCTTGGCGCGCTCGGCTGTCAACACCAGCGGATGGCCGCGCCCCACCTGGTTGTCGCGATAGGTGCCCACGATCAGGAGCGAGCGCTGCTGGGGCGCCGTGAGAAGCGCCTCCAGCAGCTCCAGGGTGGGCAGGTCGGCCCACTGCAGATCGTCCAGCGCCATCACCAGCGGCCGCTCGGGGCTGGCGACCGCGGTGAGGAAGTTCTGCAGCACCAGGTGAAAGCGGTTCAGCGCCTCGCCGGGAGAGAGCTCGGGCAGGGGCGGCTGGGGACCCAGCACCTCTTCCAGCGCGGGCGCCAGCTCGGTGACCACGCGGCCGTTCGGCCCCAGGGCGGGCAGCAGCTTGGCCCGCTCTCTGGCCAGTTGGGGCGCCAGCTCGTCCAGTGCCTGGATGATGGCGTAGTAGGGACGATTCTTGTGAACCTGATCGAACTTGCCCAGCACGAAGATCCCGCGGCGCTCCAGAATGGGCTTGCGCGCCTCCTGCACCAGGGCCGACTTGCCGATGCCGGAGTAGCCGCCCACCAGCAGCAGCTCCGTGGCTCCCCCCGCCACGCGCCGAAAGGCGTTCATGACGGTCGTCAGCTCGCGCTCGCGGCCGTAGAGCTTTTGGGAGAGATTGAGCTCGGCCGAGTAGTCGTGCGCTCCCAGCACCACCGGTCGGCGCTCCCGGATGGCCACAAGATCGGCCACCAGCCCGTCGGCGCTCTGGTAGCGCTCCTCGGCGGCCTTGGCCAGCAGCTTGAGGACCAGCCGGCCGAGCGTCTCGGGCAGGCGCGGCTCGAGCTCGTGCGGAGCCACGGGCCGCCGGGCGATGTGGGCGTGCACCAGCTCCATGCGGTCGGTGCTCGTGAAGGGGAGGTGCCCGGTCAGGAGCTCGTAGAGCACGACCCCCAGCGAGTAGAAATCGGAGCGATAATCCACGGTGCGATTGATACGCCCCGTCTGCTCGGGCGAGATGTAGGCCAGCTGTCCCTCGACCGAGCGGGGCGCCTCGCGGGTCAGACGAGAGGCGAGGCTGAGATCGATGAGCTTGAGGCCGCTCGGTCCGACCACGATATTCGAGGGGCAGAGATTCTTGTGCACCACGCCGTTGGCGTGCACCAGCCCCAGGGCGCGCGTCACGGCGAGGGAGAGGTCGAGCAGCTCGTCCAGGTCGGGGGTGCGGCCCTCGAGATACTCGCCCAGCGGCCGCGCGCCGCCATCTTGCAGCACCAGGACGGGCCGGTTGTCGGCGATGAGGAGGTCGTAGGCCAGCGGCACCCCGGCCCCCCCGAGGCCGCGCAGAATTTCGAACTCGTGGCTCCAGCGACCGAACTGCTCGGCGCTCGGGGTGTCGGTGCGGGTGGTCTTGAGCACGACCGGCACGCGATCGCTCTCGCGCACCGCCTGGAGAACCAGCGTGTGAGCTCCTTGATGCAGCTGCTCGCTGCTGGAGTAGCCGGGGACGCGGAACACGTCTCTCGGTTCGCGGGGAGTATCAGCATACCTGCGGTTTGAGGATGCGCAAGGGCGGCGAAGCGGCCCCGTGTCGACTATGCTGGGTGTAGACAAAACTTTCAGGAGGCAGACATGCGTTCAGTCAAAAGCTTTGCGGTAGCCCTCACCCTGGGCTGCCTGCTTCTTACCACTTACGCCCAGGCCGCGATCCTTTCGGTGACCGGTGATTACACCGTGACCACCCAGGTGCGCTCCCGCGAGCGCCTCGGCATTCGCCTGCGCGACGCCGACAACGGCGGTCAGACTCAGAACTGGCTGTGGCTCAAGCCCGAAACCCGCGTGAGCGTGCGTCATTTTACCGGCAACGGCACCTACTGGGACGAGGTCCTCAACGGTGACCAGGCCTGGCGGGTGCTGACCCCCGGCAAGAACATTCGCGTCCACGCCGGCCGCGACTGGGACGGCACGCTGACCGCGCACCAGATCTGGACGAGCACTCGATAGTCTCGGGTTGGCAGTTGGCGGTAGCCTCTGGCGGGGGCCGGCTGGAAAGGAACAGACAGAATGGCAAAAGCCGTGCACCTGTCGGTGTCGGAGATGCCCGGCCTCATCCCGGCGGGCTCGATCATCGAGCTCGAGCCCGTGCGGGTGGAGGCGCTCAAGTATGGCGACGTGCTCTATCTCGAGCGCAAGGACCGCAAGGTCCTTTGTCGCTTTCTGCGCACCTGGAGCAGCAATGGCGAGCAGATGGTCATGGTGGCCCAGCCCGGGATCTCCTCGCCCATCGTGCAGGCCGCCAGGACCATCGTCGGCGTGGTGGGGCGCGTGAGCTTCGAGGAAAGGGTGACCGAGCCCAACAAGGAGTTGTTCTTGCTCAGGCTGATCCCGCGGTTGACGGACTACGGGACCAAGAAGCTCTTCTGATGGAATCGAGCCGCCTCGAGCTGCCTGGGCGCGGGCCTGTAGGCTCGCGGAACGCCCTATAGGCCTGGGCGCGGGCCTATAGGCTCGCGGAACGCCCTAGGGCCTGGGCGCGGGCCTATAGGCTCGCGGAACGCCCTATAGGCCTGGGCGCGGGCCTGTAGGCTCGCGGAACGCCCTATAGGCCTGGGCGCGGGCCTATAGGCTCGCGGAACGCCCTAGGGCCTGGGCGCGGGCCTATAGGCTCGCGGAACGCCCTATAGGCCTGGGCGCGGGCCTATAGGCTCGCGGAACGCCCTATAGGCCTGGGCGCGGGCCTATAGGCTCGCGGAACGCCCTAGGGCCTGGGCGCGGGACTATAGGCTCGCGGAACGCCCTATAGGCCTGTGCGCGGGACTATAGGCTCGCGGAACGCCCTATAGGCCTGGGCGCGGGCCTATAGGCTCGCGGAAAGCCCTATAGGCCTGGGCGCGGTTCTATAGGCTCGCGGAACGCCCTGGGCGCAACCAAGCCCCTTTCAACAGAATTTCCGCCCGTCGAGATAGCCTCGTAGGGATGGAGATCCGCCCGGTCCAGGCCGGGGCCGCGCCTCCCGATCGCAAGCGTGCGCTCGAGGAGCTGGCCCGTGACGTGGTCGAGAAAGGCGCCGAAGTGACGGCGCCCCGCAAGCTGCTGCCGTTCTGGCATCGCAGTGTCGACGCCAGAGAGGCCAGCGAAAAGCTGGCTGGCGGCGACACCAACCTGCACATCCAGCTACCCGGTCAATCCAAGCTGCCCCTCCGGACGCCCGAGGACCTCGAGGAAGCCGCCATCTTCACGGGCGTGATAGCCCCCGAGCCAGGCTCCACCAGCGAGCAGCTGCTGCAGCTCAGCGGGCAGGGATACCAGTTCTGCGACGATCAGGGGCGGGCGCTCGGGCCCTACGGCGCCTACAACGCCCTGACCGACCCGGCCTTCGAGCTCACCGGGCTCAAAGCGCGCAACCAGAACGGCGCCATCCCGCTCGACACCGAAGTGCGCCTGGGCGAATTGCACCAGTTCACCCAGACCCCCCTGGCCCAACTCGAGGCCGGGGGATACCAGTTCTTCCAGAACGGCAAGCTCACGCCCGCGTTTCTGGCCCCGCAAGGAGAAGTGGGTAAAGACGGCGAGCGCTGGCTCGAAGCGGGTGACCCCGCCACGCTACAGGACCGCCTGAAACGCTTTGACGAGAGACTCTCCCGCCTGGGCAAGGTCGAGCTGGTCCGCCGGCTGGAGGCGCCCTTCGAGCCGAGCGACGTCCCCAATCTCGTCAAAGGCCTGCTCGCGGAAGACCGCGACGCCCTGGCCGCGGTCGCCCTGGAAGAGCTGGTGCGCGACCGCGGGGCGGCCCGCGTGCTGGCCGCGGGGAGCGCGGCGGGCAGCGACCTCGGCCTGCAACGCCACTGGCTGAAAGCGGCCGCACCCACCCACCAGGGCGCCGCGGTGGCCCTGGCGGTGCACCAGGTCGAGTTCGCGCGCGAGGCCGCCTGGCAGGCAGCCCGGGGAGGCCACGACACAGCCTTGGAGATGGCCGAGTTCTTGCTGAAAGACTCCTCCAAGCTCAAGTGGCAGGAGCGTAGTCAGTTAGGCAACGCGGTCCTGAAGGGACTGGCCGACACCGGCCTGGCAGGAGCGAAGGCCGCGGTGAGCTGGCAGGTCAACGACCCGGCGACCGCCGTGCAGCAAGTGCTGAGTCAGCCTTCCGCCTCCGTCGAGCAACTCGCCGCGAAGGCGATTGGGAGTTCCGACGCGGGAGCCCAGATCCGCTTCCTGGGCCAGCTCGAGGGACCCCTGACCCAGGACCTGCTCGCGTTGCACAAGAAGCTGAGCGGCGAGGCGGCCTATTTCCCGGTCTTCCAGGCAGCCTGCAGCCGACCGACCGACCTTCCCAAGACCATCCAGGACCTCCACACGAAACTGGGGCAGGGCTCCATGAACTGGCAGGACCGCAGCGCCGCCGGCACCTGGATGCTGGAGACCCTGGCCAAACAACCGGCCACGCAGCGGGCTGCCGAGACCGTGCGCAAGTGGCAGACCAACGACCCCT
>JBDHVW010000209.1:0-6353 GCA_039809865.1 Vulcanimicrobiota bacterium
GACGAGGTCGTCAAGGTCGAGACGATGGGCAAGCGCGGCAAGCAGGCCGACATCTCGCCGGCCGACCAGGAGGAGTTTGTTGAGGAGATACGCGCCAAGACGCGGGTCCTGGAGGATCGCAGGCTGGAACGCCTGAAAGAACTCCTAGAGCGCGTCGAGACGCTTCGCCCTCAGATGGACGCCGCTCTGGCCAGCCTGACGTGGCCTTATTCACAGTATGAGGATCCGCTGTCAGGCCCACGTACAAAGCTGAACGAGAGTTGGGAGGCGTTCGAGCGCTCTCATGTTACCCAGCCCGATTCCAGGAGGGCCACAGACTCGCATATTGAGCTCGGGAAACTGCTCCAGATGGTGACGGACCTTTACGCCCCACCTGGTCCAGGGGAAGTCGTCCTGATCGACGGGCCGAACCCGCGCGCCAGAGCGAGGCTAGTGGCGCTGGTGGCACATCGTGCCCGCGTCAAGGGGACCGTCGAGTTGAAGAGGAGCTAGCTAATGATTGTCGGCAGGGAGAAGCAACTCGTCAAGGCCGAGGAGTGCGTACGCCAGTCACTCCGTACCAGCCGCTCCTGGCACATGGCGATTTTCGGCCCCCGTGGATGCGGCCGCAGCGCCTTCCTCCAGGAGTTGGCCCGGAGAGCCGAACTACTAGGGGTCTGTCCTCTGTATGGAGAGGTGGAGGCCCCCTCGGTCGATGCCATCATGGCCGTGTTGTCCCCCGAAATAGAGAAGCGCCTGGGTGCCTCTCTTTCGCAGTACGTTCACCAAAACGCCGACTCTCCACTCGTACTGGCCGAGCTCGCGACTCGCATGCGCGACGAGCGGAAGCTTGGTTTGCTCATCCTGCTTGACCTGGGTCGCGCATTGGATGTCAGGCATCGAAGCGAGGATATCAGGAACGTGGCCACTTGGCTCCGCGTGCTGGTCAACTGGCTGGTGAACAACCCCAGCCCGCTCATCCTGGCTGTTGGTTGCACACCACTTGTGCTGGAAGAGGACCGCATCGCACGTGAGGCCGCCGACGTGTTTCGCGACCGTTTGTCGGGACGCATCTGGCTGGGCAACGACTTCGACCAGGGCGCCTTCGAGGCGTTCCGCGAGATCGCGCTGGAACGGACCGGGGTCGAGTTTCCCGAGGCGGATGCGCTGAACCGTCTGGGCGCCTTGACTGTTGGGAGACTGCTGGAGTTGCTGGAGGGAGTGCCGAAAGGACCTCTGACGCTGCAGGATCTGTGGAAAGTTTTGACGGAAGCTGTCCCTCCCCTCATCCCGTTCCCTCCGGTCGGCAAGATTATTCCGCGCGACCTGGTGCCCAAGCTCGACTGGCCGTCCCTCGTGCTCACTGGCAGTGGAATTCCGGTGGACCCTGGCTTGCAGAAGCTGGTGACCCAGGGAGTTCTGCGCGAGACTACTGGTGGAAGTCTCATTCCTGGCAAAGAGCTCTCCGCGGCCCTTGGGTTTACGCCACCCGAATATGAGCCGAGCGTTCGAGAGAGGGCGCTGATCCGCCTTCAGGACCCCGAGGACGCGAGACTGGGCCACGACGTGCTCGAAGGTATGCGCCGCTTGGCCGAGCCGTATGTGGAGAGCCGAGGCACCGTGCAGATGTGGACGGCACGCACAGGCAAACTCGTCCTCGATTTGGCCGCGTCGCTGCCCTCCCTCGAGATCCCAGCTGACCTGCTGCCTCGTCCGGTGCATCTGCTGTTGCTCCTGGAAACTCCGAGAGCGCAGGTTTTCGACGAGATGGCCTTGCTATTCGAACAGGGTGAATGGTTCGCAGTGCTGCGGCATAAGGAACTCTCGGCGCTGCGTGAAGAGCCGGGAATGCGCTCGAAGAAGGACACCGGTTTTTACAACCTCTACCCTCGCCTCGAGATCGAGCTGCAACAAGAGGAGGCCGTCGCGCTTTTGACGGCGGGCGAAGGTGCCGAGCCTGACACCGAGAGGGGCGGGCAGTTGCTGGAGCGGTTGCTGGCGGGTCCCATCGCGCAGATGCAGAAGTCGCGACCGTTTCTTCCCGTTGCCTCTGCCGCGAATAACCGTCTGCTCGGCGTCCTTATCGAGCAGGCACGGCCCCTCACGCTCGCCGAACTTGCCTCGACAGCTGGAGTGAAGGAGTCTAAGGCCAAAGACTACCTCAAGGGTCTGCAGTCCGCAGCTGTTCTCCCCCGATCGCGCAAGGGGACGTTCGAGTGGTCCCCGCATCAGGACAGCCTGCTCTCTTGTTTCCTGGAAGGAGGCACGGAAGATGTGGCCGTGCGTCTCCAGGGTAGGTTTACCCTGCCGGCAGCCGCCCGCAAGGATCCCTGCGACGCGATTGCCGCGTTGTACCGTCCACTGGCCCGTTCCCTCGATGGAGACGTCCTGAGCAGCGCGGTGCGGGAGTGGGTAGTGAAGAGCCTCCGGCTCCGCCTTGAGGCGCTGATTGCTGCTATAGACCAGGTGGCGGGCGCCGCCGTAGGGGACATGAGGAAGTCCGTGACTGAGCTCCGCAACCGGGTTGAAACGTGGAAGGCCAGCCACGCTTTCGAAGGCGTTGAGTTGCAGGGGGACGCGGCCCGCGAGGCACTGGATGGGCTGGGTCCCCTTGAGGACGCGGCCATCCAGTTAGCTGCCGAGCGCGAGAGTAAGATGAAGAACCTGCTGACCCAGGCCCGCGAGCAAACCAAAGTCCTGCGAGATTCGCTGGGACAATTCCGCTCCGCTCATCCGAACGCGCGGCTCGAAGAGGTGGAGCGCCGCCAGAGCGAGGTCGAAGCTGCCCTGGGCAATGCTATGCCGCCCATCGATTCGCTGATCGAGACGCTGACCGGGCTGGTTCGCGAAGTGGAGACAGAGCGCAAGCGGGGTGGCACGCTCAAGCAGCGCATCCAGACATTGAAAACACGCGCAGATAAGGCGGTCAAGTCCTCCGGGTCGGATGCCAAGAAGGTTCGCAACCTGCGCGACGCGGCCGACCAGCAGATTGCCATGGGCGATTGGGATAGCGCTGAGGACAGCCTAAAGCAACTGGAGCAGGTGCTCAAGGCAGCCGAGGCCGAGATGACGCTGCAGGAGATGCTGCCCGTTGCTCCGTCATCGTCTCGGCCCAAGGTTAACGTGTCAAAGCCGCCTGTGATCCGGGCGGATGAGCCGGCGCCGGCCAAACAACCGCAGATGGTGAGGGAAATGCCGACTTCTCCGACTCCATCTGGTGGCGGCACAAAGCGGCCGGAGCCGGAAGAAACTCCTTCCGCCGAGGTCGGTGCCCGCAATACTCCCCCAATCGAGCAACCGACGATCGAAAAGAAGGAGCAAGCCTCTGTCCCGGATGTTGGAGACGAAGCGGGCGGCGCGATGCCTGAGTTGGGGCCGGAACCGGCGTCCATCCAATGGTCTGGCAGTAACCTCGACGAACTTGCTGAGCTTGTTTACGGGCAGGGCCTGGAAGTTGTCGCTTGCAAGGTCGAGGTGGAAGCGACCTCTTCCTGATGCCCACAGTTGACTCGAAGGAAGGCATTCTCGCGGTCGAATTCTTGCTCAGAGACGAAAGGCTCGAGTCTTTTGTCCGGTTGACAGTCCGCCAACTCGTAGCCGCAGCGGACGACGAGTGTGAGCGGCAGTTCCGCGGTCTCGAACGGGACTGGCGATGCTCGCTGGAGTTGCTCCGGGCCCGACTCGACGAACTGTTCCAACAGGCGGAGGCCGATGTCCGCGCCGGCATCGCGGAGGCGCTCCTCGTCTCGGAGTCGGAGGCCAGTGAGGCGCTCTTTCTAACGTTGTTGGACTACCTTACCCGCGAAGGGGAGTCGCCACGCCTGGTGAGGGTCGAAGGGGGCGTCAGGAGTCGCGTATTCGAGTTACTTCGGTACTTGAAGTATCTGCGGCAGCGCATGCCCGGCGGCCCGTCGTACGAGTATGCGCCACGGCTTACCCACATGCTGAAGATCTCTACGGCACAACGCTACCGCCCGAGGCGAGACGCGGAGGGCGGACAAAGCCTGGTGGACGTCGTCGAGGATCTTCTGGATGATTTCCGTTTTATGTCCTTCATCGAAGGGTTCGAGTCCCTTCGCGAGAGGACACTGCTCGAATTCATCCGCGAAACGTGGGCGCTCTTCGCACAGCGTACTCGCCTGGAAACCCTGGCCCGGTTCCAGGCTGCATCCTTCAAGGCGCTCGTGAAGAGCGGCCTGAACCGGGACGATGAGGGACTTCCAACCGTCATCGCGGCGGACACGGGCTTCGGAAAGACGGAGGCTTTCCTCCTTCCCATCCTCTTCCAGGCCTTCTGCGCCCGTCTCTCCTGGCCCGACAAGCCAGCCGGTTGCAGCGCCTTGCTGCTCTATCCACGAGTCGACCTTGCCAACAACCAACTCGAGCGGGCCGTGTTCTATATGCATCAACTCAACGAGGCGGCACGGGAGGTCGCGGAGGCGGGCTCTGAAATCGCAGCCCCGAGACTTCGCATCGCAATCGCCCACAGCCGACTCGATTCGGCCCGCGGCTGGGATGACGTTCCCGAGTTCCGCCTGCAGTGCCCCGAGTGTCGCGTCGACGAAGGTGGGCAGACCGACGCGTACGTGTTCCTCAAGGTCTCGGAAGAAGTGGAGAGACTTACATGCAGCCGCTGTTCCGCACACCTCGCGGCGAACGACATGATCGTTCGCAAACTGGATTCGAACGCCAGGAACTTCGACGTCGCCATTACAACGGTGGACACCCTCCATCGACGGCTCATGGATCACCAGGGCGCTGCCGCCCTCTGGAAGCACCCGCGTCCACCGCGCTTTGTCGTCCTCGACGAGATCCACATCTACGAGAACCAGTACGGCTCACACGTGGCGATGCTGGTCCGACGTCTGCGGCGTGCACTCGGTCGACTGCGCGGAAGCGGGAAGGAGAACCCTGCTCCGCCCCTGTTCGTCGGGGCCAGCGCTACCATGGCAAATCCTCGCGAGACGGCCGCCCGCTACTTTGGCGTGCGTCCCTTTGTACTAGAGGAACGCATCTTCCAGCCCGAGCCGCTCGGACCGGAGGGGACGTCCCCGGACATGGAGCCCTACGGACGTGACAGCATCATCTTTCTGAAAATCCCGCCGAACCGTAGCGTGCCGCTGACCGGGGACGCCGAGGAGGGAGCGCGTCGCGTCGTGACCGAGCAGGCCACCCTCATCCAGGCTGCGTTTTGCCTGTGGCATACCATGCGTAAGACTCCGGGAAAGTACCGCGCTCTCTGCTTCGTGGACTCTCTCGATGCTGTCTGGCGAATCGGAAAGAATGTCCACGACGCCGAGCAAGAGAAGAGTCTATTCCGTCTTCGGACCCCTGTAGGACGCCAGCTCTGGGATGGCGACCGAATCCGGCTGCCGGGACCCAATGCGGGTTGTCCGTCGCGGCGCAGCGGCGAGTGCGAGACGCCGCCACGTTCGTGCCAAATCTACGCCGACGGCGAGTGCTGGTGGACGTCGCTGGGGGACCAGGCGACAGAACACGGCTCGTGGGACACACCGATGCGCGTCCAAGTGCATGCCTCGGGGATGCGGCGCGATCCATCCGGCGGCAAAGTGGACCGAGATGCCTGGGATTTCCTGTTCACCACATCCACGCTTGAAGTTGGTTTCGACCACCCGGAGTTGGCCGCTACCGTCCAGTACCTCGCGCCACCGAGCGTCGCCAGCTTCTTCCAGAGGAAGGGCCGTGCAGGGCGCGGACAGGACGACGATCCGATCATGCTGGTGGTGCTGGGGAACCGCCAGGCGGATCAGTTCTACTTCCACCGCCATCATCGGCTCTCGCCGAAATTCCTGGAAGCAGTGCGCTTTGACTCCCAGAACCCCTTCGTGCAGCGCCAGCACGTGCTGGCCAGCCTCATGGACTTCCTGTCGTGGAAAGGGCATGCTGAGGAGTGCTTCCATCGCTGCAATCTGCGGCAGGCGGTAAACGAATTGCGAAAATATCGCGCCGAACTGGTCGCCTGGGTGCGCGACATCCTGACGGATCCCGACGCGGAGGCACCTCAGGCCAGTTGGGTCGAGGGCGAGGTGGAATTCGCGCTCCGGCGGCTGGAGGACCTCGCGGAGCCCCTGGTGCCTGCCGATGATGGAAACGAGGTGGGCCTCCTGGGTCGCTATGATCTGGCAGCCATGCGTCCGGCCGATGTCTTTCTCCAGCCAGCCTCCAGGCTCCAGCAGCAGAAGACTGACGTCGAGGTCGCCCTGCGCACCGAGCCAGATCGGGCTAGACAGAAGGCCCTCCGTCATATCCTGAACGTCGTTCAGCACGCGCTGGCTTTTCGGGACAGACAGAAGGGGAAGTATGCCACGCACCCTTGGATCTACCCGGTCGAACTGATGAAAGAGTGTCCGATC
>JBDHVW010000210.1:0-6256 GCA_039809865.1 Vulcanimicrobiota bacterium
CCCGTCGCAGTGGCCTATGTTTCCCGTTTGCTCGTCGACTCGGTGGTCGCCGCCATGCAGGACCCATCCCACCGCGGGACGGCCCTGCATTATGTCCTCATCGAGGGCGGGCTGGTGCTGTTCGGAGCCGCCTGCGGACGCGGGCTCTCCGTCTGCCAGTACCTCCTGCGGGCCCAGCTCGGCCAACGCGTCAACGAGATGATCCTGGAGAAGGCGATCACGCTCGAGCTCACGCACTTCGAAGACTCCGAGGTCTACGACAAGATGACCCAGGCCCGTCGCCAGGCGTCCTCGCGACCGGTGAGCCTGGTGATGGGCACGTTCGGCGTGATCCAGTCGCTGATCTCGATCGTGACCGCGGGCGCCCTGCTCTGGACGTTCTCGCCCTGGGCCGTGCTGGTGCTGCTGGTGGCCGGCCTGCCGTCCTTTATCGCCGAGGCCCGCTTTGCCGGCCAGGCCTTCCGCCTCTTCCGCTGGCAGAGCATGGAGACGCGCCAGCAGACCTACATCGAGACCCTCATCGCCCGCGAGGACCACGCCAAGGAGGTGCTGCTCTACGGGCTGGGGCCGCTGTTCTTGGGCCGCTACCGGGACATCTTCCAGCGCCTCTACCTGCAGGATCGCAACCTCACCATCAAGCGGGGAATCTGGGGCTTCTTCCTGCAGAACCTGTCCACCCTCACCATTTACGGCGCCTACGTGTGGATCGTGCTCGAGACGGTGGCCAATCGCCTGACGCTGGGCCAGATGACCATGTACCTGCAGGTCTTCCGCCTCGGCCAGAGCGCCGTCTCCAACACGCTGTTCAGCATCGGGGGAATGTACGAGGACAACCTCTACCTGAGCAATCTTTACGAGTTCCTGGAAATGCCCGTGAGCGCGCATCCCGGCACCGCCACCAGCGGGCCGGACCGATCGGACGGCGTGCGTTTCGAGAGCGTCTCGTTCTCCTACCCGGGCGCCAGGGAGCCGGCCGTGAAGGACGTCAGCTTCCATCTCAAGCCGGGCGATCGGCTGGCGCTGGTGGGGGAGAACGGCTCGGGCAAGACCACCCTGATCAAGCTCCTGACGCGCCTGTATCGCCCCACCGAGGGGCGCATCACGCTGGACGGGCGCGATCTGGAGGAGTGGGACATCAACGTCCTGCGCCGCCGCGTGGGCGTCATCTTCCAGGATTTCGTGCGCTACCAGTTGCTGGTGGGCGAGAACCTGGGCGCCGGGGACGTGACCCGCTTCGAGAACGAGGAGGACTGGCGCGAGGCCGCCCGCCTGGGCCAGGCCGACACGTTCGTGGACAAGCTCCCGTCCGCTTACCGCACGCAACTGGGTAAGTGGTTCAAGGACGGCCGCGAGCTGTCCGGCGGCCAGTGGCAGAAGGTCGCCCTGTCACGTGCCTTCATGCGGCGCGAGGCGGACATCCTGGTGCTGGACGAGCCGACGGCGGCGATGGACGCCGAGGCCGAGGCCCAGGTCTTCGAGCACGTGAAGCGCGCCACGGGAGAGCAGAGGATGGTCATCTTGATCTCGCATCGCTTCTCGACCGTGCGCATGGCCGACCACATCGTGGTGCTCAACCTCGGCCACGTGGTCGAGCAGGGCTCCCACGAGGAGCTGCTGGCCCGCGCCGGGACCTATGCGCGCTTGTTCGAGCTGCAGGCCTCGGGTTACCGGTGAGCGCCCTGTGTTAAAAGTTCATTTTCAGAACTCTTTCAGGACGACTCACTAAGCTGGTGGCAACCTTGGAAAGAGAGTTCCCCATAGATGCAGACCAACCTGATCGCTGGTCCCCAGTTTACCGCGCAAGTGGACGCGGGTAGAAAGAACCGTCGGCGCGGCGGGGACAACCGGACCCAGGATTCGTTTCAGCCCGGACGCAGCCAGGGGAAGCAGCGCCCCCAGGGCCCTCAAGGTAACCAACGCGTGAATAAGGGGAGCGACCGCTCGCGGGTCGAGTCCGGCCGCGTGGGAGAGATCGGCGCGTCCTCGATCGGGGGCGTCCAGGGTGGCATCGCGGCCGCGCAGCGCAGTCAGGGTGAGACCGATCTCCGGGTGCTGGCCGACCGCGCGATGGCCGAGAAGGGCCTCGACCCGAGCTACGACGTGAAGGCTGCCGAGTATGTCCAGAACATCAAGCAGGCGCCTTTCAACCCCAATATCAAAGACCTGCGCAGTCTCAACTGGTTCTCCATCGACAACGGTCACGGCGAGGAAGTCACTTCCAAAGACCTCGACCAGCTGTCTGCCTCGGTCAAGGAAGGGGAGAATACCCGCGTCTGGGTCGCCATCGCCGACGTGGACGCGCTCATGCCCAAGAACTCGCCCCCCGACAAACAGGCGCAGAAGAACACGACCACCGTTTATACCGACGACAAGATCTATCCGATGATCGACCGCCACATGTCGGAGAACCTCACCTCGCTCAATCCCAACGAGGATCGCCAGGCGATGGTCACCGAGATGCTGATCGCGCCCGACGGCACAATCAAGAGCTTCGACGTCTACCCGGCCATGGTCAACTCGAAGGTCAAGCTGAACTACGACTCCATCGGCGCCTGGCTCGAGAATCGCGGCAACGCGCCCAACGCCCTGAACGGGATGGACGACATCAAGGCGGCCATCCAGGACCAGGATCGGGTGGCGCAGGCCCTCAAAGCCGTGCGCAAGCGCAATGGCTCGCTCGAGCTCGAGTCGCAGGAAGCCCGCGCCAAGATGGAGGACGGCAAGGTCACCGATATCGAGAAGCACGAGAAGAACCACGCGACGGAGCTGATCGAGAACCTGATGGTGGCCTCCAACGGCTGCGCCTCCAAGTTCCTGAAAGCGGCCGGCATGCCGACCATCCAGCGGATCGTGCGCGAGCCCAAGAACTGGGACAAGATCGTCGATATCGCCGCCGAGAAGGGCTACGAGCTTCCCGCCAAGCCGGACAGCGCCTCGCTCGAGCAGTTCCTCGAGGGCGAGCGGGCCAAGGATCCCGAGCGCTTCCCCGACCTGTCGCTCAACGTGGTCAAGCTTTTGGGCCGCGGCGAGTACGTGGTGGAGTTCCCGGGCGACCCGCCCATCGGCCACTTCGGACTGGCGGTGCGCGACTACTCGCACTCCACCGCTCCCAACCGCCGCTACCCGGATGTCATCACGCAGCGCCTGCTCAAAGCCGCTCAGGCGTTGGGCGGCCGCCAGGCGACCGAGTCGGATTGGCCCTACACCCGCGAAGAGCTGACCGAGCTGTGCACCCGCTGCACCGAGCAGGAAGGCAACGCGCAAAAGGTCGAGCGCCAGATCCAGAAGTCGGCCGCAGCCCTGATGCTCTCGACCCGCATCGGCGAGAAGTTCGACGCCATTGTTTCGGGCCAGAACGACAAGGGCAGCTGGTGCCGCCTGACCGAGCTCCCGGTCGAGGGCAAGCTCAGCGGCAAGGGCGCTCGGATGGGCGACAAGCTCCGCGTGGAGCTGGTGGCGACCAACGTGGAGAAGGGCTTCATCGACTTCAAGAAGGTCAGCAACGGCCAGTAAGCTGGCCCGAAAGAACGCCGGCTCAGGCCGGCGTTTTTTTTGTCCGCCCACTCTGGCTCATTCGCGGAATGCGGCGGATCTGCTTGAACGGCACTCCCACCGAGGCTTCCAGACTGGGAAGCGGCTTGACCGCCGCCAGGATGGGGGAGGCGGCGACCGTTTCCGCCTCGGCCTCGTAGACCTCGAACCAGGGATAGCCCATCTCGGTGTAAGCCAGGGCGTCCACGGTCGTCGGGGGGGGCGGCTCCCCCGTGATCGCCGTCCAGTGGGCGGTGTTCACCAGGTGCACGTGCACCTGGCCCAGTTTGCGCTGGCTCCAGGTAGGGAGTCCGTGCGGGTCCGCGTAGACCTCCTGCTGGATCGAGCCCCCGCAGGCCAGGCCCAGCTCGGTTTCCATCGGTCCGAAATCTTGCGCGCTGATATCCTTGACCGTTTCCTCGACGTCGGCCAGGGTCGTGGTTCCGAAGGCCCGGGAAAGGAGCGAGTCCAGCTGCTCGTCGCTGGCCAGCACCGGCCGCACGTCGAAACCGGTGAGGAAATGGACATCGTCGAGGGCGACCACGTTGAGCGGGTCGACGAGGGCCAGGCGCATCGTGTTGAGGGCGAGGCTCACCGGAATGCAGCGGTATCGCTGGCAGATGTGCTCTGGAAGGCTATGGAGCGCGCCGTCGTCGACCTGCTCCATAGCCAGCATCGGGACGCCGCAAAGCTCGGCGATCTGGGCCAGAACGACCTGCTCGTCGACCCAGTCGAGGTCGATGGCCCGCCTCAGAGGAGAGGTCTTCCATTTGGTGGCGTAGGCCTCGGCCCGCTGGCGCTGGGCGGGAGTGAGCTGGCCCTGGCTTACGAGGCGGTGCAGCACCTCCCCGGCGTTGCGCGTGTCCAGCACCGAGGTGGACTGAGGGGGGATAGGTCTGTTGGGATTGGCTTTGGGGAAGCGTCCCCGTTTGGGCTCGAACACCACCAGCTGCAGGCCGCCGTGCTCCTCGCGCCCGCTCACCTGTCCCTCCACGGTCAGCCCCAGTCCGAGCGGCGCGGCCACGAACTGGCGGATCGTGCCATCGCCCGTGTTGAAGCCGTCCAGCCACGGCTGCGGAGGACAGACCATGTAGTCTTGCTCGCCCTCCTTCAGCGCTTTCGTCAGCGGCTTGCCGGTGACGGCGTTGACCCGTCCGGCCGCGACCTTCACCGCGTTGGGGCGCCAGGACCGTGCTCGGAACTGGATCCAGAGCGCCTCGCGCTGATACATCGGCACGAAGACGCCTCTCGTCTCCAGCCAGCTCTCTGGCACGCGGTTGGCGTAGTCCATCACGCTGCGCATCGGGAAGTTCCCCAAACTGGGGGGCAGCGGGTAGTTCTTCCCGTCGTCGGGGATCCGCAGCGTTCGCTGCAGGTGGACGGTGAGCGCACCCTCCACGCCCCGGTTGGAGAACTCCAGCATCGTGCCTTGAATGAGCTTGACGTCCAGCATGGTTCGCATCGTAACAAAAGTGCCCCCGGACGTGCAGTGGGGGAAACCCTAAAGCTACACGAAGCGCACCGTGCTGCCACGCGCGCCGGGTTGAACCTCCAGCCGGGTGGGCACGCGCTCGCGCATTTCGGGAAGCTGGCTCACGATGGCCACCAGCCGGCCCTCCCGGCTGAGCTCCTGCAGGGCCTGCAGGGCCAGATCGAGGGCCTCGGAGTCGAGGAACCCGAAGCCTTCGTCCACCCACAGGCTGTCCAGCGCGGTTTTCGGCTCGCGCGCGTGGACCGCGTCCGAGAGACCCAGCGCCAACGAGAGCGAGGCCAGGAAGCTTTCTCCGCCCGAGAGCGTGCTGACGGGTCGGGTGCGCCCGGTGAAGTGGTCCATCGCCACCAGCTCCAGCGGCGACTCCCCGCGCAGCAGCTGGAAGCGGCCCTTGCTCAGCTTGCGCAGGCGGGGCTCGGTGGCCTCCAGCACCTGCTCTAACAGGCGTCCAAGCACGAACGCGTGGTAGGACGTCCCGCGCGGGTTGTCACCCGAGGCCACCCGGGCCAACCGGCCCAGCGCGGCGGCCCGCGCCGCCTGGTCGTGTCCCTCCAACGTGCTCGCCAGCTTTTCCAACTGCTCGATGCGGTCGGCGAGCTTCCACTCCTCGTTCTGGGCTGCTTCCAGCTCTTTGCGACGCTCGGCGCGCAGCTCGGCGAAAGCGCTCGGATCCTCGAGCTGGCGCTCGGCGGCCACCGCCCGCGCGCGCTCCACCCGGTCGCGGCAAGCCGCCAGCTCCTCGTCGTAGCGGCGAAGGAGCGAGGCCTCTTTCTCCAGCCAGCCCTCCTCGGGCTCCTCGAAGGGTGCCACTTTTTCCAGGCCCAGCCGGTCCAGCCGCGCGCGCAGGTCGTCCTGAGCTTCCTGCTGGCGCAGCAGAGCGCCCTCGAGAGCTTTCTCGGCCGCGTCCATCCGCACCCGGGCGCCGGCCACTTCCTCGGCGGCCTGACGGGAGGCCCGCTGAGCGGCCTCGAGCGAGCGGCGCACTTTGTCGACCTGGCCCGTGGCCGCGGCGTGCGTGCGCTCGAGCTCTTCCTGCGAAGTGCCCAGCTCCTCGAGGTGCCGGCGGCGCTCCTCCAGCACGGCCCGGGCCTGCACCACGCGCTGCTCGGCCTGACGACGCTGCTCCTCGACCTGTTGCTGGCGGGGCTCGAGCAAGGCGCCTTTACTGCGCAGGCGGTCGAGATCGTTGCGCAGCCGCAGGCTCTCGGTCTCAGCTGCCTGGAGGGCGTCAAC
>JBDHVW010000211.1:0-6107 GCA_039809865.1 Vulcanimicrobiota bacterium
CCAGATAGCCGGCCCGCATGGGGTTCTTCTGCTTCAGCGGCACCTGGATCAGGAGGACCATGTTCAAACCCTCCTGGTCGGCTACGCGCACCGAGGGGTTCCTGGCCGAGGAGGCAGCCACGAAGTCGCTCTGGCGCTCGCCCGTCAAACTGGCGCGCTCGCCGTGCTGGTTGAAGAAGAGGCGCTGGCCCCAGGACGCACCCGCGTCGAAACCATCGCGCTGGTTGTCGATGATGGTCATGCTGGTGCCCTCGCGGGTGACCAGAATGCTGAGCACGCCCGGATCGCCCTTGGTGCTGATGTAGTTGAACAGCACCGGGTTGAACTCGCACTTGCCTTGCTCGGGAATGGGCAGAAAGCAGGCCTGAGCGCTGGCCAGCACGTGGGTGTCGCGCTTGGCCAGCAGCGAGGTGTGCTCGCCCTTGAACTCGTCGGGATGCGTCATGTAAGCCTTCGGATCGCCCAGGAACTGCGTCAGCGTGATCTTGCGCAGCGGCTCGCCATCCTCGTTGCCGACCAGGAGGAAGAACTTGTCCGGGTCGATGTCGGCCGTCTTGTCCGAGAAGTTCGGGTGGCGGATGACCGGCAGGCACGTCAGGTTGTAATCGCCTTTCGAGGTCTCGGTCTGCACCTGCAAGGTCATGTCGCTGATGTTGGGACCGACGCAGGAGCCCTTGTAGCGGCCCGTGTCCTCCCAGGTCACGTTGACGAGGTCCAGGCCGTATTTGGCGGCCAGCTCGCGGACGTGGGCATCGTTCACCATGTTGGCCGTGCGCTGCACGGTCTCGACGTAGCGCGAGTCGGATTCCTTGGCGGCGGAGGCGCTGACCAGGGTCAGGGCCATCAGCAGGGTGGCGAAAGTCTTCTTCATCATGCCCAGCCTGTCGCGGGGGCCAAGAGGGTTATTTCACCCGCTGATCCGCTTCCAGGGCCATGGCCTCGGCCCGGTCGATCGAGACCAGCTCCCGGGCTACGGCGTCCACCAGCTGGGGGTAGCGCGCCAGCTTCCTGGCCCGCTCGGCCACGGCCGGGTCCAGGTGGTCCAGGGAAGGCAAGACCACGTCCTTTGGCAGACGTTGGCGCACCAGATCGGTCACAAAATTCACTCCACCGTCGGGCAAATTGGCCAGCCAGTCGGCCACATCCTGAGGGAGCTTGAGCTTTACGATAGGCATGCACGGGGGCTTCGGCGTTCTTGTTTACAAACATTTCACACCAGGTGCGATCATGATCGTTAGGATGAACCCCGCAATGGTTATCACACAGGCCCAAATCCCCGCGACGCGTCCGAAGCCGCTCAAGCTCGTGGCCGTCGGGGACAGTCTCACCTCCGGATTCCAGGACGCCACCCTCGTGGCCGAGCGCCAGGAGTTCTCTTACCCCGCCCAGATCGCCAAGCAGGCAGGAATCGATTTCAAGCAGCCCCTCATCGGCGGAAGAGGCATTCCCCCGCGCGTCTTCGACGAGAAGAACATCTCGCTGGTCGGCACCGTGTGGCGCTACCTGCAGGTCGGAGCCGCCGTCTCCATCCCCACGGCCGTCATCGCCATGGGCTTCGTGCCCCACGAGTCGGTCCTGTGGCCGCTCTACTACTCGGGCGGGATGGGACAGAGCATGGAAGGCCACCAGAAGGACCTCCAGAACCTCGCCGTGCCCAACGTGGAGCTGCGCCACATCAACGGCGTGGCCAACGTCAGCGACCTGATGCGCGACATGGCCGAGAAGCGCACCCGCACTGGCGGCCTGATGATGCTCGCGCCTTACGTGCACACGATTTTGCAGGAGAGCGAGGGGGCCAGGAACGGCAAGTCCCAGGTGGACCGTTGCGTGGACCAGAACCCCGACGTGATCGTCTTCTGGGCCGGCAACAACGACGCTTTGGAGTCGGTCAACGGCGGCATCGTCGACGACCGCACCCTGACCCCCCTGGACGACCAGAAGTGGTCCTATCACGTGGACAACCCCCTGACGGGAAGATCCTGGATCAAGGAGACCGAGACCGTCAACCCGGGCTTCCGGACCTCGCTCGACGAGACGGTCAACCGTCTGCTCAACGAGACGACCGCCGAGGTCGCGATGCTGAACATCCCGGACGTGACCGTCATCCCGTACCTGATGAAGGTGGGCGAGAAGGTCGGTCCGCTGCCCTACAAAGTGGTGCTTCCCAATGGCACCGACGTGACCGCCAAGCTCGAGAACTGGGTCATCCCGGACACCATCCGCGGCGAGGGCCTGGAGGGACGCACGCAGTTCCCCGCCGGGAGCCGCATCGGTCTCAAGGACCTGCTGGTCAAGTTCGTGCAGTCGGGCGAGATCTTCAGCGAGAGCGAGATGACCGAGCGCCTGGACGAGGCCGCCAAGAAGGGCCTGATGACCGAGGACGAGGTGCTGGACCCGGACGAGGTGGCGCGCATCCAGAAGCGGATCGGCGAGTTCAACCAGCTGCTGGCGGACACGGCCGCGGCCAACCCGCGCCTGCACCTGGTGGACGCCAACGCGCTCTTGAGCCGGGCCAAGCACGACGGCATGGTCTTGCGCGGCTCGGGCGACGCGATCACCGTGACCAATGTTCCCACCGGCACCCAGGACACGCGCGGCTACGCGGGGATTTTCAGCTACGACGGCATGCATCCCAGCAACGTCGGGCACGCGGTCATCGCCAACGCGGTGATGGACAAGCTGAAGGCGGACCTGGGCAACAACCCCCGTTTCGATGCCATCACGAAGGCCCCCGAGATCGACGAGCGCGAGGTCCTGCGCCAGGACCCTCGCAACAACAAGCAGGGCAAACTGGTCCTCTCAGGCATCACGCTGAAGAAGAAGTGGGGATTCTCCTAGCATCGTGGCCCTCGGGGACAAGAAGGCCCTGGTGCCGGCCATCCAGGACCTGGTGGAAGACTCCACCCGCGAACTGGCTCTGTCGCAGAAGCGCCGCCTGACGCGCATCGTGTGCCACTATGCCGTGACCTGCCACTGGGAGAACGTGGCGGTCGAGGCGCGCGTGCTGGACATGGGTCTGGGCGGGATCCGGCTGTCCGTCCCCCAGCCTTTGCCGGCCGGGATGCCCGTGCTGGTGCAGCTCGATCCGCCTCTGGTGGGAGCTTTCCCCGTGCGGGCGCGGGTGCAGTGGTCCGAGGGCCTGGAAGCGGGCGTCGCTTACCAGGACCAACCAGGCAATATCGAGCGCTCCTGGGTGCAGCGCGTGCTGAAGCTGATCGGCTTCGACGAGCAGGCCATCTTCGAGCGCCGGCTTCACGTGCGGGTGGCCTCCAAGATGCCCGTGCGCGTGGGCGACCGGGAAGGGACGCTGCTCAACCTGGGTCTGCGCGGAGCGATGGTGCAGCAAGACCGCGAAGTCGAGGCGGGGCACCGGATCGAGCTGACGATGGGCCCCCTGCGGGCTCTGCCGCCCCTGACCCTGGAGGGCGAGGTCGTGCGCTGCCGGGCCCGCCAGGAAGGCGTGTTCTACTGGGGCGTGGTGTTCTTCGAGCCGGGGCCCGAGCAGGCCCGGCTGCTCGAGGGCTACGTGCTGGCCCTGTTGCGCGGCTAGCTTTCAGCTTCCTTTGGGGGGCCTGCTCTAAGCTCGGAGCATGCAGGTCCAGAATCTCGGCCTGGCCCCTTGGAAGAGCCCCGTCCTCGCGGCAGGCGCGCGTCCGCTCGAGCAAGGCCCGGCCGATCCGGTCGACCTCACCGCCGTTCTGAGCGACGTCAAATCCAGTCCCGCCAGGCTCCGCCAGGCGATCGGCGAGGTGGTGGTGCAGGTGCCCGCGGGGCACGCGATCCCCTCCCCCACCCTGCAGGCGGCCCTGGCGCTGATGCAACGCCTCAACCGCGACGAGAGCAGCGATCCCAAGCTCAAAGGCCATCTCGAGACCCATCTGTCGCGCTGGCGCGCCAACGGGCAGATCACCGTGGCCCACCAGGGCGACCTCGACGCCCTGATGCACGGCGATGACAAGCTCACGGTCATCGGCAAGGAAGTCTACCCGGCTCCGCCCGCCAGCGTGGCCTGGGCCGATCTGTGCACCGCCCTGGCGAAGGTAGAGAATCCGCCGTCTCCCCCCGAGGGCAAGCCGAACCGCCTGGAGGAGCCGGACTACAAGTTCTGGGCCGCCCTCCACGAAGCCGGCAAAGCCGAGCTGGGCGCTCTGGCCGACCGGCTGAGCCAGGACGACAAGCCGCTACCGGCGGCTCTGAGTGGCCAGCAGGGAATGATCCATCGCCGTATCCTGGCGGCCTATCCCGAAAAGGCCACGGAGAGTTACTTCACGCGTTTTCTCAAGCCGGCGGTGAGAGAGAATCCCGCCGACGCCGCCGATACCGTCCTGGCCTTCTATGGGGCCGACAAACTCCTGGGCGAGCTGCTGCCCCTGGCCGGCGACACAAACAAGTGGTTCTGCGTCACGACGGGCCTCGAGCACCTGGAGCGGGCGCAGCGCGGCGGACAGCACCCCTCGCAGGAACGAGTCGACGAGCTGGCCACCATCATCGCTCGCGACGCCGGCACGTTCGAAAATCACAATGCCCTGGCCTACAAGGGGATGGGTTGTCTGGCGCAGGAGACGATCGCTCCGGAAACCCGCCTGGCTCTGCAGAACTCGATGTTGGGCCACAAAGTGCCCTGCTGGCCGATCGGTTTGGCGCTCGATCACGAGCCGACGGCCCGGGTGGCCACCGGCACGCCCGAACTGCAAGAAAACCTCTGGAACAACCGCTACAACCAGGTAGCCCAGGCCCTCCTGGTGCGCTCGGAGCTCAACGAAATGGACTGGGCCCGGTTGGGCCTGCTGGTGCGCAACGGGAAAGACGACCGCGAGTCGCGCTTGATCTGTGAGGCCTATAACCGTCGCGATCTGGACCGCAAGCTGGGGCACGTCACGCCGGCCGAGGGCCTGGAGCGCCTGGCCAGGCTGCGCGAGACCTGCGGCGTGGACGAATCGCGCTCGGAGCAAATCTTCTTCCAGCGCACCTTGCGGGAGTTCCCCTCCGGGGAATACGCTCAGCTCGAGAAGGCTGCCAACTGGAGTTTCGACGCCACCCAGTTCTTGCCCATCGTCAAGCAGGCCGCGGCCGACGGCACGCTGCGCGAGACCTATGACGCCGTGGAGGGCCTGCTGGCCGATTACGGACGCGGCGTGGTCGGAGGGCACGAGCGCTCGGTGTGCGCGCTGTATCTGAGCCAGGGCGAGCGGACGTTGGAGGAAGCCCGCCAGCGCTTCGACATCATCGGCAAAGCTTGCCCGAGCGGCTTTGCAGCCATCGGCGGAGCCGCCGAGCGAACCGCGGTCTGCAAACTGCTCGAGCATATCCCGACAGAGTCTCTCGACGGCCCGGTCCTGAATGCGGTCGGGCAGGTGGTGCGCCAGGATTTCAAAGAGGGTATGGCTTCGCTCGAGGCTTTGAAGGCAGAGACCCCGGAGGCTTTCGGAAAGCTCCTGACGGCGGCCAAAGGTCTGAACGGCGACATCATGGCGCAGCTGATCGAGCTGGCCCGCACACAGTCGCCCGAGGCTCTGGACCGCACCGTGCAGCTGATGGGCAGCCCTCTGCCGACGCGCGACGCTCTCACCCTGGCCCCGCGCGCCGAGCAGTTGCACGAGCGCGGCCTGCACGCGGAAGGAATGAATCTTCTCCAGCGCTTGAACGCGGTGGATTCCGGCGAGCGGTTGAAAGCGGCCGAGGCAGGCTTGGACAGCCTGCTGGCGGGCGACAGCCTCGAAAGCGCGCTGCACCGGGTCTTGAAGACCATGGTCGTGGGCGGCGACACGCAGCCGGGCCTCGCGATCGGGCGCGAGGGCAACCACGTGCGCATCGGCTCGCAGCGCCTGCAGATCAAGCAACGCGCGCGGGCTTAGTCGTCCCCTCAAGCGCCTCAAAGAAAATGCCGCTCTGGTGAATGTACTGACGTCCTCCTCAATCTAGACATCTATCCGCTCCAATATAAATAATATTCAATCCCCGTTTTGGAAGGACTTGCCCGGGGGGGGGGGTCGAATCTCCCCTTTCGACAATCTTCGACCGGGGGGCGGCGTGCAGCGTTTTCGTTGGTTGTGGACGGCGTGGGGATGGTCAGTCAGTCTCTTGTTTCTCGTAATTCTGGCCGCCTG
>JBDHVW010000212.1:0-6067 GCA_039809865.1 Vulcanimicrobiota bacterium
CGAGATCGGTGGGGGAGAGGCGCACCTGCAGCGTGCCCTGCTCGAGCGAGGCCGCCTGCGCCAGATCCTCCACCAGGGCCTGCATGGTCTTGAGGTTGCGCTCCATGGCCGCGTCCTCGGGATGCATCTCGCGCAGAATCTCGCGCATCTCGGCGTAGGACTGCTCCAGGAGGCGCGTCTTGAGCAGCGCGGCGCGGGCCGCCGTCTCGTGCTCGGACTTGAGCTCGGCGTCGCGCTGAGCCACCAGGGCGGACATGCGGTTGAAAGTGCGGGCCAGTTGGGCGAATTCGTCCCCGCCGCGCTCGTCCAGTGGCGGGCCGGGAAGTCCCTCGGCCAGGCGCTCGGCCCCCTCGGCCAGCTTTCGCAGAGGGGCGGCGATCTGGCGGGCCGAGAGCTCCGAGCCGAGCAGCACCATCAGAATCAGCAGCAGGCTCCAACCCCCTGCCTCGTAGCGCCGCCCGATATAGCCGAAGATCACCGCGCGGCCGTGGGGCACTTCGGCGCTGACGAAATGGCCGTTGACTGGCCTCGCGATGCCCTCGGCGTCGGTCTGGAACCGCACCCCGAGCTGCTCGGCGAGCGCGGGCTCCGCCGCCGGGCCTCGCAATTGTGCCTGGGCCGCCGCGGCCTCCACCCGCACGGTGGCCAGTTGCCGCATGGACAGCGTGTCGACGGCCTCCACGGCCAGGTAGATCAGGCCGTAGAGCAGCGCCAGGCTGCCCCAGATCAGCAGGATGCGCCGCATACCGCGAACACGATCCGGTGTCCCTCGAGCCGGGCGCCCATTTTGCCCAGCAGCACCTGGCACGACTCCGGGCTGAGGAAGGGCAGCTGCTCCTGGGGAGGCCCTTCCAGTGCCTCGTAGCGCAGCTCGTTGCCCTCCACGGTCAGGCGTAGGGCCGACGTGGGCAGCTCCAGGAAAAGGCTGCACAGGACCATCCGCAGCACGGCGTGGTCCCCTTTGATGACCGGGCTGCGCGGGGGCAGCTCCAGCTCGGGCTTCAGGTTCAGCTCGACACAGACCTCCTCGAGGCAGTCGTGCAGGAAGACCTCGCCGTCGCTCGGGTCGAGCAGGCCTGCCTCGGCCCGTCCGGACTGCAGCAAGAGGTTGATCTGCACGAGCAGCTTCTGGCCCTGAGCCTGGAGCTTTTCGAGGCGCTTCGGGTCCTCCACGGGGCCGCGCAGGCCGTCCAGGCGCATCTGGACCGAGCCCAGCAGGCTCGTGAGGGGCGTGCGCAGCTCGTGGGAGACCACGGCCAGCAGGCGGCTGCGCTCCGCCACCGCGCGCTGCAGCTCGTGCCGCGACGCCTCCAGCTGGGACTGCCGCTCGGCCACGCGCTCGCGCAAACGTGCCAGGCTCTCGGCCACCTGGGCCACCTCGCGCGGCTCGCGCGGGATTTCCACCGGGGCACCCTCGGTCTGCAGGGTCAGCAGGCGTAGCTGGGCGCGCACCTGGCGCGAGAGGCCGACCCCCACCCAGAGGGCCGCCCCGATCATGGTGAGCGCGCCCAGGAGCCAGCGCAGCAGCGAGTCGCGGTTGCCGCGCACCTGGTAGAAGCCACGCGGGACGTTGCACTCGGCCCACAGGAACGTGTGGTCGTCGATGGGGGTGCGCAGGCCCAGCCAGGCGGGGCGAAACTGCAGCTCGATCACCCGGTTCTCGGGGGCGTCCAGGGCCTGCTGCAGAAACCGGGGCTGGGCCCCGCGCACGAGGTTGTGCTCGACCCGGTAGAGCTGGACCGGGCTTTGCGTCACGGGTTGGCCCAGCGCGGCCCGGGCCGAGTCGCGCAGCAGGCAGAGCTCGGCGAACTCGCGCGCCGGGTGGGGCGTGAGGAAGAACATCAGGATCGAGGCCAGCGCGAGGCCCCCGCCCACCAGCACGAAGCGAGCGAGCAGGAGCTGCCTGAGGGTTTTACCCACGGCAGGCCCGGGGAGAGGGGTCGACAGTCGACAGTCGACAGTCGACAGTAGAGGCCCGGGGAAGGCCTGGCGGGAGCGCGCGGGGGAAGTCCTGCTTCGGTCTAGTCGAAGCGATAGCCGACTCCCCACACCGCCTGGATGGCGTCGAAGCGCGCGTCGGCTTTGCGTAGCTTGGAGCGCAGGTTGCGGATGTGCACGTCCACGGTGCGCTCGTCCCCGAAGAAGTCGGCGCCCCACACCCTGTCGAGCAGGTCCTGGCGGGTGAAGACGGTGCCCGGCTGGGCCAGGAAGTGGCGCAGCAGGTTGAACTCGATCGGCGTGAGGTGCACCTCGGCCCCGCCCACGGTCACCCGGCGCGAGCCCTGGTTGAGCTGCAGCGAGCCGTGGGTGACCGTGTCGCCCGCCGCCGGGGCCATCTGCGCCCGCCGGAACAGCGCCCGCACCCGCGCCACCAGCTCTTTCGGATTGAACGGCTTGGCCAGGTAGTCGTCCGCCCCCACCTCGAGCCCGATGATCTTGTCGACATCATCCGAGCGCGCGCTCACCATCAGGATGGGGTTGGTGTGCTGCTTGCGGATCTCCTGGCAGAGCTTGAGCCCGTCGGTGTCGGGCAGCATCAGGTCGAGCACGATGACCTCGGGGCCAAAGCTGTCGAGCAGGCTCATCGCCTCGGCTCCGCGCGCGGTGACCCGCACCTCGTATTTCTCCCGCTCGAGGTAGGTCCGCACGAGCTCCGCGATCTCCGCCTCGTCCTCGACCACCAGCACCTTGCCCGCCATAGGGGATGGGGTTCCGCGTCGAGCGGGCGGGGGCCTCTCAGGTGGCTCAGGTGAGCGCCAGGTAGCGCCGGTAACGCTCCCGCACGAACTGCTGGGCCTCCTCGGCCAGTTGCGCCGCCCGCTCGGGATGCGTCTGGCCCAGGATCTGAAAGCGGCCCTCGGTCTCGAGATACTCGCGCAGGGGCTTCACCGGCTCCTTGCAGTCGAGCTCCAACCCGGTGCGCGGATCGTAGCGATAGAGCAGCCAGTGGCCGGTCTCCACGGCCAGCTTCTGCTGGCGCAAGCCTTTGGCCATGTCGATGCCGTGGGCGATGCAGTGGCTGTAGGCGATGATCAGCGAGGGGCCGGGAAACTCCTCGGCCTCGCGGAACGCGCGCACCGTCTGGGTGTCGTTGGCGCCCATCGCCACCTGGGCGACGTAGACCCGGCCGCTCTGGATGGCCAGCATACCCAGGTCTTTCTTGCCCATGCCCTTGCCGGCCGCCGCGAACTTGGCCACGGCGGCCAGGGGCGTCGCTTTGGACGACTGTCCGCCCGTGTTGGAGTAGACCTCGGTGTCCAGCACCAGCACGTTCACGTTGGCCCCGCTCGTGAAGAGGTGGTCGAGCCCGCCGTAGCCGATGTCGTAGGCCCAGCCGTCCCCGCCCACGGCCCAGACGCTGCGGGGTTGCTGGCTCAGAGCCTCCCGATCGCGGCGCTCGAGCTCGTCGAGCGAGTCCTGCTCGGCCAACCGCCGGGCACGCGCCGCCTGGTGGTCGAGCGCCACCCGGATCCCGAGCGCGAACTCGGCGTTGTCCTCGAACAGCGAGTTGCTCCAGGCCGGTCCCCGCCCGTCCGGCAGCTGGCCCCAGGGCGTGGTCGGCAGGTTGCCTCCGTAGATGCTCGAGCAGCCGGTCGCGTTGGCCACGATGGCCCGCTCGCCGAACAACTGGCTGAGGAGCTTGAGATACGGCGTCTCGCCGCAGCCCACGCAGGCGCCCGAGAACTCGAAGCAGGGCTGCAGGAGCTGGACCTCCTTGACCTGGTGCGCCTGGGGCGGCGGGATGGTCTCGAGCTGCTGGAAGAAGTCCCAGCACGCCCGTCCCGTCTCGCGCCGAGGGCGCTGGTCGGCCATCTCCAGGGCTTTGCGGCCCGCGTGGCTTTTGTCGCGGACCGGGCAGATGTCCACGCAGAGCGTGCAGCCGGTGCAGTCCTCCACGTCGACCTGCAGCGTGTAGAGCAGGTCCATGTGCGACTTGAACGAGGAGCACTCGGCCAGGAACTCGGGCGGCGCCTTGGCCAGGCGCGCGGGCTCCACCAGCTTGGCGCGAATGGCCGCATGGGGACAGACCAGCACGCACTTGCCGCACTGGATGCAGAGCTCGGCATCCCAGACGGGCACCTCGGGGGCCAGGTTGCGGCGCTCGTAGCGGGCCGTGCCGGGTGGGAACGTCCCGTCCACGGGCAGCCAGCTCACCGGCACGCGGTCGCCCCGCTCGGCCAGCAGCTCGGCCGTCAGGCGCGGCATCGCGGGCTGCGGGCGGGGGGCCACCCCGTTGCAGGGCCCCGGCTCGACCTGCGCCAGGGTTTCCAGCGCCATGTCGACCGCGCGCAGGTTCTGATCCTTCCGGAAGGGATAGTTGTGCTCGATCTCCCGCCGCACGCCGTCCATTCCATCCAGCCCGCAGAGGGCGAAGAAGCAGGTCTGCATCACGGTGTTGATGCGGCGGCCCAGGCCACACTCGCGCGCCACGCGCGACGCATCCACCACGTAGAGGCGCAGCTTCAAGTCGAGCACCTGGCGCTGGAAAGCCGAGGGCAGGTGTTTCCAGACCTCGCGGGCCGAGTAGGGGCTGTTCAGCAGCACGGTGGCACCCGGCTCGGCGCGCTCGAGCACCGGATAGCGCTCCACGAAGTCGAACTGGTGGATCCCCACGAAGCTCGCCCGCTCGATCAGGTAGGCGCGATTGACGGGCCGCGGACCGAAGCGCAGGTGCGAGATCGTGCGCGCGCCCGCTTTGCGCGAGTCGTAGACGAAGTAAGCTTGCGCGTGCACGCCGGGCTGCTCGCCGATGATCTTGATGCTGCTCTTGTTGGCGCCCACGGTGCCGTCCGAGCCCAGTCCCCAGAACATGGCCCGCACCGAATCGGGATCCTCGAGGCTGAACGAGGGGTCGTAGGCCAGGGAGAGGTGTCCGACGTCGTCCTCGATGCCCAGGCTGAATTGCCGGCGGGGCTTCTCGGCCGCCAGCTCGGCGAAGACGGCGCGCACCATGGCGGGCGTGAGCTCTTTGGAGGCCAGGCCGTAGCGTCCGCCGATCACGCGGCACTCGAGCGAGGCGGCCACGTCCAGGAAGAGCGGCTCGCCGGGCGCGCCCGGCTCCTTGCAGCGATCCAGCACGGCCACGGCGCGGCAGGTCGCGGGCAGCGCGCGCTGGAGGTGCTCCAGCGAGAAGGGGCGGTAGAGGCGCACTTTGATGGCGCCCACTTTCTCGTCGGAGGCGGCGACCGTCTCGAAGACGGTCTCGGCGGCCGAGCCCATGGCGATGACCACGCGCTCCGCCTCGGGATGGCCGCGGTATTCGAACAGCTGGTAGCGCCGCCCGGTCAGCTCGGCAAAGCGCTCGAAGAGGCGGGAGTATACTTCGGGAGCGCGTTCGTAGAAAGGATTGGCGGCCTCTCGGGCCTGGAAGAACACGTCCGGGTTTTGCGCGGTGCCGCGCACCACCGGGTGGTCGGGCGACAGGGCGCGTCGGCGGTGCTCCTCGATCCGATCGGCCGGCAGCAGGGCTCGCATGACCTCGGGAGTCAGGGTCTCTACGGCCGTCACCTCGTGCGAGGTGCGGAAGCCGTCAAAGCAGTGCATGCAGGGCACGCGGCTCTCGAGGCTGGCGGCCATCGCCAGCAGCGCCTGGTCGTGGACCTCCTGGACCGTGCTCGAGAAGAGCATGGCGTAGCCCGTCGAGCGGGCCGTCATGACGTCGGAGTGGTCGCCGAAGATCGAGAGAGCGTGCGTGGCCAGACTGCGCGTCGCCACGTGCAGCACCATGCTGGTGAGCTCGCCGGCGATCTTGAACATGTTGGGCAGCATCAGCAAGAGGCCCTGACTGGAGGTGAACGAGGTGGCCAGGGAGCCCGCCTGCAGGGCGCCGTGCAGAGCTCCGGCGGCCCCTCCCTCGGACTGCATCTCGAGGACGCGCGGCACCTCGCCCCAGAGGTTGGGCATCTCGTCCGAGGACCACCGGTCGGCCCACTCGCCCATGGCGGACGAGGGGGTGATGGGGTAGATGGCCACGACCTCGCTGGTGGCGTAGGCGACCCGCGCGGCCGCCTCGTTGCCGTCCATCATGACAGCCATCGGGCGCCCCCCTGCTGTAAGGTCTTGACGT
>JBDHVW010000213.1:0-5917 GCA_039809865.1 Vulcanimicrobiota bacterium
GCCTTCAGACCGAGCTTCTCGGCGTAGGCGGCCAGGAACTGCATCCAGGTGTAGCCCAGAAAGCCGGCCACGCCCGTCAGCACGACGCGGGCCCCCCGCAGGCGCTCGCGCTCGGCTTCGGTCAGGCCCTGGTAGATCGCCTCGAGGTCCTCGGCCTGGATGTTATTCAAACCAGCCCTTACCCCGCAGGCGATTGCGCCAGAAACGCAGCCGGAACTTGATCATGTTGGCGAAGAACTCCCACAGCGTAGGCAGGCGCACGTTGGACCGCCCGCGCAGGCGGGGGAGGAACTCCACCGTGACCTCGGTCTTGGTGGCGCCGTGGTCGGCCATCTTCAGCACCAGCTCGGCGTCCAGGAACCAGTCTTGCTGCTCGAGCTTGAGCCACTCCAGCTCTCTGGTCAGCATCACCTTGGGCGTGCCGTTGATGTCCGGATCGGAGAGGTTGAACAGCACCTTGAAGAGCAGGTTCCAGATGAGCGTGATCATGATGCGCTGGGGGCCATCGCCGCGCTTGACGCGGTTGGCCTTGCACAGCACCACGTCGCCCTGCATGAAGCGCTGGTAGATGCGCAGCACGTCGTCGGCCGAGATCTGCCCGTCGCCGCCGGTCCAGCTCACGGCCCGGCCGCTCACGCGGTCCAGACCCTTCAGGATGCCCCAGCCGAAGCCGCGGTTGGGGAAGACCTTGACGAGCTTGACCTCGGGATACAGCTCCACCAGGCCCTGGATCTTCTCGCGCGTGAAATCGAGCGAGCCATTATCGACCAGGATCAGCTCCAGGTTGACCCCGGCCTTGCGGAAGGCGTCCAGCAGCTCGAGCGACACCGGCTCCACGTTGGGCTCCTCGTTGTACATCGGCAGCACCAGCGAGAAATCGGGCTGGGGAACCGTCGGCAACGGCTCCGGCTCGGCCTCGGCGGGCTTCTGGCCCACCAGCAGATACTGCCCGCCCAGCGGGATGGGGGCCAGCAGGTGCTCCCACCGCATCAGCGCGCTCAGCTTGCCGGGGAAGAACGAGATGTAGGACTCTTCCTCGAGCGTCAGACCGGCGCCACGAAAGAGCTTGCGCGACCAGCTCAGGGGGATGAGGCGCTCCACGTCCTTGTCCAGGTCGCAGTTGCGCACGATGTGGCGGGTCACCGGGTTGTATGGGTTGTGCTCGAACGTGGCCACCAGGCCGCCCGGGCGCGTCACCCGGGCCATCTGAATGCAAAAATCCTGCAGCTCGTGGTCCTGCAGATGGTGCATCACCCCGGCGCAGAAGACGAGGTCGAAATGGCCGTCGGGAAAGGGCAGCGGGCCCGGGACGAGCGTCACGAAGGTGCAGCCGGGGGCGCGCTGGCGGGCTTCCTTCAAAAGGTCGTCGGCCAGATCGGCCCCCACCACCTCGCCGAACTGCCCGTCCAGGTAGCGCGTGACGTTGCCCGGACCGCAGCCCAGATCGAGGATGCGCAGCCGCCGGGGCGGGCCCAGGTAACGCTTGGAAAGGCGGAGCAGATGCTCCGACTTGCGCCGGGCGAACTCGTCCGTGCTCGACCCCAGTGGGGAGAGCATCTGGTCGAGGTGGTTGCTGTAACGTCCGGCAAACTGGTCGAACTCGCTCTTCACGGGGCTCCTCTTCGCGCTGTTTGCCCGGCGACCCCCGGTCGGGCGAAGTAGATCAGGCCCCCCTGGCCTCGCAGCCAGGGGACGCGGTGACAGAAGGCGTCGCTCGCCCGCAGCACCGTCTCGGCCAGGCCGGCCGGGAGCAGGCTCACCAGGTGGGGCGGCAGGAAGATGCCGGTCCACAGGCGCGGTGTCAGGCCGGCGGCGGAGCACCAGAGGGTCAGCTCGCGGCGGTCGATGATGAAGTGCTCCTCGCTCGCCTCCTCGTTCCAGAGCTTCTTCAGGCGCATCAGGAGGTCGAACAGGGGACGGAAGGCGCTGCGATTGTTCTCCACGCCCAGGTAGTCGCCGCCGGGACGCAGCGCACGGGCCATCTCGAGCAGCACCTGGGGAGGATTCTCCACGTGGTGCAACACCCCGCAGATCAACGCCAGATCGGCCGTCCCCGAGCGGACGGGGATGTTCTCGGCGTCCCCCAGGAAGTGGTGGATGCGGTCGCCGCCCTTGGCCTGCGCGGTGCGCACCATCGCCTCGGAGAGATCGAAGCTGAGGATGGCCTCGAAGCAGTCGTTGACCGGGGCCGACATGCGTCCGGTGCCGCCTCCGATCTCGAGCATGACGCCCCCGGAGCGGTTGCGGATTTGCTCGAGGAAGATCCGGTTGAAGGCTTTCCAGAACGAGAGGCGGTGCATTTCCCGGTCGTAGTTGACGGCGTCGCTGTCGAAGAACTCTCTCTGCTGCAGCTTGTGGGCGTCCGACTGCAGGGCAGCTGCCGGAGCGGCCGTCTGCCAGCCGTCGAAACGGTCGTGGAACCTTTGTTGGAAGGCGATAAGGCGCGCTGTGTCGCGGAGATTGGGCAGCAGCAGCTCGGGCAGACGCTCGTCCACGCGGTACCACATGGAGCAGGCGGCGCAAACCAGTACGCCATTGACGACCGTGTCACCGCTCTCCTCGAAGGCGCGCACCTCAAAGGTGTGAGCCTGGCAATTCGGGCAGCGGGCGTAAGTCTCCAGGAAGGAACGCTTCACAGCCGGGCCTGCAGCACGAAAAACATCTGGCTGGTGCGCGCCCCGAGCTTGAGGCGCAGCATGTCGAAGGCCGCCATGACGGGCGTCAGGAGACCGAAGAGCGGATGGTCCAGGCTGGCGCGCTGGCGGGTAATGCGGACCAGGCCGAAGTCGGCCAGCCTCCCGAGCAGGCTGGAGGCCCAGAAACTGGCGCCCTGCGTGAGCCACCAGCGCGTCGGCTCGAGGCCGGCCCGGCGAGCGGTGGCCATGAACGACTCGGGCGTGTACAGCACCCAGTGGCGCGGCGTGTGGAAGCCGGCCCAGTTGTGGCGGCGGAACAGGCGGGCGTCCCAACAGTCGTAGTTGGGGGTCTGCAGCAGGATGACCCCTCCCGGCCGCAGCAGGCGGCCCGCGTGGCGCAGCACCGCCACCGGATCGGCGACATGCTCGATCAGGTTGAGCATCAAGATGAGGTCGAAGCGGCGCTCGGTGTGGTAATCCTCGATGCGCCCCAGGAAGAAGCCGTGGCCGTTGTCGCGGGCGCGCTCGGCAGCGGCCTCGTCGAGATCCACCACCTGGGTCTCCTGAACACGCGGATCGACGTCGCGCACCACGTCCAGCAGCCAGCCCACGCCTCCGCCGATGTCCAGAGCCGCCAAACGGTCGCCCGAAAGACGGCTTACCCAGCGCTTGAGGAAGCGCCGATCCAGCCAGCGCTTGACTCCGAACACCCAGGACGCCTTGGAGTAGTTGAAAGAGTAATAGTTGGGGGGGTAGATCTCGGCCAGGCGGTCGGAGGGCACGGGGTCGATGAACAACACCTGGCACGCCCCACAGCGGTAAAACGAGAACTGCTCGTCGCTGGTCCGGTATTCGATGTCCCGAGCCCGGGCCCACAGCTCCTTCGCTTCGGCGCCGCAGTTGAGGCAGGATGGCATCGGAGGGCCTTCCACCTGCAGGGGCCGCTGCCCCTGCCTGGAAAGCTACTGACGTGAAGCAAGTTCTGGACGACCTGGAGAGGTTCAAGCGCAACGAGCTGGTCGACGGAACCGGCCTGGGCTTCCTGGAGTATCAAAAGACCCTGACGCCCCGCTACGCGGTCGTCTGGCGCGATATCCTGGCGGGATGGGTGGCCATCGGGCTGATAGCCTATGCCCTGTGCCGCTGGCAGCTGGCCCACCCGGGGTTGGGAGAGTGCCTGGTCGCCATCCTCGTGGCCGGCGCCCTGATTGGTTTCGGGCAGCTCTACCTGCACAACTTCTTCCACGAGGCGGCCCACTACAACCTGGCCGCCGACCGCCGGGTCAACGACCTGCTGGCCAACCTCTTCCTCGGGGCCGTGGTGGGCCTCGACATCGCGGTCTACCGCCTGATCCATTTCGACCACCACCGGCACCTGGGCACGCCCCAGGACACCGAGCACAGCTACTTCTTCCCCCTGAACTGGCGCTTCGTTCTGAGCGCCGTCAGCGGCTATTCGGCCCTGCGCGTGATGCTGACGCGCAACCGGCGCGTGCGGGCCGAGCGGCCCGACTCGGGGGGGCGCGGCTGGTTGCTCCTCGGGGTGGGCCTCAACGCCACGCTGCTGCTCAGCGCCTGGCTGGCCGGCTTCTGGACTCTCTCGGTGGCCTGGACTCTGGCCATGCTGAGCTTCTTTCCGTTCTTCAACACGCTGCGCAACCTGGTCGAGCACCGCGCCGAGGACGCCGACCCGACGGCCGACTACTTCAAGATCGCCCACGGGGTGGTGAACCGGCTGTTCGGCGACGGGCCGGTGGCCAGCACCTTTGGCAGCGCCGGTTTCAATCGCCACCTGCTGCACCACTGGGCGCCCCAGATCTCCTACACGCGCTTGCGCGAGCTGGAGGACTACCTGATGCAGACCGCCATGGGCCCGAGCCTGGACCAGCATCGCTGCACCTACCTGGCCACCATCAATCGCCTTTGGAGCTAGCCAGGATCTGCTCGAGGCGGGCAACGACCTGCCCCAGGCCCTGCGCCTGCGCTTCGGGCAGAGCGGCCTGGGCCTCGGCCCGCGCCTCCGCCTGGCGCCCCCCGGACAGGAGCACGTCGGCCACGTAGGTGGACATCTCGGGATAGGCCGGTTGCTTCTTCAGCACGGCCCTCAGCGAGTCCAGCTGGGCGGGATCGAGCTGGGCTGCCAGCAGACGCGCCTCGGGCAGGTCGGGCAGCTTCTCCAGACAGGGGTTTAGCGCCGTCAGCGCCTCCCGGGTCTTGCCCTGGGCGGCCAGCTGCTGGGCCTCTCGCAGGGCGGCGAGTCCCTCGGTGTAGAGCTTCGGGTCGACCGTGAGGACGAAGATCTGCCCCAACTGGTTGCCGAAACCGAGCTTCCAGTAGGGGCTGACGGCCAGCCGGCGCTCCATCCCCGGCAGCAACGGCACCAGGGGCTTGCCGTTGACGTCGATGTGGCCCAGGCCGGACGCCAGGGTGACCAGAAAGCCGGCCTGCAGCGCGCAGGCGCCCCCGGTCAGGTCGGCCAGAGTGGGCACGACGGGGATCAGCACCACGGGATGCCCGGTCAGGAGCTCCGTGACCGGGCCGTGGGCCGCCATGACGGGCACGCTGACCGGTTGCTGTTGGGCCAGCCAGCCATACAGCTCGCGGCGCTGCGCCTCGACGGGGGCGCGCAGGCGCACCAGCGTGAGCACCTGGTAGATGCCCAGCGCGCACAGCCCGGCCATCACGACCGCGAAGACCTTCTGCCCGCGCTCCGGGAGCAGCTCCAGCCAGCCCAGCAAGACGATGGGCAGCGGGAACATCCAGTAGCGCGCGAACTGGTAGGGCCAGAGGACGTGCCCCGCGATGTAGCACAGCAGGCAGAGCAACAGAAAGCGCCGCTGCCGCAGACCGGCCAGCCCGCCCAGCAAGAAAACGAGGCCCGCCAGCGCCGCGACCGTGCCGAGGACGTAGTTGGGGTGCTGGAAGAGCGAGCCGCCCCAGACCTTGAGGAACTCCACGAGCCAGTTCCAGAAGTAGCCCAGGAAATAGGTTCCCCCGCCCTCCATCATGGAGACGTGGCGGAAGTAGCCTGGCGAGCGGGCCACGCCCGCCAGCTTGAGCAACGCGTAGGGACCGACGCAGGCGACGAGCATGACCGCCGTGAAGCGAAAGCGCTTCTCGGCGAGCAGGGCGACCGTCAGGCCCAGCACCACGAACCAGGCCGAGCCGCGAGTGACCAGCGCCATGGCCAGCAGCAGGCCGGTGCCGGCCGCGCCCAGGGTGTCCGGGCGGCACAGGGCCAGGCCCACGGCCGCCCACAGCAAGAGGCAGTAGGGCACCTC
>JBDHVW010000214.1:0-5872 GCA_039809865.1 Vulcanimicrobiota bacterium
CCAGTTACGCCGTGATCGAGCGTCCGTTCTTGAGGCTGAAGGATGCTTCCTAGAGTGCTGCACTGCCCGGCGACCCTGGCGGGCCACCCGTTCAACCTGGCGCGGGCCGAGCGAGCGCTCGGGCTGCAGAGCTGGTGTGTCTCGCTTTTCGGCAACCGCCTGAAGTTCCCGTGCGACGAGATCCTGTGCGACCACGCCGGACCGGCCTGCGAGTGGTCGCGCTGGAAGCTCGTCCTGCGGGCGATCCGGGAGTTCGACGTGGTGCACTACAACTTCGGCAGCACGCTGCTGCAGTTGCACGCGCCGGCCGACCCCTATCCTCGCGTTCGGGGCTGGAAGGGACGGCTGTTCGAGCTCTACAAGCGCGTCTCGGACATGCTCGACGCCCGCCTCTTCCGCATGCTGGGCAAGCGGCTGGTGGTCACCTACCAGGGCGACGACGCCCGTCAGGGAGCCTACCTGCGCCAGAGCTTCCGGGTGCACCCGGCCGACGAGGCGGGCCCGGACTACTACACCGACCAGGGGGACGCGCGCAAGCGAGCCTGCATCCGCCTGATGGATCGCTGCGCCCACCGCATCTACGCGCTCAACCCGGATCTGCTGCACGTGCTCCCGAAGCGCGCGCGCTTTCTTCCCTACGCGATCGAGCCGCTGGAGCGAGCTCCGCAGGCCACGGGCCGGCCGCTGGTGCTGCACGCGCCCACGCACCGGGGCGTGAAGGGCACCCGGTTCGTGCTGGAGGCCTTCCGGCAACTGCAGGCGGAGGGCGTCGAGTTCGACTTCCGCCTGGTGGAGAATCTGCCCCACCACGAGGCGGTCCAGCTTTACCGCGACGCCGCGCTGCTCGTCGACCAGCTGCTGGTCGGCTGGTACGGCGGGCTGGCCGTCGAGTTGATGTATCTTGCCCGCCCGGTCCTGGCCTACATCCGGCCTGACGATCTGCACTTCCTGCCGCCCGCCATGCGTGCCGAGCTGCCGGTGATCCAGGCGACCCCCCACACGCTCACCGACGTCCTGCGCCACTGGTTGACCTGCTCCCCCGAGCAGAGGGCCCGGGTGGGGGAGGCCTCGCGCGCGTTTGCTCTGCGCTGGCACCATCCCGAGAGCGTGGCCCGGCGGATGGAGTATGCCCCGTGAAGTGGCTCGTCTGCGCGCTCTGCTGTCTCTATCTGCTGGGGTTGGCGCCGCGAACCCTGGCGATCGGCTCGGTCTTCGGGGACGAGGGCGCCTACGCGCTGCCGTTGGACCTGCATCGCCAGGGGATGACGCCCTATCGTGACTACGACCCCCCCTGCGGGCCTCTCTACTTCGTGCTGGCCGAGCGCGCGGACCGCTCTCTGTTGCAGCTCCGCCTCTCGGCGGTCGTGGCCTACTGCCTCGGGATGGTGCTGTTGACGGCTTTCGTCCGGGGGCCCTGGATGGTGCTGCTGGCGGGCGTCGTGGGGCCGCAGGTGGCCGGGTTCGTGCCGTATACGGACCTGTTCTGCTACCCGCTTTTCATGGTCTGGCTGCTGGCCAGGCGGCCTTCGACGAGCACCGCTTGTGCCGTTTTGCTGGGGTTCCTGAAACCCCAGTTCGGAGTTCTCTGTCTCGCCACCAACTGGGCGCGGGTGGTCAAGGGACCCCTGCGCTTTCTGCCCTGGTGGGGTGGACTGGCGCTGCTGGCTTCGTCGTGCAAGTTCCCCCTGCTCCTCGGAATCGTGGCCATTCTGGCGGCGCGGCACATCGGGCAGACCCCTCCCGAAGGCTCCCTCAAGCCGCATCTTCTGGGCGGCGCCGTGGCCCTGATCCTGGTCGCGGTCACCTGCACGGCCCAGGGGATTCCCTTCTACCTTTACCCCCAGGCGATGCTCGAGCGGGCCACGCACTTCCGGCATCACATCGGCAGCAGCACGCTCTGGTTCTATCCGCTCTGGGCGGCGGCGCCGCTGTTCCTCAAGCCGCGCAGCGACCGGTGGCTCTACCCGCTGATCGCGCTCTTCGCGCTGCAGCTCGCAAGACCGCTGCCCGACGCCCCGATCTACGCGCTCGGCATCGTCGTCGTCCTGGCTTCCTATCCGCTCGTCTTGCTCGCTTTGCTCAAGCCGAGCCCCAACGCGCTCCCGTGCCTGGTGATCCTGGGCGCCTGCTACGACCTGGGTTATCTGCACGCCCGCTGGCTGCCCGTCTTGTTCGCGCTGCTGATGACCCGCTGGCTGGCGGCCTGGGCGGTCGTGCTCTTCTTCGCCTCCGTGGCCGCGTTCAACGTGCCCTATTTCCGCCACGAGTACGTCCCCCTGGAGTCGATCCTGGTCACCGACGACCCGGCGCTCGAGCTGGCCAGGATGGGCCCGTTCGAAGCGGTCGACCTGCCCGGGCTGGCGTTCCTGGACGGGCGCTATACCTCATTCCAGCGCACTCACCCGCAGTATTACTGGCTGCTCGAGCAATACCCCCCGCCCGACACGCCCGGCACGTTCGTCGTGCCCGCCTGGAACGCGAGCTATTGTGAGCGCCTCCAGAAGTGCGAGATCCCCGCCCCGCCGGGCTACCGGGTGTTCCGATGATCGCGGTCGTCATCCCCAGCCACAACCGCCGTGTGCAGCTGCTCGCGACTCTGAAAGCGCTTCCGCCGGGCGCCAGGCCGGTCGTCGTGCTGGACGGCTGCTCCGACGGCAGCGAGCAGGCCGTCCGCGAGCAGTTCCCCGACGCCGAGATCCTGACCCATCCCGGCGACCTCTGGTGGACGGGCTCGGTCAACCTGGGGCTGGAGCGCGCCCTGCAGCTGGGCCTCACGAAATTCTGCATTCTCAACGACGACGTCACGGTCGCGCCGGACATGCTGACCCGGCTGGAGGCCACGCACGCGCAGAACCCCGGTGCGCTGGTGGGGCCGCGCATCCTGTTCGCCGACCGGCCCGAGGTGGTCTGGAGCGCCGGCGGCTCGGTGAGCTGGCTGGGGCGGGGCGCCCAGATGCGGGCCAACGAGTGTCCGCTCAGCGAGCTGCCCGACAGGGTGGAGCGCGTGGACTGGCTGCCCGGCATGGGCACGTTCTTCGACCGGGCCACCCTGCTCGAGCTCGGGTTTCCCGACGCCCGCCGGTTCCCCCAGTATTTCGGCGACACCGACTTCAGCCTGCGCGCCAGCAAGCGCGGCCTGCCCGTGCTGGTGTGCCCGCGGGCCTATCTCTACAACGATCTGGGCTCGACCG
The DNA here is from genome assembly GCA_039809865.1 of Vulcanimicrobiota bacterium. Lineage (GTDB taxonomy): Bacteria > Vulcanimicrobiota > Xenobia > Xenobiales > QWHO01 > QWHO01. The sequence continues at coordinate 3,192 of JBDHVW010000214.1, forward strand.
GCCTGCTCCTGCCCAAAGGTCCGCTCACCCTGAACCAGGCCCGCCAGCTCTTCACCTCGCTGCGCTCCCACTCGCACCTCGTCATTCGCTGGCGCTTCCTCCAGCGCCACTGCCCCCTGCCGCTCATCCCGTGGCAACTCCTGCGCTTTTACGGTCCCCTGGCGCTGGTCGTGCTGAAGAAGCTGGTGCTCCGTGCCTGAGGATCTGTGCGTCGTCATTCCCGCCATGCGCGACGTCGGCGGCCTGCTCGCGGACCTGGCCGCGCAACGGCAGGCGCAGATCGAGGTCGTGCGCAACGTCAGTCCGAGCGGGCGCGCACGCAACCTGGGAGCGGCCCGGACCGGAGCCGCCATCCTGGTCTTCGTGGACGACGACGTGCGCCTGCCCTGTCCGGACACCCTGCGCACCCTGCAAACCCTGCTCGAGCGTGACCCCACGCTCGGGTTGGTGGGCACCGCCCAGCGGCTGCCCGACGAATCCACGCCTTTCCAGAGGTCGATCGCGGCGCAGATCCCGCGCAGCCAGTCGCCCGTGGTCGATGTGCTGACCGAGTCGGACATGGTCACCACCGCATGCTGCGCCATCCGCGCCGAGCTGTTCCACCGGCTCGGAGGATTCCACGCCGGCCTCGAGCGCGGCGTCGACCCGGAGCTGCGCCACCGCCTGCGCCAGCAGGGCTATCGCATCGCCGTGGCCCCCGGCCTGTTCCATACGCATCCCGTGCCTGGCACCCTGAAAGCCTTTCTGAGGCTGGCGTTCCGCGACGGCCGCGCCTCGGCGCGCGCCGCCAAGAATTACCCCGAGGCGGTGCTCTACAATCCAGACGGGCACGTGGCCAGGTTTCAAGCCCGCCAATCCTTTCCGCAACGCGTCGCCCGCAGGCTCATCCAGACCTTTCAAGACGTGCTCCACGGCCGCTGGCTCGGCCTCTCCTACACCCTCGCCTACGCGGCCGGATACGCGCTCGCGTGACCCCGCGCGACCTGGGCGCCAGGCTGGCCCGGTGGGCCGCCGTGAACCGCCGGAAGCCCTATTTCTACGCGGATTCCTTTACCGCGCTGGCCAACGGGCAGCGGCCCATCCCGAGCGCCTCCGACTTCGACCAGTTTGCCGCCGTGCTCTATTATCTCGAGCACGGCGGTGCCAGGCCCCGCCTCCAGACGAGCCGACAGCTCGTCTCGCGCAACTGGATCGCGATGCGCGCCTTCAACCGCCTGGTCCTCCGCGACGACCGCCGACTCTGGCCCAGAGTCCTGAGCTGGCAATCCGCCCAGGGCCTCTTCGCCGACTCTCCCCTGGGCGGCGTCAGCCCGCTCACCTACCACGCCAAGTTCTGCCTCGTGCTGGCCATGGCCGTGCGCCACGACCCCACGCTCCAGCCGGCCCTGGACAGGGCGCTCGACGCCCTTACGCTGTGCATCAGCCCCGGCGGCGTTCTGGTCCCCTACGGCCGCTCGCGCGCCACCCTGTTCGGCTACGCCGCGGCCACGGTGGCTTTGCTCTCGCAGGGCCGCCCCATCGGGTGGCGGCTCTACGACCGCATGCTCGCCCATCTGCAGCCCGACGGACACATCCCCGCCGTGCTGGGGTGCGACGATCGCGACGTCTATGTCAACGACTCCGACTACAACGCCTACGCGGCGGCGCTGCTCCTCTGGCTGCCGAAGACCCCGCCTCGCGAAGAGATCCAGCCCTGGCAGGGTCTGCGCGAGCTCGGCCCCCTGGTGCTCTGCCAGACGGACGGACACTATCTCGCGCTGGTCGGCACCGGCCAGAGCGAGCCCTGGAACACGCCATTCTTCTGCGATCACCGCACCTTCGGTCTGCAGCCGCTCTGGTGGGAGCGCGACGGCCAGGTCCTGGCCACCCCGGCTCCCTACGACTGGAACGCCGGGCGCGCCGCCCTGGCCCGGCGGGCCGAGGGCAAAGCTCCCTACTACCTGCGCACTTTCCCACGGGTCCAGGCGACTCTCGCGGACGGGCAGCTCACCCTGCAGGGCACCGCCCGGCCCACGCGCTACCGCCTGGTCCCGCGCTGGCTCCGCGGCCTGCTGTCCTGGCTGGCGCCCCGCCTGCCCCAGTTCGTGGTGCAAACGGCTCGCTATCAGGCCACGCGCCACCTGCGAGTCGACCTCGCCCGACAAACCATCAGCGCCTGGGAAGACTGGCCGTGAAGGTGCTGATGGTCAGCGACAAGTTCCTTCCGCACCCCGGCGGGACGGCGGTGGTGATGGCCAACTGGTGCCTGCGCTGGCCGCACGACCGCGTGCGCGTGGTGACCCACAGGCCACCGGGCTGGCAAGACTTCCGGAGCCCCCTCACCATCCGCCGCGTCGGGCAGTGGCCCAGGCTCAGGGCGCTGTCGCAGTGGATGGGTCTGTGGCTCCACGGCTTCCAGCAGTGCCACAGCTGGAAACCGGACGTCCTCCACCTGGGCCAGATCACTGGTACGTCCTATTTTGCGCCGCTCACGGGCCTGCCCTACGTGGTGAACCTGCACGGCGAGGAGCTGGTCATCGGCGCCCGCAGCCGCCTCTATCGCTGGGTTCTCCGCCACGCCGCCGGGGTCACGGTCAACAGCTCGTTCACGCGCGGACTGCTGCCCGGCTTCGGCTACGACGGCCCCGTCCTGCAGGTCGAGCCCGCGGTGGACAGCGAGTTCTTCGTGCCCGGGGACAAAG
>JBDHVW010000215.1:0-5762 GCA_039809865.1 Vulcanimicrobiota bacterium
CGCCGAGGTGGCGGCCGGGGTCGGCGTGACGGCTGGCGTGGCCGCACCGGACGGAGTGGCCGCGGGAGAAGCCGCCGCTGCGCTCGGGGTCGCATCGGGCGTCGCCGGCACGACGGCGGCTGCGCTCGGGGTCGGGGTCGGGGTCGGCCGCGTGGCGAGCGTGTAGCCCACCGCGCTGGTGGGGCCGGAGCTCGGCGTCGCGTCGGGTGTGTCACCGCCGATCACCAGCGAAACGCTGGCATCGGGACTGGACGACTCTTCAGGCACGGTCGTGCCCTCGGGCAAACCGGCGCTGGGCAGATCGCTGCCGCTGTTGCTCTGAGCGCCGAGCCAGAAGGCCAGCGCTCCCGCCAGCAAAAGCACGACCGTGACCAGCACGGGCGCGAGCGGACTGCCCGATTTCTTCTTGTTGATCGGGTTGAGCGCGATGTGCTTGCCCGAGGGCGGACGTTTCTCGGACTTGCTGGCCTTCCGCTCGAGCCCGGGACGCAGATTCTCGTCCTCCGGGGGCATCGGCGGGTAGGCCGGCGCGGCCGCGGGCGGCTGCATGGGGGGATAGGCGGCGGCCGCCGGCGGCGCAGGAGGGCTGCCCGGAGGAACCGGGCGCGGCGGAGTGCCCGCGGGCGGGGCCGGACGCGGCGGAGTGGGAGGCGCGGCCGTTCCGACGGGAGCAGCCATCGGCTCCTCCTCGTCCTGGTTCAGCATGTCGTTGAAGCTGCGGCGCTTGTTCCGATCAGTCATCGTGTGTTTGGCTCCCCCATGAGAACCTTTTTCGGGCAGGAGATCCCTCTTCCCTCCGCCAACGGCGGCCCTCGCAATGTTGTCACGCTTCGATTCTCTCGTACCCCCCTTCCTCGAGCACCTCGTCCCCTACCAGGCCGGCAAACCGATCGCCGAGGTCCAACGCGAATATGGCGTCGACCGAGTCATCAAGCTGGCCTCCAACGAGAATCCTCTCGGATCGTCCCCGCTGGCTCTGGCGGCCGTGCGCGAGGCGCTCGAGCACGTGGCCCGCTATCCGGACGCGGCCGCTCGCGACCTGCGCGCGGTCCTGGCCGAAAAGTATCGTCTCTCCACCGAGAACGTCATCGTCGGCAACGGCTCCGAGGGCATCATGGCCTGCATCGTCCGGGCTTTCTTGCACGGCAACGACGAGGTTCTCACCGCCCAGGGCACGTTCATGGGCTTCACCGTTTTGTGCCGCACCCGAGGCATCGAGCCGATCATGGTGCCGCTCAAGAACTACACCTTCGACCTCGACGCCATGGCCGACCAGATCACCGAGCGCACCAAGCTGATCTACCTGTGCAACCCCAACAACCCGACCGGGACGATCTTCACCCGCGACGAGTTCGACCGGTTCATGTACCGGGTGCCCGAGCGCTGCCTGGTGATCCTCGACGAAGCCTACTTCGAGTTTGCCCGCCATCGCCTGGACTTTCCCGACTCGATGGACTACCGCCACGACAACGTCATCACCCTGCGCACCTTCTCCAAGGCCTATGGGCTGGCGGGTTTCCGGGTGGGCTACGGCTTTGGCCACGACCACCTGATCCGCCACCTCTGGAAGGTGAAGCTGCCTTTCGAGCCGGCGGTGCTCGGACAACGCGCGGGAATGGCGGCCCTGGGCGACGAGGACTTCCTGGCCAGGACCCTCGAGCTGACCCAGCAGGGCCTGCAGGTTTACTACACCGAGCTCGGCAAGCTCGGTCTGACCTACGTCGAGTCGCTGGCCAACTTCGTGCTGGTGCAGTTCGACTCCAAGGAGCGCGTGGCCGAAGTGTTCGGCGAGTTGCTCAAGAAGGGGATCATCGTGCGGCCCCTGACGCAGTACAGCATGGCCGACTGCATCCGCATCACGGTGGGCCTGCCGGATGAGAACGAGGCCTGCATCCGGGCGCTGGGCGAGCTGCTCGGGAAATAGAAAAAGCACCCGACGGGCGGGTGCTTCTTCGAACCCATCCGGGGGGTGGTTACGCGGGAACGAGCTCCTCGACGCGGCAGGCGGAGTCGATGGAGATCTCCATCTCCTCGGCCGTCTTGTCCAGGACCTGGCCCATCTCGCTGGCCAGGATGCCGCGAGCCTGCTTGAGCATCGCGAGCTCTTTGGGGGAGAGTTTCTTGGCGCGGCTCAGGTCCATCAGGTCCTTCACCACCTCGGCCAGCTGGTAGACATCCGCGCTCTTGACCTTACGCAGGTTGATCGCGTAGCGCTCAGCCGACTTGCTCGGCATCTCGCAGGAGAAGCCGGTCATATATTCCATAATCTTGGGAATGTCCGTCGTCTCGGTGAGGGGACGGATCATATTGTTACGCTGGTCGACGTTGACCATAATCTTGAGCCGGTCGTTCTGGAACGAGATCACCGAGAAACGTGCGATCTGGCCCAGGATGTCCTTCTCCTCGATCGTCTCAACGGTACCCAGTCCGTGCAGTGCGTGAATCACCTTGCTACCAACGCTATACATTCGACCTACTACTCCTTCGCGCCACTAATGTTCTGCCGCCGTGGCCTGCTGTATCTATCTCTCGACCACAGAATAACCCCCCCCAAAGTCGATTGTGTTAAAACGCTGTTGCCGCCGCGCCGACCTGAAATTTCTCTGAACACCCTCGGCGGACGAACTCAGGAACGGCGACGCTGCAGGCCCTGTCGGCCACACATCTGCATGAGGAGGAGCTGCATGACGAGGCGTCCGTCGGTCCCCGTCTTCAAACGCAAGTCGGCTTTTAATAAGGCTTCGAACGCGAGGCTGAGGTCGCGGGGAGACCAGGTGGCGGCCTCCTGGACCTGCTTTTTGACCTGGAAGTCCTTCTTGCCCGGGAAGGCCGCTTTCAGCGCGGCCGGGCTGTTGCCGACGTGGGCCGTCTGCGCCATCGAGTTGAGATAGGTGTTGAGGTAGCTCAAAAGGCCGATGGCGCTGTCCTCCACGGCCAGTAAGCGGTCGAGCACCTCGATGGCCTGCTTGAGGTCGCCCTGTCCGACTGCGGCCGTCAATCGCCAGATCTGCACGCTGGCCGAGACGGGCACGAGCTCGCGCACCATCGAGCGGGTCACGGCGTCCTGGCCGGCCAGCAGGCCGAGGCGCGTCAGGTGGCTCTCCAACAGGCGCAGCTCCCCACCGACCCGGGACAGCAGCTCCTCCTGGGCCTCGCTCTCGAACTTCGTCCCGTGCACCTTGAGGCGGGACCGCAGCCAGGCGGGACGCTCGGCCTCGGGCACCTCGCACACCAGGGTCGTGCCCAGCTGGCTGGCGGTCTGAAGCAAGACGGCGTCTTTCTTGGGCGGCCCGGCCGCGGTCAACACGGTGACCACCCCTGGATCGCGGGCCGACTGCTCCAGCACCGGCGCGCCCGCCCTGGCCACGGGGGCGGGCAGCTCGTCCGCCTCGCGCAGCTCGAGCAGGCGCACCGACGCCAGCATCGGCAGCTCGGCCAGGGCGTCCACCAGCACTCCGGACTTCATGCTCTTGTGGCAACGCAGCACCCGGTGGTTGAACTCCTCCAGGCCCGGCTCGAGCGTGGCTTTGCGCACGTGCTCCAGGGCGAGATCGACCAGGAACTCGTCCTTACCCACGATCAGGTAGACCGGGGCGCGCGGTGGAGGAGCGCCCAGGAACGCCAGCAGACTCACCGTTTGGCGACCTGCGCCAGCACGGGGCCGAAAGGCGGGCGATGGATGCCCTGCTCGGTGATGATGGCCGTCACCAGCTCGGCGGGCGTCACGTCGAAGGCGGGGTTGAACACCTTCACGCCGCGCGTGGCCACCTCGTTGCCGTGGACGTGCGTCACCTCGCGGCTGTCGCGCTGCTCGATGGGGATGTCCCGGCCTGACTCGATGGCGAGATCGATGGTGGAGCGCGGCGCGGCCACGTAGAACGGGATGCCGTGCTCGCGGCAGAGCACCGCCAGGGTGTAAGTGCCGATCTTGTTGGCCACGTCACCGCGGGCCGTGATGCGATCCGAGCCCACCACCACCAGGTCCACCTGGCCCTGCTGCATGAGGTGCCCGGCGGCGTTGTCGCACAGCAGCGTGGCCGGGATGCCCTCGTGGGCCAGCTCCCAGGCCGTCAGGCGGGAGCCCTGCAGGAAGGGGCGGGTCTCGTCCACCCAGACATGGATGTTCTTCCCCTGCTCGTGGGCCGCCCGGATGACGCCCAGCGCGGTGCCGTAGTCGCCCGTGGCCAGCGCGCCCGCGTTGCAGTGGGTCAGCACGCGCGCGCCCGCGGGCACCAGCTCGGCCCCGTGGCGCCCCATGGCGCGGCACATGGCCTCGTCCTCGGCGGCGATGGCCTGGGCTTCGGCCAGCAGGCGCTCGCGCAGCTCCGGCACGGTCTGGGCCTGGACTTCTTCCATCCGCTTGAGGGCCCAGAACAGGTTGACCGCCGTCGGCCGGGTGGCGGCCAGCTCGCGGCTGACCTCGGCCAGCTCCGCCTTCAGCGCGGCCAGGTCGGTCAGGGGCGAGTGCAGGGCGTGCAGCGCCAGGCCGTAGGCGGCCGTGATGCCGATGGCGGGGGCCCCCCGGATCTTCATGCTCTTGATGGCCTCGGCGGCTTCGGCGCCGCTCTTGATGCTGACCCAGACCTCCTCGAGGGGGAGCCGGGTCTGGTCGATGAGGCGGACCTCTTTGTCCGCGTAGAGGATGGGCTTCATGGGCGAGGCCTTCTCTGACGTGCGGCGGCTCTCCCCCGTAAGTGTAAGGAAAGAAGAGGTGGAGAGAAGGGAGAGAAGGAGAGGGGTATGGATGCTAGAGAGGCCAACGAGCGTGGGCGGGAATTGATGGAGAGCGAGCCCGGGGAAGCGGAGCTGCATTTCCGGCGGGCCATGGAGCTGGCGCCGGAGTGGGGGATGCCCTGGTACAACCTCGGCCTGCTGTGCAAGAGGCAAAAGCGCTGGCTAGATTCTCTTCGGTATAACCAGGAGGCCCATCGACTCGACCCCGAGGACGAAGCCGCGCGCTGGAATCTGGGAATCGCCGCCACGGCCCTTGGGCAGTGGGAAATTGCCGCGCACTGCTGGGAGGCCGTCGGATTGCCCTTGCAAGAGGGGTCCGGGCCCTGGGATTACGGGCTGGGCCTCGTCCCGATCCGCGTGAATGCCGAGGAGTCGCCGGAGGTGGTCTGGTGCCAGCGTCTGGATCCGGCCCGGGCCGAGATTCTGAACGTGCCCACGCCCGCGAGCGGACGCCGCTGCCACGATGTCGTGCTGCACGACGGGGAGCCGGTGGGCAAGCGGATGCTGCGCGGCCAGGAGGTGAGCGTTTTCAACGAGATCGAGGTGCTGGTGCCGTCCGGGCTGGCCACGTTTCGGCTCGAGGTGCAGTGCCCGGAAGGCTCCGAGGGCCTGCTGCGGCAGCTCGGCTCACTGGGCTACGAGGCCGAGGATTGGACCGGCAACGTGCGCATGCTCTGTCGGGCCTGCAGCGAGGGGCGGCCCCACGACGAGCACGACCGCGAGCTGCCCCTGGGTCCGCTGCGGGAGATCGGTGTGGCCGCCCCGCCCGAGGTCAGACTGGAAGCGGTGCTGGCCGGTTGGAGCATCCGCTCCTGCGAGCGCGTGCTCTAGCAGGCTGATGCAAAGCAGCTTGTGGTGTTGGAGCAAAGCTCCGCCACCACAAGATATTGGGTAGTGCACCAGCCTGCTAGGGCCTGTTGACATTCACTGCTCTTCAATTGGGCGGCACTTGGAAAAACCACGGAGAGCACAGAGAACACGGAGACATTCGCGGGTTGGGCGACATCAATCTACTCCCGGCCCAGTTG
>JBDHVW010000216.1:0-5684 GCA_039809865.1 Vulcanimicrobiota bacterium
CTTGGCGTTGCCGTAGTTGGCCTCGGCGCTGTCCAGGGCGGCCTCGGCGGCGCCCACGGCGGCGTCGGTCTGCTGGCGCACCTGGTTGGCGTCGGCCCGGGCGGTGGTGACGGCCGCCTCCTGCTGGCGCAGGGCGCTGGCGACCTGGGCCTCGGTGGAGCCCTCTTGCAGCTTGGCCTGAGCCAGGCGATAGCGGGCCTCGGCGACCGAGGCCTGCTTCTGGTTGACCTGGGCCACCAGGTCGGAGTTGTCCAGGCGCACCAGGATCTGCCCGCGGCGCACCCGGTCGCCGCCCTGCACGGTCAGGTAGTCGATGCGCCCGGCCACTTTGGGGGTGAGTTGCACCCGGTGCGAGGACTCCACCGAGCCCACCGCCTCGAAGGTCTGCTCCAGGTCGCGCCGCTCGACAGTGGCCAGCGAGACGACGGGAGGCTGCCGCTGGGGGCCCCCGCCCCCTTTGTCCGCCATCCGACCCACCACGCGCCAGACGATCAATCCGAGCAGAAGAAAGCCGATCAGGCCAAGAATCCAGCGGCGCATCCGGGTGCCTTTTGGCCGCTCGGAAGAGATGCCTGTCTTGGCTTGAAATCTTTAGGCGATCATCAGGAATGGGGGTTGCGGAGGGACTGGGGCGCCCCAAAGCGAAGCTTCGCGGCCCATGGAGAAAGCAGAACCCTTCACCATCGAGGCCGAGCAAGATTCCGAGGGCCGCTGGGTAGCCGAAGTGCTGGAGATCCCCTGGATCCTGGCCTATGCCGACACGAAAGAGGAGGCCATCAGCCGCGTCCGCGCGCTGGCCGCCCGCACCCTGGCCGAGGACGGCGATATCTAGAAGCAGGTTAACAGTTGGGGCCGACAGGGGGGGTCGACAGTCGACAGTTGACAGTCAACAGTAGAGGTCCGGCGACAACTGCTACTGTTGACAGTCCGTCTCCATCCACCGTCTCCCGTCTCCCTACTCCCTACTCCCATAGCGCCAGTTGCTCGCTGGAGGCGGCGGCTCCGGTCACTCGTCCGTAGTGGCCGCCGCCGCCTTCTTGCATGGTGAGCAGTCCCTCGCGCGCCAGCACGATCTGGCTGGCGAGCTCGTAGCCGACCAGGGCGATCAGCTCCTCCTTGCGGGCCTTGTGCAACACGGCCATCTCGCTGCCGAAGCAGGCGATCAGGCGGTCCATCTGGCGCTTGCCCAGCCCGGGCACGAAGTGGAGCGGCACCTGGTAGTGATAGGGCGGCCGGTGCGCCGGGGTTCTCGAGGGGCCGCCGATGTCCAGCATGCGGTCCAGCACGCCCCGCACGAAGTGGCGCGAATCGTTGCCGGTGCGGCCGCAGCGGGGGCAACTCAAGCCCTCGGCGGGCTGGTCGCAATCGACGCAGAACGAGCGGTGGTAACGGCCCAGGCGCGGGTCCATGCCGTAGTTGGCCACCACACGGCGCCCCGCCTCGCGCTTGCAGGCCAGCATCAGCTCGCGGAAATTGGCCGCGCCCAGGCGCATCACGTTGTACTCGCGGGCGATCTTCTCCAGCGAGTGCGCGTCGGAATTGGACCAGAACGTGAAGTCTTGCAGCTCCGGCAGGCGGTCGGCCAGCTCGGCGTCGGCGCTCAGGCCCAGCTCCAGCGCCACCAGATCGGTGTGCCGGCCGCGGAACAGCTCTTCCAGGCGGCGGCAGGCGTTGCCGTAGACGCTCTTGTGGGGCGTGAAGGCGTGGGCCGGCACCATCACGCCGCCGGTGGCCTCGACCACGGCGAACAGCTCGCGAGCCGGCAGGCCGCAGCGCTGCGAGGATAGCTCCATGTTGGTGATGTATTTCCGCATCACGCGGCTGAACTCGCTGAGGTTGCGCAGGTAGGGGAAGTAGCACAGATGATGGGAGACGCCTCCCTCCTCCTCCACCGCCTCCACCTCGGCGCCCGCGATGACGGTGACCTTGTCGCGGTGCCGCAGCCCTCCCTCGGGCAGCTCCAGCAGCTCGCCCTTGTCGATCAGCTTGCGCAGATCTTCCAGCACGCCCGTGCAGGCACAGTCGATGATTCCCACCATGTCGATGCCCTTACGTTCCAGACATTCCTTGATGATGGCTGCGAACGTGAGGTTGCGCGAGGCGGTGATCTTGACCTGATTGCCTTTGCCGTTGCGCCCCACGTGCACGTGCAGGTCCACGTAGTGATCGCTCAGGGTTGAGGAATTTTCTTCCATGTCGGCCGATTTCCGGTTCTCCGGGACGAATCTCCTCTCGAACGTACTCCCGTCCCTGGAGGGCCCCGCGGACGTCCGCCTATACTGATCCTACCGTGGCTGTACTCAAACGGATCTTTCTGGTCGTGCTGGTGGTCTGGCTTTTGATGCCCTGGCTTCCCGGGCAACCCAAGAAGCGCGCCATCGTGCTCTACGGCTTCTCCATCCTGGGCGAGGTGAGGAACAAGTCGGTGTTCCCGGCTTTCCAGAAGCACTGGAAGGAGCACCCCGATCCGCTCCCCTCGGGCGGCGCCCAGTGGGCCATCCTGGCGGAATATGGCGAGGCCCTGCACGAGGGCCGCGACCCCCGGCAAGAGCTGCTGGGCATCTGGCGCAACGTGGTGGCGCAGGCCTCCTCGGCGCGGGCCGCGCGCACCCAGTATGAAAGCGGGTTTGGCGACGCCCTGATCACCTGGGAGTGACGACCCGGCTCGTCGAGGGAAGCGACCTGGTGGGGTGGTCCTGAGCGAGGCGCGCGCGCTGGACGCGGACATGATCGTGATCGGGGCGGCGTTTCCCAGCGGGGCCAGGCCGGTGCTGCACATGCCTTTGTTGGAGAAGGCCGACCGGCCGGTGCTGGTGGTGCCCAACCTCTAAGCGATTCTCAGGCCGCTTCTCACGGCCTCAGAGTTGCCGCCTTTTTCATGACCCAGGCTCTTTGGGAGCAGTCTGCGAGCGGGCGAAGTCCGCGATCCGGGCCACCTCGCGCATTCTCTCGTCGAGCGGCAAAAAGTTGATCCGGGCCCACTCCTCGCCGAAGACTCGAACGTGGTAGGCGTACTCGATCTCTCGGACTCGATCTTCGCTCATATGCTCTCCATGGTAAAGTATTTCTCGACTTGCGGCAACCACTCCAGCAACTCCGGTCTGACGAATTGCTCCAGCCTGGCACGAGCTTCACGCAGGTAGGCTGCGATACCGTAGTCCTCCATCGGTCGTTGAGGTAGGTGCGCGCTCGCCAAATCGCGGCGGAGCGCGTGTTGCGAGCGCAAACTGCGGGGCTCGACTGAGGCTCTGACTGCGGCCGCATAAGGACGTGCGGCCTTCTGGAAAATCTGTAGTCGCAGTCGGTCGAGCTCTTGCCAAAACTGCACTTCGGCCAGGATAGCCGGTCGCAGACGCGCGTCCTGGCGCTGGGCGAGAGCCAGCACCGGACGCTGGGAAACCACCTTCTCCGACAGGGGAAATTCTTCCGGAAGTAGAGTCAACATCTCATCGTCGAAGATGGAAAGCCAACCACGCTCGTCCTTCGCCTTCAGCATCTGAACGCCAAGTGCGGTAGCGTAGGGCCAATCCTTCGGGCGATCCGTGCGCTTCATTTCGGCGACCGTGTTGACGCCAGCGTAGGACCCGCGGACCTCGAGCTCCCAGCCCGGGCTCGCGTGAGGTGGAACCCCGAACACGAACAGGTAGGCGCTGTCTTCTTTGGAAGGCCATACAATGTGACTGGTCCATCCTCCCCGCAGCCATGGCGCATCGAGCGGCGCACTCAGGGATCCCCGGTAGGACGGCGGAACCCCCCGAAAGGACGTTTCCTCCAGGACTTCGAGCAGGCCAGGAAGGCCTTCGGGCTGGCAAAGAATGTCGCAATCGCTCGTCGTCTGCGCCACGCCCAGAGCCACGCAGGCCATGCCACTCGTGATGGCACAGGCCACTCCACGACCTCTAGCTTGCTCCAGCAGGCTCAAGTAGAATTCCTGTAGCTCAGCGTACGAAATCAAGCGGCCTCGGAGCAGGCGGGCCCATCAACGGCTGGCCCTCGTTCGCTCATGGTGCACCCCGCGCTGCTTCGTGGCTGCCGGTCCCATTAGCCTTCCGGTGCTGATGTGCCGAAGCTGGAGTGGTAGGGGAAACGACGGCCACTCCCGTATCCTCGACGATGCGTACCGCCCTTCTCTTGCTCGCCCTTCTGTTTTACGGATGCTCCAGCGACTCCATCGCGACCGCCCAGCCCGCTCCGGCCTTCAATTCCGACCCGGACCGGCTGCTCGAGATCGTGCGCGCCGAGGCCCAGAAATCGGGCACCTCGGCCGTGCAGTTCGGGATGTGGGCGGGCGACCGGGAGGTCCTGGTCACCTCGCTCGGCAACTCGATGACGACCGTTCCGGCGACTCCCGAGATGCACTACCGCATCGGCGGAATCACGGAGACCTTTCAGTCGACTTTACTGCTGATGCTGGTCCAGCAGGGACGCATCCAACTCGACGACACGATCGACCGCTGGCTCCCCGATTTGCCCTCGGCCAACCAGGTCACCGTGCGTATGCTGGCCGCCAATACCGCGGGGTATGCTGACTACGTCCGGGTGCCCGAGTTCGAGAAGGCCGTGCTGGCCGACCCCTTCCGCCAGTGGACCGACGACGAGCTGATCGCTGTCTCGGTGAAAGCGGGCATGAACTATCCACCCGGCACCAGCCAGGCCTATTCCCACACCGAGCTGGTGATTCTCGGCCAGGTGATGGAACGGGCCACCGGTCAGTCGATGAAGCAACTCTACGAGGAGAATATCCTGAACCCGCTCGGTTTGAAGGATACCCAGTATCCCCTCGATCAGGACATCCAGGCGCCCGTGCTGCACTCGTTCACGAACGACCGGGGTCTCTTCGAGGAGGCCACTTATTGGAACGCCTCCTGGGCTTCGTCCACGGGAGCGTTGACTTCGAATCTGCGCGACCTGGGCCGTTGGGGACCCATTTTTGGAACGGGCCGGCTGCTGCCGCCCGACCTCTTTGCGGTGCAGACGGCCCCCACGTCCGTCGGCAAAGGCGTGAATCGGCCGGACTTCTACTTTGCCTACGGCTTCGTCGTCTCCAATCAGGACTGGCTGGTGCAGGGCCCGAACATCAACGGCTACGCCGGCGCCTTCGCATACAACCGGGCCAACGGCGTCACGATAGTCATCGAGACGACCAAGAACGCCGATCCTGCCGTCGACCCGGCCGCCCTCGAGATGCTGCGCGAGGTCATCAAGTACGTGACCCCGGACCGGCCGCTGATCTTGTAGAGGACCTCAGCGCCAGTCCCCGATCACGGTGAACGCCGCCCAGTAGAACGGGTGCGCCGTCGAGGCATCCGCGATCAATTTGGCCTGCGCCCCCTGCATCGCCTGGGCCAGGTTCTTCCCCGAGCGCACGCCCGAGTAGAACTCCACCATCTCCTTCTGGGTCGCGTTGTCATCCACTTTCCAGAGCGACGCCACCAGCGTCGGGCTGCCCGCCACCCAGAAGGCCTCGGCCAGCGACGAAAGGGCCGCGCCGGGCTGGCGCTCCCCCACCTCGGTCTGGCAGGCCGACAGCGTCACCAGGCGCGTCTTGCCCAGCGGCAGCTCGAAAATGTCGTCCACCACCAGGTGGCGGCCGCTGCCCAGCACCAGGTAGCTCTTGTTGGGGTCCTGCGAGTTCAGGCCCGCGTGCGTGGCCAGGTGGACGAAGTCGGCCGACTTCTCCAGCT
>JBDHVW010000217.1:0-5638 GCA_039809865.1 Vulcanimicrobiota bacterium
TTCTCCTCCACCGGCATGGCCAAGTCCCCCTCTGCAGAATCGCGCTCGGTAATGCGACGGCGATAGAGAATATCCTTCAATTATCCACAGGAGGCGGCAGTCGAATGTCAACACGCTCTAGCTAAACATTCAGGCTCCCATGAAAGAAGGCCCCTCTCGCGCGAGAGGGGCCTTCTTCGTTTCAGGCGGGAAGGTAGAGGCCGTTCTCGGCGCGGAAGGGGAGCGCTTTGTCCAGCACCTCGCTGGCGCCGATCAGCAGGCGGCCCGTGGGCGGGAGATGGCGGCGCAGCGTGGAGACCACCTGGGAGCGCGTGGCGGCATCGAAGTAGATGAGCACGTTGCGGCAGAGAATCAGGTCGAAGGGCCCAGGCGGAGCGAGGACTCGATCAGGTTCGCGCTGCGGAACTCCACCATCGAGCGGCATTTCTCCGCGATGGCGCCCTCCACGAAATACTGCGAGCGTTCCTCCGCCGTCAGGCCGCGGGCCATCTCGGCCGGGTTGTAGTGGCCCCGGCGGGCACGGGCCAGGACCGGCTCGGAGAGGTCGGTGGCGACCAGCTCGAGCCGGTAGCTCGCGAAGTGGTCCAGCCACATCATGGCGAAGGAGTAGGGCTCCTGGCCCGTGGAGCAGGCCGCGCACCAGACGCGGAGCCCCTGCCGTCCGGCCAGCAGGCCGGGCAGGATGGAGCGGCGCAGGCGATCCCACACGGCCCGGTCGCGAAAGAAGGAGGTCTCGTTGACCGTCATCGCCTGCACCAGGTGCTGCTCGGCCTCGCGATCGCGCAGGCGGGCCCGGCTGAGGAGCGCCTCGGGAGCCAGGCTCAGGCGGCGGGAGAGCTCGTCGAGTCGGCTCTCGACCAGATAGGCCTGGTCCGGTCCCAGGCACAGGCCCGAGCGCTGGTGGACGAAGCGTGCGACGAAGTCGTAGTCCTCGCGGGTCATCGCGTCCTTTGCGAGATGGCGCTTGCGATCTCGTCCAGGTCGAGCTCACTGGCCAGACCCTCCTCGATCACCGACCGCGGCATTCCCCACACCGCGCTGCTCTTGCGATCCTGGGCCAGGGCCTGCCCGCCGCAGGCCACGATCTGGCGCACGCCCTCCAGGCCGTCGCGCCCCATTCCCGTGAGGACCACGGCCAGGCACCCGGCTCCGTAGACGCGGGCGGCCGAGCGGAACAGCACGTCCACGGCGGGACGACAGCCATTCTCGGGCTGCTCTTGCTGCAGGTGCAGGCGCGGGTTGACCCCGCGCACCTCCATGTGATAGTCGCCCGGAGCGATGTAGATGTGCCCGGGCAGAATCACGCCATCCTGACAGCCCTCCTCGACAGGCAGAGGGCCGAGCCTGGTCAGGCGCTCGGCCAGCAGGCCGGTGAACCGGGCCGGCATGTGCTGGACCACCAGCACCGGCACGCGCAGGCGCACCGGCAGACGAGGGAGCAGGCGCGCCAGCGCGTCCGGCCCTCCGGTGGACACCCCGATCACCACGGCCTCCACGCGGGCCGAGCGCGTCACGGGGCTCGCCACCGTGGCGCGCGCCGGTGTGGGGGATGAGAATTGCAGCACCTTGGCCAGCAAGGTCTCGCGCAGGCGCGCCTGGCAGGCGCTGCCGGTCGGCTTGACCAGAAAGTCCTCGGCGCCCAGGCACAGAGCCTCCATGGTGCGCCGCTCGCCCCCCGTGGCGCTCAGCACCAGCACGCGCAGGCGCAGCCCCTCGCGCCGAATCTCGCGCAGCACCGAGAGGCCGTCCAGCTCGGGCATCTCCAGGTCGAGCGTCACCACATCGGGACGCAGCTCGCGAATCTTCTCCAGTGCGTCGCGCCCGTTGTGGGCCGTGCCCCGGATCTCGATGCCGGCCTGGCCGGTCAGCGCCCGCTCCACCGCCTGGCGAAAGACGGCCGAGTCGTCCACCACCAGCACCCCGATGCTCACGCCAGAGCGGTCTCCTCAGCCAGCAATCGGTCCACGTCCAGGATGCCCAGCAATCCCTCGGGCAGCTTGTGAACCGCGCTCAGATAGCCGGCCAGGGGCCCGCGCAACGTCTCCGGAACGGGCTCGCGCGAGTCGTCTCCCAGCGTGATCACGCTACCGGCCTTATCCACCAGCAGGCTGAACAGACCCCCGTGCGTCTGCACGATGAGGTTCTCGCGCGCCCTGTCCGAATCGGGGAACTGCAGTCGTTTGCGCAGGTCCACCACCAGCACCACCTGGCCGCGCAGGTTCAAGAGGCCGCACAGCGACTCGTTCGCCCGGGGGATGGGGGTGGTCGGCTGCAGGCCCAGCACTTCCTGGACCCGCTGGACGTCGACTCCCAGGAGCTCGTTCTCGAGGGTAAACGTGACGAACTGGCTCATGCGCACTTCTCCGACCCGAGCGGCAGGTTCTGCACCAGCTCCACCAGGTTGATCCGTTGGGGTCGCAAGGGGATGGGCGTCGCCGCTTCACGCGGCGCCGGCGCGGCCTCTCGGTCGGGCCGGGGGGGCGAGGCGATCAGGATTCCCGGCGGGGGAAAGAGCTTCATCATGCGGCTGCTCCCGTAGTCAGAGATTCGAGCAATTGAACCCGTCCGTAAGGCTGGATGAGGCGAGCGCTGCCGGGCAGCGGCACCGGTCCGGCGACCCGGTTCGAGGTCACCGCCAGCTCCACTCCGCGCAACTGCTCGAGCAACTCGCCCGCGCCGGCACAGCCAAGCTCCACCACGACCGCGTCGAAAGCTTCGCGGGCCAGCCGCGCCCGGACCTGGGCGCAATCTTTCACCATCACCGCGCGGTGCCCGGCGGTGTTGAGGTAGGAAACCGTCAGCGGACCATAGTCGGGCGAGTCATCCAGCACCAGCACCCGGAGCCCCGAGCCCTGGCGCTGCGCGGGACGCGTGTCGCTCAGCAGCATCTGCAGGTCCAGCAGGCTGGTGGCGCGCCCGCCGATGACGGCCGAGCCCATGGTGGCCTGGCCCGTGGCCAGACTGGAGTCCACCTGCACCTCGTGGCGCACCACGTCCACGATGTCGCCCACGATCAAACCCTGGTGCCGGCCGCCGTGGCCGCACACCATGACCTGCAGGACCTCCCCCGCGGCCGGGGAGCGTCCCAGGCGCTCGCCCACGTCGATCAGGCGCATCAGGCCGCCGCGATACTGCACCACGCGCTCGCCTTCGAGCCACTCCACCTGTTCGGCCGGGATGGCCTCGAGGCGGGTCAGCACGCCCAGGGGCAGGGCGAAGCGGTCCGGTCCGCCCAGCGTGAAGACCAGCATCGACTGGGCCCGGCCGCCCCCGTCGACGCGCAGCTCGGTCTTCTGGGGAGTCTTCATGCCCTCGCTGCGCGCGAGCGAGGCCGGGTCGAGGATCAGAGCCACGCGACCGTCGCCCAGGATGGTGGCTCCAGCGTAGAGCTGCAGTTTCTTCAGGCCATTGGGCAGCGGTTTGACCACGATCTCCTCGGTATCCTGAACCCGGTCGACGATCAAGCCGAAGCGAACCGACTCGCTCTGCAGCACCACGATATTGATCGTGTCGGGCTCGGGCGCCTCCATCCCCAGCACGTTGCGCAGCCGAAGCAGCGGAAGCAGCTGGTCGCGCAGGCGGAAAACCTCGGCCCCGTGGAGCTTCTCCACCCGAGCGCGCTGCTCGCCTTCCAGGCGCACCAGCTCTTGCAAGCAGGCCTGGGGCAGGGCGAAGCGCTCCTCGCCGGCCGTCACCAGCAGGGCGGGGATGATCGCCAGGGTGAGCGGCAGGCGCAGGCGCATCACGCTGCCGCGGCCGCGCTCGCTGGTCATCTCCACGCTGCCCCCGGCGCCCTCGATCGAGCTGCGCACGACATCCATGCCGACGCCGCGTCCGGAAAGGTTGGTGACCGTCTCGGCGGTCGAGAAACCGGGGCGGAAGAGCAGCTCCAGGATCTCCTGGTGGGTCAGCTGCTCGCCCGGACGCACCAGTCCGCGCTCGATGGCTCGCGAAAGCACGCGGTCGGTGTTGACACCGGCGCCGTCGTCGCTGATCTCGACCACCACCTGGCCGCTCTCCTGATAGGCGCGCAGGTTGACGTGGCCCTGGCGCTCCTTGCCCCGGGCCAGGCGCTCTTCGGGTTTCTCCAACCCGTGGTCGATCGAGTTGCGCACGATGTGCGTGAGCGGATCCTTGATGGCCTCGAGCAGGCTGCGGTCCAGCCCGGTCTCCTGGCCCTCCATCGTGAGGCGGACCTCCTTGCCGGTCTGGGCGGCCAGGTCGCGCACGATGCGCGGGAAACGGCTCAGCAAGGTGGCGATCGGCTGCATGCGGGTCTGCATCACCTGCTCTTGCAGCTCGCTGGTCAGGAGGTTGACGCGCTGACAGATCGAGCCCAGAGCCGGGATGCTCAGCCCCGAGGTGAGGCGCAGCAGCTGGTTGCGGGCCAGGACCAGCTCGCCCGCGAGGTTGACCATGCGGTCGAGCAGGTCCACGCGCACGCGCACCTCGGGGGCGGCCGCGGGAGGCGGCGCCGCGGCTGCGGCGGCTTTGGGTTGGGGGGCCGGGGCGGGGCGAGCCGCCTCGGGCTCGGGGCTCATCGCGGCCATGAGCATGGCCTGGAGGGCCTCCAGCTCGGCCATCTCGTCGACGGGAGCCGGGGGGGCCTCGCCGCCCATGTTGGCCATCAGCATCGCCTGCATGGCTTCCAGCTCGGCCATCTCGTCCAGGGGCTCGGGGGGCTCCATGGAGGCCAGCAGCATCGCCTGCATCTCCTCCAGCTCGCGCCTCTCCGCGGCGCGCGGGTCCTCGACCTGGTCGGCCGCGGCGCGATCCAGGCGGCTACAGAGAGCGGAGCGGTCCTCGCTGCCTTCGCACCCGGCTGACTGCAGGTGGTCCAGGATGACCTTGACGGCATCCTGCACCTCGAGCATGAGCGAGATGCGCTCGCTGTTCACGGGCAGCTCGCCATCGCGCATCCGCGAGAGCAGTGTCTCGGAGCGGTGGGTCAGCCCTTCGAGCTTGGCCAGGCCGCAGAATCCGGCTCCGCCCTTGAGCGTGTGCATCACGCGGAAGATGGTGCGCAGGCGCTCCTCGGTCGGCTCACCCTCGAGGCGCACCAGCTCCTGGTCGAGCAACTCGTTTTGCTCCAGGGCTTCGGGGAGGAAGTCCGCCAGCATTTCCAGATCGATTTCCATGACAACCTCCCTATCGGCCCGGGGGGGAAATGTGTTAGCTCATGACCGCGGTGCGGGAACGCGGTCGCTGCTCGCGGGCCAGGTCCAGCACCTTGACGCCGAAACGCTCGTCGATCACGATGACCTCGCCGTATGCGACCAGTCGGTCATGCACGAAGAGCTCCACCGGCTCGCCCGCCAGGCGGTCGAGCTCGAGCACCGTGCCCTCCCCCATGTGAATGAGGTCCTGAACCAGCACGCTCGTGCGCCCGAGCACGACCTGGACCTGCAGGGGCACATCCAGGATGAGGTCGAGCTGCGGTTGCGAGTCGGCCCGGGCAGCCGGCGAGAGGGGGGCGAACTGGGCCTCCTGGATGCGCGGCGCGGGCGCTTCGGCCGAGGCGGCGGCCGGGGCCGGAGACGAGGAGTTCATCTTGCCCTCGAGCTCCTCCATCCAGCCCGCCAGGGTCAGCAGCGACAGGGTGACGTGAATCCCTTCGCCTACCTCGAGTGGGAACTGG
>JBDHVW010000218.1:0-5631 GCA_039809865.1 Vulcanimicrobiota bacterium
GTGGAGCGATTGCTGCCCCAGATGTACCGCGACGGGATGCGCTTTCAGACGGCGCTGGTCGACCCGCCCCGAAAGGGTTGCGATATCGACACTTTGAAGACTCTGGCCAAGATGCGCATCCCCAAGCTGCTCTACGTCTCCTGCAATCCGTCCACGCTGGCGCGCGACCTGGGGATCCTGGCCGACCTGGGATATCGCACGCACGACATCCAGCCCCTGGACATGTTCCCCCAGACGCACCACGTCGAGTGCGTCGCCCGCTTGACCGAAGTCGGTGTGAAGGGCAAGTAATGGCGCTGCACCAGTCGGACGCCACCGAGGCGGTGGCCAAGCGCGCCGCCAAGCTTTCCATGGATTGGCGCCACTATTACCTGAGCTGCGAGCACTACCTGGCGGCGGCGGTCACCCTGGACGCCCCGGTGCGCAACTGGCTGGCCTCCAAAGGGCTCGATTACGCCACTCTGGAGACCGAGCTGATCGAGCTGTTGCCGATGGGCGACGAAAAGGTGCCGCAGTGGAACGGCACCCAGTCGCCTCGCCTGAAGCGCCTGCTGGGCAAGCCCGCCCAGGAGATCGCCGAGAGCTGCCGCGCGATGCGCGTTGAGCCCAAGCACGTGGTGGCGGCCTTCCTGACCGACCCCAAGAGCATTCCCTCGCGCCTCCTGGTGGCGCGCGGCGTCGACCTGCGCAAGGCGGGCGGCGAGCTGCTGGGCGGCGTGTTCCCCTCGGTCTCGGCCCCCAGCAGCGGGGACGGCATCTCGGAGAGCCGGGTCTCCTCCAGCGGCGAGGGCCGTGAGAAGAAGAAAAAAGAGAAGATGCTCTCCAAGTATGCGCGCGACCTGGTGGCCCAGGCGCGGGAGGGCAAGATCGACCCGGTGGTGGGCCGCGCGGACGAGATCCGGCGCATGCTCACCATTCTGACGCGCAAGACGAAGTCGAACCCGGTCATCACGGGCGAGGCCGGGGTGGGCAAAACGGCGGTGGTGCTGGGCTTGGCGCAGCGCATCGCCGAGGGCACGGTGCCTGACCAGCTCAAGGACGCGCGCCTGCTCGAGCTCAGCCTGACGTCGATGCTGGCCGGCGCCAAGCACCGCGGCGAGTTCGAGGAGCGTCTTCAGGGCGTCATGGACGAGGTGGCCGAGGACAAGCGCATCATCTTGTTCATCGACGAGCTGCACCAGCTCGTGGGTGCGGGCGACTCCCGCGGGGGGATGGACGCCTCCAACATCTTGAAGCCGGCCCTGGCGCGGGGCGACTTTCCGCTGATCGGCGCCACCACCACCGACGAGTATCGCAAGTCCATCGAGGCCGACCCGGCCCTGGAGCGCCGGTTCCAGCCGGTGCTGGTGGGGGAGCCCTCGGAGGAGGACGCCCTCACCATCCTGCAGGGCCTGAAGGCCCGCTACGAGGGCCATCACGGCGTGAAGATCGCGGATGAGACGCTGCTGGCCGCGGTCAAGCTCTCGGTGCGCTACCTGCCCGACCGCAATCTGCCCGACAAGGCGCTCGACCTCATCGACGAGGCGGCGGCGCGGGTGAAGAATCCGTCCGGCATCTGGAGCCAGGAGGACGACATGAAGTTCGTCGTCACGCCCGAGGTGGTCGCCTCGGTCGTGTCCGACTGGACGGGCATCCCGGTGTCGCGCATGACCACCGAGGAGACGCAGCGCCTGCTCGAGATGGAGTCCTTGCTGGAGCAGCGCGTCGTGGGTCAGAACCACGCCTGTAAGGCCGTGGCCGACACGATTCGCGTGGTGCGGATGGGCCTCGTGTCGCCCACCCGCCCCGGAGGCGTGTTCTTTTTCCTGGGCCCGAGCGGCGTGGGCAAGACCGAGCTGGCCAAAGGCCTGGCGGAGTTCCTGTTCGGGTCGGACAAGGAGATCGTGCGGCTCGACATGTCCGAGTTCCACGACAAGCACACCGTGACGCGGCTGGTCGGCTCGCCTCCCGGCTACGTGGGCCACGACGAGGAGGGCCAGCTGACGGGCGCCGTGCGCACCAAGCCCTACTGCGTGGTGCTGCTCGACGAGGTGGAGAAGGCCCACCCGGAGGTCTTCGACCACTTCCTGCAGGTGTTCGACGACGGGCGCCTCACCGATTCCAAGGGCCGCACGGTCAACTTCACCAACACCATCATCGTGATGACCTCCAATCTGGGGTCGCGCGATGCGGCGGCGGCGGGGGAGCGCGGTTTCGCGGCGGGGCAGCTGGAGACGCTGCCGGCCCCTTACCAGAAGGCCCTGCGCGGCCACTTCCGGCCGGAGTTCCTCAACCGCATCGACGAGATCGTGGTGTTCAAAGCCCTGGACAAGGACGACCTGACCAACATCGTCCAGTTGCAGCTGGAGATCCTGCGCAAACAGGCGCTGGAGAAGCAGAACCTGGTGCTGTCGTTCGCCCCCGACGCGGTGGAGCTCCTGATCGAGAAGGGCTATCAGCCCGAATTCGGGGCGCGCCCGATGCATCGCGCCATCAACCAGTATCTCAAGCGCCCCCTGGCCGAGGAGGCGCTGCGCAACCAGTACGCCCCCGGGACGCGCATCGAGGTCGTGCGGATGGACAACGAGCTGGGCTTCGAGATCGAGCGCCCCAGCGCGATGGAGGGCACGGTCGGTGCGCATTAAGCTCGAAGTGCTGTCCGGCCCGATGGACGGCCACATCTTCCAGTTCAACCACTCCTGCGAGGTGGGCCGCGAGGCCAAGATCCAGCTGCCCGCCGACAACTTCATCTCGCGCCGCCACGCCCTGATCGACCTGCAGGACCCGCACGTCTTCCTGGAGGACCTCCGCTCGACCAACGGCACCTTCATCGACGGCAACCGCCTCGAGGGCCGCTGCGAGCTGCCCAACGGCAAGGTCTTCAAGTGCGGACGGACCTGGCTCGAGATCAGCTGGTAGGAGACGAGTCGACAGTCGACAGTAGAGGTCTGTGACTAATGTTTCGGCGGAACCTGACGGCCTTCTGTTGACTTGGGACGAGTTTTAGGCTAATCTAAAAACATCTTTTTTAGAGGCGACTAAAACACCCATGGATCTCATCAGCGAGGCCCCGATGCGACTGCCCTCCCTGCCGGAAGTCTATCGCACGGTGCGTATTCCCGATCGCACGAGCTTCTTCCGCAAGTTCCTGGCGTTCACCGGCCCCGCGCTGCTGGTCAGCGTCGGCTACATGGACCCGGGCAACTGGGCCACCGACCTCGCGGGCGGCTCCAAATACGGGTTCGCGCTGCTCTGGGTGATCCTCGCTTCCAACCTGATGGCCATCCTGCTGCAGACGCTCTGCGTGCGCCTGGGCCTGGTCACCGGTCGCGACCTGGCCCAGGCCTGCCGTGACTATTACAAGAAGCCCGCGGCCCTGGCGCTGTGGGTTTTGTGCGAGGTGGCCATCATCGCCTGCGACCTGGCCGAGGTGATCGGCTCGGCGGTCGCTTTGAACATGCTCTTTGGCATGCCGCTGGTTCTGGGCGTCCTGCTGACCGGCTTCGACGTGCTGGCGCTGCTGCTGTTGATGCGCCTGGGCGTGCGCAAGCTCGAGGCGGTGATCTTGACCCTGGTCGCCACCATCGGCATCTGCTTCGCCTGCGAGATTTACATGGCGTCTCCGCCGCTCGGGGCCGTGCTCCACGGCACGCTCGTCCCGTCGCTGCCCGACGCCGCCGCGCTCTATATCGCGCTGGGCATCCTGGGCGCCACCGTGATGCCGCACAATCTCTACCTGCACTCTTCGCTGGTGCAGAGCCGCGCCTTCGAGCGCACGCCCGACGGGATTCGCGAAGCCATCAAGCTGAACACGCTCGACACCGTCCTGTCGCTGGGCGCCGCTTTCTTCGTGAACGCCGCCATCCTGATTCTCTCGGCCTCCGTTTTCCACGGCGTCAAGGACGTGACCGAGCTGCAGCAGGCCCACGAGCTGCTGACCCCGATGCTGGGCGCAGGCGCCTCCACGCTGTTTGCGGTGGCTCTGCTGGCCTCCGGGCAGTCGTCCACCATTACCGGCACGCTGGCCGGGCAGATCGTGATGGAGGGCTTCCTGAACCTGCGTATGGCGCCCTGGCTGCGCCGCCTCATCACCCGCTCGCTCGCGATCGTGCCGGCGGTGGTGGTCATCGCCATCAAAGGCAGCGAGGGCACGATGCAGCTGCTCGTCCTCTCGCAGGTGGTGCTCTCGATGCAGCTCCCCTTCGCGATTTTCCCCCTCGTCGCGTTCACCTCGAGCCGCTCCAAGATGGGCGACCACGTCAACCCGACCTGGATGGCCGTGCTCGGCTTCGGCGTGGCCACCCTGATCAGCGCCCTGAACATCTACCTGCTCTACCAGACGCTGGGTGGGCTGTGGGTCGGCCTGATGGTGGGCTCGGTGGTGCTCTTCAGCCTGTGGGTGAAGTACGGCTACAAAGGCCGCCCCGCCGCCGACGAGGACGCCGTCCAGGTGCCCGCGCTCTAGGTCGGCAGGGTCCGCGCCCGGCTCCGCGAAGGCGGGCGCCTTATGTTGAAAAAAGCTCTTCTCGCACTCGCATTGATCGCCACTCTACCGGCGCTGGCCGATGACATCTCGGGCCCGCTGCGCAAGACTCTCACCGAGGAGACGTGGGGCACGATCTACTACGTGCCGCAAGAGCTCAAGGACTACGATTACTCGCGCGACGTGATGAACGGCGTGCGCACCGTGGACAGCAAGCTCGGCAAGGTCACCATCAAGGACGCCGGCATCGGCAGCTTCGAGATCGCGTTCCCCGACACCACGATGACCATCGACAGCACCAAGGATGACGTCACGGTCAAGTTTCGCAACCAGACCTACAAGTTCGCCAAGACCCCGAGCACGTTGACCGTTACGGTACCGGACGACGAGATCAAATACGTCGGCAGCAGCAACGAGTACGTGATCTCCGGCAAGAAGGGCGTAACGAAGATCGTCGAGCACGACGGCAACTACCAGATGGAGAGCCCCAACGGCGTCTTCAGCTACGTGCCCGACCCGGACGGGGGTTTCAAGGTGCGCGGCGCACCGGCGGTGGGCCACACCTACCTGATCCGTGGCGCGATCTTCCAGGATGCCGGCGTGGGGGTGCTGATCGACTTCAAGAAGTTCGCCCCCGAGAGCCCGATTTTCCGGTTCATGGAATGGATTCCGCTGCTCGAGTATCGCTGAGTCCGGCGCCCGGGGACGTTTCCAGGAAAGTCTTGACAGACCGGGGTCCGGCTCGTAAGATCAGACCCTGTCCACGGCGGGGTAGCTCAGTGGCCAGAGCAGGGGACTCATAAGCCCTTGGTCGACAGTTCGACTCTGTCTCCCGCCACCACCAAAAAGCCTGCAGCTCTGCGGGCTTTTTGCTTTCAGGCCCGGCGCTTGCGCACCGAGACGCCCCCCACGACGACCCGTCCGTCCGTGTCGAAGACCTGCGGGGGGCTCGGCTTCGCTCCGTGCGTGACCTTCTGGGCCCAGGCCTCGGGAGTCTGCAAGCCGTAGACGTAACGCCCGTAGGAGCTCGTGTAGATCAAGCCATCCTCGCCCAGGACGGGCTTGGAGAAAGTGTCGCGGTCGGCAAAGGTCCACTCGTGGACCCCCTGCTCGTTGAGGCTCATGAGCGGCCCGCCCCGAATGCCCAGCAGGACGCCCCCCTCGGGCCG
>JBDHVW010000219.1:0-5526 GCA_039809865.1 Vulcanimicrobiota bacterium
GGCCGGCGCCATGGGCGGCCGAATCGGCGCGGCAGTCCGGCTTCAGGGGGATCGACCGGTTACTCCCTCCGGCTGGGCGACCTCGGTGGTCCGGCTCCAGGGCAACGCGGAGTATCAACCCGAGACACTGGCGGTCGTGGATACCGAGCAGCTCCCCCCCGTCCTCAAAGCGCTCGACCAGCTGGGCGCCCTGCTGAGGCAGGAGCTGAAGGAGAACCCCGCGGCACTGAAAGCAGCCGTCGAGGCCACCACCATGTTTCCCAAGGAATTCCCGTTCCGCAGCGATGGCCGCAAGCTCGGCCTGGGCGACATCGGGCAGTTCTGCCGCAATTTGCAGAGCGTCTACCGGGGCCGCGAGGTGACCACCACGATGCTGGGGCATTTCGAGCGCCAGGAGAGCTTCCCCGAGGCGGCTCGCTCGCCCCGTGCCAAAGCCATTCTGGACGCGGCCATCCAACTGCGCGAGATGGCTGACCTGGCGGTGGTGGAGAAATATCGGGGGCCGGGCTACGAGGATACGTCCGGGCTGACGGTTCAGTTGCCCACCAGCTGGCTCGGCAAGATCGACAAGAAGCTTCCCGCCTACGAGGACAGCGCCGCTCCTCCCCAGTGGAAATCCTTCGTAACGGAAATGAGTAGAAAACTCTAGATTTGTTGTGTTAACAGGCCGCGCGGCCCGTCGTTCAGGTATTTTTCAGGGTGTTTTCATAGTTTCTTCAGGCTATGAATGTGACGCAGACGCCCCCCGCCCCCACCAAAGTCCACCTGGTGTCGTGGATGGACGCCACCGAAGCCGTCATCGAGCCGATGGCGGTCGACAGCCTCAACAAGATCGAGGATGCCCACACCGTGGGCGCGGGCAACTTCACCGCCGACCTGATGCTCGAGCGCAAGGTGATGCCGTTCCCGCAGAAAATGGCCATCGGGGTGGCCCAGCTCGGCCTGCTGGCAGGCGCGGGAGTGGCCGTGGCGATGGGGGCCAGCGCGGCCCTGGGCGGCAGCCTGGTGGGCCTGGGAGTCGCCGTCGCGGGCGGCGCGCTCATCTACCACAAAGGCTCGCAGCTCTTCCTGCGCGGCCTGGGCCACTGCTACTCGGCCATCAAGGACAAGAAGATCGGGGAGACGCCCTGGAGCGGCATCCGCACCTACGAGGTGACGGGCAACAAGACCCCGGCGTTGGACGGCACCGTCACCAGCGACGTGGCGCTGGCCGAGAAGCGCGAGATTCCGACCGTCAGCGACTTCCTGGCCAACGGCATGAAAAAGTATCCCAAAGAGGACATCACGGTGGTCCACATGATGGGCCACGGGCTCGGTTACCGCCAGACGGCGGGCCTGGGCTACAAGGATTACAAGTCGGTGGTGGACGACACCGTCACCAAGGCGGGGCGCCCGATCGACGTGCTGTTGCTGGAGTCGTGCCTGGAGGGCAACCTCGAGGCCGTGGCCGGGGTGGGCGATAAGGCGCGCTTCGTGCTGGTCAGCGAGGAGACGATCAAGGCGGGCGCCGTGGGCGACCTGCTCGAGAACACGACCCGCAAGACGGCCGGCCAGACGCTGACCCCGGAGCAGTGGGGCCGCGAGATCATCGACTCGGCCAACGTGATGAGCAACTCGACCGACATGATGAAGAAGATGCTGGCGCCCGAGACGCTGGCGCTGGTGGATACGGCCCAGCTGCCGGGCGTCGTCAGCGCCGTGGACGCCCTGGGCGGTTTGCTCAAGAACGAGATCGCCACCAACGCCGACGGCCTCAAGGCGGCCGTGAAGAACACCCAGCTCTATCCCAAGATGTGGCCGCATCGCTCCACGGGCGAGAAGCTCGGCATGGGCGACCTGGGCCACTTCTGCCGCAACCTGGAGAAGGTCTACACGGGCCAGACCCTGGTTGAAAAGAGCGGCTTTGGACCTTTCAAGAAGGAGACGCAGGTCTCGTTCCCCAACGCGGCGGCGTCCCCCAACGCCCAGGCGGTGCTGGCCGCCCTCGGCCAGGTGCAGAGCGAGCTGAACAAAGCCGTGCTGGCTCGGCACACGGCGGACAACTACTCCGAAGCCTGCGGCCTCTCGGTGCAGCTCCCGACCAGCTCGCTCGAAAAGCTGGACAAGAAGTTCATGCCCTTCTCCGACAGCGCGGCGCCGCCCCAGTGGAAGAGCTTCGTGACGGAGATGAGCGACAAGCTCTAGCGACGACAGGAGCGGTCAACTTTTAGCGACGACAGGAGCGGTCGACTGGTTTTGGTTGCAAGAATTTCACAGGCATGGTAGCCTGAAGAAAGCATCCGACCCCATCCTCCCGAGGCGAGGACCATCTGTCGGTGCGCGGAGGGTCCTGTGAAAGGAGACCCCAGGTTGGACGATATCAAAGCACTTCTGGCAGAGTTGGACGAGAGGCAAAAGAAGTCAGCTCGTCGCTCGGCTCGGTTTCGGCGCAACACCACCAGGCATCTCGATGCGATGCATACCTCCGTGGGTGACATGCAAGAGGCCGTCGGAAGGATGGGAGGTTCCTTCACGAAGATGCAGGCCGCTCTCACGACGATGCAGGCCTCTCTCACGACGGTGCAGGCCTCTCTCACGACGGTGCAGGCCTCTCTCACGACGGTGCAGGCCTCTCTCACGACGGTGCATGCCGCTCTCACCTCGGTTGAAGGCGATGTCAGAAGCGTCTCCGATTCGCTGAAAGGCACCGACCAATCCATCCTCGGGCTGCGTTCCGACGTGGATCAACTCGAAGCCGGTCATCAGAAGAACGAACAGGACATCGGGCGTGTCGCGCAGGCCGTCAACACGTTCGTGGACGGCTACGAGCTTCGATTCGAGCGACTCGAGGAGCGGGTGACCCGCCTGGAGCAAAAAAGCGCCTAACGGGCGAGGCTGAAACGGAGCGGGACGGTTTTGCCGCTGCGCTCGACGTTGAGCGAGAAATCGTCCTCGCCCTCGAGCACCGGCATGAGGCGCGACGCCTCGTCCAGCGTGCGGACGGGGTGGCCGTTGATGTCCAGGATCAGGTCGCCCGGTTGGAGCCCGAACCCGGCCAGCGTCGAGTCGGCCGCCACGCGCGCCACGCGCAGCCCGCGCGGTTCGGCGTCCAGGCGCACGCCTTTCAACATGGACGACAGATCCATCTCGTTGCGCCTCTCGCGCGTCATCGTCAGGGGCTCGGCTTTCTCGACCGGAGTGGGAGAGGCGTCGGTCAGGGCCAGCATGGCGATGTGGCCGTCTTTTTCGAACTGGGCGCGATTGGCTTCCACGCGGGTCAGCTTCCAGCCCTGGCGGGACTCGCCCAGCGCCAGCGCCACGAACTCGGTGCCCTCGAGCACCAGGGCCAGCGACTGCTTCGTGCCGACCACCGTGCCGCGCAGCGTGAAGGTGGGCTCGTCCGTGCTGGCGGGGGTTCCTGGCGGAACGACCGCGGGTCCTGTCAGCGAGCGGCCCGGGTCGGCCGGCAGACCGGCCGTGGCGGTGCCCGTGGGGGCCGTTTTCACCGGGGGAGTCGCGGCCAGGTCCCCTGCGAGCTTGTTGGAAGAGAGGTCCGCCAGCAGGAACGCGACGCACGCGACCCAGGCCAGCAGCACCAGCTTTCTCACGGCTTGACCTCGAATTTGATCGGCACCACCTGGCCGCCGCGATCCACCTCGAACGACACGTTGGGGCTGTTGCGCATCTCCTGGTAGGCCGTGTACATGTCCTCGCCCGACTTGAGGGGACGGCCGTTGACGCTCAGCAGAATGTCGCCGTGGCGCAGGCCGATGGCCGACATCAGGTTGCTCGACTTGCGGAACTCCAGCATCACGCCGTAGCTCTGGCCCTTGCGGTTGATGGGCGTCAGCTTGAAGCCGTCCGAGGCTTTGGCAGGGTCGTTGAGCAGCTCTTGCATCTCAGCCATGGTCTCGGGCGGCTTGATGGGAGCCGACGGGCTGGCCGGCGCCACCGGGGTGTTGACCGCCACCGGGCGCTGGGCCATCGACGGCGGAGCCGCCGAGGAATCGGACGAATCCATCAGCGACAACACCCGGGTCTCGGTGCCCTGACGGAAGGTGGCCTCGTGCGCCCCCACGTCGACCAGCGTCAGCTCGCCGATTTTCTCGCCGGTCGAGAGCAGCTTGGTCTCGCCGCTGCCGTCGTCGATGACCGCCAGCGAGACGCCGCCGGCCCCGATGATGGTGCCCTTCAGGCTGATGTTGAGCGGGTTGCTCGCCACGGGCGCAGCGGCGGGGTCTCCCTCGGTCGACCCGGCCTCGATGATGGCCTCGGGCGGACGGGTGTCGAGCACGCTGACGAGCTCGCCCGGAATGGCCGCCGCGGGTGCGGACGGGAGCGCCGGCGAGGCGCTCTTGGAGGGCGCGGCCACGGGAGGCAGCATCAAGCGCTCCTCCAGCGCGGCCGAAGTCAGGTCGGCCAGCAGGAAGGCGATCAGCACCACCCAGACCCAGCTGGCGCCGCGTTCGGCGAGCGCTCTCATTCGTGCACCGGCTCGCGGATCGCGATGGCCTGCGCGAGCGGCCACTGGCCGCGCATGTCGATGGCGTAACGGTTGATGAGCTGGCTCCAGGTCTCGCCGTTGGCGTGGCGGGTGAGGAAGGTCTCCAGGTCGATCTGGGAGTTGCGCGTCAGGGCCAGCGCGATCGCGGACTCGGTCAGGCTCAGCCCGGACCTCTTCAGCATCTCGATCTCCGAGGGAGTGGCCTTGTAGTCGCGCCACATCAGGGGCTCCAGAGCGGCGCGCTCGCCCACGGTGAGGCGATCCAGATCGTAATTGAGCGGCAGGGTCTGGGGGAACCACTGGCGTTTACGACCCGCCAGCACGCCATTGTCGTTGGTGCCCGACATGATCGGATAGATGGCCGCCATGGGACCCTCGGTCAAGACGTCGGGCCGCAGGCTGAAGACCAGCGCCACCTCGGGCCAGCCGATCTTGACGCCTTTGCGGGCCTCCAGCACGGTCTGCATGGGGAACGGCTTGAGGTACTGGATGCAGCCGGCCATGACCCAATCGCCTGTCCGCAGATCGCGGCCGGCCGGCAGCAGGAGGTCTTCGTCGGGCACTCCCAGTGGGTCGTTGAGCACGTGGCGAATATTCTCCACGTCGCGCCCGTTGAGACGGAACTCCTCCACCAGCTCGGGACCCGGCACGGTCGTCGAGAAGGCGGGCAGCTTCATGCGCTGGGCCAGGCCCGGACGGACGTCAGGCAGGAAGCGCAGCGCCGGGGGCGGGGGGAAGTTGCGCCCGAACGTGAGGATGTTGTAGATCGGCTCGGGGAGCTGCTTCGGATCCATGCTGAGGTGGTCGGCCACCTCGGGCCAGAGGTGGTTGAAGCGGACGTCCAGGATGCGGTTCAGCGAGCCGCCCTCGGACATGAACGCCAGCGCGGTCAGCGTGTCGGCGTAGTCGTAACCTTTGATCAGGATTTCCTGGGGCACGCGCTCGGGAATGTCGTAGGCGTGCGCCATCCACTGGCAGGCCAGCGGCATGTCGGCGGCGGCCACGCGCGAGCGGTAGGCGAGGTGCTCCTCGGGCGGCGCGGC
>JBDHVW010000220.1:0-5452 GCA_039809865.1 Vulcanimicrobiota bacterium
CTCACGGGCGAGGTCATCGGCGGGCTCTTCTTCGGGCACCCCGAGACGGACCGCTTCACTCCCCGTCACGTGGAGATCGCCGAGTTGCTGGCGGCCAAGGCGGCCATCGCCTTCGACCGGGCCCCGCTTGAAAAGTAGCCCCGCGAGAGCGGAGCGTGGCGGTCAGTGCCGGAAGTGCCTGACCCCCGTGAGCACGACCGCCAACCCCAGGCGGTTGCAAGCCTCCAGCACTTCGGCGTCGCGCATCGAGCCGCCCGGGTGGATCACGGCGGTCACGCCGACGGCGGCGGCCACCTCGACCGAGTCGGGGAAGGGGAAGAACGCGTCGCTGGCCATGGAAGCGCCGCGCGCCTTCTCTCCCGCTCGTCCCGCCGCGATGCGCACGCAGTCGACCCGGTTGGGCTGGCCGCCCCCGATGCCCACGGTGGCGCGGTTCTGCACCAGCACGATCGCGTTCGACTTGACGTGCTGGCAGGCGCGCCAGGCGAATCCGAGGTCGACCGTCTCCTGCGGGGTCGGCGGACGCTCGGACACGATCTGCCAGACCGTGTTGGCCGGGTCGCCGTCGTCGCGCTCCTGCCACAGCAGGCCGTCGCGGACCGAGCGGTATTCTCCCAGGTCGGCGGGTGCGCCCTCGATCTGCAACAGGCGGCAGTTCTTGCGCTTGTCGGAGAGCGCCACGGGGAACTCGGGGGCGGCGATCGCCTCCAGAAAGAGCTCCTCCAGCTCGTCCAGCGAGGCCTGATCCAGCGGGCGATTGACCGCCAGGATGCCCCCGAAGGCCGAGACGGGATCGCTGGCCCGCGCCAACCGCACGGCCTCGGCCAGCGTGTCGGCGGCGGCCATTCCGCAGGGCGACAGGTGCTTCACGATGCACGCGCAGGGCTCGGCAAAGGGCTCCACGGCGCGCCAGGCGGCATCCAGATCGAGCATGTTGTTATAGGACAGCTCTTTGCCGCCCAGCACCCGTCCCCCCAGCGGACCGCGACCGGGCTCGAACGTCAGCAACCGGGCGCGCTGGTGGGGGTTCTCGCCGTAGCGCAGGGTCTGCACCGGGTAGAGCTCCAGGGTCTCCGGGCCGTCGGTGCCGTCCAGGTAACGCGCGATGGCGCGGTCGTAGCGGGCGGTCTGGCGGAAGCCCTTGATGGCCAGTGCGCGCCGACGCTCGGCCGAGACCGAGCCCGCGCGCAGCTCCTCGAGCACGGCCGGGTAGTCGGACGGATCGCTCACCAGCACCACGCGCCCGTGATTCTTTGCGGCCGCGCGGATGAGGGCCACGCCGCCGATGTCGATCTGCTCCACGGCCTCGTCCAGGGTGACGCCCTCGCGCGCCACCGTGGCCTCGAAGGGATACAGGTTGACCACCACCAGGTCGAGGTAGTCCCAACCCTGATCGGTCAGCTCGCGCCGGTCCGCCACGGTCTCGCGCGCCAGCAGGCCGCCGTGAATGGCGGGGTGGAGCGTCTTGACGCGTCCCTGCAAGATCTCGGGCGAGCCGGTGTAGCTCGACACCTCCTCGATCGCCAGGCCGTGCTCGCGCAGGAGGCTGGCGGTGCCGCCGGTGGCCAGCAGGGAATAGCCGAGCTCCGCGAGGCCTCCCGCGAGCTCCGTCAGACCGGTCTTATCCGAGACCGAAAGCAGTGCTCGTTTCATGCTGTTCGAGCTCCTCTCGCAAAGCTTGGATCAGCAGTCGATGCTCGACCTCGTGCACGCGCTCGGTCAGGCTCTCCAGCGTCTCCCCGGGATGAATGGAAATCTCCTCCACGGCCAGCGGCGGGCCGGTGTCCACGCCCTCGTCCACCCGATGGACCATGACCCCCGTCTTCTCCACGCCCGCCTCGAGGGCCCGGGCGATGGCGTTCACGCCCGGAAAAGCGCCCGGGAGCGCGGGGTGCAGGTTGAGCACCCGGTTGGGGAAGCGGTCCAGAAAACCCTTCGAGAGGATGTGCATCCAGCCGGCCAGCACCACCCGGTCGGGGCGGGCGGCCTCGACCACGTCGGCCAGAGCGGCGTCATACTGGGCGCGGGAGCGGCCGTCGCGGGGCAGGACCACGCTCTCGACCCCGGCGCGCGAGGCCCGCTCCAGAGCGAAAACGCCTCGCTTGTTGCTCACCACCAGCGCGACCTCGGCCGGCAACTGGCCCGCGCCGCAGGCGTCCAGGATAGCCTGCAGGTTGGACCCGTTGCCAGAGACCAGCACGGCCAGGCGTTTCACACGATCTCCACGCCGCGCTCGCCGGTCTCGAGCTGGCCGATGACCCAGGACGGGCAACCGAGCCCGTCGCGGAAGTGCTCGACGTGCTCCTCGGCCAGGATGGCCACCATGCCGATCCCCATGTTGAACACGCGGAACATCTCCATCGGGTCCACCTGGCCATCTTTCTCGAGGCGCTGGAAGAGCGGCGGCACGGGCCAGCGCGAGCGGCCGATCCGGGCTCTCAGGCCCAGCGGCAGCACGCGCGGAAGATTCTCGATCAGGCCGCCGCCGGTAATGTGGGCCAGCGCTTTCACGCGCCCCAGGCGCGCCCCCAGGAGGCGCTGATAGGAGCGGTGCGGCTGGAGCAACTGGTCGACCAGCTCGGGCTCCGGCTCGGGATAGATCTTGCGGATCAGGCTGTAGCCGTTGGTGTGCGGTCCCGACGACTCGAGGCCCACCAGCACGTCGCCCGGGTGCAGGCCGGCCCTGGGCAGCCGCTGATCGCGGTCCACCACGCCGACCACAGTGCCGACCACGTCGAGCTGTCCCTCGCAGTAGACGCCCGGCATCTCGGCCGTCTCGCCGCCCAGGAGGGCGCAACCGGCCTCACGGCAGGCCTGGGCCATGCCGCCCACGACGCGGGCGAGCTTCTCGGGCTCGAGCCGGGAGCTGGCCAGGTAGTCCAGGAAGAACAGGGGCCGCGCGCCCTGCACCAGGATGTCGTTCACGCAGTGGTTGACCAGGTCCTGACCGAGCGACTCGAACCGGTCGAAGCGCGCCGCCAGCATCACCTTGGTGCCCACGCCATCGGTGGAGGCGACCAGCATCGGAGCCGTGTACGACCGCAGCACGGACGCGTCGTAGACGCCCCCGAAGCTGCCCAGGCCGGCGACGACTTCGGGGCCGTAGGTGGATTTGACGGCCTCGGCCATCAGGTCGATGGTCTTGGAGCCGGCTTCGAGATTGACGCCGGAACTGGCATAATCGGTCATGGGTTGGTCCTCTGGGGGGCTGAGAGTTGAAGCCCGATATCCTTGCGGTAGTGGGCGCCGTCGAAGCTGATCTCGGCGACGCGGCGGTAGGCGTGGCGGATCGCCTCCGCCTGGGTCGTCCCGAGGCCGGTGACGCCCAGGACGCGGCCTCCGGCGGTGACCACGTTCTGGTCCTCCAGGCGGGTCCCCGCTTGAAACACCAGGGTGTGGTGCTCGTCCGGACCCAGGCCGCGGATGACGTCGCCGGTGCGGGGCTTCTCGGGATAGCCAGCGGCGGACATCACGACGCAGGCGGCGTGGCCGCTCCAGAAGCGGGTGGGCTCCAGGCGGCCCTGCACGCACTGCAGGCAGATCTCGAGCAGGTCGCCGTGCAGCATCGGCAGGAGCACCTGAGCCTCCGGATCGCCGAAGCGGCAGTTGTACTCCAGCACGCGGGGACCGTCGTCGGTCAGCATCAGCCCGGCGTAGAGCACGCCCACGAAGGGCCGACCTTCGGCTTCGAGTCCGCGCACGGCCGGCTCCAGGGCCATGGCGCTCCAATCCCGCACGTCGGCGTCCAGCGAGACGACGCCCATCCCGCCGGTGTTGGGGCCCTGGTCACCGTCCAGGAGGCGCTTGTGATCGCGCACGGCGCGCATCGGGACGACGCGCGTTCCGTCGCAAAAGCCCATCAGCGAGACCTCTTCGCCTGAAAGACGCTCCTCGATCACGACCTCAGCGCCGGCCTCGGTCGTCATCAGCTCGCGCAGGGCCGTCAGGGTCTGGCCGGGCTCGGGTAACAGCACGCCTTTGCCGGCCGCCAGCCCGCTGGCTTTCAACACTACCGGGAAGTCGACCGCCTGGACGTAGGCCGCCGCCTCGTCATAGGCCGTGAACGACCGGTGCCGCGCCGTCGGGATGCCGTGGCGCACCATGAAGTCCTTGGCAAAGCTCTTGGAGCTCTCGATCTCGGCCGCCCGCGCCGAGGGCCCGAAGACCGGCATGTCCAGCCGGTCCGCCAGCCCGGCGGCCAGCGGCGCCTCGGGTCCCACCACCACGAGGTCGAACTTCTCGTCCGCAGGCACCTCGGGCACGTGCCGCAAGCCCATCGCGCGAGTACCCGCATTGCCCGGAGCCACCACCAGCTCCGTGAGCAGCGGCGACTGGGCCAGCTTCCAGGCCAGCGCGTGCTCGCGTCCGCCTCCTCCAACCAGCAAAACCTTCATCCCGCGATCGCTCCCTCAAAGCCCGTCTTCAGCCGATCGTGCGACAGGTCGAGCGGGTAGTCCCCGGTGAAGCAGGCCTGGCAGTAGCCCTCGGCCTGCCCGACCGCCCGCATCATGCCTTCCAGCGAGAGGAACGCCAGCGAGTCCGCTCCCAGCTCGCGCGCCATCGCCTCCACGCTGAGCCGGTGGCCGATCAGCTCCTCGTAGGTGCCCATGTCCACGCCCATGTAGCACGGGTGCTTGATGGGCGGACAGGTGATGCGCATGTGCACCTCCTGCGCCCCCGCCTTCCGGAGCATGGTGATGAGCTGGCCCGAGGTGTTGCCGCGCACGATGCTGTCGTCGATGATGGCCACGCGTCGCCCGCGCAGGTTCTCCGGCAGGGCCAGGAACTTCATGGCCACGCCCTGGCGGCGCAGCGCGTCGGTGGGCTGGATGAACGTGCGCCCGATGTAGCGGTTCTTGATGAAGCCGTCGTTGTACTCCAGCTCCAGCTCGCGGGCGTAGCCCATGGCCGCGGGCACGCTGGAGTCGGGCACGGGGATGACGACGTCCACCTCGGCCGGCGCCTCGCGGGCCAGCTCCACGCCCAGGCGCTGGCGCACCGCGTGCACGTTGCGTCCGTCGAAGAGCGAGTCCGGGCGCGAGAAGTAGACGTGCTCGAAGACGCACAGCGCCCGTCGGGGAGCGGGTTTGATGCCCTGCGAGGCGGTCAGCGAGTCGGCCGTCAGGCGCAGGATCTGGCCCGGCTCGACCTCGCGGATCTCGCCGCATCCAAGAGTTTGCAGGGCGCCCGTCTCGGAGGCGGCGGCCCAGCCGCCGTCGGGAAGACGTCCCGCGCTCAGGGGCCGGAATCCCCACGGGTCGCGCACCGCGTAGACGGCCTCGCGCGTGAGCACGGTCAGGCAGTAGGCGCCGCGCCAGCGGGCCATGCAGGCGCGCAGGCGGTCCTCCCAGGTGTCTCCGGGGGCGCCCGCCAGCATCATGATGAGCACCTCGGTGTCCGAGGAGGACTGCAGCCCGATGCCGTTCTCGAGCAGCTCGCGGCGCAGCATGGC
>JBDHVW010000221.1:0-5302 GCA_039809865.1 Vulcanimicrobiota bacterium
ACCGGGGACTTGTTCTCGGCCAACCGGTCCAGTCCGGGCTGGAGCGCTCCGTCGGGGAGCCCCTCCAGCATCTGGGCGCCCAGCTCGTGCACCACGAACCGTTGCCCTGCCGCGCGGGGTGCGGACGGCAGCACTTTCAGCGAAGCTCCGAAGCCGGCCAGACCCGCCGGGTCGGAAGGCCGCTCCCTGGCGAGCACCGCAAAGCACTCGGCCCCGCCTCCCGCGTTGGCCAGCGTGGCCGCCAGGGGGTCGGTGCTCAGGGCTTCCAGGCCCGCTTTCCCGGCCGCCGCGGCGGGTGTCTCGGGAGCCGAGTAGACCGCCAGCGCCAGGCCCGCCAGCGGCGCCACCTGGCCCGAGGCCAGCACGGCCGCGCGCTCGCCCAGATGCACGAGGCCGGCGCGCAGCATCGGCAGGCGCACCTCTTCGGGAGCGGCGGAGACCATCGTCTTGACCACCTGCACGGCCGGGGCCATTCCAGGTGAGGCGGAGATCTGGTCCAGACCCTCCTCGGCCGCTTGGATTCGCTTGCTTTGCCGGTTGAGCAGGTAGAACTTGTCTACCCTCGAGACCGCGTCTTGCGCGGTGGAGGCCACATCCATACAGCATGCAGGCTACTCGTTCACCCTGAAAGGAACCTGATTGAGGACTCAAAACGCTGAGCTGCGGACCTATCCGGGTCATAGAGGCCCACCCCAGGTCAGAAGTAGTCCGCCACGTGCACCGGCCGGTTCCACTCGGCCGGAATCTTGAGCTCTGGCCCCTGCAGACGGCCGCCGGCCTCGGCGATGGCGGGGCTCAACTGGCCGCTCACGAGCTGGGTCAGGGTGTGGATGTCGAGGCGCGGCACGCGGCTCGAGCCGCTGCGCTCGCACACGCAGGAGCCGCCCTCCCACTCGTAGCACCAGCGGCCGGCGTTCCAGGGAGCCGTCTCGTCGTTGAGCTCGAACTCGAGGCGTCCCGACCCGGTCGGGACGGGCAGCCCGATGAGGGCCGAGGGCACGTCCACGATGCGGGCCATCATGCCGCGCCGGATGCTGACCTCGACCGGACCCGGGATCTCGTCCAGGCTCAGGGCTTCCTGGCGCGTGGGCGCCTCCCAGATGAGCTCGGCGGCCTGGCCCGAGAAACCGCGCACCAGCTCGAGCAGAGAGTGGGCCGCCACGGGGGTGGACCAGCAGAAGTCCTCGATCTTGATGCAGCTGCTGGTGAGCGACAGCTGGATGAAGCCTTCCAGCGCATCTTTCCCCCGCGCGCCGAACAGCATGCTGCCGGGCTTGAGGCGCACCATGCTCCAGAAATCGGGATGGCGGTCGAGGTTGAGATTGTAGTTGGCCGCCCAGGCGCGATAGACGCTGTGCATGGAGGGCGTCACCTCGTTGGGGAGGCGTTCGATGCTGATCAGGTTGCTGCGCGCCGCCGGCAGGTCGCGCGTTTGGAGCTTGAGGACGTGGTTGTGGTGGCACGTGGCATAGCCGTAGCGGGCGTAGAACGGGGCCGAGAAGGGCCACAGGCCGCTCCACGCGATGGCGCGCTCGCGCATCTCCTCCAGGGCGCCGCGCATCAGGCTCTCGCCCAGTCCGCGTCTTCTGGCCTCGGGGGCGGTGGCCACGCTGGCGATGCCGCCCAGGTCGATGCCGCGGCCGGCCATGTAAGCCCGGAACGGGTAAAGGCGCATCACCGCCAGCAGCTTGCGCTGTTGGAACACGCCTCGGAGCCATTCGGGGTGCAGGTAGGCGAACTGTCGGCGTTGCTCCCGCACTTCGGGCGTGTAGTTGAACGCAATGGTCCAGATGTTCAGAGCGCGCTCGATGTCATCGAGCGTCAGGGTTCTCATTTCCGCGTGCGTAGCCAGCATGGGGCTCGCCTTCGGGGGAGGAATGTTGGCATCCTGGTTGACAGCGCTCTTCTGCGGCGCTTATCCTGACAGTGGACATTTATTCGATCCAGGAGGAATCAAACCGCTGCGTAGCGCATGCGACGCGGCATCGAGATATGGACGACCCGCTAAGTAGTCTTATTCTGCTGGGCCAGGCAACCACACATCCGGAGGGGGAGACGGCCACCAGCATCGCGGTCAAGTTGTTGGCTGTAGCGGTGCTCGTCCTGATCAACGGATTTTTCGTGGCCACCGAATTTGCCCTCGTCGGCTTGCGCAAGACGCGCGTCGACGAAATGGTCCGCCAGGGCGTGCGCGGCGCCAGGTCGGTCAAGCGCGGCCAGGACCAGCTCAACGATTTCATCGCCGCTTCTCAGCTCGGTATTACGATGGCCAGTCTGGCCCTCGGTTGGATCGGGGAGCCGGCCGTGGCCAGTCTCATCAAGCCCGCCCTGGGCTTCCTGGACCAGTATTCCGCCGCTGCGTCCCACATCGTCAGCCTGAGCATCACGTTTGCCATCGTGACCACGCTGCACATCGTGGTGGGCGAGCAGGTGCCCAAGATGTGGGCCATTCAGCATTCCGAGCGCGCGGCGCTGTTCACCGCCGCGCCCACCGAGTGGTTCCTCAAGTGTTTCTCTCTGTGCATCCGCGTGTTGTCGTGGCTGACCGACGTGATGCTGGCCCGCCTGGGCCTGCGCGCCGCCGGTCACCACGGCGATGGCATTTACTCGGAAGAGGAGATCCGCCACATCCTGCGCGCCCGCCAGATGGCCGGCGAGGCCGAGCCGCTCGAGAACGAGATGATCGGCAAGGTGTTCACGTTCTTCGACCTGGTGGCCACGCAGATCATGGTGCCGCGCACCGAGATGGTGTGCATCCCCGCCACGGCCACGATGCGCGACCTCTCGGAGCTGGCCAAGAACGAGTTGCATGACCGTTACCCGGTGTACGGCGACAACCTGGACGACATCCGGGGCGTCATCGTGACGCGCGAGCTGGTTTCGTGTCAGGATCTCGACAAGCCGGTCACCGAGCAGATGCGTCCGGTCGCGACCGTGCCGGGCAGTGCTCCGGTGGGCGCGTTGATGGCTCGCATGAAGAACGAGCGGACGCGCGTTCTGATCGTGCTGGACGAGTACGGCGGCACGGCCGGGATGGTGACGCTGGGCGACCTGCTCGAACGCATCGTGGGTGAGGTCGAGGAGGAGGAGGCCACGGCCGAGTCCGAGCCGCCCGACATCGTGCCCCAGGATGACGGCAGCGTGCTGATCTCCGGGTTGCTGTTGACCGAGGATGTGGCCGACTACATCGGCACCGAGATCGAGGACGAGCACAACGACACCATCGGGGGCGTCGTCTTCAGCCTGCTGGGCCGCAAGCCCGAGGTGGGCGACGAGGTGCGCGTCAACGGCCACAAGTTCACCGTGGAGGCCCTCGACGGCCTGCGCATCGACCGTTTGCGCGTGGACAAGGTGGACAAGGACCGCGTCGAGGAGCCGGTGGCCTGAACGTTCTAGAGCAGGCCAGGGCGCGGCCTGCGTGCGACTGGCCGACCGACCTCGAGGTGCATGTCGGTGGCTGGCGTTGTTGTCAGGTCTTGCAATCCTTTGCGCTCGTAGGCGCAGGCTCGCGCCTCCATGCCTCAAACTGCAACAGCGAAGAGCGTGGACCCGGAGCCTTCGAGCTACTCGGTGCGGCCCTGGCCTGCATGGTCTGAAATTTACAACGCGGCAATGCTTAGAAACAAAACTGTTACGCGTTTTAAGCCAGCTTAACAAATTTTGTCTTCCTTTGCGGTATGATGAGGGAGGTCAAGCGACCCCCCTCAAAATCGAGAAGCAGAGCTCATTCCGGCCAAGAAACGCGGCGCTGCTTCAGAGGAGAGCCCCCGACAAGTGCCCTCGGTTTCGCATCGCTCGATGCCGCCGATCGGCGTCCCCCGTGCCCTCGGCCTCGCAACCTCGTTGCCGCCGAACGGCTGATCCTGGTGCCTCCCCGGCACCTTTGCGCTCCCCCGAACTGGATCGTGCCTTGCCACTGCATTGTCTTCATTCGGCGCCGGCGCTGCTTTGGAACCCGCATCCCCCGCGTGAGACGCTACGCCACTGGTGTCTCACGCGGGGCACCGGTTGACGAAAATTCAAGTTTCAGGAGGGTTGTCATTTTATGCTGAATCTCACCCGTTGCTCTTCCGTTCTCAAGGACCTCACGGAGGAGCAGGTCAAGCAGTTCGAGCGTTGGCGCGTCTGGCGCCGGACCGAGCTCCGGGTCATGGAGATCCAGCACAACCAGCTCCTCCACCTGGCCAGAACCCAGGACATGCTGGTTCAGGGATGGACCGCTCCCAAAAGTTGAGCCTCTCCGGGCTGCGCGACGGGCGAGCCCTGACGGGCTTGCCTATTTTTTTGTGGTTTGCCGTTGGCAGTTGGCAGTCGGGGTGTGTCCCCCCCGTTGGCCCGGACATGTCCGGTCCAGGCGCGGGACCCCAGGCAGGTCCCCCCGTTGGCTCGGACATGTCCGGTCCCGGCGCGGGACCCCCGGGCATGTCCCCACGTTGGCCCGGACATGTCCGGTCCAGGCGCGGGACCCCAGGCAGGTCCCCCCGTTGGCTCGGACATGTCCGGTCCAGGCGCGGGACCCCCGGGCATGTCCGCGGGACCCCAGGCAGGTCCCCCCGTTGGCTCGGACATGTCCGGTCCAGGCGCGGGACCCCCGGGCATGTCCCCCCGTTGGCTCGGGCATGTCCGGTCCAGGCGCGGGACCCGGGCATGTCCCCCCGTTGGCTCGGGCATGTCCGGTCCAGGCGCGGGACCCCGGGCACGGCCCCCCGTTGGCTCGGACATGTCCGGTCCAGGCGCGGGACCCCGGCATGTCCCCCCGTTGGCCCGGACATGTCCGGTCCAGGCGCGGGACGCATCCCGACCGGTCGGGCCTTCCCGGGTGTTTTTCAGGAATTTTTCAGGGTTCAAGAAGTAAAGTGCGCCGGTGATCACCGCGCTTGCCTCCTCGACTTTCGTCCGTCCGATGCGGGCCAGCGCCCCCGAGCCCACCCCCGAGGAAGTCAATCCCTGGCCCGCGCTCGAGAAGGGCCTCACGGCGGCCCGCACCGCCAGCACCAACGGCACCGGGGCCCTCGCGCCCGTGCTCCAGCAAGCCCTGGAGCGTTACGGGAAGGCGGGCTGCACGTTCCACACGGATAGCTTCAAGCCCGATCCCGTGCTGCCGCACGACGCGGTGATGAGCATCCTGGACGGCACCAGCGTCAAGGTTGCCTTCGATAACGGCGCGATGGCGCGGCTCAAAAGCATGGCCGACCTGCGCGTGCTGGACGGCCTGGTGGGCCTGGGCCCGCAGGTGCTCGAGCCGGGCGAGAAAGAGTTCCTCCAGGTCTGGGACAGCCTGGGCTCGCGCGGATACGGACCC
>JBDHVW010000222.1:0-5148 GCA_039809865.1 Vulcanimicrobiota bacterium
TGCGCAGGGACGAGCTCAGCGTCAGGTCTCCCAGCGCATAGCGGCCGGGGCCCAGAACGGCCGTGGCGCCGGCGGGCAGCCGGGCCAGCTCGGTGGGCAGATCGGCGGCCACGGCCAGACGAAACTCGGCGCTTGCGGAGGTGGAGAGCATAGAACGTTCTTCAATTCAGGCGCCAGGGCTTGAATACCTCTCAAACGCTTGTTCGGACAAAGAAAAAGGCCCCGCCGGGTGGGCGGGGCCTTTTTCTGAGCCTGGCTCTAGGGCAGGAACTGAACCTGGAACAATCCCGTCGTGCTGGCGCTCGGCTGCACGGTCGGAGCGCTCAGGCTGCCGTCGACCTGATTGATGGTAAGCCGCACCAGCTCGCCCGTCCCATTGTTGGTAGCGAACAGGAAGTTGCCGCTGGGGTCGATGTCCAGGTCGGTAATGTTCGTGGGCACGTTCCAGGTCAAGAACGAGAAGCCCGTGAAAGTCACCGAGAACGCATTGGTCGGATCCATCGAGTAGACGTCGATTTGGTAAGTGGTGAAGTCGG
This sequence comes from Vulcanimicrobiota bacterium, assembly GCA_039809865.1. Lineage (GTDB taxonomy): Bacteria > Vulcanimicrobiota > Xenobia > Xenobiales > QWHO01 > QWHO01. The sequence continues at coordinate 537 of JBDHVW010000222.1, forward strand.
TCGTCAGCAGGTAGGCGAAGCGGCCGTCCGGCGTCACCGCGAGGTTGAGGACGGTCGGCAGCGGCAGCGAGTCGATGGCCGCGATTCCGATCAGAGCGCCCGTGGTGGGGTCGGTCTGGAAGGAATCGAACTCAGCGTTGACGGTGTCGCTCGAGCCCACCAGGATGAAGTTGTTGCCCGGCACCGCGCGCACCACGGTGGGAAGGGCGGAGACCGAGCTCGGCTGCAGGATCGGGCCGAGGGCCACGCCCGTCGGGCCGCCGGTGCCGTTCAGGCCCATCGCCAGGACGGTCCGGCCCGCGTGAGCGGCCAGGTAGACGACCGGAAGAGTGGACACGCCGATCGAGCGAAGGTTGTCGGGGGTGGCGGCCGAGCCGAGGGTCGTGAACTGATTCAGGGCCGAATCGAAATCGAATCCCTCGACGGCATCGTTCGGACCACCCGGGTTCGAGGCCACGTAGAAATGGGGGCCGTTACCCTGCAGGTCGAAGGCGTTACCCAGCGTGCCAACGGGGTTGCGCGCCGTGAAGATTCCCCCGCCATCGACCGTGAAAGTCTGGACGGTCGAGCCCGAGTCGAAGAAGACCGTATCCAGCGTTGCGCCCTTGCCCGAGCCCAGGCGTTGTCCGGGCGGGGTGGACAGGATGCTCACCGTGTCCTGCATCGCGCCCACGCTGCCGGTGACGTTATCATAGCTGAAAGAGTTGAGAGTGTCGGCGCCCGAGACCAGGCTGACGAGCCGGGGGGGAGCGACGACCGCGTTCACGGTCACGGTCACGCCGGACGGGTCCTGCACGCCCTGGTAGGTGGCCTGCACGGTCGCGGTGCCGGCAGCGAGGGCCTGGGCCACGCCCGTGTTCGGATCGACCTGCAAGACCGTGGGGTCGCTGCTGACGAAGGTCGCCCCGGTGACGTTGGTCAGGGAGGACCCATCGGTGAAGAACACATTGGCGCTGAACTGGAGGTTGGGGTCGCCGACCGTCACGGTGTTGCCCGCAACGTTGAAGAGCGTCTGCACGCTGGAGACGATCACGGTCGGGCTGCCCCCGCTGAGGTTGAACAAGAGGCTGATGACCTCGGCGCCGTTGATGGCCAGCTGCTGCGGCGAGGTGCCCGTGGCGGCGCCGGTTTCGTCGATGCCGAAGACATAGACGTCCCAGTTGCCCGGGGGCACTTCCATCGAGATCAGCACGGAGCTGTCGTCGGGGGAGACCGTGGCCTGGCCGCTGGCCACCACCACCCGCTTGCTCAAGGTTCCGGGATCGCTCTGACTGCGATCCACCACCTCGGCGACGACCAGCACGAAGGGCAGGCCGGATGCCTGAATTTCACGACCCTGAGCACCCAGGTCGACCTTCATGGTCACCTTCGTCTTGCTCTGGGGTCCCGGGGCTGGAGCGGGCGTGCCGCCCCCGGCCACCTGCGATGAGCCTCCGCCGGAGCATCCGATGAGGAACGCCACGGCGAAAATCAAAATACTTATACGCAGTCGCACGTCATTCTCCTTGAAAAAAAATCTAGCACCTATGCTTCGCCGGATTCGGCCAATTCCTTTATTTTCGCCCTAACCGCACCCCACCGACCTCTACGTGGGTTGGCTGCACTCGAATCCCGTTGCCAGGCTCGGCCTGTCGGCTTAGCTCGGCCTGACGCTCGCCCAGGTCGCGCAAATGGGCCAGGGCTCGCTCGGGCTCGGGCTGCTCGGATTGCAGTTGGGCCAATTCCGTTCGCAAACCCTCGGTCAGGGGTCCGCTGCTGAGCGCAATTCCTCGTTCCACCAGGGCCACGGCCCCGAGCACCGGGCAGCCCCAGGAATCCGAGGCCAGCTTTCCCAGAGAGGGGTAATCGGCAACCTCCGAAGCCACCTCGGTCAGGGCCCGCTCCCAACCCTTCTCCAACAGGGCCCGGTCGGGCCCACCGGCACGCGTGGCCCCCGCCAGCAAGCCCAGGCGCGCCCGGGCGCTGTCCAGGGGCTGAGCCAGGGCCGTCTCCACGAGGCGCTTGCGACTCTTGAGATCCCCCATCTCGGGCAGAATCTCCCCCAGCGTCTGACCCACGGGATGGTCGGACAGCTCGCTCAGAAACCTGCGCAGCAACTCCGGCGAGCGGACCACCGCCGGCAGGGCGGCCAGGGCCACCTCCTCGCGCGTGCCGCCGCGTGCGACGGCGACATAGAACGAGCGCTCGCTCCAATCCCGCATCTCCTGGCTGACGCAGGCCTCGCGCAGGATGCGGACGGTCTCCTCGTGACCGTGCACGCTCCTGCGTCCCAGCGCGATCCCATCCTGGCTGCCACAGCGCGGTAGAGCCAGCGCGATGAGCTCGGCCTCGTCAGTGCAGTCCGGCCGCACGAGTGCCGCTTCCTCGAGCCCCATCCGGGCGACCGGGTGCTGCACCAGATTCTGCAGCTCACGCGCCACCTTCAAAGCCGGCGCATCCCCCAGGCGCTCGACGAGCCTGGCCAAGAGACCCGGGGTGACGTCCTCCAGGCCCGCCAACACGGGCTTGTCCTGCAAGACCGCCCGGGCGATGGCCACGCGCTCGCGGTCGGCCCGCAACTTGAGGTGGTCGTTGCCCTCGCTGTCTTGCTCGCGTTGCTCGATCAGCTCCAGAGCCCAGCGCGAGCGCTCCGTGTTGAGCTGTTGCAGGACCTGACGGGTATTGGTCGCGTTCAGCACGCCCAGGGCGATCTCGGTCAGGGGCAATTGCTCCCAGTGAGGGCGCTGCTGCAACTTGCGCGCGTCGCTCTCGTAGGCCAGGCCCGCCAGGGCCCAGGCGGGCGATGGGCCCGGCGGGGGCACGGAAGAGCGGGCGGGGGCGGCGCCGGCATAGCCGTCGGGCGGCGGCGAGGCTGCCGTCACCGGGGCGCGCGTCAGGCTAGAGGCTCCCTTCAGGGCATGGATGACCATGCTGACGAGTCTATCCGTCGCCGGTGAAAAATCCCTGACTCGGGGGGAACAGCGCCTCCAGGACGTCGCCCACCCGGGCGGCCCAGGAGGCCTCGCTGTGGGTGGCCCCTTTGACCTCGCGATAGATGAGGTTCTCGCCATCCACGTAGCCTTTTTCCTCGAGCACGCCCTTCATGGTGCGAGCGTCCATGATGACCTCCGGGTCGCGCGACTCTTTCGTGCCCACGTCCAGCCAGATCTTCTGCGGGCCATTCTCCGCGTCGGTGTCCGACTGGGCGATCTCCGCGATCAGCTCGCGCTGGGCCCACCACAGCGACGGCGACATCGCGGCGATCAGCGGGAAGGTATGCGGATACTGCCAACCCAGGTAGAGCGCGCACAGCCCCCCCAGACTCGAGCCCATCAGGCCGCTGATCTCCTGGTGGGTGTTGTACTGCATGTCGATAAACGGCTTGAGCTCCCGCGTCAGGAACAGCCCGTAGCTGTCGGCCCCTCCCCCACCGTGCTCGGGATCGGGCGCGGGGGTATACTCGTCGAAACGCCGCGGCGAGTTGTACACCGCCACCGCGATGAGCGGCTGGATCTTGCGCTCGTGGATCAGGCGCTCGAGCGCCTCGTCCACCTGCCACTCCACCCCGAAGGCCGAGGTGGACACGTCGAACACGTTCTGGCCGTCGTTGAGGTAGAGCACGGGATACTTCCACGGGTTGCGCGACGAGTAGCCGGGAGGCCGATAAACCATGACGATGCGCTGGTCGCCGAGCACCACCGAATTGAACTCGTGGGCCTCGATGTCGCCCGTGCGCGTGCTGCCCCGCGGGGGTTTCAGCTTGTGGTCGGGGATCAGGATGGACCCGTCGCTCTCGCGATAGCCGATATAGAGTGCCCCGTCCTTGCCCTTGAGCGCGTAACGTGCCATGACACGGGCCTTTTATCGCTGCTTCGGAAGGATGTCCTGCCCGTTCAGATCTTTTTTAGGCCGGTATTCTAGTGTCCGCTCAAACGAAGAGTTTGGATATAAAAAACACACGGAGGACGAGAATCACCATGGTCAGCACGAACTACGCCGTAGGCGCCGCCTACAATCAGCCCGCCCGCGCGGCTTCCGCCTTCACCGGCCAGCAGCCGGCCGTCGGCCAGCAGGAGACCTTCAGCCCCAGCGCCCGCGAGGAGTCCGTCTCGCCGCAGGTCGCCTACGCCGACACCGCTTCCCCCAGCGTCAACCCCGCCAAGATGGATACCTCGTTCCTGACCCTGGTCGCCGCCGGCGTGTGCGCGCTGGTCGTGTTCAGCGTTTGCTGCTCGGGCAATCAGAACGGCCGCTAATCGAGTTTAGAGTTGAGAGTTTAGAGTTCAGAGTCGGGTAGGGAAAGACCCGTCGGGTCTCCCCGAGTTGAGAGTTTAGAGTTCAAAGTCGGGTAGGGAAAGACCCGTAGGGTCGCCCCGAGTTTGGAGTTCAGAGTTTAGAGTTCAGAGTTTAGAGTTCAGAGTCAGGTAGGGAAAGACCCGTCGGGTCTCCCCGCGATACTCTCGACTCTCGACTCCCAACTCTGAACCGCATGAGGGGTCTCCCCGCGATACTCTCGACTCTCGACTACCAACTCTGAACCGCATGAGGGGTCTCCCCGCGATACTCTCGACTCTCGACTACCAACTCTGAACCGCATGAGGGGTCTCCCCACGACACTCTCAACTCTCGACTC
>JBDHVW010000223.1:0-5111 GCA_039809865.1 Vulcanimicrobiota bacterium
ATGACCTGGTGGGAGCCTTCGTCCAGGTTGTGGGCGTCATCCAGCACCAGGATGAGACAGCCGTGCAGACGCGCGAGTTGGAGGAACATGCCGGCGGCCGCATCCAGAAAGCGGTCTCCGGCATCTTGAATGGCAGGCTGCTCGTCGATGCCGAAGCGTTTGGAAAGGCCTGGCACCAGGCGGTCGAGCAGTTGACCCGACTGAGCCACGAATTGCTTGAGCTCCTCCTCCACGAACTTGCGCTGCACCGGGGGAAGGCTCTGGAGGTGCTCGAGGTAACTCTCGGCCCAGGCTCGCAGGGGCGCGTAGGGAGCCTGGCCCTGCTCGCAGCGTCCCTGGAGCACCAGCTGGCGCGTCGAGGACGCCTTGCGCAGGAACTCCCGGGCCAGAAAGCTCTTGCCGCTGCCACCCTCTCCCTGGATGAGGACGACCTGTCCCTGCGAGCGGAGCGCCCGCTCCAGCGCCGCCATCAGCTCCTCGAGCTCGTTCTCGCGGCCCACCATCTCGTGGAACTGGCTCTGGAGCTCCTGGGCGCTCTCGCCCAGGGCCACCTTGCCGACCTCGGCGTAGCGCTGATTCAGCCGCCCCAGGGCCCGCAGGTCGGCCAGGAGGCTGCCTCCGGTCTGGTAGCGATCGCCCGGATCCTTGGCCAACAACTTCTCGATGATCAGTCCCAGGGCGGGGGACAGTTCGGGGCGGTGGTCTTCGAGACGGGGCACGGGAGAGGCCGCGTGCTGCTGCAAAAGGCTGGCGGTGCTCTCCGATTCGTAGGGAGCGCGCCCGGTGGCGCAGTGAAACAGGACGGCCCCCAGGGCGTAGAGGTCGGAGCGTTGATCGACCTGGGCGTTCAGCACACCGCTCTGCTCGGGCGAGCTGTAGAGATAGGTTCCCACCGCCTCGTGCTTGGAGGCGTGAATATTCGTCGCGAAGCCGAAATCGATCAGCCGGGCCCCGCCGGAACGGCAGAGCATGATGTTGGACGGCTTGACGTCGCGATGGATCAGCCCGTGGCGATGGACCTGGTCCAGGGCGCCCGCGATGGTCTTGGCGATCTCGATGATCTCGGGCTCGGGGAGCGGCCCGGTCTCGAGCTCGGCCGCCAGGCTGTAACCGGGGACGTATTCCCGCACCAGATAGGGTCGTCCGCCCGCGATACCCACCTCGAGCACCTCGGGCAGCCCGGGATGGCGCATACAGGCCAGCACGGCGCCACACGCGAGCAGCGAGCGGTCATCCCCCTCGGACTCGATCTTGATGGCGTAGCTGACCCCACCCCGTTGGGCCCGATAGACCACTCCTCGGGCCCCGCGGCCGAGCTCGGCCTGAATGCGGTAGCCCGGAATCTCGGGAACGTCCAAGTTGGAATGGTTCTCGGGGAGCGCGGGCTGGTCCTGGAAGCGGGGCCCATCTTGCCAACCTCACGAACCAGGCTTTTTCCCCACGGGCTTCTTGGGAGCGGGCCTGGCTGAAGAGGACGCGGTCGGCGTCGGGCTGGCCTGCACCAGTTTGTCCGGGCGAGGCCAGAACGCCGCGGTCAGGGCGATCGCGAGCAGGATGGCCGCGACCAGTCCCACCCAGGGAAATCGGCCCGGCGGGCGCTGCGGCCGCGCCAGCTTGCGAAAACGCTGCGCCTCCGACAGACGCATCCCGGGCACCTCGTTCCGGGCGCCCTGCTCGTGCATCCTGGCGAGCGCCTCGTTCAGACGCGCGGTCGAGATCAGGCAATGGGCCTGCTGCAGCGACTCCAGGGCCAGGGGCCAATCCTTGCGCGCCACCGCCAGCTCACCCTGGATGACCAGGGCCTTCCCCAGCAGATCGGGCTTGTCCAGCGGGCGGGCCGCCTCCACCGCCTGGGCGGCGGTGGCGGGGTCGCGGGTCGTGTCCGCCAGCTCGACCAGAGCTTCCACGTCGCCGTGCTCGGCCGCCTCGGTCAGCACGCCGACGGCGTCGTCGGCACGCTTCTCCTTGAGCATGAGGCGTCCCAGGCTCAGGCCAGCCCCCGCCTCACGAAAGAGCTGCTCGGCCTCCTGGGGCTGATTCTGCTCCAGGCGGAGCCGGCCCAGCAGCTCGAGCGCCTCGGACAAGGCCGGTCCCTCGCCCCCGGGACGCAACAGCTCCACGGCTCTCTGACAGGCGTCGGTGGCCCAGGCCAGATCGCCCTCGGCCTGCAATCCTCGGGCCTGGCGCAAGCGAACCGCCGCCTCGCGCTCGGGCAGTTTCTGCTGGGCCGCCAGCGCGGCCGCTTCCTCCATTCGCTCTCGGCCGGCCGTGCCACGGCCGCCCAGCTGAGCCGCCTCGCCCAGCAGCATGAGCGCCTCGAAACGCGTCTGCGCATCCTCCAGTAAAGGCTCCACGGCAACCTTCAGGCGTTTCATGTCGCCGCTTTTCAAGCACAGCCGTCCCAGCTCCAGGCGCGCCTGCGGTCCGGCCCGTTCCAGGCAAGCGATGGCCTCGGCCCGGTTGCCCCGATGCTCCTCGATGCGCGCTTTGCGGATCAGCACCTGGGGGTGATCGCTGCCCCGACAGAGCTGGTCGGCGCCATCCCAGTCGCTCTTCGCCAGGAGCACGTCGATGCGGGCCGGCAGTAACTCAGGGGACTCGTTGAGACGCTTGAGCGCCTGCTCCGCCTCGTCCGCGCGCTCCATGGCGAGCAGCGTCTCGGCCCGGGGCACGCCCACCGTGGGGTCGCCGAGCAGCATGGAGCCCGCGGCCGCATCGTAGAGCTGGAGCGCCTCCTGAAGCTGGCCCGCGCTCTGGGCCTGACGAGCACCTTCGAGCAGCAGCCAGGCCGCGTCGGAGGACTTGCCCGCCCGCGCCAGATGGCGTCCGCGCTGGGCCGGCGAGCCGCCCTCCAGAGCCTCGGCCAGCTTGGCGTGCAACTGGCGCCGGACGCGGTCTGGCAGGCTCTGGTTCTTGATCTGCGGCGGACCGACCCGTCCGTCTTCGAGCAGGCCGGACTCTTTGAGCGTGAAAACCGCATGGTCGAACGCGTCCTGGGACATGCCGCTGGCCCGGTGCAGCAGATCGAGCGTGAACGGCTCGTCCGCGAGCACGGCCAGGTAGAGGACGTGGAGAGCCTCATCGTCGAGCTGGTCCAGGGTCAGCCCCGGCCCGAGCTTGCTGAGAGCCAGCAACTGGCGCGGGGAACCGCCGGCGAGTCGCACCAGGTGCTCGTCGGCCGGGATCAGCAGGCTCAAGTCTTTGTCGGACAGGGGCTGCAGCTCGTAGCGCTGGCAGCGCGGCCAGCCCTCGTTGGAGGTGACCGAGAACAGCCAGCTGGTGCGGCCCGGCGGCGTCAGCATGGCCAGTTGCTGAAGCGTGCGCTGGGTCAGCGAGTCGAGCCGCTCGACGTCGTCGGCCAGCAGCACGCTGGGCGGCAGACCCCGGCGGACCGCGGCAGCCAGCGACTCCGGCCGGGTAGGATGCTCCGCCCGCGTGCCCAGAGCCTCGATCAGGTCATGGATGGTCCGACCGGGCCCCAGCAGGTGAACGCGGGTTCCGTCGGCCTGCAGCCGCTGGGCCAGCTCGCGGAGGAAGACCGAGCGACCGATCTCGGGCCGGGCCACCAACAGGACGGCGGCGCCCGACCGGCACAGCTCGGCCAGCTTTTCGAGGTCGTGAGCCCTCCCCAGCAGCATCATCGCCGGGGAGTTCTCTGGGGCGCCACGCTCGCCCTGGTGGGCGGAAGTTAACGCCGGGGCAATCTTCTGGTCCCCCCGCGAGTTAGGATAGGCCCGTGCTCGCGCGCCCCAAACATAACGCCATGCCGGTCTGGTCCCCGGACGGGAGCAAGCTGGCCTGCTATTCGAGCCGCAGCGGCTCCTACCAGATCTGGATCATGGACGCGGACGGCTCCAACCAGAAGATGGTCAGCGACGGCCAGCGCGAGTATTTCTACCCGAGCTGGTCGCCGGACGGTCAACAACTCTGTTTCCAGGGGCTGACGGAGCACAACGACTACGACATCTTCGTCGCCCGGGCCGACGGGACGGGCCTCCGGGACATCACGCCCGATGACCGGCTGGACCAGGCCTGGCCGCGCTGGAGCCCCGACGGAAGCCGCATCGTCTACCAGAGTCAGATTCAAGACGGGGACACGCTGCTGCCCAAGGACCTGTGGAGCGTGACGCCCAGCGGCAGCCGGCGGGACAACCTGACCAAGACCGACGAGGGCGAGGAGTTCCAGGCCGCCTGGTCGCCCGACGGCAAGCAACTGGCCTTCGTGAGCACGCGTCACACCGAGCCGACCGACCTCTACCGGCGGGCGGATATCTTCGTGATCGACAAAGACGGCTCGCATCCGCGCCGGGTGACCTACGAGAACTCCGTGGGCGCCTTCAACCCGGCCTGGTCGCCCGACGGAAAGACGCTGGCCTACACCCTGGGCGCGGTCGACTGCGAGATCGCCACCGTGCGCGCCGACGGCACGAACCGGCGCATCGTGGGCCGACAGCCCGGTGACGATATGTGGCCGGCCTGGTCGGCCGACGGCCAGACGCTCGCGTTCTCCAACACGCGCGACAACACGACCTGGCAGATGTACACGGTGCCCGCCGGGGGCGGCGCCCCGGCGCCCCTGCTGAAGGGCGCCCAGGACGAGCGCCTGCCGGTGTATTCCCCCGACGGCAAGCGCGTCGCCTTCCAGGCCGTGCGCAACGGCGTCGAGCAAGTCTTCACCTGCGCCCCCGACGGGTCCGACGTCCGCCAGCTGACCTGAGCCCGCAAACGCTCTCAAAAGAAAGAGGGGCCCTTTCGGGCCCCTTCCCAGCGCTCCCACCGAACTACTTGAAGAGGTAGTTCCAGGCGTCGCTGGCTGCGGTGGTCACGCCTTCGTAGGCGTTCTTCAGGCCCGTGGTGGTCGCGTCGTAGGCGCGCGTGGCGCCGTTGACCGTGCCCTCGTAAGCCTGGTTGCCGTAGTGTTTCGCACCCTCCCAACCCTGGTTGGCGTAGTATTTGGTGCCCTCGTAGCCGCGGTTGACGCCGTTCACGGTGCCTTCGTAAGCCTGATTGCCGTAGTACTTCGCCCCTTCCCAGCCGGCCGCCGCAGTGTTCCCGACCGCGGTGGCCGCGTCGCCGCCGAATTGCTTCGTGGCGTCGTAGCCATTGGAGAC
>JBDHVW010000224.1:0-5097 GCA_039809865.1 Vulcanimicrobiota bacterium
TGGCCCCCGGCTGCCTGGCCCGGGCGGGCCCGGCGCTCTGGCGCCTGGTCAACCTCAAGCTCTGGTTGCGCCGGTGAACGATCTGCGCGCTTATCTCGAAGCCGACCGGGTGGCCCTGGGACATCCCCCGACCCGCCTGTGGCGCGTGCTGACGGGGGCTGACGTTGTCTGGCGCTTTCAGGTGCTGCTCCGCCTGTGCGAGGCGCATTATCGGATCGAGCGCCCCTCCCCGGCAACCCGACTGAAGAGGCGCCTGCTCTACGACTGGCTGCAAAGGGTCAAACTGCAGTGCGGCTTCTCGATCCCGATGCACGTCTTCGGGCCGGGATTGAGCATCGCCCACTACGGCACCATCGTGGTGAGCCACCTGGCGCGCATCGGCGCCAACTGCCGCCTGAACGCGGACGTCAACATCGGAGCCCTGGACCAGGCCGCCCCCCGCCTGGGCGACGACGTCTACCTGGGCCCGGGCGCCAAGCTGTTCGGCGCTATCGAGCTGGCCGACGGCATCGCGGTCGGGGCGAACGCGGTGGTCAACCGCAGCTTTCTCGAGCCGGGCATCACCATCGGCGGCATTCCCGCCCGGAAACTCTCCGAAAGGGGCAGTCGGGGATTGGTCATCCCCAGGAATTCCCGATCGGAAGCCTGAATCGTTTCCTATGCGGGGAATCGTCCTCAATGGATTCTTGACCCTGGTGCTCGTGGTCGGGGGCTGGTGCGGGCTGCTCTTCCCCCGCTGGGCCACTCCTCCCCCGCCTCCGGCGCGGGTGACGCTCGGGGTCAATCTCGTCCAGTCCCGCTTGACGACCCCCAATGGACGGAGCCGCGAACGGAGCAGCACGGTCCGGAACGGAGAGAGCTTTTACTTCCAGGCTCAGCCTTACGGCCTCGAGGGCACCTACACATGCGAGTTTCGCTTGCTGCACGATGGGATCGAGGTTGCGCGCTGGGACGAGCGGGACCAGCTCCACACCAACGTGAGCCAGTTCGAGCGGGTCTTCGGCCGCTCGCAGAAGATCGGAGCCCGACTGGAGCTGCTGATCTCCGACGAGGCGACCTGGAATGACTACAAGTTGACCTGCAAGCTTTCCGATTCGACCGGTATGAGTGCCGTGGCTCAACAGGGTCTGCAGATTCGTCAGCCGACGTTCGCGAGGCCCCGCCGATGAAGGTCCTCGGCCCGGCCTCCTACCGCTATCTGGCGGTCGTGATGACGATTCTGGCCCTCATCTGGGGACGCAGCCTGTTCATGCTGGGCAGCGACGCGCCGGGCGCCTATAAGTTCTTCAACCTGCTCCTCGTGCTGGCGCTCGTCATCCTGGCCGTGCTGGCCTGGCTGCCGGTCACGACCGAAATCCTGCCCGGAAGGGCGATTCAGCGCAGCTTCGGCTATCGCGTCCGCGAGGTCGAGAACCGTGAGATCGAGCAGGTCCTGGCCCACGACGAAGCCCTTTACCTGTTGCTCCGCAGCGGAGAGCGGATGCTCCTGGCGCGCGGCGTCAACGGCGCCCCGATGGTGGCGGAGCGTATGTCCGAAGCGCTCGGCCTGGAGTAGGCGGAACTTTTCTCACGCCCCGCGAAGTCGCCCGGTCATGAGAAAGCTATCTGCAGCCCTTCTGCTCGCCCTGACCCTCAGCGGATGCGGGGGTGACAACAGCACCGCCAATCTTGGCCTCACCGACCCCGGCCCCGCGCTGCCCGTGGTCGTGCCGTCGGTGGAGACCCGCGGCGTGCTGGTCTACTCCTCCGAAGGGCAGCTTTACCGTATCAATCAGGACGGCACCGACAAGGTGGCCCTCACCAGCGGCTTCGAGGACGACGAGCCGTTCTTTCACCCGCTCGGGCTGAACGTCATCTTCAGCCGGAAGGTGCCGGGCAAACAGGACATCTTTGTCATCGCTCCCGACGGCACCGGCGCGGCCAACCTCACCGCCGGCCTGGAGGGCAATTCCACGTCCCCCGTCTACGCCTGGGACGGCAGCTTCATCGTGTTCTCGAACGGCGCCGACCTCTACCGCATGAACCCCGATGGCTCCGGCCTCCAGCAATTGACCAGCGGGGACGAGCTGGACACCCATCCGGGCATCTCTCCCGACGGCTCCTCGGTCGTCTTCGAGCGCGCCACCGGCAGCGGCAAATCCAAGATCTGCCGCTACGATTTCGCCGACGGCACGGTCACCGACCTGACCAGCGGCAATTTCCTCGACCTGATGCCCTCCTACTGCCCGCCCGGCGATACCGTGGTCTTCTCGCGCGACGGGGCGTTGCTGGTGATGGCCGACACCCACGTCCCGGGCGATCTGGACACGCTCTTGCCCGCCGACGCGCAGGCCAACTTTCCCCGCCACACCCTCGAGCACGACGCCATCTACTGCGTCACCGGCGAGGACCAGGACGTGCAGGCCAAAGGCGATGGCAGCGACGAGATCGCGATGACCAGCCTGGACGGCACGCGGGTGCGCCAGGTCACCTCCGGCGCCAAAGTGGATGGCCTGGCGGTCGGGCCGGCCGCGCTCCTGGCGGCTCCCGGCAACCGGATCACCGTCGAGGTCATCAACGACAGCGCCCGCAAGGACGGCGAGGTCTACATCATGCTCGACACGCCGGAGAAGGATGGCCAGAGCGTGGTCGGTCCGCCGGCGCTCATCACCGATTCCGGCAAGACTTCGGGCAAAGGCGTGCTGCTGACCACGCTGCGCAAGAAGTCCGAGACCTATCGCTCTCCCTACACCGGCCGCGTGCTGCCGATCTACTACTTCGAGGTGGACAACCTCGTCTCGGGGCACATCAACGTCAGCTTCTTCAAACCGGTGGAGATCGTCAAGGGCGCGGCGCCCACGGCCGAGGCCCCCTACCGCTTCGAGAAAGTCGAGCTGACCTACAAAGCTGTCTCGCAGGACGGGGGCGGAAACCTGACCTCGATCGACTTCTACGGCATTCCCGTCGAGGTCAACGTGACCCACTACGGTCAGAAGGTCTACGACGTGCTCCAGAACAAGACGTTCTTCGCCAACACGCGCACCCTCTTCGCCGTGCTGAACGACCTGGGCGCCGCCACGGCGATCCGCGACGTCGACAACCAGCCTTTCAACATCAAGACGGGCGATATCACCAGGTTCGCGCGCATCCTTTCGCCCAACACCATCGCGGCGGCCAACGGCTCCAACGGGTCCCCGGCGCCCTACCCCAGCATGAAACCGTACCTCGAGAGCCTGGTCGGCAAGTCGTTCACGTTCAACGGCAAGCAGTTCGGCGGCTATAACTACACGGCTACGGTCGCCAAGAACGGCACCGGATACGTGATCAACTGCAGCGGAACGACTCTGGGCGCCCAGCCCGCCGGCATTCCCTCCAACGCCAACGTAACCCTCAATCTGCCGGCCGACAAGCTCGATTTCTACATCTACGCCTGCGTGGCCAACGCCGACTCCTACTCGATCGCCGGTTTCCCGTTCAACGGCAATCAGGATCGGGTCAAGGAGGCGACCAAGAGCGCCTATGTCGCGCTGGTTGGTGACGTCCAGGCGGCGCTCAACTTCGGCTACCTGGCGGGCAGATTTGGCACCGACATCGACAGCTTCTACGGCTCGGTCGTGCTGCCTTACGCCTACCCGTTCGGGGGCGCGCGCGTCAAGAACGACGGCTTCTACAACGCCTACGCCGGGCTCTTCTACTACCTGTCCGACTCCTATGGCCACCCTTACAGCGACCGCCTGAGCGCGGCCAGTCCGCTCTACACGGTCAAGGCGGGCGATACGGTCACCCTGTCGGTGCTGGCCGACAACAAGCTGGATACGCCGCTTCCGGTGGTGCGCAAACAGAATGCCACCGACGTGCGGGTGGTCTGGAAGAAGGTCACCGGCGCCACGAGTTACGACGTCAACATCACTCCGCCCGGAGGCACCATCACGCAGGCCCAGAGCTCGACGGACGCCCTGGCCGACATTACCGGCTTGAAACCCGGCACCGCTTACCTGGTGTCGGTCACGGCCTCGGACGCCAAGCGGCGCTCGGGCGTGCTGCCGGTGCAGGCCGTCACCACGGGGACGCGCGCCCCGCTCACGGGCGGCCCCATCACGTTCCAGGCCAACTGCAACCTGCCCGTCTCGGGCTTCACGGTGCAGATCAACGGCACCACCGTCGACCCGACCCACAACGCCATGGTCGGTGGCCAGCTCGGCCAGAACTTCTTCGGGCTGCGCATCTTGAAGGGGAACGTGATCGTCTACGACGGCAATTACATCGTGAACACCATCAAGAACACCGACACGACGTTCAAGCTCGGGTCGGTCGAGCTGCAGTACAACCTCACGCCCCTCACCGTGGCCGGCCCGCCGAACACGCCCCCCTACTCCAACCCCAACTTCCAGCCGACCATCGGCACGCCGTTCAACCCGAAGCCGTTCTACAAGTACTTCGACAGCATCTTTCCGAAGTAAACTCCCAGACCCGACGGGCCGCTTCGTCCCAGGTGCGTTCTTGCGCTCGGGCCCGACCCTGCCGGCCCAGATTGCGCGCGTGCTCGGGGTTGTCGAGCAGCTCGGCGAGGCGCGTGGGCAGGGTCTCCGGGGTCACCAGGTAGCCCGTGCGGCCGTGCTCGACGGCGTCCGGGACGCCCCCCGAGTCGCCGCCCAGCACCGGCAGACCGCAGGCTCCGGCCTCGCGGAACACCACCCCGAAGCCCTCCACGTCACCATCGGCCAGGACGCGGTTGGGATGCACGAACACGTCGGCGGCCTGGTAGGCGGTGCGCAGCCGCGCGTCGTCGACGCGGCCCAGGAACGTGACGTCCGGATGGCTCTCGAGCTGCGCGCGCAGCGGGCCGTCCCCGACCACGACGTAGCGCAGGTCCGGATAGCTTTCCTTCAGTCGCGGGAGGGCTCGCAGGATCAGCTCGTGACCCTTGCGCTCGACCAGGCGGGCCACCGTCAGGAGCACCGGGCCGCCGTTCAGGCTCAGCTGGCGGCGGGCCTCGGCTTTGTCCCCGGGCACGAAGAACTCGCTGTCCACCGCGGGCTCGACCTGCAGGACGGGGCCGTCGTAGCCGAAGCCGGGCAGCAGTCCGCGCGTGAACGAGCTGTTGACCGTGACCCCGGC
>JBDHVW010000225.1:0-5030 GCA_039809865.1 Vulcanimicrobiota bacterium
AGGCTCACGGGTCCGACCGTCGGGCTCCCGGCCCAGGCCCAGTCGCGGGAATACGGGTGCAGCGGGCAGTGAACCCGATGGGGTCCGAGGTGCAGCTCGGGCCAGCTCTCCCGCCAGTGGAGGCTGGCCGGACCGGCCGGCAGGGCGGGCTCGCCTTCGCAAGCCTCGAGCGTCACCAGAAAGGAAGCCGCTCAGGATGTCTACCGGAAACCAGGTCTCGTCCAGCGCGGCCAGCGGCCGGGCGAAGCGCCATCACCCGTCCGCGCCCGCAGGGCCTTCTCCCGGACGGCATCGTGCGCCAGCCCGCGCAGCTCCGGGAAGGGAACGACCCGCCAGCGCTCGGGAAGGTCGTTTAGCTCCAGAGGAGTCCAGTCCATAGGAATCCAGCCTTCCACCCGGCAGGAATCGCGCCTGCTATCGAAGTAAAAGGGGCGGCCATGCAAAGAGACACCCTCGAACTCTTGCGCGAGAAGCGCCGTGCTCCCCGACCCAACTGCCGCGAGCTCGTCGTGGTGCGCGTGGGAGGCCTGCGCAGCTTCCCGGCCACCTGCCTGGACAAGCACGAGGGCGGCATGCGCCTCGAGTTGCCGGTGGGCAACGTCTTGCAGGTGGGCGAGCTGGTCGAGATCGGCTCGGTGATGACCGGCCGGGTGGCCTGGATTCGCCGCACCGGCAGCAGTCGTCAGGCGGGCATCGCGGGCAAGGTCCACGTAGTGCAAGAGCGGCGCCAGTTCGTGCGCGTGCCGGTCAAGATGACGGCGCTGTGCCAGGATGTCCCGGCCCGGGTGCGCGACCTCAGCCTCAACGGGCTGCGGCTGGAGATGCCCGTCAAACCGCAGGCGGGCTCCAAGTGCGACCTGCACCTCAAGCTTCCCGACAGCCCCTTGAGCATCAAGGCGGAGGTCGTGGCCACCCGTCCCACCCTGACGAGCCATCTGGTGCGGCTTCGCATCCCCAGCCTGGATGCTCCCGCCGCCCAGCGGCTGAGCGCCTACCTGGCCGGAGCGCTGCGCAACTGAGAAGTGAGCGAGCTCCCCTGGACTGACGGCCCCTCAATCCTCTCCGTGCTGGAGAGTTGGCAAGGTCCGGGCGAGCCTGCCCTGCCCGACGAGCAACCCGGCGGGGTGCGCTGGGCCTCGGGCGCCCAGGACGGCGTTCTGAGCCACCACAGCGCGGCCCTCGACGAGGGCAAGGAAGCCCAGCTCGTCTATCACGCCGTCGAGCTGGTGCGCGACGCCGCTTCGTCCGAGACCGCCAGGGCCGAGCTGTATCGCTTCTGCATGAACGAGCCCGTGCTGGCCCTGGTCGACCCCCTGCTGGACGAGCTGCGCCGCAAGGGCCTGCAGAGCGAGGTGCGCCCGGTGGCGACCTTCCTGGTGCAGAAGTCGATGCATCGCGGTCCGCTCAAGCTGGGCATCTCGTTGCTGTCGCTGGGCGGTCGCCTGGAGGACATCGGCCTGCTCAAGAAGCTGGCCCGCCACGACGAGTTCACACTTTACGCGGCCGTGGCGGGCGCCACGCTGGCCGGTCCCGATCCGACCAACCTCTGGTGGGATATGGCCCGTCACGTGCGCGGCTGGGGCAAGATCCACCTGGTGGAGCGCCTGGTCGATTATGCCCCGGGCAAACCTGACCTGCGCCGCTGGCTGCTCGAGGAGGGCTGCGACAACTCGGTGATGCCCGAGTACCTGGCCCACGCCTGCGCCACCGGCGGGCAGTTGCACCGCGCCCTGGATCAGCGCGACCCGGGCCGGGCGATCCTGGACGGAGCCTGCATGATTCTGGGCGCGCTGCTCGAGGGCGGTCCGGCCCAGGACATCGACGACTACGAGCAGGGCGAGCGGGCCGTGAGCCTGCTGTTGAACCACCTCGAGGACCAGGCGACCTTCAACCAGCTGACGTTCGTGGCCGAGCTGGAGACCTGGCTCGCCAACCCCGAGACCGATTGGACCGAGCGCGAGAAGATCGGGTGGACTCCGGACCGGCGCCTGATCCTGCTGACGCGCGCCCGCGACCTGCTGGCCCGCCCGCAGTGGCCGGCCGAGGTGGTGCGCGCCTACCAGAGCGACGAATTCGCCACCCGCCACCGGGCCTGGACGCTGGCCCCGCGCCTGGGCGTGGACCTCTGGGAGGAGGCCTTCGAGCGGCTGGAGCGCGACGAGAAGCCCGACCCGTTCCTGTACTGGGGGCTCCTGGAGCGCGGCGGTCTGGAGCGCCAGCTGCGCCTCTACGACCTGGCCGAGCGCACGTTGCCGCTGGACACGATGTCCACGGGCCCCGCCGAGAAGCTGGGCGCGGGTTTGCACCACACCAGCCTGGAGTTCTTGCTGCAGGACATGAATGCCGAGACCTACCGCGACCGTCTGGTGGCCGTGGGTTTGCGCAGCCCGAGCGTGCGCTGCCGCAATTTGGCGGTGAACGTGCTGGAGCGTGCGCCGGCGGGCCCGCTGGCTCAGGCCGCCGCGCGGCTCTCGCTGGAAGACGAGATGGTGCCGCGCATCAAGGAGCGCCTGGCCGCGCTGGCTGCGACCTGGTAAGCTGGCCGCTCTGGCGGCTGGCCGGGGGCGGTTCGTTCCCCTAACCGACGATTCTCGCGCGGGAGGAACGACGTCGTTCCCCTCAAGCGCGATTCTTGCGTTAAGGGAACGACGAATGGTGGCTGAACACGGCACGGAGGTCCTGGCAAACCCATCGCAAATCACGCCCGCATGAACTCCGATCAACTCTTCCAGGCCTTCGTCCCCATCAAGGACCGCGCCATCAAGCTGGCCAAGAACGGCCAGATCGACGAGGCGGTCAAGCTCGTGCAAGAATTCGGGGCCAACGCCAGTTGCACCGACCCCCACTACCAGGCCTCGCTGCTCAAGCTCTGGACGGGGCGCTTCCAGCGGATGCGGGTGACCGGCCCCGGCGTCTACGAGCTGATCGCCGCGCCCGAAGGCGTGCCCGATCTCGCCACGGCGGGTCCCGATGGCCTTTACTGCTCGACCTACGCGGACGGGCAGCTGCACAAGCTCACCTGTCGGAAAGCGGGCAAGGACTGGGAGTGGGTCACGCTCGACCACAAGCGTCCTTCCGGCAAGCGCGAGAGCACCTCCGAGGCCCAGGAGTTCCTGACCAGCGGCCAGGTCGAGGAGTACGCGGGCCGCTTCGAGCACGGTCCTTACTGGCCGGGCCTCACCTTCGGCGACTGGGCTCGCCAGGCCATCGAGCAGGTGCGCGAGGCCGCCCGCACCGGACAGAACGTGGAGTTCATTCGCGGACACGAGCTCTAAACCGAGACGTGGCCAATCGTCTTGTATTACCGCCCCGGGTAGCGATTGCCCACCTGGATTCCCTGAGATTCCAGCTTCTGCTGCCAGCGCACCTCCTCCGCCTCTTCATCGGCGGCCCTGGGGTCGCTCGGCCAGCTCTGGTTGCCCGTGGTCGTGACGCCGGGCACGGGATGGAGCGGGTCCAGGGGACTGGGCTCGAGCCCGTCCGGCCCCGCCACCCGAAACTCGTAATCATTGCGAGGCTTGCCCACCACCGCGCAGCCGCTCAGATTGTCCCGCACCGTGACGGCATAGAACAGGGTCGGCCCCGTGCCATAGAAATCCCAGGCCGCGATTCCGGCAAAGGCCGAGGGGTCAGGCTGGCCCGTGGGCAGGCGCCACTACCGGGGCCGGCGCGGATGCCAGAGAGCCGCTGTCGCCGCATCCGGCGAAAGCGGTCAGGAGGATTGCGAGGAGGAGCTTTCTCATTGCTGAAAACTGCCAGGCTGGTCAGAGGAAGGACCCCTAAATTTCGGGAGCGCCCTCGGCCAGGTAGGCGATATTCTGCCAGGGCACCAGCATCCTGGGCACGGCGTCGTTGCCGGCTGTCCCCACCACCGCTCCCCGCTCGTCCAGGCGGAGCAGATAGCCGCTGGCGGTGGACGGCCAACCGCGATTGGTGAGGGGGGAGTTGGTGGCCAGCCGGATGTGAACCGGGTTCTCACCCTCGAGGCCCAGATACTGGCGCACGGCGGCAACCAGCTCCTCCTCGCGAGCGACCTCGAGCATGTAGACCTGCTGCTCCACGTCAAACGTCCTGCCAGTCTTCTGGCCACAAGACCCGATCGGCGCTGAAGTGCAACGGATCGTTGGCCGGCCAGGGAGAATTGAGGGGCTCCTCGATCAACTCGAACACGCCGTTGTCGAACGGTTTTCCCTCTGGCGCCACCGTTCGGTGGACGCGCTCACGAATCCCCTTCGAGGCCAGCTTGAGGGCGCGGTGGTGGCAGTAAGGGTTGTTTCCGCGCCGATCGAAAAAGACGTGGGCGGTCCAGGAGCAGCCGCCCCGACAGACCCTGGCGTACTCGCAGGTGGAACAGAAGCCCCACAGATGAGAGATGGACTCGTCCAGGTTCATGGTCAGCTCGGGCGCGTTGGCCACGATATCGTGCAGGCTGCGCTGGCGGATGTTGCCCCCGGTGTAGGCACTGGTTGGCAGGGACGGGCAGCCCTTGATGGCGCCGTCGGCCTCGATGCCGAGGACCGCGAGCCCGGCCTGGCAACCCTGCCAGAAAATCCATTCCTGGGGCTTTCCGCCGCCCCGAAAGAGCCTTTCGTAGGGCCCGAAATAGCCGATGTTATTGCCCGTGCTGACCAGCACCCCGTCGGCATAGGCGCGCTTTACGATGCGGGCCAGCATCGGGTAGAGCTCCAGTAACTCGGCTGGCTGGAACAGGATGCCAGCGTTGTCGGCCGCGTTGCCCATCGGCACGGTCATCTGGATCTGCCAGCCCTTCATCCCGTTGTCTCGCAGGATCTGGTAGAGGCGCGGCAACTCGACGGCGGAGAGCCGGTTGATCTGGGTGTTGTTGCCCACCGTGATGCCGACCTTGCTCAGGTGCTCCATCGTTTCGAGGCAGAACCTCCAGGAGCCCTTACGGCCCCGCAGCCCGTCGTGAGTGGACTCGAGCCCGTCGACCGAGACCGACACGCTGACGATGCCGGCGTCGCGCATCTTCCCCGCGGTGGCAGCGTTGATGCCGTAGCCGCCTGTGG
>JBDHVW010000226.1:0-4985 GCA_039809865.1 Vulcanimicrobiota bacterium
CACGGCCACCCACAACCAGCGGAACGTCTACGAGGTGGCCTGCGGGCAGCCCCAGGCGCTGGCCGCGGTGGCCGGCGGCACGCTGCTGGTGGCCGGCGTCGCGGCGATCGTGGCGCGCGTCGATCCGGCCACGGGCAAGACGATGGGCACCGGCGCGGTCGGCTCCAAGCCCACGGGTGTGGCGTTCGGCGGCGATCGTGTCTACGTCGTGAACAGCGGCACGGGCGACCTCTCGGTGCTGACCTACCCCGATCTCAAGCCCGCCGGCCGCGTGCGGGTGGGCACGGCGCCGCGCAAAGCGGTGGTGGTGGGCAGCCGCCTCTTCGTCAGCCTCTATGGTGCCGGTCGGGTGGCCGTGCTCGACACGAATGGCCCCACTCTGCTCGGCACGCCCGAGGTTGGGGACGGTCCCGTGGGACTGGCGACGGACGGAGCCAGGGTCTA
The DNA here is from genome assembly GCA_039809865.1 of Vulcanimicrobiota bacterium. Taxonomy (GTDB): domain Bacteria; phylum Vulcanimicrobiota; class Xenobia; order Xenobiales; family QWHO01; genus QWHO01. The sequence goes on from JBDHVW010000226.1 coordinate 445, forward strand.
CTGCGCCTGCCGCGACGCCGGCACGGTGGTGGGCCTGGAGGGCCGCTCGGGCTCGGTGCTCTTCACCACCAGCCCGCAACCGATGTCGGCGCCCTTCGGTCTGGTCGTGCACCCCTGAGACGGGAGACGGGAGATGGGAGTGACGGGAGTAACGAGGATTGCGAAGCCTCAGGACGGAAGAATGTGAGGTTATGAGTAAAGTCGAGATTCGTTACTGCACTGCTTGAAGCTATAAACCCCACGCTGTCCGTGTGGCAGCGTTCCTGACCAGAGAGTTCGGCCTTCCCCAGGCCGTGCTGACGCCCGGAGGAATGGGCGAGTTCACGGTCTGGATCGACGGCAAGAAGGTCGCCGAGAAAGGCCCCGCTGGATTCCCTTCCGAGCGCGAGCTGAGAGAAGCGCTCAGCGCCGCTTGACTCGCACCGCGCCGATCTGAACGCTCTGGTCGGTAATCGCCAGGCTCTGACTGTTCGGATTCGGGGGCACGGCCTTCGGGTTGAAGGCTGCGCCGGGCTCCAGCTCGCCGCCCTTCCAGGTCTGCGGCTCGATCAGCATGAAGTTGCCCTGCTCGTCCAGGGCCAGCATGCCTTTGCTCTGCAGCTCGGTGCGCACGACCGTGGCGGGTAAGCGATCGCGGGTCTGCGCGCCCTGCGGGGAAAGGTTGAACAACCCGACCTGACCGTTAGAGGTGCCCAGGCAGAGCAGCTTGTCGCGTCCCGCTTTGCCATCGGCCACGGCGGTCGGCGTTTCGCGGTACCCCGCGTAGACCGTGGCGGAACGCCAGGTCTCGGGATCCAGGCCGCCGAGGTCCACCTCGTCGTGCAGCACCTTCTTGGCGATGACGCCTTCCTGGTGCTGGCGCAGCGCGGCCGGCGTCGGGGCGGAGTTCCAGTTGTGCCACTCGCCCGGGCTCAGGCCCAGGCGGGAGCGCACCTCGTCCTCCGAAACGTTCTTGACGATCTCCAGCGCGCCGCCCGCCACCCGCACCGGGACGTCCGCGGGCGCACGGTAGCCCAGCACATCCTGGGCGTCTCGCCAGAGGTCGGTCCAGCCCTCGCGCCCGCGCAGGTGCACGATGGGCAGCGGCAGGTGATAGCTGGCCAGGGGGCCCAGCGCCTCGGCTGCTTTCCACGGATCCGAGAACTCCCGCGTGCCCTCGGGCGAGTGATGCTCGACCCCCTCCTTGCGGACCACCACGATCCCGCCGTCGGGCAGGGCGGCCGTCAGCGCCAGGTCGGGTCCGCTGTAGACCTCCTGGAGAGCCCCATTGAACGCCAGCACCCTGGTGGACTTGTCTTCCTGGCAGAAGGTCAGCAGCACGCCGTCCGCGGTGGCGCTGATCCCGGCCAGACCGGTCGGCAGCTCGGCGCTCGCTTGCGTGTGCCCCTGCGCGTCACGCAGCTCGATGCGCGCTCCGCTTTCGGCGCCCAGGTTGAGGGTGGCGAAGCTGCCGTCGCGCATCGGCAGAGCGGCGACCACGCCCTCGTCCACCGGAAAACGCTCGACCCCGCCGCGCTCCGACAGGCGCAGCACCTCGAAGGCCTGCGTCTGGGGGTCGGCGATCACCTGAAGGAGCCGCCCTTCGCCGTCGCTCAAGCCCGGATGGACGGTCAGCTTGGGCTCGTCGAAGAGCAGCTTGCCCGATTCGGAAACCACGTAGTGGCGGAACTCGCCGTCCTTCTTGTAGTTCTCGCCCTGCAGCGTGATGAGGCGCGAACGCTCGTCGTGGTCGGCGCGGGAGTGGGCGAACGGGTACTTCTTCTTGCTCAGGGTGCGCATGTTCTCGTCGCGCACCCAGACCTGGCGCTCCGCCAGCATAATCAAGTGGCCGTCCTGGTTGGAGAAGACGCAGCGCGAGCTGTTGGGCATGTCGCCGTAGCCCTTCCTCTCGCCCGTCTTCAGGTCCAGGGGCGAGACGTGGCTGTAGCCAAAGGCGTAGACGGTGTTGGTCTCGGGGCAGACCTGGATGTTCTGGGTATCGGCGCAGGAGCCGGGGTCGTGCTCCCACAGCATTTCTCCCCGGGCGTTGAAGGCCGCCAGCCGCTCGCCATAGTTGCGGCGCAGACAGAGGAAGCTGGGCTCGTCCTCGCCCCGGGCGTCGAGGGGCCAGACCCGGCTGGCCTGCACCCGCTCGACCTGCTGAAAGCCGTCATCTTGATGCAGAAATGCGGTCACGCGGGGGTAAGGGAGCTCCCGTGCCGCCGTCGTGGGCCGATTCCAGATCTGCATGCTTCTCAGCTTAAGGCAGAGGCCTGAAACAAAGTTGACCGAACGGCATGCTGGTGATCGTCGCCCGCCTCGATCCCCAATCGCCGGAGCCGCTCTACCGCCAGCTTTATCGCTCGCTTCGTCAGGATATCCTGGACGGACGGCTGCCCGCGGGCACTCGCCTGCCGCCCACCCGGCTCCTGTGCGCCCAGCTCGAGCTTTCGCGCAACACGGTCATCGGGGCCATCGACCAGCTGCAGCAGGAGGGATTCGTCCGCTGCCGCGTGGGGGCGGGCACCTTCGTCACCGAGGCCGGGCCTCCCAGGCTGCCGGTGGAGGCCGCGCGCCTCTCCGACTGGGGCGAGACCTGTCTCAAAGCCGCCGCCAACTCGCGGGCCAACCCCTTTCACGCGGACGCCTTCTGCCCCGCGCTGCCGGGCGTGGACGACTTTCCCTTCGACCAGTGGACCCGCATCCTGGGGCGCGTGGCGCGCCATCACGGGGGCCTGGTGGGCTACTCCCACGCCAACGGACTCGCGGGCCTGCGCCAGGCGGTGGCCGCCTACCTGCGCACCGCCCGCGGCGTGGCCTGCACCGAGGAGCAGGTTTTCATCACCACCGGCGCCCAGGCCGGGCTGAGCGGCGCGGCCCGGTTGCTGCTCGACCCCGGTGAGCCGGCCTGGCTCGAGGAGCCCCACTACCTGGGGGCGCGCGGCGCGCTGCTGGCTGCGGGAGCACGCCTGGTGCCGGTGCCCGTCGACGAGGAGGGCCTGGACGTGGCCGCGGGAGCCCGACGCCAGCCCAGCCCCCGCCTGATCTACGTGAGCCCGTCCCACCAGTTTCCGCTGGGCGTGCCGATGAGCCTGGCGCGTCGCACGGCGCTGCTCGAGCTGGCCGGGCGCGTGCGCGCCTGGGTGCTCGAGGACGATTACGACAGCGAGTTTCGCTACACGGGCAAGCCGCTGGCCTCGCTCCAGGGCCTGGACCACAACGGCCGGGTGCTCTACGTGGGCACCTTCAGCAAGATCATGTTCCCCGCGCTGCGTCTGGGTTACGTCGTGGTGCCGGCCACGCTGGTGGACGTGTTCGCGGCCGAGCGTCAGGTGGCGTGCAAGCAGCTGCCGCTGCTCGAGCAGGCCGCGCTGGCCGCGTTCATCCAGGAGGGCCTGCTGGCCCGGCACCTGCGCAAGATGCGCCAGCTCTACGACGAGCGGCGAGGGGCGCTGGTGGAGGCCCTGGGCGCGACCTCGCTGCGCGCGGGTCCTTGCGACACGGGCATCTCGCTGGTGGGATGGCTCCCCGACGGCTGCGACGACCGGGCCGTTTCGGCCGCCTGCGAGCGGGCCGGGCTGGAGGCCAATCCGGTCAGCGCCTACCGGCTCGAGCCCGGTCCGCCGGGACTGCTGCTCGGTTTCGGGGTGGCGCCGGAGCCGGCTCTGCGTGCCGGAGTGCGGAAGCTCCAGGAGGTCCTGTGCGCGTTCTGATGCCCCTGCCCGACCGGGACTTCGACGTCACCGAGGTGGCCGTTCCATGGGCTCTGCTGCGCCGGGCGGGGCACGAGGTCGTGTTCGCCACCGAACGAGGCGACGTCACTCCTCAGTGCGATCCGTTGCTGCTCAGGGGGGTGCTGTTCGGGCAGTTCGGCGCCCTCCCCGAGCCCTGTGCCTTCTACCGTGAGCTGGAGCTGGATCCCGCCTTCCGTCGCCCGATCTCGTGGGACGGCGATCTCACCGCCTACGACGGCCTGCTGCTGCCGGGCGGGCACGCGCCAGGCATGCGCCAGTATCTCGGCTCGCCGGTGCTGCAGCTGCGCGTGGCCCAGTATTTCGCCAGCGGGCGACCGGTGGGGGCGATCTGCCACGGGGTGCTGGTGGCGGCTCGCTCGGGCGCGCTGGCAGGGCGCCGGACCACCTGCCTGTGCAAGTACCAGGAGCTGGTGGCCTATCTGCTGACGTTCTGGAAACTGGGTCGTTATTATCGGACTTATCCGGCCTACGTCGAGGATGAGGTCCGGGGGCTGGCGGGGAAGTTCCTCCGCGGGCCGATATCACTGATCCGGCGCGATACCGCTACCGACTGCTCACCGGCGTTCGTGGTGGAAGATGGGAGCTATCTCTCGGCCCGCTGGCCGGGGGACGCTTACACGTTCGCGACCCGGTTCATCCGCAAGCTGGAGGAAAGCTGACATGGGAGCCTGGGGCCACGAGCCGTTCGACAACGACACCGCCATGGATTGGAGCTACGACCTCGAGGAGAGCTCCGATCTGAGCGTCTTGACGCGCTCGTTGCAACCCGCGCCGGGTTATCTCGAGGCCGACCAGGGCACCGAGCTG
>JBDHVW010000227.1:0-4860 GCA_039809865.1 Vulcanimicrobiota bacterium
TCGGCATGCCGGCACGTGTCGGCATACTCCCGCAACACCTCGACGGCCTCCTCGACCTGCTCGGACCTCTCCAACAGGTCCGTCGTGCTCTCCAGCGCCTGAAAGTAGTCGCGCGCCTCCACCTCGTAGCGCTCGAACTTTCTCCGACCGGCGGGAAGCGCGCTCTTCTTGCGCTCCAACTGCTGGCGATAGCCCTCCTCGGCGGGCACCTCCGACCCCAGGAGCTCCGCGAGTCGCGCGAGGTCCGGCTCGATCTGCGCCAACACCTCGGGGTCGGGCTCCTGGCCCAGGAGCGAGCGCAGTCGGCCTATGGCGCGGCGGATGGACAGGACGCGCTCCGCGGCGCCTGACGGTCGGTCGGCGGCTCCGACGGCCGCTCGGTCGGCAGCCGCCTCGGACGAGAGGCAGAGCTCACGCCCCCGCGTGCGCAGCTCGTCCCAGTCGGGGGTGAGCTCGGGGCACTGGCGCATCAGGTCCTGACGCAGTCCGCTCCAACCGGGCTCGGCCAGTTGGCGCCGCAGCTCGGCCTCGTCGCGACACGCGCAAAGACGCCGTTGCACCACCTTTCCACGCCCGTCGCGATACGAGTGCAAGAGCAGAAAACGCCGTCCCCGCTTGATCCAAAACACTCTCTCCACCTCCCGCTCCGCCCTGGTTCTCGTTACAAGTATGCTATCCTGTTTGTAGTGCAAAAGCATCTTTTACACTACAAACCGACAATGGAACGCGGATCGGATGAGGGGTCTCCCGGCAGGGTTTGTAATCCCGGCTACATTCGTGCTTGACGGGGCGGCCTATACTCGGGCCATGAGACAGATAATCGTCATGGTCATGATGCTCTGTCTGGCAGCGGGAGCGCAGGCGGAGGCGACGGGCCGCAAATGGGCCGTCGTCATCGGCATCGACCGCTACCAGAATCCGGGGATCACACCCCTGCATTATGCCGAGGCCGACGCCCGCACGCTGGCGGACGCCCTGGTCAAGCACGGCGGATTCCAGGCCAAGGACGTGTTCGTCCTGACCACCGCCAGCACCGGCTACGAATTCCCGACACGCACCAACGTGGCGTTTCGGTTCGACTACCTCATCAAGAACATGGGCCCGAACGACACGCTGGTCGTTTATTTCTCGGGCCACGGAGTGGAGATCGAGGGGCAGTCGTTCCTGCTCACCGCCGAGGCCGACTCGCGCAGCCTCCTGACGCTGCAGCAGTCGGCTCTGGAGGCCAAGGACCTCTTCACCTGGCTGAGCGCGACCAAAGCCGCCCGCACCCTGCTGGTGGTGGACGCCTGCCGTAACGACCCGATGGCGGGCAAAGGCGACGCGGACAACGCCATGAGCGACGCGATGGCCAAGGACCTCACGCTCGTGGCGCGCCACGACCCCGCTCCCGCGGGCGTCATTCCCGCCAGCGCGACCTTCTTCGCCTGCAGCGCCGGCCAGCGCTCCTACGAGTGGAACGACAAAGGCCACGGCTTCTTCACCTACTACCTCGTGCAGGGCCTCGAAGGCAAAGGCGCCGGCCCGGACGGCCGGATCACGCTGCAGAGCCTGACCAGCTACGTCCAGCGCGAGGTGGCGGACTCGTCCAGCCGCTGGATCATGCAAAAGCAGGTTCCCTGGCTGCGCTACGAGGGCCCGGGCGCTGACAGCTGGGAGTTCGGTCGCGGCACCGCCCGCACCGCCGGCAACAACGACAGCGAGATGGCCGATCGCCTGGCCGAGGCCGAAGCCCGGGCCGCCCGCGAGGAGGCTGCCCGCAAGGAGGCCGAGCAGCGCGCCGCCAGGTCGGACGCCGCCCGCAAGGACGCTGAAGCCAAGGCTCAGGCCGCCGAGCGCGCCCGCGTCGAGGCCGAGGAGAAGGCCCGCAAGGCCGACGAGGCCCAGAAGGCCGCTCAGAGCAACCCCAACGACCCGGTGCTGGCCGAGAGGGCCCGCCAGAGTGACGCCGAGCGCCGCGCCGCCGAGTCCAGAGCCCGCCAGGCCGAGGACGAGCGCGCCAAGTCGAGCGAGGCCGCGGGGCTGCTGAGCCAGCTGATGGACATGGAGTCGCGGGTGGGCGGGATGAGCACCGGGCAACGTCCGCTATTCGTCTCGCACGGCGCCGACGCGCCCTACTCGACCCTGGCGGCGGCCCTCAAGGACGCCACCAACAACGCCAAAATCATGGTGACCTCGGGCCTCTTTCAGGAAGACCTCGTCTTCACCCGACCGGTAACGATCGAAGGAGACAAGACCGTTCTGCAGGGAACCCTGCGCGCCGATGCCCGGGTCCGCATCGAGAACTGCACCATCCGCGGCCAGCTGATCCCCCTGTCCAACTTCGAGCTGGTGCGCTGCAATCTGGAGATACAGCCTTGAAGAAACTGATTCTGCTCCTGTTGTTGCTCAGTCAGAGCGCCCTGGCCGATAGGGCCCTGGTTATCGGCATCGACCGCTACCCGTTTCTGCGCAGCGACGCGACCCTGCGGGGAGCGACCAACGACGCCCGCCTGATGGCCGAGCGCCTCACCGGGCTGGGTTTTCAGGTCGAGCTGCTCACCGACGACCAGGCCAAGCTCGGCTCGATTCGGCAGGCCTTCGCCAAAGAGAAGGCCGCGCTCAAGCCCAACGAGCGGTTCGTCTTCTACTTCGCGGGCCACGGCACGCTGTCCGACCAGCCCTACCTGTTGCCGTTCGACTCGCACGACAACGATTTCAAGAGCGACCTGTCCGAGAACGAGCTGCACAAGCTGCTGGCCGAGTTGCCCGCGGCCGACCGCACGGTGGTGCTGGACGCCTGCTTCTCGGAGAGCTTCCTGGCTTCGCGCGGTTTGGGACTGGCGCAGAAGAGCCGCTTCTACGCCAAAGCCCCCAGCCGCGGCCTCAACCCTCAGGGTGACGAGCCCGTGATGGACCAGGCGCCGGTGATCTACTTCGTGGCCAGCCGCGAGAACGAGGGCGCCCGCGAGGACGACTTCGGCGGCAAGATTCAGGGGGTGTTCACCTACTATCTGGCCGACGCGCTGCTGCAGCCGCGCCCGACCTGGGGCAACCTGCAGGCCACCGTGTCGGCCAAAGTGGCCCGGCACCTGGAGGACCAGCAGCACCCGACCCTGACCGCCGCCGCCTGCAAGCGACCGGTGTTCGGGGGCGAGCCGCCGCCGGCCAACCAGACCGTGGCGTCCAATCTCTGGGAGGTCTTTCACGCCGACCGCCCCGACCCGTCGCGGCTGAGCCTGGCGATGGAGCCCAACCGCTCGGCCCTGGCCGTGGGCGACAAGCTGCGCTTTACCGTCAACGTGCACTCCCCGGGCTACCTGGTGCTGCTCGAGCACGGCGTCAGCGGGAAGGTTCAGCGGCTCTTCCCGCTGAGCAACCAGCTCGAGGCGGCCCGCGTGCAGCCCGGCAAAATCGAGATTCCCGGACCGGCCGAGGCTTTCGCGCCCGATCGGCCGGGCGTGGAGCGCGTGCGCGCGTTCTTGCTCGAGTCTCCCGAGGATGCCCGCGAGCTGCTGGACGCCTACCAGACCGTGGACGGAGCCGACTACCAGGCCTTCGCTCGCGCGCTGGAAGGCATCCAGGCCACTCCAGGGGAGGGCCGGTGGACCAGTGAGCTGAACTTCGAGGTCCGACTCTAAGCGACGTAGAAGGCTGCCGGATGGAACAACCTCCCTTCCGGCAGCGCGAGATCTACATCCAGGGGGGCGGGGGCAAGAAGCCTGCCGTCCCCCTCGATTTTGCTGCGGCTGAGGAGGCAGCCGGCAAACGGCTCGGCTCCGAGGCGTTCGGGTACCTGGCCGGAGGCGCCGGGCGCGAATCGACCCAAACTCGCAACCGCCAGGCCTTCGAGAACTACCAGATCCTCCCCCGGATGCTGAAAGACGTCTCCCTACGCGACCTGAGCGTGGAGCTCTTCGGTCGCAAGCTGCCCCTGCCGTGGCTGCTGTGCCCGGTGGGGGCGCTCGAGCTGGCCCATCCCCAGGCCGACGCGGCCGTGGCACGGGCCGCCGCCGCCGCCGGCGTGCCGATGATTTTCTCCAATCAGGCGTCGGTCCCGATGGAGACCTGCGCCGCCCAGATGGGCTCCAGCCCGCGCTGGTTCCAGCTCTACTGGAGCAAATCCAACGAGCTCGTGGCCAGCCTCGTGAAGCGCGCGGAGGCGTGCGGCTGCGATGCGATCGTGGTCAGCGTGGACACGCCGCTGCTGGGCTGGCGCACCCGCGATCTGCAGAACGGCTATCTCCCGTTCCTGCGAGGACGAGGCCTCTCGCAGTATTTCACCGATCCGGTCTTCCAGCGGCTGCTCGACGACCCGGGCACCGAGGAGGACCCGAGCGCGCCGCGTCCCCGGGGCCTTGGCGTGGTGGACCTGTTCTACCAGATCAACAAGCACTATCCGGGCAGCTTCTGGTCCAACCTGCGCTCGGATCGCCCGCTGCGAGCCGTACGCCAGTTCATTCGCATCTACTCGCGCACCACGCTCACCTGGGAAGACCTGGGCTTCCTGCGCGGGGTCACCAGGCTCCCGGTGCTGCTCAAGGGCATCCTGAGCGTGGAGGACGCGAAGCTCGCCGTCGACCATGGATTGGACGGCATCATCGTGTCCAATCACGGGGGACGCCAGGTGGACGGCTCCGTCACGGCCATCGAGGCCCTCGACCGGATCGCGCCCGCAGTGGGAGACAAGCTGACGGTGCTGTTCGACAGCGGCATTCGTAACGGCGCCGACGTTTTCAAAGCGCTCTGCCTGGGGGCCCGGGCCGTGTGCCTGGGCCGCCCCTGGGTCTACGGGCTGGCCCTGGCCGGCGAGGCGGGCGTGCGCGAGGTGCTGGCCAACCTGCACTCCGATTTCGAGCTCACCATGGCGCTTTCGGGCTG
>JBDHVW010000228.1:0-4706 GCA_039809865.1 Vulcanimicrobiota bacterium
CCACCAGGCCGACGCTCACAATCTCGAGTATCTGGTCGACCTGGCCGAGACCTGTCGCGACCTCAACGACTTGCCGGCAGCCATCGGCCACTACCAGGGCGCCATCACGCTGGATGGCAAGAGGCCCCAGAATTACTTCCAGCTCGGCTATACCCAGTGGATGGCCGGGCAGCTCGAAGCCGCTCGCGACAGCCTGACGACGTGTCTGCGGTTCGAGCCCGACAACGCCGACGCGCTGTTCTATCTGGGCCGGGCCCATTACGACCTGGGCGAGATGGACGAGGCGCAGCGGCTGTTCCGCCAGGCGCTCGAGCTGGAGAGTCAGCGCTGGGACATCCCCGGCTACCTGGGCCTGGTCCTGTTGCGGGGAGGTCGTTACAGCGAGGCGGCCCGGCACATCGGCCGCGCTCTCGAGCTGGATCCTCCCACCGAGGAGCTGGGCGAGTTCTACTATCGGCGCGGCATTGCGCTGCAGGCTCTGGGACGCTCGCAGGATGCGCTCGAGGCCCTCACCGCGGCGGAGGAGCACAACTCCCGCCACAGCGACATCGCCTATCGCCGCGCCCTGGTGCACATCGACCTGCACCACTGGCCGGCCGCCGAGGCCGAGCTGGCCCAGGCCTCCGTGACCTACGAGGACGAAGCCTCGCTTCGCTACCAGATGGGCCGGATGTACCTGTTGCAGGGCAAGGTGGAGCTGGCTCTTCAGGAAACGCAGGAGGCTTTGCGGCTCGATCCTCATCGCCTGGCCATCCGCTTCCAAAAAGCCGTCTGCCTGGCTCAGGTCGCAGAAGCCGGCGACCCGGTCAAGGAGCTGCACATCCTGCTCGACGAGTATCCCGACTTCGCCTCGGCCCGCGTCGAGGTTGGCCGGCTCTACGAGCAGCGCGGCGAGCTCGATCTGGCCATCGAAGAGTACCAGCGGGCGGTGGATCTCGATCCGACCAATCCCGACCTGCAGATCGTCATCAGTCAGGCCTATCTCAAGCGCGAGGACAGCCGCCTGGCCATCCAGGCCCTGGAGCGCGCGTTGGAGCTGCGCAGCTCGCCCGACACCTTCGCCCGCATGGGCGAGGCTCAGGCGGCCGCGCGCCGCTGGGAGCAGGCCGAGGGCTTCTTCAAGAAAGCCCTGGCCATGGACGAGAACTGCGCGCGCGCCCACGCCGGCCTGGGCACGGTGTTGCTGCGCAAGGGCAAGTTCGAGCAGGCGCTCGAGGCGCTGCAGCTGGCCATCGACTCGAATCCCGGCTGGGCCCGTCCCCACAGCGAGATCGGCCTGATCTACATGCAGCAGGGCAACTGGGGCGAGGCGGCCCACGCCTTCCGCGTGGCCTCCGACCTCGAGCCGCGCCAGCCCGATCACCTGATCAAGCTCGGCCTGGTGCACTTCCGTCAGGGCGACTATGACGGCGCCATCGAGGTGCTCAAGCGCGCGGTGGCGCTCGACCCGTATCTGGCCGAGGGCTACAGCCACCTGGGCATCGCCTACGCCGGAGCCAACCGGCTCGACGAGGCCATCGAGGCCTACCAGAAAGCCATCAGCCTCAACCCCGCCGACAGCAAGAGCCAGTACAACCTGGGCGTCGCCTACAGCAAGAAGGGCCGCTGGGAGCAGGTCATCGAGGCCTACCGCCGCTGCCTGCAGATCGACCCCACCGATTTGAACGCTCGTTACAACCTGGCGCTCGTCTACGAGCGCATGAAGATGAAGAACGAGTGCATCGAGCAACTGCAAGAGGGATATCGCGTCGCCGTCCGGAAACGCTCGGAGGCTTTCAAGAAACGGTTCAAACGCGACCTCGACCGCCTCGGCGCTGGCACCAGCAGAGGGGGAAGGTAGCCCAGTTGAGAGTAATGAGTTCAGAGTTCAGAGTATCCGGTGTTCGACCTGGAGACAGTGGCCTCACACCTTTCCTTCGATACTCTCGACTCTCGACTCTCAACTCTCAACGGGACAGATTTTTCGGAGGCAAGCAATGCATCTAGTCCGCGAGCGCGTTTCGGCGCGCGTCAGCACCGAGCTGGAAGATAGTCTCTGGAAGCATCTGTGCAGCCAGTTCCAACCCCTGGTGACGGACGTCGCGCTGGGTTTGCGGCGGGTCCTGGCGCTCGAGCTCAAGCCCAACCGGAGCGGCGGCGAGATGTTCCTGGCGCCCACCGGCGAGGTGCTCTACTATCTGGTCGGCAACGACCGCAAGAGTCTCGAGGTCGGCGCGGTCTCGGGCCAGGAAAGCAGTATCTTCCTCGACTTCCGGGCGGCCATCGAGGAGATCCTCGGCAGCAAGAAGTGGTCGCCCATGCCCAGCGTCTCGGACCGTTTCCGGATGATGCTCGAGGACGCCGAGCCGTTCCGCGCCAGCCATGGCGACCTGGAGGCGGCCGAGATCATGGCCAGGCCCACCGTGCGCACCCTGCTGCACGAGGTGCGCAAGCGCCCGGGCGCTCTGCTGTCGAGCTTCCCGGGCAAGCGTCCGGTGGCCGAGGTCGCCAACGACGCCAACGAGCTCGATCGCATGGGCCTGGTGACCCGCATCTTCGAAGTGTTCGACCGCGAGTCGGGCAACAAGCTGCTGCGCACCGAGTCTTATGACGCGTTGGTGGAAGCCTCCAGCCGCGGTTTCAAGAACTTCATGTCCGGCCGTCCGATTCTCGAGGAGCGCGTGGAGCAAATCCTCACCCTCACCGAGCGCGGCCGGCGCATGAGCCAGCCCAATATCTGGCTGGCCTTCCTGGTGGCTCGCGAGCTGCAGCAGTGCGGCATCCTCGAGTCGGACATCCTGTGGCTGTCCGAGCGCGACGCGCGCATCCTGGATCTGTTCGTGGCCTACCAGGGCGCCCTGCTCTTCTTCGAAGTGCAAGAGGACCAGGTGGCGCCCGATCAGGCCTACCGTTTCCTGGCGCGGGCCCGCTATTTTGGCCCCGACGCCGCCTTCCTGGTCTGCCCGCAGCATCTCAACCGCGACTCGGTGCAGGTGCTGCTGCGCGCCCAGGGCAAAGAGCCGGCCGTCTACGTGGTGGACGACCTGAGCACGCTCGAAGGCCAACTCAAAGAGGTGATGGAGCGCTCCTCGACCCAGAACGTCCAGCGTTTGCTGTCGCGCTTCGAGTCGCTAACCGTGCTGCGCGTGGCCGACCTGGTGGGCGAGCACCTGCTGGGCCCGGCTCCCGAGGAGCCCGTGGCCGAGCCCGACGAGCCCGAGGTCGATGCCGAGCCTGTCAGCATGAGCTCCACCGTGACCTCCACGCTGCCCGATGACATCGACGCCCTGGTGGGCGAGCTGCTCGAGGACGTGGACGTCTCGGTCTCGGCCGGTCCGCTGACCGACGACCACGAGGAGGAGCTGGCCCTGGCCGGCACCCCGCTCGAGAGCGACGACGAGCTGACCACGGCCCTGGAGGACATCCCGACCCACTTCGACGAGGGGCTCGGGGAAGAGACCGTCGTGCACGAAGAGGAGATCTCCACCAGCGAGCTCGAGGAGCTGCTGGAAGAGGAGCTGGTGCTCGAGGAGTCCACCGTCACCGAGGACATGGATTTCGGCGAGGAGCTGGTGCCCGAGATGGGCCTGCCCGAGCACGAGCGCACCAACGAAGAGCGCCTGGACCAGATCGTCCGCCACGTGCTGGAGGATCTGCAGACGCAGGGCCTCACGACGCGCGTCAAAGAGGTCGAGGATCTGCTGTCCGAGGTGGCCGAGGTGGAGAGTTGCTCCGCCAGTCTGGCCTCGCGCGAGGGCCTGATCGTGGCCGGCAAGCTCGAGACGGCCGGCGACCACGCCCTGGTGGCGGCCCTGCAGTCCACGCTGTATGACGCCTTTGCCCGCGGCACCGACGAAGGCGAGCTGGGCTGGCTGGCGTCGTTGAGCGTGGAGGGCGGCCAGTCGCGCCTGTTCATCCAACCGGCCATCGACGACCTGCACTTGCTGGTGCACGAGGCGCGTGGCCATCGCGAGCACGAGGACGGCGCGTCCTCGCTGCCTGGCGAGCTGGTGCTGCGCGAGGCGATCCTCAAAAAGGTGATGGAGGATCTGGGCCGCCTGGACGGCGTGCAGGGCAACCTGGTCACCTCCCGCGACGGTTTGCCGATCGACTTCCAGGTCGAGGAGGAGCTCAACCTCGAGGTGCTCGGGGTGGTGCTCACCCAGGCGATGGTCGACAGCGAGCTCGCGCTCGAGCGCCTTGAGATGAACCCCGCGCGCCAGTTCTTGCTGCGCACGGAAGCGCGCTGGTACAGCGTGATTCCGCTGGATAAGGAAGCGGTGATGATCACGCTGCTGGCGCCCGACATCCCGCGCGACATCTGGCATTACAAGCTTACCAGCGCCGCTCAGATGCTGGCTTCGGTATTCCAGTAAAGGGAGATTTGCTCACATGGAAGACATCCTCGAAGTATTGAACCAGACGCCCGGGGTGCAGGGCAGCTTGATCGTGGGCAAGGACGGGCTGGTCATCGCCAGCGCGGGCAGCACGGAGCAGGATCCCGACTTTCTGGGCGCTACCACGGCCGAGATTTACAGCTCGGTCGAGTCCGGCATGAACGAGCGCTTCGAGCGCGGCGAGCTGGACATGCTCTGCATGGAAGCCAACGGCGGCAACCTCTTCTTCAAGAACATCAACGAGGTCACGTACCTGCTCGTGCTCACCTCGCAAGACATCAACCTGGGCCTGGTCCGCTACGACATCAGGCGAGCCTCGCAGGCGCTGCA
>JBDHVW010000229.1:0-4699 GCA_039809865.1 Vulcanimicrobiota bacterium
GCGCGGGCGTGCCGGCCCCGGTGCCCACGATCAGGTCCAGAACGGCGTCCTGATTGACGTCGCCCATGGCCACGGTTAGAGGTCCCTTCCACTCGGGAAAGGGGGTCACGGTGGCCAGCACCCTGTCCCCATTGCCATCGCGCACCTGCACCTGCCCGTCGCGCGCCACGGCGTAGCTCGAGACCGCGGGGATGACGTTGACCATGGTCATCAGCCCGTTATCCTCGTGGTTGAGCCGGTGGCAGTGCATCACGTAGGTGCCCAGGAAGTCCACGAACAGGGTGCGCAGCGCCAGCTCGCCGGGCTCGATGACGGCCTCCTCCGGCCCCATCAGCGGCACCGGGACGTTGGCGTTGTCCTGGTCCCACGGCTGGAACTCCGCTCTGTAGCCGCTGACCGGGTCCACCACCTTCGTCACCTGGAAGTCGTTCACGTGGATGTGGATGGGGTGCTCGTCGTTGTTGTAGTTGACGAACGACCACTCCTCGACGCTCCCGAGACGCGGGCGCAGCAGCGGCGTGTTGGGGAACGCGCGGCTGTTGAAGGCGTAGATGAACGCCTTCGGGTCCTGCTGGCTGGCCTTCTCGTCGAGGAATCCGCCGTTGATCACGAGCTTGCGCGTCACCGCCGGCGGCGTGCCGCGCGTGTCGAAGAACGGCGTCAGGGCGCCCAGGGCCTGGCCCGGAGCGAGGGCCGCGGTCGTCCCCGGCTCGCCCGAAACCGTGGCGCGCAGCAGCATCTGGGTGGGGGAGTAGAAGAAGCCGTCAAAGTAGCTCACGCCGGACGGGTCGACCGAGATCGTCCCCAGCGCGCCCGTGGGAGGGCCCTGCCCGCGGCTCGTGTACATCACGCCCGGTCCCGCGTAGGTCTTCTTCACGTCGTAAGCCCGGGGCATCCCGAGTTGGAGCTCGCCCGTCTGGGGCAGCGTGACGGCGATCGCATAGCGCGAGGCCGGAGGGATGTTCAGCACCGTCCCCCCGTTCTCGACGGCGGTCTGGGCCTGCGTGTAGGGCAGTCCGTCCTGGCCCACGACGAGGATCTGCGGATGGCGGCCCGTGGCCGTCTCGGTCAGCTGGACCCGCATGTAGGCCAGGTCCGAGATGTTGGCCAGCACCCAGATCTCGGTCTGGCCGGGACGCGACTTGATCTCCGGTTGAAACAGGCCGTTGACGGTAAACTGCACGTCCCGCTCGGCGTCCGGCCGGCCGGGCTCCGGCTCCACCACGGTGCCGTCCTGGCCCTGGAATCGCAACAGGTTGTTGGGGATCAGCTCGAACTTGCCGCGGTTGTTGTTGATGCTGAGCGGGCCGGTGTACCAGTTGGTGATCCAGCGCGTCCCGGCGGGAGACTCCGTCAGGTTGGGCGGCGCCAGATACGGGCGGTATTTTCCCGACTCCACCTCGCCCGGGGCGGGCTCGCGCTTCGTGCTGACCCACTGCGTCCAGCTCGGATTGGTGAGCTTTCTTTGCCCGCCCCGGCGGTTGAACACGAAGTTGTACTGCAGCGCCATGGTGCGGATCGGCAGCTGCTTTTGGGTGACCACGGGCAGGTTGCCGTCGGCGCGCCCGATGATCAGCATTCCCGCCAGCCCGTAGTAAGTCTGCGCGGTGGTCAGGGTGTGCAGGTGGCCGTGATACCAGTACATGCCCTGCGGGTGGTCCTTGGGCAGCTTGAACTCGTAGGTGTTGCGCGCGCCGCCCGGCAGGTTGAGCAGCACGTTGTCCGAGTTGCCCATCGGGCTGACGTGCAGGCCGTGGGTGTGCAGGTTGAACGGCGCCTCGGTCAGCAGCGGGGGCTCGAGCGGCACGGTCTGGTCCGGGGGCGTGAAGGCCGGATCGAAGAAGTCGCGGATGCTCAGCCCGGTCAGGTTGTTCTCGAGATGCACGATCAGCGTCTCGCCCGGATCGACGTGCAGGGTCGGCGCGGGATAGCAGTTCTGCCCGGCCAGCTGGCCGTTGTTGGCGGTGCCCTTCTGCACCTGGTAGCTGAACAGCAGCATGTTCTGCACGGGCCCGGCCACGGTGTCGAGCTTGCCCTCGCCCTGGCGGGCCGAGAGGGTGACCTCCAGGACGCCTCCCTGCGACGAGAGCACCACGGGCTCGGCGTAAGGCGTGGCGGGCACGGGGTCGGCCAGGCCGGCCTTACAGCCGTAGGTGAGAGCTGCCAGAACGAGGAGGAAGATGAGTCGCATTACATTCCGATCCAGTTGAAGATGAGGACGGCGAGGGCGCAGAAGGCCAGCAGGCCGAGCGTCCCCGCCAGGTCGATCCGGGACGAGAAAAGCCAGGGTTTGAGCAGCCGGTTCAGCGGCGGCATGACCACCCACGAGAGCAGCGCCGTGCTGAGGATGTTGCTGACGAAAATCTGCGTCGCGAAGCTCAATCCCAGGGCCTTCAGGTGGGGTCCCAGGTAGAGCGTGAGGAGCATCACCAGGGGGTAGATGGCCGTCAGCACCGTCAGGGCCTGCTTCCAGTCGGGCGGGGGAGGGGTGCCGGCCGGCACGGTGAGCGGGAACCACCCGTCGAACGAGCTCACCACGCGCTGCAGCTTGCCGTGCATCTCCGGGTTGACCCGCTCCATCAGCTGGCGGCGCTCGTCCGACTTGATCCAGGCGTCCATGTGCTCGACCGTGTCGAAGCGCACGACGATCGTCCACCCCTCCGCCAGCCCGGGAATGGGCTCGAGGAGCTGGCTGTCGAGGAAGCCGGGGAAGCGCTTCTCGGCGGCGTCCATCTCGGCTTGCCAGGCTCGGAACGAGGCGGCCTGGTCGCTCGAGACGCGCGTCTCCACCACCAGCGAGACGGGGCCCCGCAGCACCCCCTTCTGGCCGACCACGAGGTGCGTCATCTCGCGGGCCATGAGCGCCGCGTTGGCGTCGATCCAGGCGCGCAGTTGCACGTCCTCGTCGAAGCGCAGGAAGAGCACCCAGCGGTCGTCCGTGCCCGGCTTGGGCTCGAAGACCTCGCTCGCCTGGTAGCCCGGCTGCTTCTCGGCCGAGGCCAGCACGGCGCGGTGCCACTCGGGAATGCCCGTGTCGTTGGGGTCCAGGGCCAGGATGAGCGTGGCCGGCTCCATCAGTGGGCCATCGCAAACGGGCTGGAGAAGCCGGTAAAGGGACTGCCCCGCAGCGGGGTCAGGCGGCGTGTGGCGGGCTCGAGCTCGAAGCCGGTCACGGCGCGGGCGGTGCTGATGTAGAGCACGGTTTTGCCGCTGTCGAGGCGCTGCAGGGAGAACTCGTGGGGCTGCGCGCCCCCGGCCGGGACCGGGTAGCCCGGCACGGGCGTCAGCTTGCCCTCCGGGCCGATGTCGAAGGCCCCGATCGTGCCGTCGCCGGTATTGGCCACGAAGAGGGTGAGTGGCTCGTCCAGAATGCCCATCCCGCCCGGACTCAGGCCTCCGCTGGGGATGACCTCGACGGCCGTCAGGCGCCCCGTGGCGGGCTCGAGTCGCAGGTGCGAGATCGAGTTGTGCACCGTGTTCGTCACGTAGACTTTCTCGCCGAAGCAGAAGAGCCCGAAGGGGATGTCGTCCTGCTCGGGGTTGGCGAAGGGAGAGCCGGGCACTTCGCTCAGCGCCGCCGTGCTCGGGTCGAGCGCGTAGACCGAGATGGTGTTGTCGGCCGTGTTATTGGTCAGGAAATAGCTGGGCTGGCCGCGGTAGATCGAGGTGTCGTCGATGCCCGCTCCGCTGACGCGCTTGGAGTCGCGCTGCGTGATGCGACCGGTCGCCGGGTCGAGCTGGAACGAGCGGGCGAGCTGATCCTTGCCCTGCACCACCACGAACGTCTTGCTGTCGGTGTTGATGGCGGACAGGTCCTGGTCGCTCTGCCCCTCGAGCGGGACGTTCTGCACCAGGGTCAGCCGGCCGGCCTCCCGCTCGTAGCGAAAGCTCGAGATCGAGTTGGAGCCCGGTCCCGTGCCGCTGTTGCAGGCCAGCAGGTAATCTCCCATCAGGAGCAGCTCGTAGGGACTGTTGGCGGTGGGGAAGGGGGACCCCTCGGCCGCCAGGAGGCTCCCGTCCGGCTGAATCTTGCTGACGCTGATCGTGTGATCGCCCGTATTGGCCACCAGAAGTCTGTCCGGGTCGGTCAGGGGCGTCGCCGAGCTCAACGATAGAAACAAAAGGAATATCGTCAGCTGGCGCAAGTTGCCTGGGTTCCTGAGAGGGGGACAAAAGTCCTAGGTCAGGGCTCGGATGGGCATCGCTTGCTCATGTCGTTTACAGAAAGTTCATAACTGAGCCTGAAAAGTTCATCTTTGTAAACTGTGTAACAAATTTGCTCTGTTGTTGCCGATGTTCGCGTCGCCCCATGATGAGCACAAGAAACCTCACCTGAAGGAGCAGCGCAGATGGACGGAATCGGCGGCGGTGGCGACAGCGGAGGAATCTCCTCGTTCGGCGGAGGCGGCGACACGTTCCGCTCCCCCGAGCCCAGCAGTCCCGTCTCGGAGGGCACGGGCGTCGGTTCCGACAGCCCCGGCAGCGGCGTGCCGGACGCTCCGGCCAAGATCGATGAGACCGACAAGACCACGTTGAGCGAGGACGCCGGTGGCAAGTCCGAGGACAAGGAGGGGGACAGCGAGCACCTCAAGGCCCTCACCGAGAACCTGAGCGAGCCGGGCCTCACCGGCCCCAAGACCGAGACTCCGGCGGGGGAGACTCCCGAGGCTCCCCAGGCCCCCCAGGGCACGCCCTCGGC
>JBDHVW010000230.1:0-4656 GCA_039809865.1 Vulcanimicrobiota bacterium
CTGCCACCGGCAAGGAGCTCTGGAAAACTCGCTACGGCAGCACGCGTCCCGAGGTCAACGACCAGGGACTGGTGCGCAGCGAGAGCAATCTGCTCCGGATCGACCCGGACAGCGGGACCCCTGTCTGGACCCGGGAGCTGCCCGAAAAACCCCAGGGAGCCCCCGTCTCGGACGAAAGCGGGCATACCTTCGTGCAGGGTCAGGACACGGTCTACGCCCTCACCACCCTCGAGGGGCAGCCCCAGGCCAGCTTCCAGCCCGGTGGGGCGCTGTCGGCCCTGCCAGAAGGCGCGCTGGTCAGCGACCCGGCCGGGACCGTGCACACCCTCTCGCTGAAAGCCGAGCATCTCGAGGAGCTCGCGGAGCAACCGACCGGTCAGGTCGTGCAAGAAGCGGGCCGCGTGTTCGTGGGGGGCGTAGCGGTGCCCCGAAGAGCATGAAGATCCTGCTGCTTCTCGCCCTGTGGTTGCAAACCCAGATCCCCCTGGAGGGGGGAACGCTGGCCGTCAAGCTGACCACCGACAAGAAAGAGTATGCGATCCAAGACTTGATGACCATCTCGGTGAAGAGCCAGGTGAGCGGCTACCTGGTGCTGATCTGGACGGATACCGGCGGTGTGACGAGGATCGCAGTTCCCAGTGAGCTTTCGAGCTACGATCGGGTGTATGCGGGACAGACGCTGCAGGTCCGCGACGCCACCGGCACGCGGTTCCAGCAGACCGGTCCGGCCGGAAAGGAAACGCTGCAAGCGATCGTGACCAGGACGCGGCTCGACCTGTCGCCCTTTGAGAAAGATTCCCAGGTAAGCGACCCGGCAAAATTGAAAGAGTACCTCGAGAAGTCCGGTCCGTTCGGTCAGGCGAGCGTTACTTACAAGGTGCGCTGAAAGGATAGACGCCATGGCGCGATTCAAATACAAGGCGGTCGATGCCCAGGGCAAGGGCCAGGCGGGCGAGACCAATTCGACCGACCACAACAGTCTGGTCAACGAGCTCAAAGGCAAGGGCTACACGGTGCTCGAGGTCTCCGAGGTGGAGGCGAAAGGCAAAACCGAGGCCAAGCAGGCCATGGAGTTCGACTTCGGAGTCAGCCAGAAGACCCTGATGATTTTCACGCGGCAGTTGGCGACCACGCTGCAGGCAGGACTCTCGTTGCTGCGGATCATCCACGTGTTGCGGCGGCGCAACTCGAGCCCGAGCATGCGGAAGGTGCTCGAGCAGGTCGGCCAGGATCTCCAGAAGGGGTCCCGCTTCAGCGAGGCGCTGGCGGCCCATCCCCGCGTCTTCGACGAGATGTATCTCAACATGGTGCGGGTCGGCGAGGCGGGCGGAACCCTGCCCGATACCGTCAACCGGCTGGCTCTGATGATGGAGAAAGAGGCCGCGGTGCGGCGCAAGATCGCCTCCGCGCTGGCCTACCCGATGTTCATCCTGATCTTCACCAGCGTGCTTTCCTATGCCCTGGTGGCCTTCCTGATGCCCCTCTTCACTCCCATGTTCGAGGACTCCAAGCTGGACATCCCCAACGACTATCCGCTGACCGACCTCTTGATCAAAGCTTCCAAGTTCGTCTCGGACGGCACCAACGTGGTCATCATGATCGTTGGCGCCATCGTCCTGGCCGTCGCGTTCCACTTCTTTCGCAAGAGCAAGCCGGGGCGCTACGCCATCGACTACTGCAAGTATTACGTGCCCTTCTTCCACAAGCTGGTGCAGGAAGGCGCCGCTGCGCGCTTCTCGCGCGCTTTCTCCGAGCTGCTCAAGTCGGGCGTGCCCCTGCTGCAGAGCCTCTCGCTGGTGGCCGGCTCGGCCGGAAACCTCGTGGTTGCGCGCTCTCTGGGAGTGGTGGCCGGCAAGATTCAGGAAGGCGACAAGATCTCCGATACGCTCGACCAGGTGGGGATCTTCCCCGACCTGATGGTTCAGATGGCCGCGATCGGGGAGGAGGCAGGCTCCCTGCCGGAAATGTTCGAAAGGGTGGCTGACTACTACGAAGCCGAGATCGATGCCACCATCGCGGCGATGACCGCGGTGCTCGAGCCCGGGATGATGGTGATGGTCGGCGGCGTGGTGGGAATGTTCGTGATGGGCGTGTTGCTGCCCATCCTGGGCATCTCGTCGGGTCAACAGGCCCAGATGCATTAAGGAGGCCTTCATGGCGACCAGCGCGACCCTGGGAAGCGATCCGCTGACCATTCTGCAACAGCTCTCCCTGGCCCGCAGCCGCGAAGCGTTCGCGCGCTCGGTGGAGGAGCTGGCGGTCGAGGTCCTCGGGGGCGGGAAGGCGCGCTTCTTCCGCTACCGCAGCTGGACCGGGCTGCTGCTGCGCCCCTGGGAGAACCAGCCGGGTTTCCCTCTCAGCGAGGAGAGCCTGCCGGGCCGGGTCGGCCTCTACATGGAATACACCGTGGACCGCAAGATGCTGCCGGTGCCCGGCCTGGAGGGCAGCGGACCCATCAACGTGGGGCTCCCCGTGCTGCTGTACGGCGCCCTGATGGGGGTTTTGACCGTGGTCGGCCTGGTCGAGGAGCCCGACCGCGAGAAGAGCGCCGCGCTGCACGAGCTGGCCCGCATCGCTGGCGTGGCCTGGGAGTTCACGCGCCGCGCCGAGGACGCGCAGGCCTATGCCCAGCGGGTCGAGGACGTGCTGGTGGCCGCCACCGAGAGCCTGACGCCCGGCGGCCGCGGTCACACGATGCGGGTGGCCCGCCTGGCCACCGAGCTCGCCAGCCTGATGGACCTTTCCACCCAGTCGCGCAACCTGATCTGGCGCGCCTCGCTGTATCACGACGTGGGCAAGCTGGTGCTGGCCGGCCAGGCCGATGTGGAGCGCTTGCATCCCGCCGCCGGAGCCGAGTTCCTCAAGTCCGGCAGGGTTCTGCGCGAGCTGGCCCCGCTGGTGGCCGCCAGCCACGAGCGCTATGACGGCAGCGGCTTTCCCAAAGGGCTGAAGGGCGATCAGGCCCCCATCGAGGCCTGGGTGCTGGCCCTGGCCGAGCACCTGGCCGAGGATCCCGAGTCGTGGAGCGACGTGGAAGGGTTTCTCGACCGGCACGAGGACAGCCACCACCCGGCCGTGGCCGACGCGCTGGGCGGAATCGTGGTGAGCGGAAGGCTGCGCGAGATTCTCGGGTAACGTGCTTCACAAACTCCTGGGCAAGAAGAGCGAGATCTTCCTGGTCGAGCCGGCAGGCAAGTTGCAGGTGCGCTACGTGGCGCCCGACTTCGTTCTCGATGACCGCCCGCTGACAGCCCAGAGCACGGCCGCGCACATCCTCGAGCCCTTCGTGGAAGAGCGCAAGCGTCTCAAGAAGCCCCTGGTGGCGCAGTGGAACGGGGACCAGCTGGAAGTCGTGCTGGAGCGCTCCCTGCCGGATCGCGTCTATCGCTTTCGGGTCCACCCCTCGCGCCGCATCGTGAGCTGGACCGAGGAGCTGACCGAACTGCCGGACCCGCGCTTGATGCGTCTGGAGCCGAGCTGGAGCTGCTCGTTCTCGTCCCCGCCGTGGCCCGCCAAACCGGGGCAAACCAGCCTTTCGGCGGCCTGGTTGCCGCAAGGACTGGTGTTTCTGCTGGGTGACTGGGTGGCCTGGCTCGACCCCGAGACCGGCAAGATTCGCGGCGAGTGGCCCCTGCCCGGGAAGGCCGGAGCCCGGGCGACCATCGAGCTGCTGACGCCCGTTCCGCAGGGAGTGCTGGGGAGTTACCGCGTGTTCGAGGGAGAGCGCCCGGTCGCGTCCGGGATGCTGTTGCTCAAACTGGAGGAGCAACCCCGGTGGAAGCTCATCCCGACACGCTCGGGCTCGTTGCACACGGACAATCCCGTGACCCCGACCGAGAAGCGCATCGTGGTCGAGACGCGCGTCTTCGCCGGCGAGGACTACATCCCGTCGCGCGCCCAGTGGGTGGTCGATTTATCCAAGAATCAATCCTACACCGCCCTCCTGGGCGGAGCGCCTCAGGATCAGGCGGTGGAGCGCTGTCTCTCGCTCTTGCCCGATCTGAGCAATCGGCTCGAGTTCAAGTTCGAGCTCGGGATGGCCGTGGGTAGCAATCCTTTTCGCAAGCTGACCGAGTTGCCCGCGTTCCCCACTCAGGATGGCTCCGAAGTCATTCGGCGGGGCGCGTTCTGGCCGGGCTTCGCGGTGGCCTACGAATTGCGGCCCGACAATCTGCAGCTCTACGGCTGGCACTGCTCCGACCTGGACTACGCCCACTGCCGTGCCTGCCGCCAGATCGTGCCGGCGGGAGTCTACCACTGCCCCTGCGGCATGCCCTGGAAGCCCTGACCTTTGCAGGTTCTCCTGGGCGTCCTGATCGTGGCGGGCGCCATCGCCCTGCTGGCGCGCCGCGCCGAGGTGCGTCTGGTGTTGCTGGGCGCGGGGTTCCTGATGGCGGCCCTGGCGGGGCAGCCCATGGTCATTCCGGACACGTTCGCGCGGGCCATGGTGGCCGGCGTGGTGGCCCCCATCTGCACCGCGATGGGGTTTGCGGCGGTCTTGAGCGCAACCGGCTGCGATCGCCATCTGGTGGCTCTGCTCACGGCCCCGCTGCGGCGCGCCGGGCCGCTGCTCTTGCCGGGCAGCGTGCTGGCGGCCTACCTGGTCAACCTGGCCGTGCCCAGTCAGTCCAGCACGGCCGCCGCGCTCGGCCCGGT
>JBDHVW010000231.1:0-4581 GCA_039809865.1 Vulcanimicrobiota bacterium
GCTCTGCGCTGCACAGGGCCAGCTCGCGCCAGGCCTCCCCCCACACGCGCGAGTCCTTCAAACAGGCGCGCAAGAGCCGTTCAGCCCGCTTGTGCTCCCCCCTCTCCAGCGCCTGGGAGCCCAGAGATAACAGCGCCTCCTTCGACTCGGGCGCCAGCCCGTAGGCAACCCAGAGGTCGAACTCCCCACCCGGATAGTCGAGACCGCGCAGCCGCGCCCGTCCCCGGGCAAGCCGCGCCGAGGCGTCGTAGTCGGGATAACCGGGCGGCACGGGCCGGTCGTGCTTGAGACTCAACTCCACCGCCCAGGCGCTCAGTTCGAAGCTCAAATCCTTACGCCGCAGCTGATGCACCCTCTTGAAGCCTTCGTCGGGCCTACCCAGCGCCAGGCACACCCGGGCCAGGCGGCCGCGAACCCAGTGGTCCAGCGGGTCGCGCCGCAGGATCTCCCGGTAGCCCCGATAGGCGCGCTCGAGAAAGCCCGTCCGCTCCAGCTCCCAGGCCTCCTCCACCAGGTCGGAGCGGCCCGGAAACGTCATCATGGCGGCCTTCTGGCGGAAATCCAGATAGCTCAGCTCCAGCGGACCCATCGAGCCGGGGTAGCCCTGCAGCGAGAAGGCATCCTGGTAGAACTTCAGGCCGTCGGTGTGCTGCAGCCCCAGGAGCGCGTGGCCCAGCTCGTGGGCCACCACCGAGTCGGCGAAGACGTCCTCGGGATCGAGCTCCACCAGGGCCAGCCGTCCCCCGCCGAAGCCCCGGTTGGCGCGCCAGGGCGCCTCCCCCTCGGTCACCATCAGAATGCCCTGCTGCTCGCGCGGGGGACGCACCTTCAGGAGGTGCCCCACGGCCACCTTGTTGCCGTGCATGACGTGCTGGCTGAGGGTGTCGAAGTCCAGCGGCCCCATCTTGCGGTGGTCGAACTTCCAGCGCACCCGCGGCAGCTCGCGCTCCAGAAACGCCTGCACCGGCGGCAGATTCACGGGCCCGACGACCACGGTGGAAACGCTCTGCAGGATCTCCCGTCCGCCGTACTGGCGCCACTCGCACATCTTTCCCTCGCGCAGGTCCCGCAGTCGCTGCAGCACCAGGGGCGAGGCGTAGCGACGGCGGATCGCCTCGCACTCGTCGTGACGGCCGCGCAGCTCGAGCCAGGCGGCCTGGATCAGGGCCACCGCGTGCTGAAAGTCGGGGCTCACGCGCTTGAGCTCCGCCTGGGCGCCGCGCCAGTTGCCCTGCAGGGCCCTGGATTGGGCCCGGCGCCAGCGGGTCCAGAGGTAGCCGGGATCGTCTTCCAGAGCCTTCTCCATCTCGAAAGAGGCCCGCTCGTCGTCACCCCGTCGCAGGAAGATCTCGGCCCGCTGGTGGTGGCCGTAGGCCCCGCCAATCGAAGCGTACAGCTGTAGCGCCTCCTCCATCCGACCCAGGCGAGCGACCAGGTGCACGCGGTCCTCCGGATCGTCGGCCAGGCTCAGGGCTTTGCGCGTGAAGCCCCGCAGGCGCGCCAGGTGGAGGCGCTCGGCCCGGGCGTCCGGGCCGGCCTTCTCCAGGCAGAACCGGGCGTCTCGAAAGGCCCCCACCTGCGAGGCCAGGCGACTCAGGCGGCAGAGCTGGGCGGGATTGTCGTCCTCGCGGGCCAGCTTGCGCAGCCAGCGCAAACCCTGCTCGCGCTCCTCGTTCACGAAGCAGAGCGTGGGCAAAAGGCCCCGGATGGGACGCTCGTCGCTGCGTCTCAGGGCTTGCTCGAGGGCCTCGCGAGCCCGGCCCGCGTCCAGCAGCCGGACGATGGAGCGCAACTACTGACCCCGCTCTTTCAGGAACGAGACCACCAGCCGTCCCACCTCGCGCACCTCGCGTCCGGTCAGGTCGTGGAACTCCAGGCTGTGGAACCAGTGCTGCTCCTCCTCGTCGTAGGCGCTGCTGAGCACGCGTCCTTCCACGCTGAGGTTGGGGTAGTGCGAGTAGGGCCCGAACAGGCAGAGCACCTCGCTGTCGGGCGGCAGCTCGCCGTCGGAGCGCAGCAACAATCCGCCCATGCTGAGGTTGACCACCTTGCCGTCGGCCAGCGGCCGGTTGGTCTCGAGATCGCGGATCTCGGCGCGCAGCGAGGTGGGAATGCGCAGGTACTTGCGCCGCTGCGACACTCGTTGCTCGTCGAGACCCAGCTCCTCGAGCACCACTTTGACCCAGCCGGTGGCCTCGGCGTAGCGCAGCCCGGCGTTGTAGCCCCCGCTGATCCGCTCGCGGCACCACACGACCTCGCAGTCGATCTGGTCCTGCTCGAGCCCCGGAAAGGCGCTGGCCACCTGCACCCGGGCGCCCTTTTTCAACTTGCGCACGTCCTCGAGCCGCATCCCGCTCAGCGCGATGTCGACGCAGTAAGCGCGGTCCACGGGGCCTTCGTCGCTGGTCAGCAAGATCGGGTAGCGACAGAACACCCGGATCCGACTCCGGTGGTCCTCCCCCACCTTCACCCGCGGCCCCAGCGCGATCTGTCGCAGCGTCTCCAAAAACCTGGCCAGCACTCGGTGGGTTTGCACCGGCCCGGGGGGCGATCCCTGCCCCGGTGCAACGGGATTGTAACTGGGCTGGCGAGGATTCTGGCCATGGATGCGAGGAACTCGGGGGTGTTAGCAGAACACCCGAAAATGTTTTCCACCGAGCATGACGCCTGCGGAATCGGCTATGTGGCCAGGGTTTCCGGCGAGGCGTCCCACGATATCGTCCAGATGGCGCTGGAAGCGCTGGGGAATCACGCGCATCGCGGGGCGCTGGGCGGAGATGGCAAGACCGGCGACGGAGCCGGAGTCAGCACCCAGCTCCCCTACCGGCTGCTGCAACGCGAGTACGCCCGGATCTACCCCGGGAAAACCTGCCCCGGTAAAGGGGAGCTCGGTCTGGGGATGGTCTTCCTGCCGCTGCAGGACGCCGGCGCCCGCACGCGCTCGCGCGCCATCCTGGAGAACAGCCTGCGGGAAGAAGGCCTCGAGCCGCTCGGCTGGCGCGACGTGCCGCTGGAGCTGGACGCGCTCGGGCGCATCGCGCTGAAGTCGCGACCCCACATCCAGCAGCTCTACGTGGCGCGCAACGGCCACGACCAGTTCGAGAGCGCGCTCTACCGCGCGCGCCGGCGCGCCGAGGACCGCATCAAGGCCAAGAAGATCGAGGGCTTTTTCGTCTGCTCGCTGTCGAGCCGCCAGGTGGTCTACAAGGGCCTCTGCATGGCCGACCAGTTGGGCGTCTTCTACCCGGACCTCTCCGACCCGGACTACACCAGCGCCGTGGCGATGTTCCACCAGCGCTACTGCACCAACACGATGCCCGCCTGGGCGCTGGCCCACCCGTTCCGGCTCATCTGCCACAACGGCGAGTTCAACACGCTGCAGGGCAACTGGAACTGGATGCGCGCCCGCGAGGCCGCACTGGGAACCCAGAACATCATCCGCCGAGGCGTCAGCGACTCGCTGGCCTTCGACAACGTGCTGGAGTATCTGCTGCGCAACGGCCACGAGCCAATCCGCACGCTGCTCATGATGATCCCCGAGACCTGGGAGAACGTCCCGGCCGACGACTTTCCGGCGGGCTGGCGCGATCTCTACCGCTACCTGGCTTGCTTCATGGAGCCCTGGGACGGCCCCGCCGCGCTCAGCTTCTTCGACGGCGAAGCGGTGGGCACGCTGCTCGACCGCAACGGCCTGCGCCCGGTGCGCTACACGATCACCCACGACGGTATCGTCTCGAGCGCCTCCGAGGCCGGCGTGCTCAAGCTCGACGACGCGCGCATCGCCCAGCGCGGCATGCTGGGCCCGGGCGAGATCCTGCTGGTGGATACGGCCACCCAGAAGATCTACGAGAACCACAAGCTGAAGGATTTCCTGGCCGCCCGCATGGATTACGGGGGCTGGCTCAAGGCGCACCTCCACCCGATGCCTCGCGGCGCCGAGGCCGTGGCGCCGCGCGCCAACCAGTTCGCGCCCCAGTCGCCCGAGAACCTGGTGCGCCGCAAGCTCGTGTTCGGCTACAACCACGAGGAGGAGACCGCCGTCCTGCGCCCCATGATGCAGACCGGCAACGAGCCGGTGGGCAGCATGGGCGACGATACGCCCTCGGCGCCGCTGAGCAAGTTCTCCCGGCCACTGTTCCATTATTTCCGGCAGCGCTTCGCGCAGGTGACCAATCCGCCCATCGATCCGCTCAAGGAAAAGCTGGTGATGTCCCTGCGCACCATGCTGGGACGGCGTCCCAACCTGCTGACCGACTCGGCCGACACTACACGTCTGCTCGAGCTGGAAGGCCCGGTGCTCACTCCGGCCGAGTTCCAGAGCCTGACCGCGCTCGATCCGGTCAAGTGGCCCAATATCGTGCTGCGGGCCGTCTGGTCGATCAACTCCGGGCCGGACGCCCTCGAGCAAACCCTCGACGACCTCTGCCGCCAGGCCGAGGAGGCCGTCCGCCAGGGCGCCTTGCTGGTGATGGTCTACGACGGCGACGTCAGCCCCTTCAAAGCGCCCATTCCCAGCCTGCTGCTGACCAGCGCGCTGCACCACCACCTGCTCAAGACCGGGCTGCGCCTGAACGCCTCGCT
>JBDHVW010000232.1:0-4407 GCA_039809865.1 Vulcanimicrobiota bacterium
GTGCGGTTGTCAAGCACCTACCAACCAGAAATCTCCGGACACGGGCTGACGACAGGCAGAGATGGGATCGCGAGGGTGATGGCGCGCTGGCTGGTGTCTGATCAGCAGCCTGGATCAGTCACCACTGATTGTCCAAACGTTAGCCGGCGGTGGGTCAGGCGGCCGCGGTCAGCGCCTGGGCGAGACGGTCGATCAGGTCTTCACGGCGCAGGCGGTCAGTCTTGAAAGTAGCGGCGATCCGCCGGGTGAGGGACCTGTAGAGTGGCCCGCGCGCTTCAGGAGGCTGAGCCGAAAGAGCCTCGCCAGCAGCCCGTGCCCAGTAGCGGAAGTCAACCTCCCACCGGGCCGCAAGAGCATAATCTGTGAACGCCCGTGGAAGTGCTTCGGATGGCAGCGCCAGGCGTAGATTCTCCGTCGCACGCGCCAGGGGAGCCAGGGTGAAGTCGCGGAGCCGGACGCGTTGCTCGAGGAGGTACTCGGAGTATCGCTCCAATTCCAAGCGCGTGTGCAGTTGTCGGATGATCCCTCCGAGGTACGCCCCGAGGTCGGCGCCGTCAGGAAGGGTCCCCAGCGCCTGTTTGGCCTGGAATGTGCTCAGCCCGCGTGTGATGGCCTCGCGACCGTAGTAGGCGAGGGCTACCACGAGTTTTCCCTCGGGGTCGGGGATGCCCAACTCGGCCAAGCCCTGCGCCAGTTGGGCCAGCCGAACCGGATCGCGTCGAGCCTCGCGGGTGAGTTGCGCGCGTTGCTGCCGCCTCTGGAGTTCCAGGAACCAGTCTTTGGCCGCCTGGATCTGCTCCGGCGTGGGGCGAGCCTCGGTGTGTGCCCGGGCCGGAGTCAGATTCTGCAGCCTCTTGCGCGGCTTGCCGTTGCGGCCGATGCACCAGTACGCCCATGCAAAGAACAAAGCGCTCCGAGCCATCTCTCGGGGACTGTGGTTGGAGAGAACAAGACCGGGCAGAGCCTGCTGGAACAGACCGAAACTCCCTTCCAACGGAGCCTTGGCCTGGCCGCGGCCGGGGGTCGATCTCAGGAGCACGGTGTCGCCCACGGCTGCGACGACCCCTGCAGTATGATTGCTCGGTCGGTTATCGAGGGTGAGGGCGAGCGGGCCGGAGCCGGCCGTGGCCACCGCGGCCTCGTAAGCTCGTCGCACGGCCTCCTCGTCTTCAACGTCCGTGACGGCAAAGCCAACCTGGGCGTCGCTGGCCGGGTCATGGATCGCCTCGAGGTTGAAGAAGAAGATCTCGTCCCCCCATCGTACGGGGATGGTCGTCCCGTCGCCCAGCCACTGAGCACCAGGGAACAATGTGCGGAAAGTGTTCGAGCTCCAGGGCGCCTCGGTGGGGGTCTGGGACCGTCGCTGGCGCAGCCCGGTCGCCTGGAGGAAGTTCCCGATGAACGTTGCGCTGTAGGGTAGCCTCTGCTCAGTGCGCAGCATCTGGCAGAAGGCCAGGAAAGAGCCCCTCCACGATTGCCACAGGTCCGCGACCAGAACGAGTTGGGCGGAACGAGCGGTGGTCGCCATCGCTTGCATGAGCTGCTCTCCGAAGGCCGAGCCGACCTGGGCATCGGAAGCCCGAGCCGCCGCTGCTGCGTCCCGGGTGCTCATCCAGTCCTTAAGGGTACCTAGTGGGATACCGCAGAGAGACGCCAACTCGGCCGTGGACACGCCCTCTCCCGGGCCGCCCTGGTCACCCAGACTCACGACGAAACGGCGGAAACCATCGGAGTAAACTCGCCGGTGGGGCTGGCCATAAGCCGCACCCGGGTTGCAGATGAGGAACTCGCTTAAGGCGACGAGGACCTTCTCGCGTCTGCTCGGGTCAGTTGGGGGGGTTGCTGGGCGTCCGGGGCTACGGAGCAGGGTCGATAAAGCCTCCTCCAACCGGCGCTTCATCGCGTAGGCCTGGCTTCTGCTAACGCCCGTAATCTCGAGCACTTCCGCCCTAGTTTTCGGCGGGTGGTCGGCAAACCAGTCGAAGCAGAGTAACCCTGCTCCGGCCTTCACAGTCGGGTTGGGCTCAGGCAGGCTCAAGCCCCTCAGCAGCGCTTATCACCATCCGCATGTAGGCATCGTAACCTTCCAGCGTCTCATAAGCGCCGTGATTCAAGACCAGGTCGAGAAGTGCGGGGGCCATCTGCTCAATGCGACGTTGCACGGCCTGTGCGTGCGCAGGGTCCACGCCGGTGATGGCAAGAACTTCCTCTTTGCTCTGCGGTATCGTCTCGCCGAATCCACTTGACAAGATCGGCAGAAGTCCAGCGAAAGCAAGGCGCTTCTCCTCGTAAGTCAGTTCGCAGCTCGTCACGCTCGTCACATCAGTTCTCTTTCAGCCCCGGGCAGAGGAATCTTCAAGAGTCTAACGTGAACTTGAATCCGCGTCAATCAGACAGATTTTCGCAACTGGGGTCACCATCACCCTCACCGCCAGGATGGGGCGACGGCGACCGAGCTTCCCTATCGGACGGCCGCGCTTGCAGGCGGCAGCGAGATGCGTTGGCCAAGCAGGTGCAACTCCACCTGGCCGCGATGGCTCGTGATGCGGAAGAGATCCAGTTGACGGTCGCCAACAGGGATCGGCTCTCCGACGCCGTCCGGGCTCCGCCCCGCTTCGACGTGAGCCAGGACTTCGTCCGCCCGGCCGAAGTAGCGGTCGGCGGGGACCAGCAGCCCGCCCAGAGCGTGGTGTGTCCGCCGGTAGTTGTAGAAGTGAATCCAGGCCAAGAGGCGCCGCTGGGCCTCGCCCAGGTCGAAGAAAGTCTCCTGGTTGAAGAGTTCCTTCTGCAGGTTGGCGTTGAGCACTTCGAGCTTGCCGTTGGCCTCGGGCGTGGAAGCGATCAACTGATCCACCTCGAGCTCCTCAAGCAAGCGCGTGAATGTTCCGATGCCCCGCCAGGCATAGAAAGCGCTACCGCCATCGCTCATGACCTTCTCGGGCTTTCCATGGCGGCTGACGGCTCCCAGGAAAGTCTCCTGAACGGCGACGACCCGCTCCCCATCCCAGAGCCCGGCTCCAACGATGAAGCGCGAGAAGTCGTCGATGACGAGCAGCACGTAGACCTTCTGCTTGTGGATGTGGCGGTGCAGGAAGTCCATATGCCACAAGTGGTTGGGGCGCACCGCCTCGTAGCGCCGATCGTGGACGGCCTGCCGGCGCACCTTGGGCGGAACGTAGCCGTGCTCCTCGAGGACGCAGCGCACAGTATGCAGGCTGACCCTGAGACCCTGACGACGCAGTTGGTTGCGAACCTGGCTCGGGCCCAGACCGGGGTGTGCCCGCCACTCCGTCAGGATGCGGCGATCACGTAAGCCAGCCTGGTCCTCGTCCTGGTCGGCGGTGATCGGGCCGTCGGTGCACTTGCCGCTGGCTTGGAGTCGCGTCCGGCGCCGCCAATCATGGATAGAGAACCGCGAGATACCCAATCGCTTGGCCGCGGCCGTCACGCCCTCCTTGGCCGCCAACTCCAGCGCCCGGGCGCGCTCTGAAGGCGTGTAGAAACGGGCGACCCGCTTCTCGCCGCTCAACTGACGAGCCACCGCAGGTGACGAGGACTCGGCGCACGAGACACTCCCGTGGCCGCGCTGCCGAGCACCTACCGGCTTAGGCTGTGATCCGGCGCCCCGCTGTCGTTCCTGATTCTGCCAGTAAGCGATGCTGCCGGGCGGAATGCCCAGTTCCCGGCCGGCTGCGGCCGGCCCAATCTCATCAGCTCTGAGCCGTGCCTGCTTGCGCTGGCTGGGGGTGTAGACGCGTTTACCCATGTTGCCATCCTCCGTCTTGGGGGCCGCGTCAGTCCCGGGTCAGTGTCCGGAGATTAGCGGCCGGTTTTGGATGGCCACTGTAAGATAACTGCATGTATCTCAAAGTCAGTTCTTGACGAGTTCAAAAGCCAAACGGAGACCACTGTCGTTTGGGAGAGACTTGAGCGAGCGTGGCGCTTCCGCGAGGCGGGAGATCCGGAAGGTCGAGCGGTATGAATATTGCAGCGTCTCAAGAATGAGCCACCTCACTGTGGTTGAGGAGCTCATCTTGATCACCAATTGATCACCGGCCTCAAAATCACTCTCGATCACCACGCCATCCCAGAAACACCCCAACCCACCCAAACCCGCACCAGCTCTAATCTCCAGCACACCCAACATCATTCCAGATCACCCCAGATCACGCCCCTGCTTATCTACCCGGAAATCCTACATGGACTTGTCAGTCCCCTTCGACGATCCACAGCAGACCCCCGTGGTCTTGCGAGAGGATGGCGACGCCGTGCTGGAAAGCGTAGTCCTGGTTGCCCAGACCGAGCCGCGCGTAGTACTTGCGCGGGCCGGTGAACAGCGCGTCGAATCTGTCGAAAAAGGCTGAAGCCGCCTCCGGGGTCATCGTGAGGCGGTTGTGACCGCACTCA
>JBDHVW010000233.1:0-4376 GCA_039809865.1 Vulcanimicrobiota bacterium
CAGCAGATCATGCAGGAAATCGACATCAAGAACCTGCACTCGACGGGCATCGTTCCGCCGGCGTTACCACTGGCCGCCAGTGGAGTCAACAGCGCGACCCAGGTGGCTATCGACAGCGCTCCCTTCACCACGGTGTTCAACACCATCAAAGATACCAACGGGACCGGCGTTCTTGGAGACGGAGATGCCGACATCAATCTCACCCGATTCACCCGCTCGATCGTCATGACCCGTTTGAGCGCTGTCAGCACCAACTATCGCTACAATCTCGTCCGTGTGACCGTCACAATCTTCTGGCAAGAGTCGAGCGGTGTCGACGTGATCAATCAGGGGAACGGCAGGGCCAACAACTCCGGCAAGTCCCTCACTACCAAGCGCTATGTCCTGGAAGCAGTTTTGGATAACGATTGAGGATGCGAATGAGAGTGAAGAAGCGTAAAGGCACCACGATGATCGAGCTCCTGGTCGCGATGTCGATCTTTGCCGTCGTGTCTACTGCCGTCGTGGTCTTATTGAACCACACCAAGACGGTCAAAGTCTGGGGCGACAAGAAAAATGAGGCTTTGCGGTCCAACCGTGAAATCCAGCGCCGCATCGGATACATCCTGCGCTCGGCGGTCTCGCGGCCGCAGTCGGGCGTGAATCCGGCTCAGAATCCGATCATCGGGACCACCAGCGTGCCCCGCGTGACGGATCCCAATCTGCCGCCCTATCCTCCCGCCCACGTCGAGTCGGTCGATTTCTGGGCCACGGCCGAAGATGCTCGCAAAGAGATGAACAGCGCCGCTTACCCGGTGCCTGTCTATCCGGCTGCAGGCGCCTTCGATCCGCGCACCATGGTGTCCGACCTGGACGGCCAGTTGCAGTGGATGCGCCTGTCCTGGTCGTTGGATACGGGCAACATGACTCTCGAGATGCGCGACCCGACAGGAGGTGCGGTTCTCGCCAGCCGGCTGGTCGTCAATAACAGTGCCGGTCGCAACGTCATCCGGACAGTCGACTTCAAGCGCGAGGACGGTGCCAAAGCTGTCGGAGTCTACCTGGAAACCCGCTCGCTCGATCTCGATACCCGCGTCCGCGAACGCCGCTACGGCTCCTACACCCAGTACCAGATCCTGGCCTGGCAGTAGGCTTCGGCCGCAACAAGGAAGGGAGGTCAACCGGTGTCAAAACACTTTACTCGACGCGGATCAGCACTGATCCTGACGATCTTCTTACTCATCGTCTTGGAGTTCATCGGACTCGGTTTCCTGAGCCGGGTTCACGGGGAAATGGCCCAGAGCACTCGAGACGTCACCTCGTTCTACGTCTTGAAATCGGCTCTGGCAGACACCCGGGAGTGGTGCCGCAATCGTCAGCAGCTCGAGTTACTCGACTCCGCCCTGGCCGCTCTCCCCACGGGCACCGATCCGACGGCTCCGCCGTCGATGCGGACCTATTATCAACGCGATAGCTCGGCAGCGACCTCGCCGGTGCCTTCCGGCTGGAGATGGCGCGTCCGCATGTTCCCCGACCGGTTTACCAGCGGCAACAGCGCCCAGCAGGGCAGCAACCCCATCCGCTGCTATCGGATTCAGATCGACGCCATCGATACCCACACGAACGGCTCCGACACCGTCTCCCGCCGTGCCGTGGCCTGGCTGCAGCAGGAGCCGCTCAATCCCGGATGGCGCTACAACGACTCGCCGTCCGACCTCTGGCTCAATTTGCAGACCTTCCGCATTCGTGGTCCCTTCGAAACCAACGCCAGGCTTCGCCTGAGCATCCCCGCCGGTTACAACTGGGACGACCTCGGGACCAACCAGGCCAATGCCCCGTTCCAGGATACAGTGGAGTATGCAACGGTTACCGGTTCGCCCAGTATGGACACCATCGAGTACAACGGCTATACCGCCTCTCGCCTCCCCTACGACACGGGTTCCGGGCTTCCGGTCGGCATCTCTACCCCCGGCAAAAATCGCTACGACCGCCTTGGTAAGCTCGGCAAGGCCGGCTTCCAGGTGAAACCCATCTTCGTAATGCCGGAGGTTTCCGAGTATCTTTCCGAGGCAGCCTGGGGCGACGACACGATTCCGACCCCCTCCACGGGTCTCAACATTAATCCCGGCACGGTTGCCGAGGCTCGTTCGGTGGGCGGCGTCAGCGTTTCGCTCAACAAAGCTGTCAACGGCCTGCTGCTGGCTGGCCCGAGCGTCGAGGGCGTCTATATGCAGGTCGGTAACGACGCTCAGAACCCCATCGACGTCACCGCCCTGCGCGGGGCAAACAACGACAACTACTCCATCAAGATTCGCCAGGGCGGCATCATCCGGCGCGTGACGGAAACCTACTCCCAGACGACGCTCGATCCGGGCGGCAGCTGGAAGCTAAATGGCGTGACCGTTACGGGCCCGCTCGTCCTCCCTGCTCCGCCCAGCGCGCCCGCGGGCCAGGAAGTTCCCGGCTACGTCATCGTGCAGAACAACTCCCTTCTCAAGGAATACACCGTGATGAAGGGCAGCGGTAACGGGCTCCTCTACAGCCTCTCCAACATCAATGGCATCGAGGGAACCAACAAAGGCCGGCATACGTTCGGCGTCGACCAGATGAACAACAAAGAGATCCGCGTCACGGGGGAGATCCTGCGCTCCGACGTAACCCAGGGCAACGACGTTCCGGCCGGGGCGACTCGCGACCAGGTTGGCCTGGTTGGATACGCCGTAAGGTTTGCCACCAAGCGCACGGACCCGACCACGGGTCTCCTGGGCGATATCAACCGCAGCGTCTGGACCGCGGCCGATCCGATGTATCTGTATGCTTCCATCTTCGCTGGACGTCCGTCCGACCCGAACTCCACCAGCGGTGAAATCGGTGGTGGCGTGGGAACCATCGGATACAACGACTCGTCCTTCGGCGCTGGAACCTTCCGCCTCTACGGGAGCATGACGGAGAACATCCGCCAGGCGAAGGGCCAGTTCAATCCAGACACCGGCGTCGGCACTGCAGGTATGAACTACCAGTTCTACTACGATTCCAACCTGGCCAACATCCAGCCGCCTTACTTCCCGGCCAAGACGACCTTCCTGGTCCAGGGCTGGAACGACGAAATCGTGCAGTTGGACGCCACCCTGTAAAGGTCGGTTGTCAATCGAAGAGCCCGGCCCGAAACGGCCGGGCTTTTTTATTCCGCCAGCCCCAACCCCAGCGCACGCTCGAAGGCAGCCTGGGCCACGCGGGCCACCCGGCGGGCCTCGACCAGATGGGTCTGGGCGGCGAGCAGGGCCGCCTGGGTGTCGAGCACGTCCTGGAACTGGCCGATGCCGGCCTTATAGCGGCCCTCGGCGATGCGCACCGCCTCGGTGGCGTTGGCCGTCTCCGACTCGGCCGCAGCCAGGCTGGCCTGGGCCGTCTGCAGCTCCACGGCCGCCTGCAGGATCTCGCCGACCAGCTGGATCTTGAGCGCCTCCTCGGCGGCGTGGGCCGAGTCGAGCTCGGCGCGGGCCTGGTCCACGAGCCCGCCGGTGTAGCCCCCGTCGAACAGCGGCCAGGCAAACTGCACGCCGACCTGCATGAAGACGTTGTCGGGGGGGAAATCGCTGCCCCGCGCCACGGGTCCGGCGGTGCCGTAGAGCGAGGGCCAGTCGTTGCGCTCGGCGGCCGTCAGCGCATACTCGGCCGCCTGCACGCGCGCCTCGGCCACCACCAGCTCGGGGCGGCGGGGCAGCGCCTCCTCGATCTGCCGGTTGAGATCCCCCACCGCGGCCACGGCCGTGGCCGTCAGGTCGGCCTCCAGAGGCGTGCGGGGGTCCATTCCCAGCTTGCGCGCCAGCTGCACCTGCGCGGTCAGAGCCGCGGCCCGGGCGCGGTTGAGCGAGACGGTGCCCGCAGCCACGGCGGTCTGCGCCTGCACCATGTCGGCCGGCAGGCCCAGCCCGGACTCCCAGCGGGCTCTGGCCAGCTCCAGGTTGTGCCGCTGGTTGATGAGGTTGGCCTCCTCCACCTCGGCCTGGTCGCGCAGGGCCACCCAGTTGTAGAAGGCGGTCTTCACGTCCAGCACCACGTCGGCGCGGGCGCGGATGTAGTCGGCCTCGGCCGCCAGCTGGTTGTAGCGCGCCCGGCCCACGACCGAATCGGTGCGGTTGAAATCCCACAGGAGCTGGCGCAGCTGCACCTGGGCCTGCGAGCCGCCTCCGCCGGCGGCCGGATTGCCGGTGCCCTCGATCGTCCCCCCGGTCAGGGGGTAGAGCCGGCTGTAGGTCGAGCTGGCGTTGATGTTGGGAAACAGCCCGGCGCGCGCCTGCGCGGTCTGGCCGCCCGCGGCCAGGGCGATGTCCAGGAACTGGCGCAGCTCGGGCTGCTGGGCCAGCGCCAGCCGCGCGGCGGCGTCCGCCGTGAGG
>JBDHVW010000234.1:0-4331 GCA_039809865.1 Vulcanimicrobiota bacterium
TAGGGGATGGGGTGGAATTCCGGGCAGAGGCAAGATGCTCGCACCGGAATCCTTAGTTTGAAGGAGGCTTTTCCACGGTGATCGGAAGCTTACCCGCAGTCGGATACTACAATCAAAGTGTCGGCGGCCCCAGCGCCACGGCCTATCAGTCTTTGTCGGCCTATCCCACGGCCCTGTTCGGACCCCCGGTCTCCCAGCAGTCCTACGGGAGCTACGGATCGTCCTATGGCGTGCAGGCCTACGGGCAGCTCAACGGCTACCTCGGCAGCTATGGCAGCTCCTATCCGAGCTATACCTACGCCCAGACCCAGTATGGCTACCCCACGCAGGCGCAGCCCCAATATTCGTTCCCGGTGCAGCCCTATCAGCCCACCTACAACTACTCGCCGGTCACGGATACCTACAATTCGCAGCAGTTGTGGAACAATCAGTATCTGACCAACAACACCAACGTCTATCAGAACAACTATTATCAGTACGGCAACCAGACCACCGGCTACCCGCCCGTGTCGCAGCCCTGCCCCCCGCCGCCGCCGCCCACGAGCCCGCCGTCGCCGCCGATCTACGATCATCCCACCCCGCCGCCGACTCCCCCGACGCCGCCTCCCTGCCCACCGCCTCCCGATCCGCCGGCTAACACGTATCATCCCACCACGCCGGCCACCAGCAAGCCGGGCCTGGACGGCTGGGCCTCGTTCGAAGACGGCCACGTCAACTATCCGCCGCTCAACAACCTCGACTCGATCACCGACTACGAGTCGGCGGCCCAGACGCTGGACCTGCGCCTGATCGGTGGCGAACAGTGCGATCGCGACCGCTTCTACAACAACGGTCAGGACCCGCGCGGGAACGCCGACGGCAACGCGGCCGAGCGAATGGCGGTCTATAACACGCTGGAATCGAACCCGCGCTTGCGCTACAACCTGGACACCAACAAGTTCGTGACCACGTTCCCCGATGGGTCCACGCGCCCGGTGTGCACGCTGGACGACATCCAATGCCTGCCCGAGGGCACCGACCTCAAGCAGCACATGGCCGATCAGCTCGCGTGCGTCGACGCCAAGTTTCCGCCCTACTTCCCCAATGGCGGTCGGGTGCCCGCGGGCGCCGACCGCAACACGAATCCGCTGGGCGGCACGGCCTCGTTCGAAGATGGCGCGGTGCACTATCCCCCGCTCAACGATCTGAACACGATCACCGACTACGAGTCGGCGGCGCAGACGCTGGACACGCGCCTGGTGGGCGGCGACCCCGAGAAGCGGACGATGTTCTACTTCAACGGCCAGGATCCGCGCTCTAACACCGACGGCAAGATGGCCGAGCGGATGGCGGTGTACGATGCTCTCAAGAGCAACGACCGCCTGCGGTTCGACCTGGACCACAACACGTTCGTGCTGACCTATCCCGATGGCTCCACGCGCGCCATCGACAGCCTCGCGCACGTGATGAACGAGTGCCACACGGGCGGCACCTCGCTGGAGGACCACCTGGCTTCGCTCATCGCGCAGACCGACCAGCAGGTTCCGCCCTGGACGTTCGGGGCCAACCGTACGCCTCGGCCCTACGCGCAGCGTAACGCTTAAACCCTCGTGCAGCTGATCCCGTCCCCTATCGCGCGGGCGATCGACCCGAGCTCGGATCGGTTTGCGGCCGAGCAGGCCATGGCTTACGTGCGCGACAGCCTGTTGCGCCTGGAGCACCTTTCCACGCACCTCTTGCGCACGCCCAGGGTGGCCGATTTGCTGGCCCAGATACGGGCCGAGCTTTCGGTTCAGGAGCGTGGCCTGGCGGCCTTGCTGCAGGACGATCGGTCCTCCTCCGTGGCGGTGAGGCAGGCGGGGGAGCGGTTGCTGGAGCTCTACTTCGAGCTGGGTCAGGCTCAGCTCGAGGAAACGCTCTACGCGCCGTTTCCGCCGTGCGACCAGTTCATCAAAGTGGGCATGAACGTCCTGGACGGGCATCTCGAGCCGTTTCACATCGAGAGTCGGCTGCCGGCGGTGGTGACGCTGGCCAACAAGCTGGAGGAGGACCTGGAGCGGTTCGTGCGCTTCTACGGCACGATTCCGGCCGTCGAGCAGGTCAAGACCGGCTTGAAGAGCGTACACGCCGGTCTGGGAGCCGCGCTGCAGTTTGCGCGCACCACCGAGCGGGGACCCCTGGAAGACAGCCTGAAGCTGCTGGCGGCCGGGTTCGGGGGCATTCACTCGTCGCTGGGCGCGCTCGATCAGGAGGCGCGCTCCAAGATGGGCCGCTTCAAGCACCTGGCCATCGAGGAGCTGGGACGGGCCATCGAGCTCAAGGACCACGCGCTGGTCGTCTCCTGCTGGATCCGCGTGGAGGCGGCCTTCTACCAGCTTTGCGCCGGTCTGGACAGCTTCGCGGGGTTTCCCTACATCCGCCTGATGGAGCCGGAGAACTCGCTGGCCCAGCGCTCGGTGCGCGACCTGGGCGCGCTGATGTCCAGGGCGGGCGAGCATCCCGAGCACCACCTGCCCGAGCTGGACGCGACTTTCCACGCTGCCGTAACGGCGGTCGAGCTGCTGTTCAAGAAGCGGCTGGTGGAGTTGGAGCGCTACAAAGACGCGCCGCAGTTCGAGGAGCTGCGTGAGCTGGTTTACCGTGTGGGCAACGGCGAGCCGTTCCGCGCCGAGCTGGACGAGCGGATCGCGGTTTTCAAAAGGCGTGCGGCCGAGCTACCGATGGCGGAGCTGGCCGCCC
This sequence comes from Vulcanimicrobiota bacterium, assembly GCA_039809865.1. Lineage (GTDB taxonomy): Bacteria > Vulcanimicrobiota > Xenobia > Xenobiales > QWHO01 > QWHO01. The sequence goes on from JBDHVW010000234.1 coordinate 2,719, forward strand.
GTCAGGCCGAGGCGCTGGAGCTGATGGGCACCGACCTCGAGGAGGGTTGGAAGGCGCTGGAGGCGGACCTGCCCGTGCTGCTGGCCATGACCGAGGCGGCGCGCAAGTCCACCGGTGTGGGCCCGGGGCCGGCCACCGTGAGCTGTTTCAAGTGTGGAGCCGCCAACGCCGCCGAGCGCCGCTTCTGCTCGGCCTGCCAGGCCCTGCTGCCCGCGGCCGCCCCGGTGGCCACGACCGAGTATACCGACATCGTTGGCGGGGGCGCGGTCGAGATGCCCGTCACGCGCGACCTGGCGAAGCTGGAGGCGCTGGTGCACGCGGCCGAGGCCGGCAACGGCGACCCGGACGCGGTGGCCCGCGAGGTCGATGCGATGCTGGTGCGAGCGGAGGGGCTGCTGAACCAGTTCGATCAGGTCGTGGTGCCGGTCGCCCATCAGGACCAGACCGTGGCCGCTTACGCGCAGTTCTTCGAGGACCGGGTGCAGGAGTTCGTCGAGGGCCTGGCCACGATGCGCGAGTACGCCGGCACGGCCGGCTCGGGCACGTTGCGCCGCGGCTTCGAGATGTGCCGCACCGCGAGCGTCGAGCTTTTGGCGATGAAGCAGCGCCTGGACGCCGCCCGCACCTGAGCCCTGTCCGCTCGCTGGCCCGAACCGGGCTGATCGTGCGTGTCCGCTCGCTGGCCCGGACGTGTCCGGGCTGAACGCGGGACCTCGGGCCGTGTCCGCTCGCTGGCCCGGACGTGTGTCCGGGCTGACCGTGGGACATCGGGCGGGCGCGGGGGGGATCCGCTCCCCGGGACGGATCTGGATCCGCTCGCGGGCTTGGATCCCCCCGCCGCCCGAGAGGGATCCGCTCCCCGGGACGGATCTGGATCCGCTCGCGGGCTTGGATCCCCTCCGCCCGAGAGGGATCCGCTCCCCGGGACGGATCTGGATCCGCTCGCGGGCATGGATCCCCCCGCCACCCAGAGGGATCGGGGACGGATCTGGATCCGCTCGCGGGCCTGGATCCCCCTGAATCCGCGATCAGCTGTTGAGGATGCGCGCCTGGTGGCGCCAGAGCGTGGCCTTCTGGCGTTGCTTCAATCCCTCGTAGAGCCGGGCCAGCTCCTCGGCGGCGCTGGCGGCGGCGGCGCGGTCGCCGGCGGCGCGGGCGGTCTCGTAGCGACGGCGGGCGGCAGCTTCGGGAGCTTCGACGAATTCCGGCGTCTGGTCGGGCGGCGGAGCCGGCGGCTCCTGGACCGCCTCCGTCTGGGCCGGATGGGCGCGATCAGGCGCGGGGGGCTCGGGCGGCTTCTCCTGTAACGGGGGGAGCACCGGCAGCGACTCGTAGGACGGCTCCGGAGGCGTCAGCTCGGCCGTCACCGGACCCGCCAGGCGGGCCGGAGCCACCGGATCGGGGTCGGGCTGCACCGGGTGCACCACCGGAGGTTGGGCCGGAGCCCAGGCGCTGGGAAGGCGCGGCGGACCGGGCCGCTCACTCGATTTGAGCACCTCTCCGCTCAAATAGGCCGAACGCGGGGGCTTCACACGGCCCGCCGGACCGACCCTTCCCTGCGGGCCGGGCACCAGACGCTCCTCGAGCGAGCCGCCCTGGCCGGCTTTGGGAGG
>JBDHVW010000235.1:0-4323 GCA_039809865.1 Vulcanimicrobiota bacterium
GGCCACGTCCGGCAGACCGCGATACACGGTGGCCATGCCCCCCTCGCCCAACCGCTCGGCCAGGATGTGGCCGCCCAGCGTGCTGCCGAGCAGCGGGTCGGCCGGATCGCGGTAGGCCTCGCCCGCCGAGCGCTTCTTCGGGCGCAGGGCCAGCCCGACCGAGCCCAGCAACAGCGCGACGAAAGCGTAGGGCAGCGCGCGGGCCGTGTAGTACACCGCCCGCGCGCCCCCTCCGCCGGGAGCGGGCTCGAGGTGCAGGGGCGGCTGCTCGGAGGGCGGATAGACGCCGGCCGGGAGCTCCGCCAGCGAGAGGGTGCGATCGGACCAGCCATCGCGTTGGATCACCAGCGTCACCGGCCCCGACTGCCCGGCGCGCGGCAGGCGCTGCCCCGCCTGGCCGAGGGCCGCTGGAGCGTAACCGGAGCGCTGCAGGCTGATCCGGGCGTCCGCCGGCACCACGCGGAACTCCACCCAATCGGGCGTTTGCCCCGCCAGGAGCAGCAAGAAGAACCACAGGTGCCGCACCTGAACGTGGTTCCCGCGGGCAAAAAAAAAGCCCTGCCGGAGGCAGGGGGCTACGGGGTTGCAGGTTCCTGTAGGACATCCAGATCACCAGGGTCGTGTCTTCAGCTTGGCGAGCACCAGGGCGGTGCTGCCGGCGCAGACAATTCCCGAGACCGCCGGTCCGAGGGGTCCCAGGGCGGCCTGGGCGATGGCGCCCGGCAACCCGAAGGGAATTCCGCCTCCGATTCCCGCCAACGTCACCAGGGCGATCCCGGATCGGTCGGTGAGAACCTCCTTGAGGGCCTCGGGGAAACTCATCGCATAGTCGCGGCGCTTGTAGGACAGCAGCTCGCCGCTCTGGGCATCGACCTGGAAGCGCACGTCGAAGCTGTGCGCCCGGGCCGGATCTTGACGGCGCACGCTGTAGTCGATCTTCTGACCGTCATTCTGAAGTCCGTAGTGCATGAAGTAGGGAGCGGAGGGCCCATACTGGCCGGTTTCGTAAAAGTAGCGGGTGGTCATGTCGGCCTTCTGGATCCGTCCATCCGCCTGCCTCAGTTCGGCGCTCATCAAGCGGTCGCGAAAATCGCCCATCTTGGGTTGGGCCGGAAACTCGATCGGGCGGGGCAGGTCCTTGCCGTCGAGCAGCACCGAATCGGGGCGAGGATTGAGGTCTGCGGGAGAGCCATCCTGCCGGCTTACCTGACCGGCCAGGTCATCCACGAGCCGGCGCCAGCGGCCGGCCTCGGTCTGTTGCTGGAGTGGGACTTGCACGGTCTTCGTTCTCCTTCGGTTCTCGTCTGCCCAAAGATTACCAGCCCGGCCCATCCGAGTGATTGACAGAAACCGAACAGTAATTGACGTTTCCGCTCGACTTCCCGTCAGTTCTAAACTTTTCATTCGGCTCGACGGGCAAATTTCAATGAATTAAATTCAATGATTTTTCAGGCAAATCGGTTAGCCTGCGGCTATGCTCAACGCCATCCAAAACCGACCGTTCCTCAACCGCACCCGGCAACGAGAGCCACTCGAAGTCTTGCTCAAAGAGCTGGGCAATCAGAGCCTCCAATTGCAAGGCGGGCGCATCCGCGCCCGCGAAGCCCTCTCTCGCGTCTTGCAAAAGCGCGACTTTCCCGGACCGGCCATCATGGCGCGTCTGGCCCGGCTGGTGCAGGACCAGCGCCTGGAGCCAGCCATGCGGCGCGGCCTGGCCACCGAGCTGCTGACGCACCTGTCCGAGCCCCACCGTCTGTTCCACCAGCTCAACCAGTATGGCACCTGCGCGGCCACGGCCCCGGCCTACTGCTTCTTGCGCGACCGGCCGCTGGAGTTCGTCTCGCTGGTGTGCGACCTCTGTCAGGAGGGAGCCGCCCGGATGCCCAATGGCGAGGTCGCCCGGCTGCCGTTTCAACTGGCGGGCTCGGTGGCGCCGGCCGGCAACACCCTGGTGGAGTCGGTGGTGCAATGCTCCTTCATGAGCTTCGCCACGGGAGGCCGCTACGATCCCCACACCGACCAGGTGCGCGAGGGGCGTCAGCTGCGCCGGGGTTTGCGCGGCGACGAGATCGCCCGCCTCTTGAGCGCGCTCTACCGGCAGAAGTACGGGGTCTGGCAATCCCCACCGGGCGGCACCCACCCCGAGCAATTGCGCCGCCCCCTGGAAGCCCTGCGGCCCGGCAGCCTTCCCGTGCTGGCGGCCATGGTCTGGCCGGGCGAAGGGCGGCACGCCGTCTCGCTGACCGGCGTGCGCCAGGATCAGGTCTACTATCGCAATCCCTGGGGCACCCCTCATCCGCTGCGCCTGTCCAGGACGCACGAGGTGCTGCAGAACGGCACCGAGCGCATGAGCTCGCTCGAGTTCATCGGGTCGCTCGACTACCTGGTCTACCCGCGTGGCGCGATGCCCGACCCGGGGCCCAATCCACCGACCCGGCCCGCCATGGCCGCGGCCGACTCGCCCGAGTTCTGGACGGTGGGTCCCCAGCGCTACCCCAGCCTGCAGACCGCCGCCCTCCAGGTAGACCAGCCGGTTACCGTCAAGCGCTTCGAGGAGCGCGAGCCGCTGCCGCTCTACAAGACGGCCGCCCACGTGGTGATGGGCGTCGGGCTCGGAGCCGTGGTCACCAGCCTGGTGGGCGTGATGCTCGGCCAGCCGGCCGGGCCCATCGCGCAGGCGCTGGGAGCCGTGGCCCTGGGCGCCCTGGCCTACTCGAACGCGCGGGCCCAGGGGGCGCCCCTCGAGCTCGAGCACGGGCGCCTCTACCGCCGGGGCGACGAGGTGCTCTACCAGCGCAAGGCCGACGGGATCATCCCCTGGAACGTCGGTCCGGCCCGGTCGGTCACACCTGAAAGTCCGTGGTCCGGCTGATCGCCGCCACCAGGGTGCGGGCGACCGCCGACAGGTCGGCCCGCGAGATGTTCTCGTGGGGCGTGTGGATGTCGCGCTGCCCGCACCCGATGGCGATAGTGCGCAGGTTGGGGCCCTGGAAGGCCAGCGTGTTGGCGTCGGTGCCCGCCCCCGTCATGATGGGCACGCGCAGGGGCCGGGGGCGGGTTCCGCCGGCCGCCATCGAGGCCATGGCCAGCTGCACCACCGGGTCCTCCTGGGCGAACTGGTAGCGCACCGAGCGCCCCGGATTCACCAGCACGGCGTCGTTGGTCAGGTTCAGATCGCGCACGTCGGTGGAGTCGACCACCAGGCCCAGAGCCGGGCGGGTGGTGATCTCGTCGGGCTCGAGGCGCCCGGCGCCGGTCAGGCCGGTCTCCTCGCTGACCGTGAAGACCAGCTTGAGCTCGGGGCGCGGCCGTCCGTCGCCCAGCACCACCCGCACCGCCTCCAGGATTTGCGCCAGTCCGGCGCGGTTGTCGGAGCCCAGGATGTGGGTTCCGTCCGTGAACACTTTGCGATCGTCGAGGCGGATGGCAGCGGCGCTGGTGGGGCTGACGGTGTCCTGATGCGCCGACAGAACCAGTGTGGGTGCGGTCGGCACCGTGCCGGGGACGGTCGCGATCAGCGTCCCGTCCGACCTCTCGCGGTAGCTCACACCCAGGTCGTCCAGCTGCCGTTTCAGCTCGGCGCCAACGGCGGCCTCGTTTCCGCTCACGCCCTCGAGGCCGGCCAGGCGGATGAAGTTGTCGAGCAGCCGCGCGTCATCCACCGCGGGCGAAGGGTGCGCGCCGAACTCCTTCGTCAGGCGCGGCTGTTGCGCGAACAGGCGATTGGTGACGCGGGTGGCGTCGATCATGGTGCTGACGATCGGCTCGGCGATGATCTGGGCCACTTTGAAGAACGCCTTCTTGCCGGCCGAATCGGGGCCGGGCGAGCCGACTTTGATCTCCGGCAACAGGTGCCCCACGACCTCGCCCGCGGCGCGCCCGAGGCCCAGGGCGTTCTCCAGAATGCCGCCGGCCACCACGCCCAGAGCCGGACCGGCCACGGTGGCGAACACCAGTGACAGCGGCATGGGCAGCAGGCTGGCGGCCAGTTGGGGCAACCAGATGCCGCCGATGAGCAGCGTGGTGGCCGTGGCCCCCAGGTTCTCGGCGATCTCCACGGTCTGGTTGCGGGGGCGGTGCAGCACTTTGTGCAGCAGGGCCGGCAGCGGGGCCTCGCGCACGCCCGTGGGACCGCCCCGGGGCAGCTCGACGGGCTGCCAGCCTTCGGGCTCGGCCGGGCGCAGCAATCCGACCGCGCCGCCGACCAGGCCGCCCGCCAGGGCGCCCAGCTTCTGACCCACCCCGAGCTTGCGCTCGGCCAGACTGGCCAGCACCATTCCGCCCACCAGCCCCACGGGACTGAGCGCCACGGCCGTCACCACG
>JBDHVW010000236.1:0-4314 GCA_039809865.1 Vulcanimicrobiota bacterium
CAGGCCGACGCCAAAGTCGCCCAGGCCCGCCAGGCGCAGGAGACCGAGGTCAAGCAGACCGAGGCGCGCGAGGAGGTCCGCGAGCAGGCCGAGGTCGCTCAGGAGGAGGCCACCGAGGCCGCCACCTTCCAGCACCCCGAGATCGAGATGCCCGCCACCCTGGGCAACACCAAGGAGTTCGCGGACACCCGCGCCAGCGCGATGGCCAACACGGGCACGAAGTCCCCCGACCAGGTCGACATGGCCAAAGAGCCCGAGCCCGTGGTCGAGCCCGACTCGGCCGAGCAGGCCGCGCTCATGGCCGCCATCAAAGGCGGCGCGGGCGCCAACCCCGACCTGATCGCGAAGGCGTATGTGAACGCAGCCGGCATGGAAGGCGTGAAGGGCACCCTGCAAGAGGGCATGCTCCAGGGCTTCGTCGTCGCCTTGTAGCTTTTTCATCGGCCTGCTAGAATGGAAGCCGTTCCCGGCTACTAGTCTCCAGAGGCGAGACGCATTCGGTCCGGCGGCGGAGGGTTCTCATGGAAGGAGACCCCACGATGAAAGAAATCCTGGCGATCATCAAGAGTATCGATTCTACGGCAAAGAGCTCGAACAGGCGTTGGAAGAGTACTCGCACAGCGGTCGAGAGCCTTGCCAAGACGCAAGCCCAACAGGCAGGAACACAGGCCGCGCATGGAAAGGCAATCGCTGCGCTGCAAGCCTCCCAGGTAGCCACGCAAGCGGCCCAGATCGCGATACAGAAAGCCTTCTCGGAGCTCCAAAAAGCCAACTCCGAGATGCAAAAAGCCATCGCCGAGATGCAGAAACACTCGGCTCAACTACAAGCGCAGAGCGGTCAACTGGAGAAAGGCTTTTTGTCGTTACGCAACGAGCTGGATCAGGTTCAGGCCAATGAAGACCAGATGATGACCGACCTGGGACGGGTGGCGCGGGTCCTGAATACCTTTGTCGATGGTCACGAGGTGCGGTTCGAGAAGATCGAGGCGCGATTGGATAAATTGGAGCAGAGCGCGTGAGAAGAGTTTTCCTGTTGGTCCTCCTGCTGGCCTGCGTGGTGCAGGCGGATGAGGCGGCGTTCCAGGCCGAGGCGGCCAAATTCGGCATGAAGTTCGCCCAGCCCAAAGGCTGGAGCGAGCAAAAGCCGCCGGAAGACTTCCAGTATGCCATGTCCGACGGCCAGGACGCCATCCTCTACTGGCTACGGCCCGCCGGCGACGACTACGTCGACTCGCTCACCAAGCTGGCTGCCCTGAGCTCCAACCAGAAGCCCGAGGCCATCGAGTCGCAGCACTTCCCCCCGGCCGACGTCAAGAACGAGTTCGGGGCCGACGACGGCCTGCTGACGTTCTTCAACAACCCCGAGGGACAGGGTTTCTGCCTGCTCTGCGTGTTCCATAAGAAGGGCGCGGGCGACGCCTTCGTCTACTACATGTCCCAGGACAAGGACACCCTGCTCAAGATGATCGAGGACCAGTCGGTCTTTCGCGCACTGGTTTTCAAGTAGAGCACATGTTCGAAGATAGGGTTGAAAATTCAACCCCAGTTGTGTATAATTTGTTTCAACATGGGGAAAGCCAAGCAAACCAGGGGTGACGTCCGGGTAGCCTACCGGGGGCGGACGTTCGGCACCGATCCCGGTCTCGACAACCGCCGCCAGGGGCGCCGCATGGCGCGGCAGTTCCCGCTCTGGTACCGGACCGACAACCAGGCCGAGTTCCAGAAGAGCCAGACGTTGAATTTTTCCGCCAACGGGGCCCGCATCGTGCTCCCCGAGCCGCTCGACCCGGAAGAAGGGTTGCTGCTCGAGTTCGAGCTCGAGGACAAGTTGCGCCTGCAGGTGCGGGCTCGGCTGGTCTGGCAGCGACCGATGGCGGACGGCCGCACGCTGGCCGGAATCCACTTCACGCTGCCGGCCGACGTGCAGAATCGCCTCAACAACTGGGTGAAGAAGCAGGCAAAGGCCGTCTAGCCCCAGAAGAGCCCTCGCCGATTGAGTCGACAGTCAACGGTCGACAGTCGACAGGGTATGGGGCGTAACCCTCCGACTGCCGAATCGTGGCTGTCACCGTAACTGGAGGGTTTTGGTCATGCAGGACGCCACCGAGCCGCTGGGAGAGCTTCGCCGCACGCACCGTTGCGGAGAGTTGCGCGCGGATCACGTTGGAAACGATGTCGTGCTGATGGGCTGGGTTCACCGCCGTCGCGACATGGGAAGCCTGATCTTCGTCGATCTGCGCGATCGCGAGGGCCTGACCCAGTGCGTCTTCAACTCGGCCAACGCCAAGAGCGCTTTTGCGATGGCCGAGCGCCTCCGGTCCGAGTTCGTGGTGGCCATCGAGGGCAAGGTCGTGGCGCGCGCCGCCGAGACCGTCAACCCCAAGCTGGCCACGGGCGAGATCGAGGTCCACGTCGAGCGCGTGCGGCTGTTGAACCCGTCCCGCGAGCTGCCCATCCAGGTGGCCGAGGAGACGGTCAGCATCGACGAGTCCAAGCGGATGCAGTTCCGCTATCTCGACCTGCGCCGGCCGGTGATGACGCGGAACATCATGCTGCGTCACCGCTTCGCCAAGGCCGTGCGCGACTATCTCGACTCGGTCGGCTTTCTGGAGATCGAGACCCCGATGATGGTTCGCTCCACCCCCGAGGGCGCCCGCGACTACCTGGTGCCCAGCCGCGTGCACGCCGGCGCTTTTTACGCGCTGCCCCAGTCGCCGCAGCTGTTCAAGCAGCTCTTGATGGTGAGCGGCTTCGATCGCTACTTCCAGATCGCGCGCTGCTTCCGCGACGAGGACCTGCGCGCCGACCGCCAGCCCGAGTTCACCCAGATCGACATGGAGATGTCGTTCGTGGGCCAGGACGACGTGTTCGGCGTGGTCGAGGGCCTGGTGCACCACGTCTGGAAGAACGTGATGAGCCACGAGGTGCCGATGCCCGTGCGGCGGATGCACTACCGCGAGGCGGCCGAGAAGTACGGCAGCGACAAGCCCGACCTTCGGTTCGGGATGGAGCTGCAGAACATCGACGAGCACGTCCGGGGCAGCGAGTTCACGCCCTTCCAGAGCGAGCTCGACAAGGGCGGCGTCGTCAAGGCGATGGTCATTCCCGGTAAGGGCGCGTCCTCGCGCAAGGAGACGGACGAGATCACTGCCCTGGTCAGCAATCTCAAAGCCTTCTATGCCTCCCGGCAGGGCGGCGAGCTGAAGTCGAGCCTGACCGCCAAGGTCGGAGCCGAAAAGCTGAACGCGGCCCTCGACGCCGTGGGAGCCCAGGACGGAGACCTGGTCGTCATGACGGCCGGTCCGGCCGCCACGGTCAATACCCAGCTCGGACGCCTCCGGCTGGAGGTGGCCAAGAAGTTCAACCTGATCCCGGCCAACAAGTTCGAGTTCCTCTGGGTGGTCGACTTCCCGCTCTTCGCCTATGACGAGGAGACCGGGCGGCTCGTGCCGGAGCATCATCCGTTCACGTCCCCCCACCCGGAGGACGCCCACATGCTCGACTCCGACCCGCGCAAGGTGCGGGCCGCGGCCTACGACCTGGTGCTGAACGGCAACGAGGTGGCCTCGGGGTCGATCCGTATCCACCAGCGCGAGATGCAGGAGAAGGTGCTGGGCTGCATCGGCCTCAACATCGACGACGCCCGCGCCAAGTTCGGCTTCCTGTTGGACGCCTTCGAGTACGGCGCCCCGCCCCACGGCGGCATCGCGCTGGGCCTCGACCGCCTGGTGGCCATCTGCGTCGGCTCCGATTCCATCCGGGAGGTGGTGGCCTTCCCCAAGAACGCCAGCGCGGCCGACCTGATGACCGGAGCCCCGGTCGAGGTGAGCCAGGACCAGCTCGAGACGCTCAGCATCGCGGTGCGCGTGCCCGCCAACAAGGGTTAGTTTTTTTTCAGGCTTGCGAGATAACCTACCGATGAGTCTTAGCATTCGGAGGGTATCTCATCATGCAGCTGGTCGGCACGGCGTCACATCACATACAGGGCACCGTCAATCGCTCGGTCACGTCCGCTTGCAACGGCGGATGCAGTCACAGCAAGAAGGACCTGGTCCAGCTGGGCGATGGCAGCTCGCTGCCCGATGTGTGCCCCAAGAGCCTGGCCAAAGGCGAGCCGCGCCCCTGTCCGCTGAAAGTGCTGGTCCAGGGCCGTCAGGTCGCCGAGACCGTGGCCCAGAATCTGACGGGCATCCCGCTTTCTCCCGTGCTGAGTAAGCCCAACCCCGAGATCACGGCCAAACTGAAGGACATGCTCGGCCCGGTCATCCCGTTCCGCATCGATGCCGCGCAGGCCGAGTCGATCAGCAAGAAGCT
>JBDHVW010000237.1:0-4056 GCA_039809865.1 Vulcanimicrobiota bacterium
AAACTCGCTGGAGAGCCGCGCGGGCCTCGAGCTTTACCAGCGCAGCGCGCGTCCTAACGTGAACGTGGCTCTGGAGGCCCTGGGCAATCCCGAGATCGAGCTGCTGGTTTACAGCTTCCTGGGGTCGCGCCCGGTGGACGCCGACCTCGTGCACCAGGTGGCCGTGCGCAGCCACGGCAATCCCTTTGCGACCACCGAGTACGTGCGCGCAATGCTCGACAGCGGGGTCGTGCTGCCGTCGCTGGAGGGCTGGCGGGTCGACCACGCGGGCCTGCAGAGCCTCAAGCTGCCGGCCGACGTCCTGGAGCTGGTGCTCCAGCGCGCCGCGCAGGTGCCCGAGTCGGTCCGCGAGCTGATGACCATCGCCGCTGTCTACGGCACGCGTTTCAACCTGGCCGGCCTCTCCGCCATCACCGACCAGGCCGAGGGGCGCGTACGCGACCTCCTGGAAGTAGCGGTGCAATTCAGCATCGTGGAGCAGTCGGCGCCGGGCAGCTTCCTGTTCGTGCACGATCGCATCCGTGAGGCGTTCCTGGGCGGTCTCAACGAGGAGCAGACCCGGGCCCTGCACCGCCGCGTGGCCCAGGGATTGGACAAACTGGCCATCCGTAACCCCGAGCTGGCCTACGCGGTGGCCCGCCACTATGCGCTGGGAATGGGACAGGGCGCGCGCGTCTATGAAACCAACCTCTCGGCCGGGCTCATGGCGTTGCGAGATTTCGCCTTCGAGGACGCCCACGCATTCCTCACCCAGGCCTCGCGCTCGGCCGAGACCGCCACCGAGTGGATGGAGCCGCTCAGTGTCGCGTGCGAGCGCACGAATCGCGTGGAAGAAGCGATCAGACTGTTGGAGCGCATCCTCGAAGCCAGGCCCGAGCCTCTGCAGCGGGCCCAGTCCTTGCACCGGATGTCGAAGCTGCGCCAGTCCAAGCTCGACCGCGCCCAGGCTCTGCACGGCTGTCAGCAAGCTCTGGCGGCCATTGGCAAGCCGGTGTTGGATCACCCGCTCTGGAACGGCGTCGCCGCCGTCTACTACTTCGGGCTCTGGCTGCTGGCCGACGCCACGCGGGTCGGCCGGGGCGGCACGCCCCATCGGGAGCGCGAGGAAACCATCGCCGAGCTCTACCAGAGCTACTCCGAGAGCGAGTACTTCGAGATGCGCTACCCCAAGATGCTCGAAATGGGCGCGCGCGCCTGCCTGTCGGGGCACCGCCTGGGCTCATCCACGCAGATGATCACGAGCTACTCCAACATGATGATCTTCTTCGGGATGCTGCGCAAGAGCCGCATCGTGGAAAAGCGCGCCGAGGTCATCCAGAAGCTGGCCGACGAGCTGGGCGACCCGGTCAGCAACAGCCATTTGCAGGTGATGCGACACGTGGCCCTGCACATCGCGGGCGAGTGCGGCGAGGCCGAGGACGGGCTGGATCGCGTGCTCAACCACCAGGGTCACCTGACCGAGGCCTGGGTCTATCTGATCGGTGTGGCCGATCTGGCCTGGGTGCTGATGATGCGTGGCTACCAGGATCGCGCCTGGACGTGGGTGCAGCGCGGCATCGACCGCTGTAAGCTCACCTCTTCTCCCACCGGCGTGGTGCGCGACCTGGATATCCTGGCCTGCTACGCGATCAGCTGCCTGGCCGTGCTGGGGCGTCCCGGCGAAGCGCTGGCCTATGTCGAGCGCCTCAAGGAGAAGTGCGCGCAAGGCGCCGACCGCTCCCTGAAAGCCAATTATCTCGGCCACCTCTTGATGCTGCATCGCGAGAGCGGTGAGCTCGGTCCGCCGATGCTCGAGACGGGCGAGGAGTTTCTCAAGCTCAAGATGCTGCCCGCTCTGGCGCCGCTGCACCGGCGGCACTTCTTCGTGCTGTGGGTCTATTGCAATCTCGACCGCTGCCGGCGCAGCGACGCGGAGCCTTCTGATTTCAAGCGCCTGGACGCCGCGCTCAAGCTGCTCAAGAAGAGCGCCAACCGGGTGGTGGTCGAGGGTCACTATCTCACCGCGGTCGGAGCGCGGCTGTTCCTGGCGGGCAAACACAAGGAAGCCCTCAAGGCCCTCTCGCGGGCCCAGGACCTGGCGTCGCTGCACGATCTTCCGTGGGTCAGCTTCGAGAACGCGCGCTGGCGAGCGCGCGCTTTGGGCGCCCTCAAAAAGTTCGACGCCGCCAACCGCGAGGCGGGACGAGCCTACCAGCTGGCGGTCGAGATGAACTGGCCCTCGCGCGCCCGCGAGGCCGCTCGCGAGTTCTCGCTGGGACGCTCGACCTCGCTGGGCGGCTCGGCCTCCCTCTCCGCTGGCAGCCGCCGCGTGGAGCCCGGCGATGCGGTGCAGGCCCGCCTGGAGCGGCAGTTGGAAGCTTTGCTCAACCTGAGTCTCGCGAGCGCGCGGGTCCTGCGCCCCCACGAGCAGGCCCGGGCCGTGCTCGACGAGCTGATCCGCATCCTGAATGCCGAGCGCGCCTATCTCTTCACCATGGGCGAGCAGGGGCTCGGCTTCGTGACCGGGCGCGAGCGCACCGGGGAGACCCTGTCCGCGCCCACCGGGTACTCGCAGACCGTGGTCGAGACCGTCCACTTCTCCCGCGAGCCGGTCGTGATCGCGGGCACCGAGGAGGGCGCCGCGCTGGGCGCCGCCAGCGTGGTGGCGCACGACCTGCGCAGCATCATCTGCGCGCCGCTTTTCATCCGGGACCAGTTCGTGGGGGTGGTCTACCTGGACAACCGCCTGGCGCGCGGCGTCTTCACCAGCGAGGACATCCAGATCCTGAACGCCCTGGGGTCGCACATCGCCGTGGCCATGGAGACGGCTCGGGCCGCGCGCCTCGAGGTGGAGGTGCAGTCCGAGCGCAACCGTCGCGAGCTGGCCGACCGTCTCAGCGAATTCACCAGCGCGCTGTCGGCCACGATGGATACGCGAAAAATCCTGGACAAGCTGATCGAGACTCTGGGCCGCACGGTGCGATTCGTGCGCGCCAGCGTGTGGCTCAAGCACCAGGGCCGTCTCGAATCGCTGATGCTGCGTGGTTTCCCCGAATGGATGGGGACCTCGCTGGAGGTCGATCCGCCTGAGTTCGCCGAGGTGCTCGAGAAGGCGCGCCCCGTCCTGGAGCCGTCCGTGACGCGCGAACCCGGTTTTGCCGAGTTGACCTTTCCCGAGCCGTTCAGCTGGATCGCGGTGCCGCTCCTCTCGGAGGGCCGCGTGGTCGGTCTCCTGACGCTCTCGGGGAAGGAGTTCACGGAGGTGGACGCCGAGGTCACCTTCACGTTCTGCAACCAGACCGGAATCGCGCTGACGAACGCCTCCATGTTCGCCGAGATCGAGCGATTGGCCACCACCGACGCCCTCACCGGCGTGCTCAACCGCCGCCGCTTCTGGGAGCTCGCCGGACGCGAGCTGGCGCGCACCCGACTCGTGTCGGTCGTCATGCTGGACGTCGACCACTTCAAGAAGTTCAACGACGTGTATGGCCACGCAGTGGGCGATCAGGTGCTGAAGCTCGTCGCCGAGGCGCTGGGTTCGTGCCTGGATGAGCTCGACATTCTGGCTCGTTACGGAGGCGAGGAGTTCTGCGTGCTGCTCCCCGATCAGGACCTGGAGAGGGCGGTCGAGCGCGCGGAGGTCCTGCGGCTCGAGGTCGAGCGCTCTCCCCTGGCCCACGAGAGCGGTCCACTGAGCGTGACCATCAGCCTGGGCGCCGCCACCCTGCACGAAGGCGAGAACCTGGACCAGCTCCTGGCCCGAGCCGACGCAGCCCTCTACGACGCCAAAAAGGCTGGACGCAACCGGGTCGCCAGCTCCCAGAACGGCGCCGCGGGCAACCCGGAAGCCCACACGCGCGTGCGCTCCACACCTCGCTAGCAAAACACGAGGCTGTATTCGTCGTCAGGTCGAGTCTTTTCGCGCTCGGGCTTCTTCTCGGAGCCGCATGCGGGCGCGCGGGTGCTTGCGTTTCGGCGGGGGAGGCGGTGGCAGCACCAGGTCCTTGTACCAGGGATTCCGCTCCAGGTAGAGCTGCCGTCGATACGTCATCGGTTGCGGTCGGTCGCGGCGGGGCC
>JBDHVW010000238.1:0-4038 GCA_039809865.1 Vulcanimicrobiota bacterium
ATGGGCGCGCAGGCCTGGACCTACCACCTGCTGCGGCGCGGCGAGCTCGAGGAAGTGGCGCGCCTGTTGGACTACGGGCTGAACAACGTCCCGGGGGCGGTGGCCAGCGCGCTGCGCGAGGCGGGCTTCGACTATGCCGTCCTCGAGCCGGTGCTCGAGCGTCTCGCGCAGAGCTCGGATCGGTACAACCGCGACTGCGCCCTGCGGGCCCTCGAGCTGCTACGCAGGACCCGGGGTTCTTGACACGAATTCAACCCGAGCTATGGTCGACACCGATTTTACGCAGGTCACGCGCTACCAGATCCTGCGCGAGATTGCGGCGGGCGGCATGGGCACCGTCTACGAGGCCCAGCAGCTCGGCGCCGACGGCTTTGCCAAACGGGTAGCCCTCAAGGTGTTGCTGCCCACGCTGAGCGACTCGGCTGACTTCGGGCGCATGTTCATGGGCGAGGCCCGGCTGGTGGCCAACTTGATCCACCCGAATATCGTGCAGATCTACCAGTTCGGTCGGGCCGACTTCGGCGCTTATATCTGCATGGAGCTGATCGACGGCATCAGCCTCAGCTCGTTCCTCGATCTGCACGAAGGCCGCCCGGTGCCCCCCGAGATCGCCACCTTCATCGTGAGCCGCATGGCCCGCGCGCTGGAGTATGCCCACGACCGCACCGACGAGTCCGGCCGCTCGCTTGGCCTGGTGCACCGCGACGTCTCTCCCAACAACATCCTGATCTCGTCCGAGGGCGAGGTCAAGCTGACCGATTTCGGACTGGCCAAAGCGGCCCATTATCTCGAGAGCCGCGAGGGGGACCAGGTCGTGGGCCGGGTGGAGTACATGGCTCCCGAGCAGGCCTGCGGCCAGACCACCGACGGGCGCAGCGATCTCTTCAGCCTGGGCGTGGTCTACTACGAGCTCCTGATGGGCCGCAACCCCTTCCGCGAGGAGGGCGACACCCTGGGCGAGACCCTGACCCGCCTGCTGGCGGGCCGCCTGGCCGCGCCCATCGCCCACTTACCGGCCGAGATCAAGCCGATCCTGGAAAAGTGCCTGGCCAGCTCGCCCGACGAGCGCTATGAAACGGCCGGCAAGCTCGGCTACGACCTGGAATACTCGATGTACCACAAAGGCTACGGGCCGACGATCCAGACCCTGGCGCGCTATCTGCGTCAACTCGTGCCGCTGGGCAAGTCCGCCTGACCTTTCGAGTTGAGAGTTGAGAGTTGAGAGTTGAGAGTCGGGTGGGGAGAGACTCGAAGGCAGCGAGGGCCGGAAGTCACAGGCGATTGAGCAAATCCCACTTCTCGGCCCCGGGGGCCACGGTCGTCAGGCCCGTGTGCAGGCCCTCGACCGCCACGCAGGCCACGCGGGTGCGCCAGGGGCGCACGCCGTGGATCAGGCTGCCCCAGTTGGCCATGCCGGTGTCTTTGACATACTGCTTCGGGAACATGATCGGGTCGGGCATCTGGATCGACAGTCCGCTGGCCTCGCCCAGCTTCGGGTCGCAGCGGTTCACCACCACCGCCTCGGCCAGTTTGGCCGAGCAGTCCCGGGCCAGCGCCTCGACCTCGGCGTCCGGGCATCCCTCGGCCAGTTTGGCCAGGAAGCTGCCCAGGTCGCCGTAACCCGGCGCGTTCACGAAGCGCTTGAGGCCCAGCCAGGCGTTCTCCAGCTTGCCCTGGGCACCCGGGGTCTCGGAGTGCTCGGCCTGCGGGAAGTGGCGCGTGCCGTCGGCGGCGGCGGCGAAATGGGCCTTCATGGCCGGCATCTTCTCGGAGACTTTGGCGGCCAGCGCCTCCACCGAGGTGGCCAGCGCCGGCAGCTTCTCCAGGTCGATCAGCGACAGGGTGGGCACCACTTCGTTGCCGCCGTGGCGCTTGACAATCATCTCGCCGAAGGTCTTGGGATCTTTGTCGATCTCGTGCAGGCGGGGCATGATGTAGCTCCACGGCAGGCCCGCTTCCCACAGGCTGTCCTGCGAGACGATGGCGTAGCGGGCGTGCGCGCCCAGGTCCTTGAGGGCTTCCAGGTTGGCCATCTCGCAGGCCTCCAGCACCAGGACGTCCACCTTCTTGCCGGTCTGGTCGTGGGTCAGCTCGAGCGCTTTCCCCACCTCGTTCATCTTCATGCCGGCCAGACGCTTGTAGCCCAGGCCGTGACCCTCGATCAGGATGGCGGTGTGCTCGGAAGGGTAGCGTTTCATCGAGCGCACCCAGAGGTCGCTGAGCTCCTGGGCCTGGGGCGCGGCGCTGGAGCGCGAGCGCTCCACGCTGGGTGTCTGAATGCTGCGTTTGGCCGCGTCGTAGACCCCACCGGCCGCCAGCTCGTAGGTGCGGGTTCCAGACCAGCTGCCCTCGACGTGGGCCTCGCCCACGCGCGTCGCGACCTGCTTGTCCTTGAGGCCCGAGAAGACCGACATCGCCGCCAGAGTCCCGAGCTGACTGCCGACCAGCACCAGAGGCAGGCCGCTCAAACCCATCAGGCCTGCCGCCACGCCCGCGCCGACCAGCAGGGCGGGCTTGACGAAGGTCTTCACGAACGAGCTGCGCTTCAGAGAGTCGATGTCCTTGCCTTCGCGGCGCATCTGCAGCACGACGTGGGCGTCCTGGTGGGGGAAGCGCTCGAAGTCCACCACCTGGCGCGTACGCATCGGCTCGAGCTCGCGGGAGGTGGCATCCAGGTGGCCGATCAAGGTCCAGGCTTTGCTGCCGGCCATCGGCACGGACGGCAGTCCGGCCGCCTGCGAGGCTTTCGTCTCGGCCTGGCAGCCGCAGCCGCACCCGGCCGGATGACGGTGGCTGTCGCCGTGGCCGTCGACCAGGTCGCGCGTGAGGTTGCGTCCCAGGATGGAGCCGCCGTGCCAGCCCTCCTGAATTCCGAGCTTGCCGCCTTTGTAGAGGCCCGCCGCGATACCGGCCACGAAGCCCACCGGACCGAGCACCACCGAGGCCGCCACCCCGCCGATGCCTTTGGAGAGGCTCTCGTGCCAGCCGGCGATCTTCTTGTCCAGCGCCGAGCCCTGGGCCGAGGAACCATATTTCTTACCCCAGCTCGCTTCCAGCGAGCCGTTCTGGCCCAACCCGGCGTTGGTGGCGCGGAAGCCGCCGTAGGCCATGCCCACCAGGCCAAAGCCCACCATGCCCGCCAGGCCGCCCAGCAGGCCGGCCGTGACGCCTCCCGTGGTGACGGCGCCCTGGGCCACGCGGCCCAGCTCGACCTTCTCGGGGGCGATCCAGGGCCGGTTGTGGATGACCTTGAACCGCGGGGGGGCGCTCGGATCCGTGTCCGGATGCTCCTCGACCAGCACGCGCAGCTCGTCGCGCAGGACGTGCACCCACTGGTCGTTGATCTGCTGGGCGCCGGCCTTGTTCCCTTTGGCCAGCTCGACCTGCATCTGTTGCAGGTAGCCGTGCACCTCGCCCAGCTTGTCCAGGGCGGCCTTGTCCTCTACCCCGAAGCGCGCGCCGATCTGGTCCTTCGGCGTCATCACCATCTGCATCACGAACTGCTGCAGCCGTTTCTCGAGCTCCTGGTTGGAGCACCGCTTGAGCCGCATCAGGCCGCTCATGGAGCCCTGCAGGATGCCCTCCTGCTCCACGGCCTCCTTCATGAACGCGCTGCACGACGGGGTGTACATGCAGTGGGCGCCCCGCTCGCCGTTGTAGTCGGCGGAGATGTAGTCCTGATACACGTTCACCGCCTTTTTGGCGGCGCCGCCGAACACCTGGCGGGGTATCTGGCTCACGTTCATAGACCGAGTATCCCACGGAGAACTGAAAGAAGCCTGACGGTTTTCCCGTCAGGCTCCATGCGGTTCAGAGTCGAGAGTCTCGTGGGGAGACCCCTCATGCGGTTCAGAGCTGGGAGTCGAGAGTCGAGAGTCTCGTGGGGAGACCCCTCATGCGGTTCAGAGTTGGGAGTCGAGAGTCGAGAGTATCGCGGGGAGACCCCTCATGCGGTTCAGAGTTGGGAGTCGAGAGTCGAGAGTCTCGTGGGGAGACCCCTCATGCGGTTCAGAGTTGGTAGTCGAGAGTCGAGAGTAT
>JBDHVW010000239.1:0-4010 GCA_039809865.1 Vulcanimicrobiota bacterium
GCCCACCAGGCCGCCCGCCAGGGCGCCCAGCTTCTGACCCACCCCGAGCTTGCGCTCGGCCAGACTGGCCAGCACCATTCCGCCCACCAGCCCCACGGGACTGAGCGCCACGGCCGTCACCACGGGGGCGGCGACCACCAGTCCGGCGTAGGCGACGGCCAGAGGCAGCGTCAGCGAGAGGGCGGAGGCGCCCGCCAGGTGGCCCAGTTTGCGGCCCTGGTGGGCGCCGTCCTCGGCGCCGCGGGTAAAGCGGTCCACGGCGGAGTGCAGCGTGCGTCGGAGGGGGGTGGAAGGGTGGAGGCTCGGTTGAATCTTCATGCGTCCATCCTGGGGGATCGATCTTTCGCAGAACCTTCGAAAGATCGGCGAAAGGTGGCTCCGGCAGAATGTGGCCATGAAGACGAATACCCTCTCGCTCAACCCTGGTAGCTGGTTCAAGACTCTACGCTCGACCCAGAACCTCCCCCGCCCCTGGATGAGCTCCCTGGCCGGCATGCCCGGAGTGGCCCGTTTGAAAGTCGAGGGGGACGAACTGCAGGTCACTCCCACCCGCGATTTCGCCGGGCGAGCCATCGCCAATCTCCTGTCCGAAAAGGTGGACGGCTACCCGATCGTGGTGCAAGGCAAAGCCGGCCCTCTGTCGTCCAAGGAAGCCCTGGCTTACCTGGGCAGCCTGTCCGATGTGGGGTCGACCCGCTCGAATCGCCATACGGTCCAGGCCAACGTGCCCGACGAGCGCACTGCGAACTTCTACAACAACGTTCTGGGAAAGCCCCGCGGACTGGAGGAGGTCAGCATTTACTTCACAACGGATCCCATTTTCGACACGCCCTGCTGGAGGGACTGATGACGATCGCAGCCGTGGCCCCCCCTCAGCCCCAGAGCATTCCTCGCAAAGCCAATGCGGAGATCGACTGGGACAGCTACTTCCGGGACGAGTACATCGCCAGCCCGACCAGCACGACGGACGCTTTCCTCAAGCTCTACCAGGCCGAGAAGGCCCGGCTGCGGGAGTCGACCGACCTCAAGCGCTCCTGGATGAAAGAGCTGCGGCAGATACCCGGGATCGGCAATCTGCAGGTGGACGGGGCCGACCTGCTCGTCACCCCCACCGACGACTTTGCCGGAAGGGCGATGTCCACTTTGCTCAACCCGGAGATCGACGGCTACCTGGTCGTGATCAGCGACCCTCCCGCCGCGGTCTCGACCCGCGAAGCGCTGGTCTTCCTGAGGGACCTGCCCGGCCTGGAAGAGAGTTGCCCGCCTTCCGTCTCGGGGGATTCCATTCAGGTGACCACCGTCGAGGGAGGGCCGACCACGCTCTACCGTACGCTGATGAGTCAGCCGCGCGGGCTGAACGGCAGGATCGACTTCGCATCCTTGAGGTCCCGCCAGGCGGATTCCTATTGGAGAGAACAGAGAGGAGCATGACCATGCAGATCACCTCCAACCCCAACATGAACACCAACTACACCAGCGCGACGCGAGCTTCCGGGCCACAGTGGGAGGAGTACACCTCCGATCATTACCGGCCTTCGAGCGAATCGGTCACCATTTACAAACGGCCGGCCGCAGCCCCCGTGCCGGCCTCGCAACCGCGTCCCTGGATGATGAAGATGTCCGAGTTGCCGGGCATCAACGAGCTGCGCCTGGACGGGGCCGACCTGCACGTCACCCCCACCCAGGACTTTGCCGGACGCGCTCTGGCCAACCTGCTGAGCCCGGAAGTGGACGGCTACCAGGTTCTGGTGGACGGCTCCCCGGGCCCGCTGCAACAGCGCGAGGCGTTGATCTTCCTGCGCGATCTCCCCGGCGTTCAGGGCGACCTGTTGCCCACCGTGACGGGCAGCTCGATCGTCGTCACGACCACCAATTCGAGCAGCAACGAGCTCTACAAGAGCGTGCTGGGAAATCCGCGCGGGCTCGACCTGCGCATCGAGTTCCGCAACGAGAGCCGCTCGCTCAATTCCGTCAATTACCGGGATTAGTCGAGCGGTATCGCCAGGGCGGCGCCCGGGTTGCCCGTGGCGGCGCGCGGACCGCGCTGGGTCCAGACCACGCCGGTGACCTGCTTCCAATCGCGGGGGCGCTGACCCTCGAAGGAGCTTTCCTTCACCACGGCTCGTCCTCGCTCGCCGGTGGCCACGAAGCGCGTGCGGCGGAAGTCGCCTTCGCGATAGTCGAAGCCGTCCCCGTCGTCCCAATAGAGCGAGCCCTCGGCGTGACCGTCGCGGTCCAGGACCACGCTCAGCGTCAGCGGCTCGAGCATCGGCTCCTCGGTGCTCTCCACCACCCGTCCCACCGGCACGATGCTACCGGGGCGCTGCCACAGACGCGCCTGGTATCGGCCCTGGTCGCCTTCCACCAGCGTGATCTCGGTCCAGCCCTCGGGGACCTGCGGATTCTGGGCGTAGGCCGGCACCACGATCAGGTCCGCGCCCAGCATGAAGGCCTGCTCCTCGGTACGCAAACGCGTGTCGGCGAAGAACACCGGGCGCATCACCGGATCCCCCGTCAAGGAGGACTGCTCGAAGAGCGTGTAGAGGTAGGGGATGAGGCGGTAGCGGCGCTGGAAGGCGATGCGCGCCGCGTTCTCGACTTCCGGCCCGAAAGCCCAGGGCTCCTTGGGCGGCGTATCCTTGCTCGAGTGGGCCCGGCAAAATGGGAACAGCGCGCCGAACCCGACCCACTCGCCCCACAGCTCGGGGGTCGCGGTGCCGCCGAACCCGCCCAGGTCGGGCCCGTTGAACGGCTGCCCCGACAGAGACAGGTTCAGGCTCATCGGGACGGACTGCTTCAGATGATGCTCGGTGGAGGCATTGTCGCCCGTCCAGGTGGCCGCGTAGCGCTGGCCGCCCAGGAAGTTGGCTCGCGTCAGCACGAAGGGGCGCTTGCTCGGGCGGGCTTCCAGCATCCCCTCGCGAGTGCCGCGCGCCATCAGCATGCCGTAGACGTTGTGGTATTGCAGGTGCGGACCGGCCGGCAGGCCGTCCCCGCCGCCGTGGCGATTGTCGGGCGGCATGCTCTTGTCCACCGCGGCCGGCTTGAAGACGGCCGGCTCGTTCATATCGTTCCAGACGCCGTCCACGCCCTGGGCCAGGAAGTCCTGGTAGAGTCCGGCCCACCAGCGGCGCACATCCGGGCGCGTGAAGTCGGGGAATTTGCAGTCGCCAGGCCAAACCTTGCCGACGAAATCGGCTCCCTCGCGAGTTTTCACCCACACGTGGCTCTTCTCGCCCGAGTCAAACACGCTGTAGCCCGGCTCGTTCTTGACGCCGGGGTCGATCATCCAGATGGCGTGGTAGCCGTGGTCATGCAGAAAGTCGTTGAGCCCGCGAGGATCGGGAAATCCGACCGGGTCGAACGTGAAGATCCGGTAGCCCCGCATGTAATCGATGTCCATCCAGATGACGTCGCAGGGGATGTGACGATCGCGGAACCCCAGCGCCACCTCGCGCACCTTCTCGGCCGGGGCGTAAGAGTAGCGGCACTGCTGGAACCCGAGCGACCAGCGCGGGGGCAGCGGCATGGTGCCGATCAGCCGGGCCAGCTTGCGGGTGACGGCCAGCGGGCTGTCGCCCTCCAGCACGTAGACCTCGACGCCGGGACCGGCGCTGGAGAACGCGATCTGGTCGTCGGTCAGCTTCAGCTCGGCGCGCCAGGTCGTATCGAAGAGCACGCCAAACGCGTGGCCGTTCGGCTCCACGCCCAGCACCCAGGGATGACTCTGGTAGAGCCGGTTGCCGCCGTAGTCCACATAACCGTAGTTGTCGTGGTTCCACAGCTCGATGCTGCGGCCGTTGCGCCGCAGGGGCCCGGCCACCTCACCCGTGCCATAGAGGTCGATGCCCGGGGGAAGCTCGAGCGTGACGTTGCCCCTGTCGATGATGGGCACATAGCGGGCCTCAGCCCGGCCCTTCGTGGGCGGACGGCTCACCAGGGCCAGGGAAGGCGGCAGATCCAACCCTGGAGTGACGTAACGGACCATCCCCTCGCCCACCAGCTCCTGA
>JBDHVW010000240.1:0-4008 GCA_039809865.1 Vulcanimicrobiota bacterium
AGTCGGGCTCCGGCTCGGGGCGGTGGCTGAGCCGGTAACGACTGGCCCACATTCTGACCTGACGGATCGGCCAGGTCACCTCGCAACCCGGATGGAAGGCCGCTCCCAGGCAGGCTTCCAGGGCGGCGCGGTCGAGGGCCGCCGGTTGGGCTTGCACGGGCAGGTCGGCCAGACTCTGGGGAACCTCGGGCGCCGGCTCGCGGTCATCCACGAAGTCGCCGTCGGCCCATCTGCGCAGCTGGGCGTATTGCAGCTCGGTCACGGCGATCCAGTTGCGCGGACTGTTGGCTGGCACGGCCACGGCGTCGCCGTAAATGGGCGGGATGGCCTCCGGCTGCTCGCTGGCGAAATCCGGATTGCGGAAGCGCGCGAGCAAAGCCTGGCGGAAGGGCGCGTTGTCGCTGGACCTGTCGGCCAGGCGCGCCATGAGCTCGGGGCTGGAGAAGTCCTCCGGCGAGCCCCACCCGTAGCGCTCCAGGATGCCGAAGTTGACCCACTGCAGGCCGCTCAGGCGGTCGAACAGCGGATAGATGTGCTGCAAGAAGCTGACCTGCGCGGGAGGCGTGAGAAATCCGGCGTCCACCATCGTCTGGGTGACGATGTCGTAGAGCGTCCGGAAGTCGAACTGGATGGCCGGACCGTAATTGGGCGGCGCCACCACCACCCAGGCGGGCAGCGTCGGGAGCTCCTTCCCCTCGAAGATCACTTTGGCGGTCACGGGTCCGTCCGAAACGTCGTCGGTCCAGCCCTCGTTGTTTGCGAACGTGGTCAGGGGGCTGTCGTTGGGCGAGAACGAGCGTCCTCGCCCGCCGGTGACGATGAGGCGGCCGTCCTTGTCCGTGCCGATCTCGCCCAGATCGACCAGCTCGCCAAGGATCATCCCGCTGTCGAAGCGGGCCGTCTGGCCCAGGGTTACCGAGCGAGGGCCCGGGTTGTTCTCGAGGAGATCGCGATCCTCGACGTCTTTGTTGCGCCGCTGGGTGGGCTGGGCCTCGGGGATGTCCAGGGCGGTCGCGAAGTCGTACCAGGCCGGCTTGTGGTTGGCCAGCTCCACCGTCCAGGTGATGGAGGCCTCGGCGACGGTGAGCTCGCGCACGGCCAGGCCGTCGGCGTCCAGCCCGTAGACGCGGAAGCGCGCCGCCTGCTTTCGGATGGCACCACTGGCGTCCTTGAACGGCCCCTGCGGGATCTCGCCGGGCAACTCGGGGGCGAAGAAGAACCCGTCGGTGGAGTTGCCCACCCGGGCGATGTTCAGCGCGGGATGGATGGCCGCGCTCACGATGGGACGTCCCGGGTCGAGGGAGTCGCCTGCCTCGCGCCCTCCGCAGCCCGAGAGGGCCATGACCGCGGTCGCGGCTCCAATTTTCAGGAAATCTCTGCGCGTGAGTTGCATGCTCAGGCGGCTTCGAGAACCGGGGTTGAATTGCCTTCAAGCCGACCCGGCAGAGGCCCCCGCCCCCTCGGGCCGAAAGGCGACCTCCGATGACGGTCATCAAGTCTCTCGAGCATCACGCTCTGTTCTTGCTGTTGCTGCAACTGGCCACGCTGTTGCTGTTCTCGCGCGTCCTGGGCGAGATCGCCCGCAAGCTGCGTCAGCCGCAGGTGATCGGTGAGCTCCTGGCGGGCGTTCTGCTGGGTCCCTCCGTGCTCGGCCTGGTCTGGCCCTCCCTGCACGACGCCATCTTCCCGCCCGTGCAAGCCCAGCACGATCTGCTGGCGGCCGTGGCCTGGCTGGGTGTGCTGGTGTTGCTGATCGTGACCGGGTTGGAGACCGATCTCGACCTGATCGTGCGCCGCGGGCGCATCGCGATCTGCATCTCGTACATCGGGATCTTCGTGCCGCTCTCATGCGGCTTCATGCTGGGTCAGGGCATCCCCGACCGCTACCTGGCCGACCCCAACAAGCGCCTGGTCTTTTGTCTGTTCATGGCGGTGGCCATGAGCATCTCGGCGGTGCCCGTGTTGGCCAAGGTGTTGCTCGACCTCAAGATCATCCGGCGCGATATCGGCCAGATCAGCCTGGCCGCTGGCATGTCCGATGACCTCAACGGATGGATCCTCCTGTCGGTGGTCGCCGGCCTGGCCACCAGCGGGCAGCTCGACGCCGCCACCGCCGTCCGCACGCTGGTCTCGGCGCTGCTCTTCATCGCGTTCTGCTTCACGCTGGGACGGCCGCTGATGCACAACATCCTGACCTGGGTCGACGAGCAGGTTCCGGGCACCGCCTCGCAGATCTCCACCGTGCTGGTCATCGCTCTGTTCGCGGCCGCTTTCACCCAGTACCTGCACATCGAGGCGGTGTTGGGGGCTTTCATGATGGGCATCCTGGCGGGCCAGTCGCGCCGCCTGCACATCAAGACGGGCCACACGCTGGAGCTGTTCGCGGGCAGCTTCATCTCCCCCATCTTCTTTGCCAGCGCCGGCCTGAAGGTCGACATGGAGAAGTTGCTCGACCCCGTCGTGATCGGGCTCGGGCTGGTGGTGCTCCTGATCGCCTGCGTCGGCAAGTACCTGGGCGTTTACCTGGGCGGCTGGCTGGGAGGCCTGTCGCACTGGGAGCGCCTGGCGGTGGGCTCGGGGATGAACGCTCGCGGCGCGCTCGAGATCATCGTGGCCACGGTGGGCCTCTCCCTGGGCGTGCTGGGCCCGGAGATGTACGCCATCATCGTGATGGTGGCGATCGTGACCAGCATGATGGCCCCTCCCCTGCTCCGCCTGACGCTGGCCCGCGTCGAGATCGGCAAGGAGGAGCGCGAGCGGCTCGAGGGGGAGCAACTGGCCGAGGAGAGCTTCGTCAAGAAGCTGCGCCGCGTGCTGCTGCCCTCGCGCGGCGGCCACAACGCCGAGGTGGCGGCCCGTCTGATCCAGGCCCTGCAACTCGGCCAACCGCTCGACGTCACGCTGCTCTACGTCAAGGGGACGGACGACACCAATCCTGACAAGGCGATGGAGCCGATCAAGACGCTCTTCAAATCGCCCCGCGTCAAGGTCAGCCACGGTCGAGGAGACATCGCCGAGCGCATCACCCACGAGGCGGCGCGCGGCTACGACATGATGGTGCTGGGCGCCTCGGAGGGGCAGTACGACTCGGCCTCGATGTTCAACAACATCGTGGACAAGCTGATCCGCGAGAGCCCCTGCTATTCGCTGGTGGTGCGCAGCGGGCCGCAGAGCGAGGACTTTGCGGCGCCCACCAAGATCCTGGTGCCCACGGTCGGCACCCAGTACAGCTCGCACGCCCTTGAGCTGGCCGCCGCCATGGCGCGGACCACGGGCGCACTGGTGACGCTGGTCCACGTCGTGATGCCCCCCGACATCGAGCACGACATGATGCCCCGCGTGCTGGACAAAATGAACGCGATCGCCAGCGACCTGGTCGATCACCAGGCCGACCTGGGACGACGGCTGGGGGCCGAGGTGGATACCCGCGTGCTGGAAGGAAGCCAGCCCGAGCAAGTGATCTTGAAGCTCGCCCGCGAGGAAGCCTACGGGCTGATCGTGATGGGCAGCAACCTGAGGCCCGTCTCGACTCGGGCGTTCTTCGGCCACCGGGTCGAGCATATCTTGCGCAACGCGCCCTGCGCCGTGGCCGTCATCAGCTCCTAGTCGCAGTTTCCGGGCGGTCTCTGACCGAACCGCCGGGAATGAAAAATTTGCTCGGCGTCCTCATGCTCGGCACCACGCTGGCCTTGTTCGGCTGTGGAGGCGACAGCGGCCCGGTCTCCTCGGCCCCGGTCCCCGCCGTGGTGGAGAGCGAGCCGGCCTACGCCACGGCCCTGCGGCCCCTGCTGGAGCAGCACCTGCGCGACACGCTCTCGCCGGGACTGATCGTGATGGTCCGCTCCGCGGAGCTGGGCGACTGGAATGCCACCTTTGGCACCACCACTTACGGAGGCTCGACCCCCATTTCGCTGACCGACCAGACTCGCATCGGCAGCGTCACCAAGACCATGACGGGGACGGTCATCCTGCAGCTCGTGGCCGAGGGCCGTATCCGCCTGAGCGACC
>JBDHVW010000241.1:0-3967 GCA_039809865.1 Vulcanimicrobiota bacterium
CGCGGGCGTTGTGGATGACGTGCACACCGAAGACCAGCCCGATGCCCAGAGTGAGCTGCAGAGCCATGAAGTTGGCGGGGTTGAAGAGCACGCCCGCCGCGCCCATCAGGCCCAGCATCCAGAGCACGCCCAGCAGCTTGGGAAAGAGCGCCAGCGCGGCCAGCTTGACCGAGCGGAAGTGCACCAGCAGGATGAGGCAGATGACGGCCAGCGCGTTGCGCCAGCTGACCGAGTAAGCCTTCGTGAGCTCGCCCAGGTAGCGGTAGATCAGCACCGGGGAGCCGGTCACGTGCGGGTCCACCGACTGCACCTCGCGCACGAACACCTCCAGAGCGGGCCGCTCCCACACGTCGCCGCGCGGATAGATGCGGATCAGGAACTGCCCGGTGCGGCCCAGATTGCGCTGGCGCAGCGTCTCGGGCAGGTCGTCGAGCGTGATGGGGGGAGCCGCCTTCTGCGCCTTCAGGAAGGTGAGCGAGCCGCGCAGATCATCGAAGAGCGCCTTCTCGAACCCCTCGATGCCCTGCTCGATCTGACCCGGACCGAGCGTCTCGAGCGTGGCGTGCAGCTCGTCGGAGCGCTGGCTGTGCGGAAGCTTGCGGAAAAGCGGCTCGAGCGCCTGGAGCTCGACGCCGGTGCGATGGGGCGGCGCGGGAGGAATGGGCAGCTCGGCGACCGCGCTGACGACCCGCTGCACCTCGGGGCCCGCATCGCGCGTGGGCAGCAGCGTGGCGATGCACTCCACGCTTTCCACGCTGGGCAAGGCCCGGAGGCGCGCGACCAGCTCCAGGGCCTCGGATTGGCTCTTCGCCAGAGAGAATGCGGTCAGGCTGGTGTGGCCGCTGAGCTTCTGCGAGAGCTGCTCGGCCTTGAGCGCGGGCGCGTTGGCGACCTGCATGTGGAGCAGGTTGTAGTCGAAGTGGATGCGCGGCACGTAGAACGCGCAGCCGAGCGAGAAGACGACCGCCGTCAGCAGCACCGCTCCGGGCCGTTGCGACAGCCAGTGCTCCGTGTCGAGAAAGAAGCGGGGGCGCCGCTTGACCGGGCCGCCCCGGTCGACCATGAACAGCAACGTGGGCAGGAACGTAGCCATGGCGATGAAGGCGAGCATCACGCCCAGGCCCGAGATCAGCCCCAGCTGGCTGGCGGCCCGGAAGTGGGTGAACTGCAGCGCCAGAAAGGCCACGCTGGTGGCCAGCGCGCCGGTGAAATTCTCCACCCCCGTGGTGGCCATGGTGCGCTCCATCGCGGGCAGGGGCTCCAGGCCGTTGCACCGCTCCTCCTGGTAGCGGAACAGCCAGTGGATGCCGAAGTCGACGCCGAGCCCCACCAGCACGGCCGGGAAGTTGACCGTGATCAGGTTGAGCTGTCCGACCAGCAGGCCGGCCACGGCGAACGCCCAGGCCAGGCCGATGAGCAAACAGAAGATGGCCAGTTGGGGACGCTTCACCTGGCCGAATCCGAGCACGAACAGCAGGTTGCACAGCAAGATGCTGAGCACGGTACAGAACATCGCGCCGTGGATGGCGTCGTGCGTCTCCTGGGCGCGCAGCACGGGCTCTCCGCCCAGCGTGAACGTCAGTCCGGGGTAGCTGGCCCGCACTTGCTCCACGGCCTTCTCCAGGGCGTCCACGGCGCGGGTCGAGTTGGGGCGGGCCAGCACCAGGTGAGCCTCGCCCCGGGTCGTGTAGATGCGCGTCTGGCCTGGCTTGCGGTCGCCGCTGAAGCCGAGGTCGGGGTGGGGATGCTCGAACGGCGAGCGGTACTCCGACTTGCCCTGCAGGAACAGCACCAGCTGGCCCAGCACGGCGTCCATCTGGGGGCCGGGGGGAGGGGGATGCCGCAGCATCTCCTCGAGCCGCCCGGCCTCGAGCAGGGGAGCCATCCAGGGCCGATCGCGCTCGAACTCCTCGGCCATTCGGGCGAGCTCGTCGGGGGAGAGATAGAGCAGCGCCCGGTCCGACAGAAACGGCAGGTCCACCCAGCCGGCGGGGTCGGAGAAATCCTGGGGGTCTTGTTGCAGCCTCGCGACCAGCGCCTGGGCGGCCGCCTCGCGATCGGATGGCTCGCCGCGCTGGATCCAGACGAGCATGTCCGGGGCCGCCCCGAACTCGTTCTTGAGCGCCTGGTAATCGAGCTGGGCCGGGTCGTCCGGGCGCAGCAACTGGGTGCGGTCGGTGGTAAAACTCAGCGTGCGCGTGGCCACGAATCCGGCCAGGACGGCGCTGATCAGGCCGGCCAGCAGCACCAGGCGGGGAGCCCGATAGCAGAAGCGGGCCAGGGCAACGAGGAGCTTGGCGACGATGGGCGTCAGGGGGCGGTCGGCTTTCCGTCCACGTACTCTTGCATCGGGCCTGCCTTGGCGATGGCCTCGGTGCGCTTCCAACCGTCTTTCTGGCGTTCCCAGGTCTCGACCTGGTCGGTCTGGGCCTCGAGGCGCCAGCGCCCGTTCGTCGACCAGGCTTTGTTGAGGTTCTTGGATTTGACCACGGCGTGGTCGGCATCGATCGAGGTCACCTCGATGACCTCCTGGTGCTGGTCCTCTTGCAGGGGGCCGAAGCCCAGCTCTTTCTCGAGCTTCTTCAGCTCCGGCTCGAGCTCTCGGAGCTTGGCGAGCTGCTGTTTCCGGTCGAGCGTCTGGCCGTCGACGATCATCGGATCGGCGTTGACCAGCACGTTGTGCTCCCAATCACGGCGGTTGGCCAGCTCGTCCTCGACGGCGTAGAGCTTGACGAACTCGGCCTTGAGCGGATCCGCGGCCGAAGGCGAGGCGGACGGGGCCGGTGCGGGCTGCGAGCACCCGGCCAGCAACCAGGCGCCCAGAAGAAGGGCAACGAGCTTATGCATCGGGCGCAGTTCGCCCTGGTGGGGCGGGAACCTCCGGGAGGATGCCGAACGTCCGACGTCCGTATGGGAATCCCGTTGACGGTGATCGGCGGTTATCTGGGGGCGGGCAAAACCACGCTGCTGAACCACTTGCTCGGCCAGAGCCGGGGTCGGCGGTTCGCGGTGCTGGTCAACGACTTCGGCTCGCTGAACATCGACGCCGCCCTGATCGACGGGGATGTGCTGACGCTCGAGAACGGCTGCATTTGCTGCAGCATGTCCAGCGGGCTGGCCAATGCTCTGCACACGGTCTCGCAGATGGACCCGTTGCCCGAGCACGTGTTGGTGGAGTCGAGCGGGGTCAGCGATCCCGCCCGGGTGGCAGCTTTTGCCTACACGGCGCCGTTCTCTCCGGATGGCATCGTGGTGGTGGCCGACGCCGAGACCGTGCGCGAGCGCTCGACCGACAAGTACGTCGGCGATTCCGTTCTGCGCCAGCTCAAGTGCGCCGACCTGATCGTGCTGAACAAGACCGACCTGGTCACCCCGGACCAGTTGGCGGACCTGCGGGCCTGGCTGGGCGGACGTGTGCTGGAGGCCTCTTTCGGACGCGTTCCCCTGGCCGAGCTGCTGGGCGTCTCGACGGGGGCCGCCCCCGAGGTCGTCGAGGTGGCCCACGGTTACCGCTCCTGGAGCTGGCAGAGCGACGCCCCTCTGCCCGAGAGTCAGCTGCGCGCCTGCGTGGAGGCCTGGCCCGACACCGTGCTGCGCGCCAAGGGCATTTTGAACCTCGCCGAGCGCCCCGCAAAACGTACGATTTTCCAGCGGATGGGCCAGCGCTGGACCCTGACCCCGGGCCGTCCCTGGGGCGAGGAGAAGCCTTGCAGCCAGCTCGTGCTGATCGGCCTGGAGGGCCAGGTCGACGGGGAGCGTCTGCTGGCGGGCCTCACCACCGACGGGGCTGCCACCGCCCCTGTCTGAGTCGCACTTTCAGCTGCCGGTCTACTTCGACTACCTGGCCACCTTCATCTGGGCGGCCAGCGGGGCGCTGCTGGCCGCGCGTCGCGGCTTCGCCATCATGGGCATCGCCACCGTGGCTCTCGTCTCCTCGACGGGCGGGGGCCTCCTGCGCGACGGAGTG
>JBDHVW010000242.1:0-3898 GCA_039809865.1 Vulcanimicrobiota bacterium
TGTGCCTTTTGACATAGCCCTCGAGCAGGGCGGTGTTGGCCCAGAAACCCTTCTTGTCGGTTCGCTCCCGGACGCTCCGGGGCATGGGGAGGCTGTGACGCAAGATCCACTTGGTCTGACTTCCCCGGATCTTGTAGCCGCTGTCGAGCGCCAGGGCATACTCGGCCAGGGGCTGGTCCAGAAAGGGGACGCGCGCCTCGATCG
This sequence comes from Vulcanimicrobiota bacterium, assembly GCA_039809865.1. Classification (GTDB taxonomy): domain Bacteria; phylum Vulcanimicrobiota; class Xenobia; order Xenobiales; family QWHO01; genus QWHO01. Next base: position 205 of record JBDHVW010000242.1, read on the forward strand.
AGTGGGCCATCGAGCTTTGATCCTCGAAGCGCAGCAGCGCCGGCAGGTTGAGGTGCAGCACGTCGTGGCGCAGCTGGTCATTGAGCGTGGCGTAGCGCGTGGGTGGGTCGGGAGGAAACTCGCGCGCGAGGCGCGGGGCGAGCTTTTGGAGCGGATCCGGGGGGGGTTGGCGGAGACCCGGTCCGATGCCGAGCCTGCGCCCCTGCCAGAGCCAGCTGAACCAGAGCCGGAAGGCCTGGCCGAAGGAATGTTTGCGAAGATACTCACGGCACAGCGTGTCGGCGTACCAGGGATAACCCGCCAGCAGCTCGTCGGCGCCCTGGCCGTCGAGCATCACCTTGACGCCGTCTCGGGCGGCGGCGCGGAACACCAGCCACTGGGCCAGTCCGCTCAGCGAGCTGCCCGGCTCGTCCTGGGCGCCAAGATAGGCGTGGAGGTCGTCCTCGAAGGCCTCGGGGGCCATGGTGACGAGCTTCAGGCGCACCCCGGTGCGGCGCACGACGTCGCGCATGTAGGCTTCCTCGGAGAAGGTCTGATCGACATAGCCGTAGGTCTGGTAAGAGAAGCTCTGCATCTTGACGGCGCCGCAGACCAGGGCCGAGGAGTCCAGCCCGCCGCTCAGGCACGACCCCACCGGGACGTCGCTCAGAAAGTGGCGTCCGAGCGCCTGCTGGAACAGCTCCTGGAAGTCGCCGATCGGGTTGGTGGGACGCAGGGAGCGCTCGGGGGGCGTCCAGTAGCTTCTCGGCTGGACGGCCGGGCGGTCCAGGTCGATCTCGGCGTAGTGGGCCGGGGGAAAGCGCTCCAGGCCCTGGTAGAAGGTCCGGATGCCCTGGTCCACCAGTCCGGTCCGCAGGTAGCGGGCGACGGTCTCCTCGTGAGGACGCTCGGTCGTGCGCAGCGCTTTCAGCTCGCTGGCGAAGGCCAGCTCGCGACCCGTGGTCTGGTAGTAGAGCGGCTTGATCCCGAAACGGTCGCGGCTCAGGATCAACCGGCGCTTCGCCGGGTCGAGGATGGCCAGGGCCCACATCCCGTTGAAGCGGCGAAAGCAGTCGACTCCCCAGCGCTCGTAGGCCGCCAGCACCACCTCGGTGTCGCCGGTGGTGCGGAAGTCGCGTGCGAGCTCCTGACGCAGCTCGCGATAGTTATAGAGCTCGCCGTTGTAGACCAGCACCAGGCCGTTGCGCTCGAACGGCTGGGCGTTGGCTGGCGAGAGATCGAGGATGGCCAGCCGCCGGTGCACCAGTCCGCCCTCCGCGAAGCGATGCACCCCGCTGCCGTCCGGGCCCCGGTGGGCCAGGGACCGCCCCATTCGCTGCAGACGTTCGTCGCTGACGTGGGGAGAGAGGATGCCGCCGATGCCGCACATCAGCGCGTCCAGCTGACGTCGCGCTTGAGGACCCGGGCCGGATTGCCCCCGATGAGCGTGCGAGGCTCGTCGAACTGGCCGGTAACCACCGAGCCAGCCGCCACCACGCATCCGTCGGCGATGCGCACGCCCTTGAGCAGCAGGCTGTCGCAGCCGACCCAGACGTTCTCTCCGATGACGATGCGCTTGTCTTTGGAGGAGCGGGCGACGGCTCCGGTCGTCGCTGACCCGTCTACCGCTCCTGTCGTCGCTGACCCGTCTACCGCTCCTGTCGTCGCTGAGATCTGGTGGAAGTCCTCGTCCACAAACCGGCAATTCCAGGAGATGACCGTGTCGTGCCCCACGGTGAGTCCGTTCATGATGACGAACAGGCTGTTGGCATTGACGTAGCCCCGTCCGAACACGGCCTCGGCCCCCGGACCGATATCCATACGCGTGCCCCGCCCGATCGCATAGCCGTCGCGGAAGTAGAGCCTCCCCCTCAGATTCAGGTAGGTCCGGTCCTCGGAATGCGAGAACCCGGTCGGTCCCAGCCCGATATGCAGCGTCCCGCCGGTCGTCAGGTTCGCCAACCCTCGGATCGTGGTGCGCCGATGCGCGTAGACCCTTTTCCCGGCCATCCGGTATCGCAAATGGCCAACCAGCTCGCTTAAATGCACCGTGCGGTACTATTTTAAGCCCGCATCCTCCAAACCTGCCTCGTCTGGAGTGATCAGTCCGAAAAGAGGGGAGGGGTCACCCCACTTGCGTAACGCGCCCGGCGGCCCGATGGGCGTTACGCGAGTCGTGCGATCATGTTCACCCCTCTTGCGTAACACGCCCGGCGGCCCGGTGGGCGTTACGCGAGTCGTGCGATCATGTTCACCCCTCTTGCGTAACGCGCCCGGCGGCCCGATGGGCGTTACGCGAGTCGTGCGATCATGTTCACCCCTCTTGCGTGACGCGCCCGGCGGCCCGATGGGCGTTACGCGAGTCGTGCGAACACAATTCTGTAACAGATTTGCAACAAATGAGGGGATCAGTCGTACATCCATACACAACGAAACGATAGGTTGGCGATGTCGAGAAACAAACCAAAGGAGTTTCAATCATGGCCACGGCAATCAACCCGGGGCAGGCATCGCCGCTCGCGATCGCGCAACTTCGCTCCAACCTGAACGTCCGGCCCGAGGTCGTAAAAAACACGGCCGGTGCGGCTGACATCTCCCGCATCTCCCCCGAGGCGCGCCTGCAGCAGGCCGGCGAGACCTTCGGGGCCTCGCTGGGCGCCTTGAGCCCCGAGCAAAAGAAGGACATGATGACCCTGCACGCCCGCATCAACGCCTGGGCGGACCAGCAGGAGCAGCAGGGTCGGGTGGTCGACCGCTCCAGCATTTTCGCCGCCGAAGCCGCCGGATACGCCGCCGCCGGGCTGGACAAGAATCCCAACGACAAAGGACTGAGCGGACTGTTCCAGGCCGGTGTGGGCTACGTGGATGCGGTGCGCGCCCACCAGCTGGCCGAGCAGGGAGGGCAGAAGTGATGGACGAGATTCTCGCTCTGGAAGAGCTCTTTCAGGAGCTGGAGCTGGTCCTGCCCTACGCCGAGGACCAGGATGAGAGCCGCTGGGACTCGACTCTCGAGAGCCTGGAGAACCTGGTCCTGTACGGCTGACATCACAATCCGGCAACAAATCTGTAACACATTGGCAACATTCTCGCGCTCGAGTCGGACGCCCGTAGACCCTCCCCGGTTACCCTGACGGAGTCAGCAGAACCGTCGAGGAGGACCCCCAAATGGCGACCATCGGAGCGACTACCTACACCACCAGCGTCGAGCCCAACGAGCCGGTTCAGAAACCTCAGGCGCAGGCTCCAGTCTCCTCGACTCCCGAGACCCAGCCGGTCATGACCCCGGCCGAGCAGGCCCAGGTGGCCCGCGAGTCGCTGACGACCTCCGACCAGTTGCAGGACGGCTGGAATCAGGTGGCGGGGGACGCCCCCGCGCCGCAGGCCACCGAGGCCAAGCCCGAGACCACCGAGCCCGAGACCACCGAGGCCAGGCTCGAGACCACCGATGCCAAACACGAGGCCAGGCCCGAGACCACGGAGACCAGGCTCGAGACCACCGATGCCAAACACGAGACCACCGAGGCCAAGCCCTCGGCGCCCAAGACCGAGACCACTCTGAGCACCCGCGACAGCCAGCTCCTGGCCAGCAGCGGCCTGGCCGGGGCGCAGGCCGGCTATCAGGCTTATCGCGACGCGATGCCTCTCAGCGTCATCGACGAGTCGGTCATGATCAACACGGGCGAAGGCTATGTCTCGGGCTCCCGCGCCACCACCG
>JBDHVW010000243.1:0-3832 GCA_039809865.1 Vulcanimicrobiota bacterium
TCAGCATCCAGGCCGCATCACGGTGGGTGACATCGTGCGGGCGGTCGAGGGTGATCTCGAGCCGGTGCTGTGCAGCCAACCCGAGCATCGCTCGGCCGACTGTCGCACCGCTTCGCACTGCCTCAGCCGTAAACTCTGCCACCAACTTGAATCGACTTTGCTCACGGTGCTCGACGGAACGACGCTGGCCGACCTGGCCGCTCCTCACGATTCGACTCCGGTGAGTATCTTACTGGAGAGGTGACCTATGGCCGACGCGCCTTTGCTGCAGATTGAAGACCTGCACGTCGAAGTTGAGGGAAAGGAGATCCTTCGCGGAGTCAACCTGACCGTGAAGAAGGGCGAAGTGCACGCCCTGATGGGACCCAACGGTTCCGGGAAATCCACCCTGTCCAACACCATCATGGGGCACCCCAACTATGAGGTGACCAGAGGACGCATCCTGTTCAACGGCGAGGAGCTGGGCGACAGCGAAGCCGATGAGCGCGCCAAGCTGGGCATCTTCCTGGCGTTCCAGTATCCCACCAGCATCCCCGGCGTGACGCTGGCCAACTTTCTGCAGGCCTCGCTCAAAGCGATCCGCGGCGCCGACAACGTCAAGCCGCTCGAGTTCCGCAAAGAGCTGATCGCCACCATGAAGAAGCTGGGCATCAATCAGGACTTCGCCAAGCGCTACGTCAACGAAGGCTTCTCGGGCGGCGAGAAAAAGCGCTGCGAGATCCTCCAGATGGCGCTCCTCAACCCGAAGCTGGCGCTGCTCGACGAGACCGACTCCGGCCTCGACATCGACGCCCTGCGCATCGTCTCCGACGGCGTCAATCAGCTTCTCACCCCCGAGATGGGCGTGCTGGTCATCACCCACTACCAGCGCCTGCTCAACCACATCAAACCCCACTTCGTGCACGTGCTCGTGAACGGCAAGCTCGTGCAGAGCGGCGGTCCGGAGCTGGCTCTCGAGCTCGAGGCCAGGGGCTACGACGAACTGCTCAAGACCCACGCCGTCCCGGCCTGAGGAAGGACATAGTATGAGTTCAGATGCAGCGACCTTAGAAGAAATCGGCAAAGAGTACAAGTACGGCTTCCACGACGCTGAGGACTACGTCTTCAAGTCGGGTAAGGGCCTGACCGAAGAGCTCGTCCGCGAGATGAGCAAGATGAAGGGCGAGCCCGAGTGGATGCTCGAGAAGCGCCTGCACGCGCTCAAGGTCTTCAACGAGAAGCCGATGCCCCAGTGGGGCGGCGAGCTCAACGAGATCGACTTCGCCAACATCCACTACTACGTGCGCCCTTCCGAGAAGAGCGAGAAGAACTGGGACGACGTCCCGGAGTACATCAAGAACACGTTCGACAAGCTCGGCATCCCTGAGGCCGAGCGCAAGTTCCTGGCGGGCGTCAGCGCCCAGTACGAGTCCGAGGTGGTCTACCACTCGATCCGCGAGGACCTCGAGAAGGAAGGCGTCATCTTCCTGGACATGGACTCGGCCCTCAAGCAGTATCCGGACATCGTGAAGAAGTATTTCGGCACGGTGATCCCCACCGAGGACAACAAGTTCTCGGCGCTCAACACCGCGGTGTGGTCGGGCGGCTCGTTCATCCTGGTGCCCAAGGGCGTGCGGGTGGAGATCCCCCTGCAGGCGTACTTCCGCATCAACGCCCAGAACATGGGCCAGTTCGAGCGCACGCTGATCATCACCGAGCCCGGCTCCTACGTGCACTACATCGAGGGTTGCACGGCCCCGATCTACTCCTCCGACTCGCTGCACAGCGCCGTCGTGGAGCTGATCGCGATGGAGGGCTCGACCATCCGCTACACGACCATCCAGAACTGGTCCAACAACGTCTACAACCTCGTCACCAAGCGCGCCCAGGCGTGGAAGAACGCCACCGTCGAGTGGGTGGACGGGAACCTCGGGTCCAAGCTGACCATGAAGTACCCGGCCGTCTACCTGATGGAGGAAGGCGCGCGCGGCGAGGTGCTGTCCATCGCCTACGCGGGCAAGGGCCAGCACCAGGACGCCGGTGCCAAGATGGTGCACGTGGCGCCCAACACGGCCTCGACCGTGCTGTCGAAGTCCATCTCCAAGGACGGTGGACGCACGTCCTACCGCGGCCTGGTGAAGGTTTATCCGAACGCTCACGACATCAAGTGCAACGTGCGCTGCGACGCGCTCTTGCTGGATGAAGAGTCGCGCTCGGACACCTATCCCTACATGGAGATCGACAACAAGGATGTCCAGATCGGCCACGAGGCGACCGTCTCGAAGGTGGGCGACGAGCAGCTCTTCTACCTGATGAGCCGCGGCCTGAGCGAGAACGACGCGATCGCGATGATCGTGAACGGCTTCTTCGAGCCGTTCATCAAGGAGCTGCCGCTGGAATACGCGGTCGAGCTCAACCGGCTGATCCAGCTCGAGATGGAAGGTTCAATCGGATGATGGCAACCGTTACCTCAGAGTTCAAAGGGCTCGTTACGCCCACTTTGGAGGGTCGTAAGAAGGCCCACCAGGAAGCCCTGGAGCTGCCCTTCCCCACCGGCAAGGACGAGGCCTGGCGGCGCACGCCGCCGGAGAAGTTCCATCCCGGTACCATGAAGGCCGTCCCGGTTGCGACCAGCTTCAAGCTGTTCGCGAGCGACAAAGCGCCCGAGGGCGTCGTCATCAACCAGCTCTCCAAGGCGCAGGATGTTCCGCTGGGCAGCATCGCCCCCACGAACGTCTTCACCAAGCTGAGCGAGGCTCACTGGTCCGACGGCGCCTACGCCGTGTTCAACCAGGAGCAGGTGCTGCCGCATCCGCTGCTGTTCGAGCACAACGTGAGCGAGGGCGGCGTGGCGTTCCCGCGCTCTTACGTGAAGGCGGGGCGCTTCTCGAAAGGCGTGGTCATCGAGCACTACCGCTCGGGCGACGCCGAGACGCTGGCCATCCCGGTCACCGAGCTCTACCTCGAGGCGGGTGCCCGCATGGACTACGTGGTGGTCCACCAGTGGGGCGCCAACACGCGCTACCTGCCGATCTTCCGCGCCAAGCTCGAGAAGGACGCGCACCTGCGCGTCCTGTTCGTCGGCCTGGGCGGCCAGATGGGCAAGAACTTCATGGAGGGCGATCTGGACGGTGAGGGCTCCAAGTCGGAGATCCTCGGCCTCGTCTTCGGCGAGGGCCGCCAGCATCTCGACACCGACGCGCTACACTACCACAACGTCAAGAACACCACCTCGGACGTGCTGTTCCACGTGGCCCTCACGGGCCGTTCGCGCAGCGTGTTCTCGGGCAACATCTGGGTGGCCGAGGGAGCGCAGAAGACGGACGCCTACCAGCGTTGCCGCAACCTGCTGCTGTCTGAGAAGGCCCGCGCGGATGCGATGCCCAAGCTCGAGATCAGCGCCAACGACGTGCGTTGCACGCACGGCGCCACGTTCGCCACCTACGATCCGCACCAGCAGTTCTATCTGCGCTCGCGCGGCCTGACCAAGACGCAGGCCGAGCACCTCCTGATCACGGGCTTCTATCAGGAAGTCTACGGTCGCCTGGAGCACGAGGAGCTGGTCACCTGGCTCGACGAGCAGATGGAGCAGGTGCTGAGCAAGGCCCTGGGCTAATGTGCTCTCCCTTCGGTCGTGCCCATTTAGCACAACCTGTTGAACACGCCGAAACTACGTTTCTGCGTGTTACAGAGTGCAGCACCAAAGGCACTGTACTCTGATGGCTCGCTATCCGGCCGGCAAGGCGGATCTGACGGACGGGCAGCTGCGCGTGGTGGAAACCCCCTACGAGCAGGTGCTCGTTTGTCGTGTTGACGGGCTCTATTACTGCGTGGAGAACCGTTGCTCGCACGA
>JBDHVW010000244.1:0-3792 GCA_039809865.1 Vulcanimicrobiota bacterium
ACGGCGGCAACCTCTTCTTCAAGAACATCAACGAGGTCACGTACCTGCTCGTGCTCACCTCGCAAGACATCAACCTGGGCCTGGTCCGCTACGACATCAGGCGAGCCTCGCAGGCGCTGCAAGAACAACTCTAGAGGATATGGGGCGGGGCCAGCCAATTTTAGTGGAATGCGTTCCCTCGTCTTCTGCCTGTCTTGCATTGCAATTCTTTTCTTGGCAGGCTGTGGAGATGGTCGCGGCAACGTACGCTCTCCCTCGGTCAGCACCGACGGCGGCTTTGGTCGCCAATTGCGCGGTCCCGACGCGACCCTCGTCCGCATCGAAGTATCGCCCGCCGGTCAGGCTCTTCCGCCTGGAGTAGCCGTCCCATTCCGGGCTACGGCGGTATATTCCGACTTCACTACTGAGGACGTAACCAGTCAGGTGAGCTGGGTCTCGGGGGTCCCCGCCCGCGCGTCGGTGGACGCTTCCGGCCTGGTGACGGCCCTGAAACCCGGCGACGTTCGCATTCGTGCTCTCTATGGGGGTAAGGCCGGCTTCACGGAGTTGACGGTGACGACCGCTCGTCTCACGACCCTCGAAGTCTCCCCGGCCAACGCCTTGATTCCGCATGACTTTCCGCAGCAATTCGCGGCCACGGGCCTCTACGACGATGGCAGCAGCTTCGACCTGACGGGAGTCGTTCAGTGGTCCACCTCGGACCCCCTTGCGGTCGCTGTTGACGCGAAAGGGAGCGCTCTGGCCGGTCCTGGCGGTAACGCCACGTTGACGGCCAGTTTCCGTGGTCGCGCCGGATCGGCCGAGGCGACTGTGAGCTCCGCCGACCTGACGCAGTTGGCCATTACTCCCGTCAATCCCAACGTGCCCGCGGGCTTGACCCAACCCCTGGTGGCTACCGGCACGTTCAGCGACAACAGTGTCCTCGACCTCTCCAGCGCCTCGACCTGGACCAGCTCGGAGGAAAGCGTGGCTCTGGTTTCGTCCCGCGGTGTCGTGGCTGCGCTCCAGCCTGGCACCAGCCAGATCGAAGCGACTTGCGGTGGGCTCCAGGCCAGCGCAAGCTTGACGGTTGAATCGGCTGTGCTGACGGGCCTCGCCGTGGAAGGCCCGGCCGGCAGCCTGCCCCGGGGGCTCACGCGACCCTTCACCGCCATCGGACTTTACAGCGACCGGTCGGCCGCTCCCGTCACCGATCTGGTGACCTGGTCCAGCACCGACCCCTCCATCGCCAGCGTTTCCAATGTGGATGGCAGCCGGGGACTGGCCACCGCACTCAACCCTGGCACGACCGGAATCCGGGCGAACCTGGGCCCATTAGCGGCGGAGGCCGTCCTGAGAGTCAGTCCGGCCCAACTGGTCCGGCTCGAAATTGACCCGGCCGAGGCGCGGCCCCCCGTCGGTCTGCGTTTTCCTTTGCGCGCGATCGGGGTCTATACCGATGACAGCCGTGTGGAGGTGACCGGAAACGTCGGCTGGTTCACCAGCAACGGCACGCTGGCCACCGTTTCCAACACCGCAGGGAGCAAAGGTCAGGTGACGACGAACGCGGCTGGCAGCCTGCGAATCTTTGCCCGGTCCGGGAGCTTCGAGGGGAGCTGCCAGCTCAAGGTGGCTGATGCCGCCTTGAAGTCCCTACGAATCGTCTCCGCGGAGACCTTCGCCCCGATTGGCGCTACGACAACGTATCGGGCCCTGGGCAAGTTCTCCAACAATACCACTTGGGATGTCAGCGAGAATGTGAGCTGGTCCAGCAGTCAACCCGGAGTTGCCAGCGTCTCCAATCAGGCGGGCGAGCGCGGCACGGTGACGGCCGTCAGCGGCGGCGCCGCGACCATCACGGCCTGGCTGGGGGCGGCGGGCGACTCGCGCTCTTTCCAGACCACCACGGCTCGGGTGACCTCTTTGGAAGTTGCCGGGCTTCCCGTCACCGCGCCAACCAGCACGCCCTTACCCGTCCAGGCGCTGGGCCATTACAGCGATGGGAGTATCCGCGACCTCAGCACTCAGGTGGCCTGGGAGAGCTCCGATACCACCCTGCTCAAAGCGCCAACCGCCAGCAATTCCATTGCCACGACGCTGGCGGTGACCGGGCCGGCCCGGCTGACGGCCCGTTTCGGTGACCTCAGCGCCAGCCAGGACACCACCGTCGCCAATCTCACCCCGGTCACCTTCGAGCTCGCCCCGTCTCAGGAAACACTGCCGCTTTCCGTCAACGCGCGCTACCAGGCCATCGCAACTTACGCCGACGGATTACGCGTCGACGTTACCGGTCGGACCGCGTTCGTAAACAGCAACCCCGCCCTGGCTTATCTTTCGAGCGGAGAGCTTTACACTCAATCCCCCGGACAGTTGACCCTGACTGCGACCTTCTCAGGGCTACAGGCTGTCAGCAACATCAAGATCACCAACGAGCAAGTCTATAACCTGAATTTACACATCGAGCCGCGGCTTACCGAGGCGATGGAAGGCGCGCAGATCAATCTGCACGCGGAGGCCACGGTCGCTGGCCTGACGGGTCCCGTGCGCTGGGCGACCTGGAACGGCACCAGCACTCCGAGCGAGGGCTACGTTCTGACGGTACCCCAGGGCACTCTGGCGGGAGTCTATCTTTACGCCAACGGACTCCTGCTGGATAGCCTGGAATTCCCTATCACCCAGGCCCAAGCGGTGGGGTTGGAGATCGTCTCTCCTCCCAGCGCCCTACCGCTCGGGATGAGCCAGTCCTGTAAGGCTCGCGTTACCTACAGCAACGGATCGGTTGCGGATACCACGCTGGCGACGACCTGGAGCGTTTCGGACACCCGTCTGGCGCGCATCAGCAACCTGACTGCCGATAAGGGCCGGTTGACCGGACAGGCGCTGGGAACCGTCCAGGTCCGAGCGGAATTCGGAGGAATGCAGGCGGTGGCAGACGTCGCCATTACCGGCGACACTCTGCAAACCATCGCCGTTGTTCCCGGAAGCAAGTTGACTCTGCCGCAGGGCGGCCAGACGCGCCTGAGGGCTCTGGGAACGTTCAGCAGCGGCTTCCAGATGGACCTGACCGGGAGCGCCGTATGGCGCAGTAGCAAGCCCCTCCGTGCGCCGGTTTCGAACGCGCCCGGGCGGGAGGGAGTCTTAACCGCCCTGGCGACTTGCTCGACCACCGTAACCGCCAGCCTGGGGACCGTCAGTGGCGAGCGCGCCGTGGTGGTGGGCCCGCCCGAGATCGCCAGCCTGGGCCTGGTGCCAGGTCAGCTTTTCCTGGCGCCCGGCGCGGCGCCACACCAGCTTCAGCTCTTCGCACGCAAGACGGACAGCTCGGTGGTGAACCGCACGAGCGCGGCCCTCTGGTCCAGCGACGCGCCGGCGATCGCCTCGGTCACGAACGGTCGCGTGACCCCCGGAGCGCTCGGGACGGCCACCATCACCGCCCAGGATGGGGATTTGTCGGCCACCTGCACGATTCGCGTCGAGAACACCGGCGACGGACTGTTCGTCAATACTGCCGAGCCCTCCGGATTGCCGTCCGACGCCGCTTTGCTCGGCGATCTCGACGGTGACGGGGCTCTGGACGTGTTTTCGCGCGACGATGCCCGACATCTGGTTCTCTGGCACAACGACGGGCACGGCTCGTTCACGCGCGGACAGACCCTGACCCTGAACTGGGATTTCGTATCCTCCCTGGCGACCGGCGATTTCAACGCCGACGGGCTGTTGGATCTCGCGGTGGTGACGAGCGGAAAGGTCTGCTTCTTCCTGGGGCTCGGAGGGGGCCAGGTCGCCCCGGACCTCATCCTTACGCCCTCCTTC
>JBDHVW010000245.1:0-3707 GCA_039809865.1 Vulcanimicrobiota bacterium
GCGAGCACCTCAAGGCCCTCACCGAGAACCTGAGCGAGCCGGGCCTCACCGGCCCCAAGACCGAGACTCCGGCGGGGGAGACTCCCGAGGCTCCCCAGGCCCCCCAGGGCACGCCCTCGGCAGTGGCGCCCGGCAGCTCCAACGGAATGGTGGGTGCGCCCGTGCGCGACAAGGATATGTGGAGCACCCCCAACTCGGAGTGGCAGACTCATCCGAACGGCCTGCAGACGCGCACCTGGTCGGCGGGCGATCAGAACGGCCCCTGGACCGAGGTCAAGCGTCTCGACGGCACCACCGACCGCAGCCGCACTTATACCGAGAACGGCCAGAACTGGCGCGAGACCATCAACAACGACGGCCACCGCTGGCGCTATCGCGAGGGCGGCTTCGAGGGCCTGCGGGCCGAGGCCGAGCGCAAGGGCAGCACCACGATTCAGGTTCCTGGCCCGAACGGGCAGCCGATGGACCTGAAGATCAGCGGCGGCGCCACTCCCCAGGAGATCCAGCGGGTGCGCGACTCGGTGATGGCGATGCCGCCTCAGGCGCGCATCAACGCGCGGGACATCTCGCTCTCCAACGATCTGGGCCAGATCTACAGTCGCGGCATGAACCAGCAGCCCATCTCTGGAGTGGGCGGCATGGCCGGCAACCCGGACGGCTCGATGGTGATCGACCGCAACTCCCTGACCACGCCGGGCTCGGCCAATTACCTCATCCACCACGAGGCGGGCCACAACCTGCAGGCGCGCTCGGGCTACGACGTCACGAACCCGATCTGGTCGGCCAATCCCAACTCGGTGAGCGACTACGGGGGCAACAGCCGCCAGGAGGACTTCGCCGAGGCCCATCGCTACCTGATGAGCAACTGGGACAGCTACTGGAACTCCGGCGCCCTCCTGCCGGGCGCCAACCCGGTGGCGAACCCGGCCTTCACGGGCTTCAACTCGTCCCCGACCTCGACCAAGGCGATGGAGATTCTGCGCCTCTACGGCTGGGATCCGTCCTTCTCGCGCTAGCGCTCAGAACATCCCACCGCAGGCGGCGGCGCGGCTCCAGCGCATGAGGTCGCCATCGAGCCCCCCCTCCCGCTCGGCCTGGAGCTCGCGCTCGCGGGCCAGGACGCGCGAATGCTCGGCGATGTGGCTCAGCGCCCGCGTCAGGTGCTCCTCGTCGCGCGTGGACAGATACTCGCGCAAGCTGACGGCCGCCTCGGCCCCCGGCGGCTCGGTCGCCAGCAGCTCGGCGAGGTGCACGTCGGGCACGCTCTCAAGCAGAATGCCCTGGGCCAGGTCGTAGTACGCGGCCAGCGTGGGCGACAGGGAGTCGCGCTGCAGGCGGGCGCTCTCGAAGCGCGCGAAGGCGGTGGAGAGGGCCAGCAGCGCTTCCTCGAGGGCACTCAGGGCCTGCTCGGCCGTGAGCTGCTCGTCGTTGAGGCCCGGCAGGGCCTGGCGGAAGAGCTCCAGGGCGGTCTCGACCGGCTGCTCGACCTGCTCCAGTGGCACGGTCAGGAGCGCGTTCTGACGCCGTTCTTCCCAGATGGCCTCCAGGCGCGGCAGGATGACCTTGCGCAGGCGCCAGACCCCCAGGCCCCACCGGCTGCGGTCCAGCTGCCAGCCCCGCGCGACGATCTCCTCGAGGTCGGGGCCCACTTCGGGGATGGCGTATTTGCCGAAGCTCTGCTCGCTGCGTTGCTGCCAGTCGCGCTCCCATTCCTGGAAGACGTCGGCGTAGAGTGCGGCCTGCACGGCTTCTTGCACGGACCCCGCAAGGAGTGCCGCCTCGAGCCGTTCCAGGCCGCGGGCGATCTCTGCCTGGAACTCGGGAACGAGCTGCTCGGAGAAGACCTCCAGGCGCCCGCGCAGGCAGGCGATGCGGTCCAGTGCCAGGGGCAGGCGTTCGCGCACCGCTTCGGACTCGGGGTGAGTGGCGGAGGCAGCCAGTAAGAGGTCGTTCAGGCACTCGTCCTGGCAGAGGCCCAGCCGGCGCCGCTCTTGCAGGAGGGCGTTCATCAGGCCCACCGCGGTCTCGAGGGGAGCGCGGACGTCGCCTCCCTGCTCGACCTGGCGCAGCAGGTAGCCGATGTTGTCCAGCAGGCCTTCTTCTTCAGGCCAGGCGGTGTAGGCGCCGTGGACTTCGAGCCAGAGCCAGAGCTGCTCGAGCGCGGCTTCGAGCTCGCCCCAGGGAAGCTCGCTGCCGTGATAGGCAGCGTTCAGGAAACGGACCACGCCGTGCGGCAGCTCCATGGCAATCCTCCTCGAGAGGAGGCCCGGGCCGTTCGTGGGCCCGGGCCTCGTTTGAGCTCCTAGCCCGCCAGTGCGAGCTGGCCCTGGCCCTGCTGGGCCATCCGCATCATCAGGAGGTTATGCTCCTTGCGGTATTTGTCGGCGCGCGCTTTCTTGTCGCACGGAATGCCCGACAGCTCGTTGTCGCGTCCCTGGATGGCCAGCAGCCGGTCGCGCTCCTGGGCGCGTTCTTCGGGGCTGAGCGCCAGGGGCAGCGGCTGCCCGCCGCCGTAGCCGCCCGTCCCGGCGGCGCTGACGCTGTAGTTGTCGCCTCCGCCCACGCCCAGCGCCTGCTCGGAGGCCGCCATCGCGAGCACATCGGACTGGTTGGGGGGTAGCTTGATTCCAAAGGGACCGGGGTTCGAGTCTTGGAGCGTTTGGGAAACCAGAGACAGATTCAACATGACATGACCCTCCTATCGTCTGAACGCCGTCGTTGCAGCGTTTCTCTGAAGACCATGTCCCCCCGCGGATTCAAGACATCTAGGTTACAGATGTGAAACTTTTGTTTCTGAAACTGGGTAGTTGTTGCCGATGTGTGAACGCGCGGGCCGTTTGCGTGCAGCGCGGGGCGTGGTTGTCCGAGTTGTGGGGATCGGTGGAATGGGTGAGGTCGAGCTTGTTGGTTCGCTCCAACCGGTCGACGGCGTCACAAGGAGGGCTCCGGGCGATTTTGCTGAAATTATTCCAATGGAAGCAAGGCTCGTCAAACTAGAGCAGACGCGCGACCGCGAGTTTGACCGCCACTACTGGCAAGCTCAGCCGATGGCTGCCAGATTCGATGCCGCCTGGGATCTCGTGAGGCTGTACCTCACAATGCGAGGACGCGAGGGTGAACAGCGACTTCAGCGATCTGTTGCAGTGCTTAAACAGTTGCCAGGCTGAGTACCTGGTTGTCGGCGGCTACGCCGTAATCGCTTACGCCGAGCCCCGTTTCACGAAGGACCTGGACGTGTGGGTTCGTCCCACGGCTGAGAACGCAGAGCTGCCCTGGCAGAATTCGGTGCGCCTCTGACCGGGCTGACCGTACAAGACCTGGCCACGCCAGGACTGGTCTACCAGATCGGCGTCCCCCCGGTGCGAGTGGACATCCTCATGTCCGTGGACGGTGTTGACTTTGATGAGGCCTGGCCAGGGCGAGGGTGGATCAACTTCGGAGAAGTATCCGGTTGGGTCATCGGGCGCGAAGCGCTCATCAAGAACAAGCTCGCTTCGGGACGCCCGCAGGACATTGTCGACGCGGAGATTGTACGCCGCAGCAGTGACTAAGGTCTACAGATTGGTCCCGCATCTGAGTGATATGCTCACTCGTAATGAGCATTTCTGATGCGTGTCAAGTCGTTGCGTCGGAACTCAGGTTTATAGCCATTCCTGGCATCGGACGGCGTCGCCGGTTATCAGGGCGGCTTGGGATGGCAACACAAA
>JBDHVW010000246.1:0-3667 GCA_039809865.1 Vulcanimicrobiota bacterium
GGTTTCGCCTCGGTGTCGCGCTGCGTGCTCGAGAGCGTGGAGCAGTCGCCTTACGTAGAGCTGGCGCTGGCCGCCCAGAGCGCGGGGCGAAGCGATGAGGAGCGCGGCAAGCTGGGACGGGGCTTCCTCCGAGAGCTGGCCGGGCAGGATGGGACCGGCAATTCGGCGGCGCGGGCCTACCGCCATGCGGCCGAGGACGGCCTGAGCTGGGCAGGTTACGAAGCCTCTCTCGAGGCGGGCCTTCGGAAGCTGAGTGAGGGGGGCGCCCAGTTCGGTCCCGTCGCCAGGGGAGACGCCCGAGCGCGCTGTCCTGCCCTTCTCGCCGCGGTGGAGGGCGTCGAGAGGCTGTCCGGCGTGCGGGCCGAGGTGCAGAAGCTGGTCTCCAATCCCTCCTCGGCCGGCATCGAGGCTGACGAGAGCAAGGTTCTTGTCGGGGGGGTCCGACTCAAGGTTCGTCGTTGACAGGCCTGCAGGTCGGGTCGGGCCTCTCATGAGGATTCCTGGCCAGGACACGCCGCGCCTCATGGTCACTGAAGTCGGAGCGGGCGCGGATGGCCTGCTCGGAATCCATCGGAGCCAGGCTGCTGGCGGTGATCAAGGCCGGTGCGCACGGTCGAGATCAAGATTTGTCCGCCGGATGGTGGGATGCATTCTGCCGCTACGAGGCCGACGGAAAGATGCACGGCGGCCATGCCGGCCCTCCCCCGGTGCGGGTCTACGAAGAGGACGGGAAGCTTGACCCGGCCATCGTCGAGCGGATCTGGACGCTGGCCGGCGAGGTGCAGAGCCAGGGCAATTCGAGCAACTCGATCGTGATCACCCTGGCGGACGGCACGACGCGGGTCGCCTCGTGGGGCTGGAAGGAACAGCCGTCCGACCCGAAGCTGCGGGAGCTGGCCGAATTGCTGATGGAGCATCACGTGGGCGGGTGGTAGGTGGGGAATAGCGGCTGAGTCGAGAATCATTGACTGGATGACGCTTATCGATCGCCCTGAGACAGGCGAGCGCTTCCTCAGTTGGACAGACTGGGACGGCTATCTGCACGCTCTGGAAGCTTTCAAAAGCCAGCGGCTGAAGATTACCTACGACCGCGGGAGAATCGAGCTCTTGACCCCATCCTTTCTGCACGAAGGTATCAAGACTTACCTCGGGCAGCTCGTCGAGGCCGCTTGTTTTGAAATGGACGTCGACTACCGTCCGGGCGGCTCCACTACGTTTCGTCACCGCCTGGCCGATCGCGGCCTGGAGCCCGACGAGTGCTATTTCTTCAGTCAGTTCCCGGAGCTCGAGACCTATGACCCGGAGATCGGTCCCTGGCCGGATTTGGCGCTCGAGATCGAGGTAACCCGAAGCGCGTTGGACCGCATGGCAATCTATCGCGACCTCGGCGTTCGGGAGGTCTGGCGCTACTCGGCCAAGCATGAAATTGTGGTCGAACTCCTTGGGCCGGAGGGATACTCGGTATCCACGGTCAGCAGGGTTTTGCCACGACTCGAGGTGTATGAGCTCCCGCGGTTCGTGCAGCTCGGGTTTCAAGATGGACCTCTGGCGATGTTAAAAGCCTTCAAGCTCTGGCTGGCCAGGTGAGGCAGAAAGTCACCGCCTCGAGCCACACAGGCGTGTCTTGAAGTGCCGACATTCCACCACTTCGCTGTGGCGTAGCACTTCGAACACCGCCTCGTGGTCGCTTCGGTCAGGAAGGTCGGGGTCGAAGAGGAGCTCCCAGGGGCGCCAGCGGTCGCAGTAGACATCGTCCCAGGCCCGGATGGGGAACGTGCAGACTTCGCGGTCCGGCTTGTCCAGCTCCAGACGGACCTGCTCGGAGACTTTGTAGCTCCACCGGTGGCGGCGCAGGTCTGGCTTGACGCAGTAGGCCCACCAGGGAAGCCCTCCGGTGAAGGTGTCGAAGCGCTGCGCGAGCTGGGCGGCCAGCCAGGGGTAGCGCTCGGGGATGTATCCGTCGCGGTAGAATGCCGGGTTGACCCGCAGCTCGCCGGATGCAGAGGAGCCGCGCGGTCCTCGAGCGGCTCGAGCTGGTGCGTCTCTTGAAAGCTCTTGGCCGGTTCGGCTATCCCCCGAGGCCGCCTCCCAGGCAGCCCGAGCCCCTGGAGCCTGACATCCACCATGACGACCCCCCTCCCGACGAGTGCTCCCAGATTCCCGAGCACTGGGACGAGACGAGCCAGCTGCCCCTCGACTGGTAGCCGGCTCCGAGACTTCACTGTCCAATCCAGCCCGTTTCACGCCGAACTGGCTCGCATCCCTGGCCGATCGAGGTAACACGGACCGAGTCGAGCACCGCCTCCTCGTGAGAACTCCCTATCACGGCCAAGTCCAAGACCCCCGACCCCGCTTGAGCCACTCTCTTGACCGGGGCATCGAATTTCTACGGCCTACGGCCTGGACAGGTTTTGGAGGACTATGGAATCATATGTGGTATCAAAACTCTATGATTGCCACACTCGACACCTCTGTCCTGGTGGCCGGGTGGCGCTCAGCAAGCGGTGCATCACACAAAATTTTGAGGTTTGTCTTCGAAAAGCGTTTCAGGATGGCGGTCAGTGTGGCGCTTTTTCTTGAGTATGAGGAGGTTTTGACTCGACCGGAGCACTTACAACCCGGCGGTTTAACGAAGTCGGACCTGGACGGTTTCCTGGATGCCGTTGCCGCTCTCTGCCTTCAGGTCCCGTCCATTCGCTATCGCTGGAGGCCCGTGCTCAATGACCCTGACGACGACCTGGTGGTCGAGTGCGCGGTGGCCAGTCAGAGCCGTTACTTGATCACGCTCAATTACCGCGACTTCAAGCCTGTTCAGGGACTGTTCTCTTTCCAAGTTCTTCGTCCAGGCGATTTTCTTCAAATCCTTAGGAGGTGACGTATGCCACAGTACCCCCTACGACTGCCAGAAGACCTCTACCAGAGGTCCCAGCATTTGGCCGACCAGCAGGGCGTTTCGTTGAACCAGTTCTTTCTCTATGCCGTGGCCAACTTGGCCGCAGAGATCGAAACGCGGTCCTTCTTCCATCAGCGTTCATCCCTGACACCAGAGGAAGCTTCGGTGGTCGGGCTCAGTATTCTGGACAAGATTCCCAATCTGCCTCCGCTGGCGGGGGACGAATTGCCGGAGCCCACCACGCGTAGGGATGCAGCTCCTAGGAAAAAGACCCGCGCAAAGGCTCAGAGGCTCAAGGGCTGAATCTGGCATAAGTACCGCGATTCCAGCTCTTCCGGCACGGGGGCGCGCTCAAAAGGGTCTGGCCCCCAAGCCAGAGGGCGCACGCTGCCGGCGGCGCGAGTGCTCGGCAGCGTGCTCAGGTCCGCCGGGTAGCAGGGGCTGGCCTCCCTATGGGTCGGCGTGCGCCCCTTTGGTTGGGATCGTCACAGGGTGCGATCGGAGCTCGATGCTCAGGCAGGATGGCGCGCGTTGCCACGATTGTGGCCTCGAGATCCTGAATCCCTGGGCTTGCAGCTGTCGGCAGTGCGCTGCCGGGCAGAATGCTCTCTTGGCCACGCACCGTGGGGCGAAGACCCTTCCGGGACGTGACTCCACCGACCTGGTGGGAGCGATTTCAGACCAATTTTAGCTGCCCGAACTAAGCTCGGACGTGATGGGCTGGGACGTCGTCGGATGGGTCAAAGAGCGCTTCACG
Organism: Vulcanimicrobiota bacterium; assembly: GCA_039809865.1. Classification (GTDB taxonomy): domain Bacteria; phylum Vulcanimicrobiota; class Xenobia; order Xenobiales; family QWHO01; genus QWHO01. The sequence goes on from JBDHVW010000246.1 coordinate 3,651, forward strand.
GGCAGGGCAGAGCCGGC
>JBDHVW010000247.1:0-3664 GCA_039809865.1 Vulcanimicrobiota bacterium
CGCCCAGGACGGGCTTGGAGAAAGTGTCGCGGTCGGCAAAGGTCCACTCGTGGACCCCCTGCTCGTTGAGGCTCATGAGCGGCCCGCCCCGAATGCCCAGCAGGACGCCCCCCTCGGGCCGCGCCGTCAGGTGCAGCGTGGCTCCGAGCTGTTGCTGCCACAGGAAGCGTCCTTCCCGGTCGTAAGCCATCACCGTATCGCGCGCGGGCCCGCCGCTGGCGTAGACGTTGCCGTGCTGGTCGATGGCGGGCGTGTCGTAGTGTTCGAACGCTCTCTGGTTGCCCAGATGCTGGCTCCAGCGCTCGCGGCCGGTGGCCCCATCCAGCACGTAGAGCCGGTCGCCGCCGAAAGCCACGGTGCCGTCGGGTCCCACCGCCAGGTCGGTGCGGATGGGGGAGAAGCCGTTCCCGAGGCCTTGCAGGTCGGAGAATCGCCATTTCTCCTCGCCCTCCGGCGTAAAGGCGTAAATCTCGCCGTCGCGCGTGGCCAGGTGGACCGTGCCATCGGGGCCGATCACCGGGGGACGGTCCGTCCAGGAGCTCTGCAGCGGCTTGCGCCACAGTTCATCGCCTTGCGGTGAAACGGCGTAGAGCGTGGCGTGGTCGCAGACGTAGCAGTTGCCCTCGGGGCCCGAGGCGGTCGAGGTCGAGAGCGACTCCGAAGCAGAGATCTTGCGGTCCCAGAGCAGGGAGCCGTCCGCAGCGAAGGCCTGCAGCGCGCTCGTGCGCGAGGCGTAAACCCCGCCGTCGGCCCGGGCGGCCATCTCGCCGCCGTAAACGATGCCCTCCGCGCCTTTGGCCTGCACCGCACCCTGCGAGTCGAGGCGCTGCAGAAAGGGGGCTCCGCCGAGCACAGTCAGGCCGGCGCGCGTCCACACCATGCGGATGCCGTGGGTGCCGGCATCGTGCTTCCACAGCGATGGATTGTCCACCGTGGGCACGCGCTCGTTGGCCAGAGCGCGCGCGGCCGTGGTCAGGTCGACCGAAGGCTCGAAGCGATCCGGAGAGGCCGCGGCCGAGACCGGGCGCGTCCGGACCGCTGGCGAGAGTCCGAGCGAAGACACGGGGGACAGCATAGCGACAGCTTACCCCGGCGGACGGAAAAAGAGCTGAACCGCTCAGTACTGGGGGATGCTCAGCGTTCCCGTCTCGGCGTCGTCGAAGCTGCTCTGGATGACCGAACGCTCTCTGTGTTTGGAGCTGCCCAGGTGCCTCTGAAAACCTGCCGACGCTAGTTCCAGTCCTCGTCCCGGATGTACCAGTCCGCGTTGACCGCCGTGTAGCGCATCTCGGCGCCCTGGTTGGGGGGCAGCTGCCCGTAACCCGGATGGAAGACGTAGGAGCGCCGCGAGAGGGTATCCAGGGCGAACTCAGCCTCTTCCAGCGACCCGTCGGGCCGGTAGCGGACCGTCGCCCAGAGCACCTTCACCCGCGAGCTCGCGACCGCCGCGCGCACGCGGTCGAAGTCGGCCGTGGCCTGGGGCGTGAACGCAATGGCTTTACCCTGGAAGAGCCCGCAGGTCGACTCGTGGCTGCTCTGCATGAACTGCCCGCGCGGGTAGGCGAAGCAGCGGCACCAGTCCTGGTCGCGCCACACGCTCACGCGCAGCGATTGAAGCTCGGCCACGACCGGACCGAGGCGGCCGACCTCGCTCTCGGGCCGACCCTGAACCCACACCGCGATGCCCAGCACGCAGAGCATCAGGACGATGCGGGACGCCCGTCTCATTCGGTGGCGGCCTTCTTGACCCGCACGCCGCCCACGATCACGGCGTCGGACTGCTCCTCGACCTGCTTCATGGTCTCCGGCTGCGATTGGGCCAGGATCACGTAGGGATCGCCCTTGAATTGGGCCAGCTCGGTCAGGTGGGCTTTCAGGATGGGCCGCGGATCGCCGCCTTGAGCCAGCGCGAGCTGCAGGCGATCCAGCACCGGCGGGGCCAGCTTGTCGTCGCGGTAGGCCCGGGCGGCGCCGGAGAGCGCTTTCGTGATTCCCGGCAGCAGCGCTTTGACCGAAGCCTCCTCCAGGGTGGTGACGCCCAGCAGCGCGGTCGCCATCCAGCCGGGATCGTGCACGTCGGCGAGCGCGATGCCATCCACCAGGGCCTTCACGAAGGCCTGCTCCTGGCGCACGGAAGGCAAGCGCACGCCGCTCAGCTCATGGAGTTGCGCGAGCACCCCGCAGGCGGGCAGATCGGTGCGCAGGTCGCAGTACTTGCCGACTTCCTCCAGGCAGAGCCGGCCCAGCGCGATCTGGTCGGCGCCATCGCTCGTCAGAGCCTTCGTGCCCGTCTGGGCCAGCAGGCCCAGCTTGCGCGGCAGCGAGGCGGGAGTGGCCTCGGCGCCGTCCAGGATACGCTGAACCGCGCCCCGGAGCTCGCCCGGATAGCCCGAGCGGAGCGCGCCCAGGGAAGCCGCCATCGCCAGTTGTGGCTGCAGCTGTCCGGCCCCGCTGGCGGCCAGGCGGCGCGTGGCCACCTGCATGAAGACGAAGTGGGCCGGATCCACCCCGCCCGCCTTCAGAACGCTGCGGGCGAACACCAGCGGAGTGGGATTCGCCACCTCCGCCAGGTCTTTCAGGGTCTTGGCCAGCAAGACTTTCTTCTGGTCCTCCTGGGGCAACAGCGACAGGACTTCCTGCACCATCGCCACGATCTCCGGATGACGCCCCTTCAGGGTTTCCAGCGCCTGCTCGGCGGCCTGGTTGTGGTCCACCACGTTCTTGAGGCTGCCCGTCAGGCGTTGAGCCACGAAGGCCACCTTGTCGCCCTTGCACGAGGCGGCCCCCTTCAGGGCGGGGTATCCATAGCGCAGGGCGATGTCCGCCCCGTTGACGGGGTCATGGGTCGAGTCGAGCGCCTGCAGGTAAGCCACGGTGTCGGCCTCGTCCGGGGTGAGCGTCAGGCCCGCCCAGTGCCCGAGGCACTCGGTCGCCACTTCGAGGCGACGGGGCTTGTCCGCGATCTTGCCCAGCGTGGTGTCCATGGTGGCCATCATTTCGGCCAGGGGTTGGGGTTTGGCGATCAGCCCCAGGACCAGCTTGGGATCGCCCCCGCCCGTCACCAGCGCCTGCAGCCCCCGGGCCAGCGGAGCCGTGTCCTGCACCGCGGCCAGCTCGCCCAAAAGCGCCCCCGCTTTGTCGGGGGGCAGAAGCTGCGCCGCCGCCTGGTAGGGCTTGAGGTTGGCGTCCTGGACCTGAGCCAGCGCTCCCTGCGCCTGCTGCAGACCGGTCATGCCCAGCCTGGAGGTCAAATCGTTCCAGTCGGCCAGGCGCGCATTGGTCTCCTCGAGGCCGTCGCTCAGCACGGCCGCCACGCCGTCGGAGACGCCCGCCTTCAAAAGGTCGCCCACGGTCTGGGCGCGCCCTTCGGTCGCCTCGGCGCCGCGCAGGCAGGTTTGCAGCACGCGGCCCTTCTCGTTGTCGTCCTTACAGGCGCTCAGGAGGCGCGAGGTCCAGTCCTGCCAGCCCTCGCTGAGCGTGTCCAGGAATGTCTGGGAGTGCTTGCTGACGTCGGTCGTCGCCAGTCCGCCCGCCGCGGCCGCAACCGGGGACTTGTTCTCGGCCAACCGGTCCAGTCCGGGCTGGAGCGCTCCGTCGGGGAGCCCCTCCAGCATCTGGGCGCCCAGCTCGTGCACCACGAACCGTTGCCCTGCCGCGCGGGGTG
>JBDHVW010000248.1:0-3581 GCA_039809865.1 Vulcanimicrobiota bacterium
TCGGGGATCGGCTCGAGGCCGTCGAGTACCTGGTGAACGACTACGCCCGTCGCAGCGAGCTGCGCGAAGCCCTGGGCAAGGTGCTGGACGTCGAGCGCCTGCTGGCCCGGGTGGTCTACCAGAGCGCCAACGCGCGCGACCTGCTGGGGCTGGGGCAGTCGCTCGAGCGCATCCCCCACATTCACGCGGTGTTCGCCGGCACGCCTCTGGAGGAGCGGGCTCAGCCCCTGGCCGCGCCCGAGCTGGCCGACCTGCAGGCCCTGCTGGCGCGCGCCGTGGCCGACGAGCCGCCGCTGTCTCTGCGCGAGGGCGGCCTGATTCGCGACGGCTATTGCGCCGAGCTCGACGAGCTGCGCGGGCTGCGCTCCAACGCCAAGGAGTGGATCGCGGCCCTGGAGGCCCGCGAGCGCGAGCAGAGCGGCATCAAGTCGCTCAAAGTCGGCTTCAACAACGTGTTCGGCTACTACCTCGAGATCACCCGATCGCATCTAGACAAGGCCCCCGAGCATTACATCCGCAAGCAGACGCTGGTCAACGCCGAGCGCTACATCACGCCCGAGCTCAAGGAGTTCGAGAGTAAGGTCCTGGGCGCCGAGGAGCGCATCCGCGAGCGCGAATACCAGCTGTTTGTCGAGCTGCGCACGGCCGTGGCCGATCAGGCCTTACTGCTGCGCCAGGCGGCCCGGGCCGTGGCCGAGCTGGACGTGCTGGGCGGCTTCGCCGAGAAGGCCGTGCGCGAGAGCTGGTCGCGGCCGGTCATGGTGCCGGAGTGCGGCGTGGAGCTGACCGGCTGCCGGCATCCCGTGGTCGAGCTGGGCCTGGAGTCGGGATTCGTGCCCAACGACTGCAAGGTGGATCCGGAGCGCCGCCTGCTCATCCTGACCGGACCGAACATGAGCGGTAAGTCGACCTATCTACGCCAGACCGCGCTGGCGGCCATCATGGCCCAGATGGGCTCGTTCGTGCCCGCACAGTCCGCCCGCCTGGGCATCGTGGACCGCGTGTTCACGCGCGTGGGCGCCTCCGACGACCTGCACCTGGGCCAGTCGACCTTCATGGTGGAGATGAGCGAGACCGCCAACATCCTGCACCACGCCACGCCTCGCTCGCTCGTCATCCTGGACGAGATCGGCCGCGGCACCAGCACGTTCGACGGCCTGGCCCTGGCGCGCGCCGTCTGCGAGCACCTGCACAACCAGACCCGGGCTTTGACGCTGTTCGCCACCCACTTCCACGAGCTGACGGCGCTCGAGAAAGAGCTGCCCGCCTGCCGGAACTACCGCGTGGCGGTACGCGAGAATCGCGACGACATCGTCTTCCTGCACCGCATCGTGCCGGGCGGCGCCGACCGCTCCTACGGCATCTACGTGGCCCAGCTGGCGGGTTTTCCGACGGTCGTGCTGGATCGCGCGCGAGCCGTGCTGGAGTCGCTGGAAGCGGGGCGCAAGAAGCCCGGCGCCCGCAAAGCAGCCGACCAGATGGACCTCTTCGGCGAACCTGATCCCCTCAATGGCGTGGAGATCGAGAAGCTCACCTATGAAGAGGCCCTGGAGCTCCTGGCGCGACTCAAGAAACAACCCGTCAAAGCCTGACGGCTACTCTTCAACGTCGAGCTTTCTGCAGTCAAACACTGTTGACTGTCGACTGTGGACTGTCGACCCCTCGTTGCGCCCTTCCAACCCCTGCCAGTCCTCGAGCGTCATCGCAAACCGCTCGTGATCGCGCCACTGGCCGCCGATCTGGAGGAACCGGGGAGAGAATCCCTCGTGGCGGAAGCCGTTCTTGCGGGCCACCGAGAGCGAGGCGTTGTTCTGGGGAATGATGTTGGCCTCGACGCGATGCAGCTTCAAGGTCGTAAAGCACTCGCGCAAGACGAGGCGCACGCCCTCGGTCATATAGCCGCGACCCGTAAACGGAGCGCCGGTCCAGTAGCCCAGAGCGGCGTTCTGGAAAGGCCCCCGCACCAGCAGATTGACGTTGCACTGGCCCACCAGCCGGTCATCCTCGAGACGAAACAAGAAGTAGGCATACTTGTCGAGTTGGGCCCGGAAGCTCTCGCGGGTAGGCACCACGTAGGGCCAGGGCTCCCAGGGGCGGTGCAGTTCGACGCTGGCGGCGCGTAGCGAGACCCACGCACGATAATCGGAGCGGATCGGAGGACGGATGCCCAGAGAAGGACCGACCTGAGAGTACATTATGGGCAGGACTTGCAGGGCAAAGCAGTAAACTCCCAGCTGGAAAATTTCAAGGAGCAGGCAAAGATGGACGTCATAACGATGATCTTGTGGGGGGTCGTAGCGCTGCTGTTTTTGATGGTGGTGTACTTCTACCTGCAGCAGAAGAAGGCCGACTACAAGACCCGCTCCCTGATCAAGGTGATCGAAGCCTCTCAGCAACTGGGCTCCTCGGCCACCATCGAGAAGGTGATGCAGATCGTCTGCGACATGGTGAAAGCCCTGTTTCGGGCCGATAACGTAGCGGTCTACCTGCTCGATGAGGAGAACCCCGAGCAGCCCGTGCTGCGCGCCAAGGGCGTCCAGTCCCAGCACGCCGACACCTTCACCGACTTCAACCCCGAGGTCACCAGCTCCACCCTGTGGACCGTGATGAAAGAGCGCAAAGGGGTGCTGTTCTCCGACTTCAAGGAGCAGGCCAGCGGCGAGAAGGCCCTGGCCAAGGGCACCGACCTCCGCTCGGTCATGATGTCCCCGCTGATGTTCGAGTCCAAGCCGCTGGGCGTCATGCTGGTCAGCTTTCACCAGCCGGGTCGCTACAGCCAGGAAGTCTTCGGGATGTACAACATGATGGCCAACCAGGTCGCCCTGGCCGTGCGCAACGTGCAGTTGCAGCTCGGCATGGCCGCGCTGGCCATCACCGACTCGCTCTCGGGCCTCTACACCCACGGCTATTTCCAGGACCACCTGGGCAAGGAAGTCACCAAGGCCAAGTACGCCAACCAGAACTGCGCCCTGATGATCATGGACATGGACTTCTTCAAGAAAGTCAACGACAATTACGGCCATCCGCAGGGCGACGCCCTGCTCAAGCAGTTGGGCGGCGTGATCAAGAGCGTCACCCGCCCGATGGACACCGTCTGCCGCTACGGCGGCGACGAATTCACCATCACCATGCCCGAGACCAACCGCATCTCCGCCGTCGTCGTGGCCGAGCGCATCCGCCAGGCGGTGGAGGAATACGAGTTCGTGCTGGGCTCCAACATCGTGCACATCACGGTTTCCGGTGGAGTGGCCTCTTTCCCAGAGGATGCCAACACCAAGAAGGAGCTCCTCGAGAAGGCCGACCAGGCCATGTACGAGGCCAAGCACAAAGGCCGGAACAAGGTCTGCTTTGCGGCGTAAAGTTTTTTTTGCCTGATGCCAGGAACCGTGACCTGGTGGCAGAAAGAACGTTCCGATGAATATTCTCGTTACTGGTGGAGCCGGGTACATCGGCAGCGCGGTCGCTGCCGATTTAGTTCAGGCCAAACACAACGTCACCGTTCTGGATAACCTGATCGCCGGTCACCGCGAGGCCGTCCCCCCGGGTGCCGAGCTGGTGGTGGCCGATCTGCGCGAGCGCGA
>JBDHVW010000249.1:0-3577 GCA_039809865.1 Vulcanimicrobiota bacterium
GCGTGGGCGCGGGCCTACAGGCTCGCGGAACGCCCTATGGGCCTGGGCGCGGGCCTACAGGCTCGCGGAACGCCCTGGGCCTGGGCGCGGGCCTACAGGCTCGCGGAACGCCCTATAGGCCTGGGCGCGGGCCTACAGGCTCGCGGAACGCCCTATAGGCCTGGGCGCGGGCCTATGGGCTCGCGGAACGCCCTGGGCCTGGGCGCGGGCCTACAGGTTCGCGGAACGCCCTATAGGCCTGGGCGCGGGCCTACAGGCTCGCGGAACGCCCTATAGGCCTGGGCGCGGGCCTATAGGCTCGCGGAACGCCCTACGGGCTATGCGATAACCCCTGGCGAATGAACCATCCCGCCTCAGGTGGCGTAGAAGCCACCGTGAGAAAGCAACGCGCGTTCACCCTGATCGAGTTGATGATCGTGGTGGCGATCTTCGCCGTCATCTCGGCCATCCTGATTCCCAACTTCATCCGTGCCCGGCAGCATGCGGAGCAGCGCCTGGACGAGGTGCGCAAGGAGGCGCCCGTCCCGGCCGGGGGCGAGTTGCCCGCGCTCGAGCGGGGACGGGTGGACCTCCAGCTGACCTGCCGCAGCCGTCAGATCGGACTGGAGTCGCTGAGCGGCTACGAGGTGACCCACCAGGGACTCTTCACGCTGGCACCGGTTTCGAGGTCCGGCAAGACCAGGCTGGAGTTCCCGTTCCCGCGAGACGCCTCGTCCATCCGCGAGGCGAGCCTGGAGTTCCTCGGAGGGGGTCGGCGCTACGAGCCCGACGACGTCGTCTACACCGCGTCGCGCGTGGTCTGGGTGGGACAGCTCCCGCCCGACCTCGAGCAAGTGCAGCTCAGCTACGTGGCCACCGGCCAGGACGTCTTCGTCTACGACCTGCCCGAGGCGTCGCGGCTAGACACGCTGGACGTCGCGATCACGGGAGATCTGCACAGCGCCAACGTGGCGTCCTGGTCGCTGCAGCCCTCGGACCGCAAGAGCGATTGTCTCTGCTGGCACTTCTCCAACCTGGTCTCGCGCCTCCCCATCGCCCTGGAGCTGGTTCCCGAGCCCAGTCCGCTGGCCCGCGTGGGGACGCTCTTTCGCCTGACCGGCCTGGCGGTGCTTCTGTTCGGACTTGGGCTCTGGTATCTGGCCGAGCTCTACCGACCCGGCGCGCTGGCGCAGTTCCGGCTGGGTGGCTTCTTCTTACTGGCGCTCTCCTACTCGACTTTCTTCATGATCTTCGCCGTGCTGGGCTTCCACCAGGATGTCTCCGTGCCGACCGCCTTCTGGGTCGCGCTGGCCTGCTGGGCGCCCCCGCTGGTGATGCATGTGGCCCACGTGGTCGACCGCCAGTTCGCGCTGCGCCTGGCGCTGCCGCTAGGGGTCTGCACCCTGCTGCTGGTCGTCAACGGGGTCTACGGCGGGCCCTGGCGGGACTACGTCTACGTGCTGGCAGCGGTGGGCTCGGTGACCTTTCTGACGACCACTTACCAGCGCTGGCTGAGGATCCGCTCGCAGCGAGCGGAGCTCGTGGCGGACCAATTGACCCGGAAACGGGCCGCCTACCGCGCCCTTCTGGACGAGGCCCGCTCGCAGCAGGAGCGGGTCGAGATGGCGCTGGCCCGCCCCGACCCGCGCAAGCTGGAGCCTGTCCGGCGCAGGGTGAGCGGTCTGCAGGAAACGCTGTTGCAAAACCTGACCCCCGCCGAGATCTCCTCCGAGACTTTGGAGTCGTGCAGCGCCGTGCTCGCGGGGCGGACCGCCGAGCTTCGACAGTCGCTCGAGCGGCTCGAGAAGCTGCGCCAGGAGAGTCCCCCGTTAGCTTCCGGGGAATGCTGCATGGCCTGCGGGCAGTCCGGAGCCGCGGGCAAGTTCTGCGCGGGCTGCGGACGGCGGAGCGCCCGCCGGGTGGTCTGCTCGGGCTGCCAGTCCTCCCTGGTGCTGCCCACGCACCTCTGGCCGGAGGGCAAACAGCCGGCGCTGCACTGCCCGGGCTGCGGCTCCCAGCTCGACCCTGGTTGACTCCGTTCGTTCCAGAACTTATTCTGATCTTCGTGGAGCTCAACCGTATCGGCATGGAATTCCGGCCGCCGCCGTTGGGGCGGCATATGGTCGAGTCCGCGCAGTTCGACGAGCCCCTGGAGACGTTCACGGCGGCGAGCGAAGAAGTCGAGTGCAGGCCTCAGGTTTCGCTTCCGCGTCTGATCGGGACGGCCACCGTGGGCGTGCTGTCCCTGGCCGGGGGAATCACCCTCCCGAGCACCGCGTGGGCCGTGACCGAGCCCGCCATCAGCTCGACCGTGCCCGAGGGGTGGAATCTCGCCGGGCAGCAGCCGGGGCCCACCCTGACTCCGCCGCGGGCAGCTCGGGCTCCGGGTGTGCAGAAGGGCGATTATGTCAAACACCGGGTCAACTTCTCCAACCTGATCTCGAACGCCGACTTCACCGATTCCCGGGCAGCGACCGCTCTCGACCTGCAGTTTTTCTTTCAGGAGCAGGGCTCGTTTCTGGCCGACTACACCGAGGGCGGGCGCACGGCGGCGCAGATCGTGAGCGAGGCCTCCGAGAAGCACGGCATCAACCCGTGGGTCGTCCTGGCCACGCTGGAGAAAGAGAACAGCCTGGTGACGAGGGGCACGCAGCCGAGCCGCGCGACGCTGCGCGCTTCGATGGGCTACGCTTACGACGACGGCGGCTCCACCGCCGGCAAGCACTCCACCTTCGCCTACCAGGTCGAGAAAGGGACGGCGTTGCTGCGCAGCCTCTACGACGAGGGGCAGACCCACAGCTTCCCGACCCGGATGCGGGTGGACTACGATAAGCGCCGGATCACCGTCCGCAACGCCGCCACCTACGCCCTGATGCGCTACACGCCCCACACCACCGACACGCGTCTGGCCAAGATCGGCGGCGGGAACTTCCTTTTCGAGCGCCACCTGGCGCGCTTCCAGAAGGACTACCAGCGCTTCTACCAGCAGGCGGACTGAGCCGAGACGCCTCTAGCCGAGATCCTGCGGGCGGCGGCGGATGATCTCGTCCAGGTCGCCGGCGTTGAAGCGGTTGCCGGGGTTGTCGAAGGGCCAGACGCCGCCCTGGTTGGTGACGCCGTCGAGCTCGGCCCAGGCAGCCGGGTTGTCGATCAGGAACTGGCAGGCCGCTTTGAGGTCCGGCGGGCAGTTGGGCTGATTGGCCATGGTCTGCAGGTCGCCTTTGCCCACCACGCCGTCCTTGCCCCCCTGACCGGAGGCCGCGTCCAGCAGGGGCATGTAGCGCTTGAGGATGGAGCAGGCGCGGCCCAGAGTCATGTTCTGCGGCGCCGCGTTGGACTGGTTGTCGAACTGGTTGAACTGCTGCACGGCCGCGTTGAGGTCGCGCTTGCCGATGATGCCATCCGCGTCGCCCCGCCCGTCGGCCACGTCGATGGCGTTGAAGAAGGCCGGGTTGTCCAGCAAGAACTTGCAGGCCTGCTTGAGCTCCTCGGAGGCGCCGCGGTTGCCGTTGACGATGGCTTCGAGGTCGTTCTTGCCGATGCGGTTGTCCGGGTTGCCCCCCTGCGCCGCGGTTTCGACCAGGTCGAAGTTCTGCTG
>JBDHVW010000250.1:0-3467 GCA_039809865.1 Vulcanimicrobiota bacterium
GTTTGGGAAGCAGTTTGTCCTTGACACCGTTCATACAGCCGCCGCAGCCCGTGCGACAGCAGTGTCCGTTCGGGGCATCGGGACCCATGGAGTTGGCGACGACGTAGACCTCTCCGAAATTCTCGCTGAGCAGGTCTTTGAACATTCCGTTGATCTTCTCTTCGCGCTCTTTGCCAAACCAGCCCTTGATGTTTTTCTGCGCGTCGCCCTCTTCGGCTTCGAGGTTTCCGAGCTTGTCGACATATATCTGCAGCCAGTGGGGAAACTTCTCGACCTTCCAGACAAACCCACCTTCGTCGCCCAGACGCTCCTGGATGTCGCTTTTCAAGATGGCGGCTTTGGCGTGCGCGGTCGCCGTGCGGCGGTTGGGAAAGGTGATGAGGCCAGAGGTTCCGGCGACTGAGGGTGAATCCACGCGCGGTCATTATTAGGTTCACCTAACAACTCCTTCAAGGCCAGCCAAAATTAGCGAGATTTGCCCAGTAAGTAACGCGCGAAGTCCCAGAGTCCGGCGAAGTGGTAGCTGTCGTCGACGTAGTGGTGAACGACGTAGAACGCGAAGTAGTAGGCGCGAGAGAAGGCCCAGATGGCCAACAGCAGACTGCCGATCACCTGGGGCTCTGGGTGGAGCAGCAGTAGGTTCGCAGCGGCCATCACACCGAGGAGTAGGAAGAGCGCACCTTTCAAGTAGAGGACGCGGGGACTCTTGATATCTTGCGGGCGTGACATGGCTCTCTCGTTACTCTTCCCTTCAGGGCGCGCTTTCGGTCAGCTGAAGAGGTCTTCGTGCACGCGTAAAGCCTCGTCTTCGAGAGCGGCGATAAAGGCTTCCGTCGAGGAGCCATAGAGACCCCAGCTGTTCACTCCACCTGCTTCGACGAGCCTGAGCTTGTCGCCAATGGCGACGTCGACGGTGCACATCGCAAGGCCCTTATCGTGGAGGCGGGCAGCGGCGATCCCGGCGGCGGTGATCACCTCGTCGGGAACCTCGCCGAACGGCGGGTCGGGGTAGGAGCTGCCGCAGACGAAGCGGCCCTCGCGAAAGAAGCAGCGATACTCCTGGTCGATGCGCACCGGCTCGGAGAGCACGACCAGCTCATCGTGATGGGCTTTGTACAGGTCAACCCATTCGGGCACCTCGGTGATGTCGTGGACGCCGGCCGAGAAGAGTTTGTAGTTGCTGTCGCTGCGGATAAAGACCCTCGGACCGAAGAGTTCCTCCAGGCGCAAGTGAGAGAGCGCGGCGAAAGGCACGATGACTGCCTTGCGGCCCAACAGGTCATAGACCCAGCGATAATACGACGAGCACTTGAGCCGAGGATAGTCGTCGAACACCGCGTGTCCCAGTTCGGGATGAGCGGCCAACCGGCTCATGGTCAGCATGGTCCCGTAGCCCACGACGGGTCCTTCAACCTCGGGCCAGCGACCCAAGAGCGCGTCCTGGCGCGTGACCACCCGGGCAGCGTCTCCCAGCAGTTCGACGAGCTGCCCCGACGAGGGAAACTCGTCATGAAGGTCCAGGATCCAGGTGACGCGAGCGGACATCGCATCATTGTTTCCGAGACCGCGGCTGGTCCCTTCTACGATTCCGCGAGCCGCAAACACTGCCGCGACATCCAGACCGAAGCGGTAGCGCTCCGCTTGCAAGCTGGACGAACGGTCCCCGGCAATGTTGTCAGGAATTTTGCGGCAGCGTTTTGAGCCGTTCCTAAACTCCGGCCGGGACCTTCATCCAGTCCTGCACCGCGCGCACGCCCCAGCTCTCTTCCCGTAGGGCGCGGATTCCAGAGACGGCGGCCTGGGCGGCGGAGGTGGTGGTGATGAGGGGGATGTTGCTCTCGATCACGGCGCGCCGGATGTGGCCGCCATCCTCGTACGAGCCGCCTGGTCCCGGGATGTTGACGACCAGGTCGAAAGCGCTGTCGAGGATCTCGTCGAGCAGGGTGCTCCCCTCCTCTCCCACCTTCAGCACGCGACGCACGGACAGACCGGCGCGCTCGAAGAAGTTGGCGGTGCCGTCGGTCGCCACCAGAGAGAATCCCATGCGGGCAAGGTCGCGGGCCACCAGCAACATGGAGCCCTTGTCGAAGTCGTTGATGGTGAAGAGCGCCACGCCTTTGGTGGGCAGGGCCCAGCCGGCCGACATCTGCGACTTGGCGAAGGCGTTGCCGAAGCTCTTATCCTGGCCCATCACCTCGCCGGTCGAGCGCATCTCGGGACCGAGCAGCGAGTCGACGCCGGGGAACTTGCGGAACGGCACCAGCGCCTCTTTTACGAAGAAGCCGTTCACAGTCGGGTCCTCGGTCAGGCCCACGTCGACCAGCGAGCGGCCCAGCATCAGATGGGTGGCCAGGCGCGCCAGCGGACGACCCGTGGCTTTAGCCAGGAAGGGCACTGTGCGCGAGGCGCGCGGGTTGACCTCGATGATGTAGACCAGATCATCACAGATGGCGAACTGCACATTCATCAGCCCTCGCAAGTTCAGCGCCTTGCCCAGCTGGATGGCGGCTTCGCGAATCATCGTCACGTGATACATGCTGACCTTGTAAGGTGGGATCACGCAGGCGGAATCGCCCGAGTGAACTCCGGCCTCTTCGATGTGCTGCAGGATGCCCGCGATGACCACGTTCTCGCCGTCGCCAAGACAGTCCACGTCCACCTCGACGGCGTCTTCGAGGAACTTGTCGATCAGCACCGGGCGATTCTCGGACACTCCCAGAGCCTCGGCGACGAACCGCTCCAGGCTCACCTCGTCGTGGACGATCGCCATGGCACGTCCGCCCAGTACGTACGAGGGCCGCAGCATGACCGGGTAGCCGAGCTCTTTGGCCAGGGTCTGAGCTTGCGCGAGATCCGCAGCCAGCGCTCCGCGGGGCTGGCGCAGCTCGAGGCTGTTGAGCAACGCCTGGAACTGCTCGCGGTCTTCGGCGCGCTCGATAGCGTCCACGCCTCCACCCAGAATAGGCACGCCGGCTTCGGCCAGACGCGAGGCAAGCTTCAGAGGGGTCTGACCACCCAGCTGCACCACCACGCCCAGCACGCACCCCTTCGCCGACTCGGCGGCGATCACGGCCATCACGTCCTCGAAGGTGAGCGGCTCGAAGTAGAGGCGGTCCGAGGTGTCGTAATCGGTGCTCACCGTCTCCGGGTTGCAATTGATCATGATGCTCTCGACCTCGGCCTCGCGCAGCGCCATGCTGGCGTGCACGCAGCAGTAGTCGAACTCGATGCCCTGCCCGATCCGGTTGGGACCGCTGCCCAGGATTATCACTTTGTCGCGCTCCGACACTTCGGCCTCGTCGACCGTTGCGCGGTAGCTGGAGTAGAGGTACGGTGTCTCGGCGTGGAACTCGGCCGCGCAGGTGTCGACACGCTGATAACACGGCGTGATCGCCCACTCCAGACGCAGAGCCGCAACCTCAGCCTCTTTGCGTCCAGACAGCTTGGCCAGACGCGCGTCGGAGAAG
>JBDHVW010000251.1:0-3438 GCA_039809865.1 Vulcanimicrobiota bacterium
TCCTCCCCCGCGTAGCCGCACGCCGCGTAATCTTGCGTAGCCCGCACGCCGCGTGCGGAATGCTGGAGCAAAAGCAAAGCCGCATATGTGCGTACATGCTGTCTTCGTCCGAAGCGGGCAATAGCCTCAGCTTTCGCCATCCGCACGGGGCGTGCGGGCTACGCTGGTGTGGGCGGCGCACGGGCTACGCTGGTGTGAGCGGCGTGCGGGTTGCGCGATGGACCCGCACACGGGCGTGCGAACTGGACGGAACGGATAATCCAAAACAGGCTGTTGACAAGCCCGCCACTTTAGTATACAGTATACGAAACCTGCCACTCAGCTCAACATCTGTTCCGGCCGCACGTGGACGCCGCCGTGCGCAGCGCCGCCCTGCACCCGCTGCCCCGCGATGCACGGCCCAGCGCTGCGCACGGCCTTCCCAGCCGCCGCGCAGCCTGCGGGCAAGAGAGCGCGCTGCCTCTAACATGGTTTCACACAAAGGAGCAACCCAGATGACGAACGAGATGTCAACCGGAGCACCCACTTCTCTCAACCCGCAGTCGGGCGTCTCGCGCCGCCAATTCCTGCGCCTCTCGGCCATGTCCGCCGGCGCCCTTGCCCTCGCCGCCTGCGCCGCACCCGTCGCCGCCCCCGCCGCCACCAGCGAGGCGGAGGCAACAGCAGCAGCCGCCGCGGGAGCCGCCGGCGCGCCCGCCGTCCTCAAGGGGGCCACGCTCAACTTCCTCAGCGGCGGCTGGTTTGTCCCCGAACTGGTGGACGCCTTTCAGGCCTTTGCCACCGAATGGGCGACCCAGAACGGCGTCAACTTCACCATCGACGTGGTGACGCAGGATTCGCGCGCCAAGCTGGCGACCGCCATCGAAACCGGCCAGGGGGCTAACCTCGCCCAGATCGACTTTGCCCCTATCTCGATCAAGGACGCCCTGGTGGACCTGACCGACATTGCCCAGGAGCTGCAAGCGAGCCAGGGCGACTTCTCGCCCGCCACCCGCTACACCGTCACATCGGGCGACCAGTGGCTCGCCATCCCCTACGGCGAGCACCCGCGCATGGTCAACTACCGCGAGGACTGGTTCAAGGAAGCGGGCTACGACGCCTTCCCCACCACCTGGGACGAGACGCTGGAAGCGGGCCGCAAGCTCAAGGCCGCGGGCCGCCCCTTCGGCTGGACGCTCTCGGACCAGTCGCCCGCCGACGGTGTGGCGGCCTGCTCGGTGCTGCTGTGGGCCTTCGGCGGCAAGGAGTTCAACCCCGACGGCACGGTGGCGCTCGATTCGCAGGAGACGCGCGACGCCCTGGACTTCGCCATCGTGCTCTACAACGACGCCTGCGACCCCGCCTCCACCTCCTATCAGGAGGCGACCAACAACCAGGCGTTCCTGGCCGGGCAGATCAGCATGACCTACAACGTCAACACGATCTATCTGCCGGCGCGCGACAGCAACCCGGAGTTGGCCGCGGTGATGAACCACGCGCTGCCCCCGTCCGGGCCGGGCGGAGCCTACAACTACACCGGCGTGGCCTCGATGGTGCTGCTCGACCACACCGAAGGGGCTGACCGCGATGCGGCGCTCCAGTTCATGCGCGACTTCTACACGGCGAGCAACTACGCCAACTTCATCAAGGAGGGGCAGGGCTACCTCATCCCCTCGCAGCCGGTCTACAACGACATGGACGTGTGGCCCACCGACCCCAAGCTGCAAGCCACGCGCGAGGCGGGCAAGGTCGGCCGCGTGGCAGGCTTTGAGCTGCCCAGCCCCAACGAAATGTCCTCGCTGATCCAGACGCAGTTGGTGATCCCCAAGATGTTCGCCGCCGCCTGCTCGACCGGCGACGCCCAAGCGGCGCTCGACGCTGCCATGGCGCAGGTGGCCGAGATTCAGGCGCAGCTAGGGTAGGCTGTAGGGGCATGAGGTCGGCGGGAAAGGCTCCGCTGCTGCGACAAGATTCCGCCACCGCCGACCTCATGCCCTATGGCCGCCAATCTCGTAGGTCGGGCTTGTAGCCCGACATGGCCGGCCAAATAAGCAAAACGTCTGTATGTCGGGCTGCAAGCCCGACCTACGAGGTGGTTACGGATGGCGAGGAGAGAGACGACGTGACGACAGGCATCTCCAGCAACGTCAAGCAGGTGCAGCGGCCTTGGGTGCGCTGGCGCACCACCGCCCATTGGTTCAACCGCGAGGGGCCGCTCGGCTACCTGATGCTCAGCCCGGCCTTCCTGTTCCTGCTCTTCATGCTGGCCTGGCCCTTCGGGGTGTCGATCTACCTCTCGCTCACCGACAAGCGGCTGGGTGCAGAGCCGAGCTTTGTGGGCTGGGAAAATTATCTGACGCTCTTCGGCACGAGCCGCTTCTGGAAGACGGTGGGCAATTCGCTGGTCTATACGGTCGGCGCGCTGGTGCTCAAGTTCGTGGGCGGCATCGCGGTGGCGCAACTGCTCAACCGCTCCTTCCGCGGCCGGCGGCTGGCAATGGCCGCGCTGCTGCTGCCGTGGATCATCCCCACCGTCTTCAGCACCCTGGCCTGGTGGTGGATGCTCGACCCCGCCAACAGCATCATCAACGCCATGCTGCGCCAGTGGGGGCTGATCGACCAGAACCTGCCCTTTCTGACCGACCCGACCTGGGCGATGGGGTCGCTGATCGTGCTCAACGCCTGGCGCGGCGTGCCGTTTTTTGCCATCAGCTTCCTGGCCGCCATCCAGACTGTGCCCGAAGAGTTGAACGACGCCAGCAAGATCGACGGGGCCAACGAGTGGGTGCATTTCTGGAACATCGTCTTTCCGCTGATCCTGCCCGTGGTGGTGATCGTCGTGCTGATCTCCACCATCAGCACCATCTCGGATTTTGAACTGCCCTATCTGCTCACCAGAGGCGGGCCGCGCGATGCGACGCTCATCTTCGGCATCCTGACCTATGACTACGCCATGAACCTGGGCCATCTGGGTCTGGGCGCGGCGGTGTCGATCACGATGGTCCCGTTTCTGGCGCTGCTCGTCGTCCTGTCGCTGGTGCAGATGCGGAAACAGACGTAATCAGAGCCCCGACCGTGAGGGAGGGGTGTCCGGTCGCTTACGCTCTCGGCTCTGAGGGAGGGGTGTCCGGTCGCTTACGCTCTCGGCTCTGAGAGAGGGAGGGGTGTCCGGTCGCTTACGCTCTCGGCTCTGAGGGAGGGGTGTCCGGTCGCTTACGCTCTCGGCTCTCTCGTTTGGGTGTGGCGTACATTGGAGAGGTAAAGTATGAAGGTTTCGCGCACGCGGCGCTTCCTGTCGCTGCTGATCATGCCCTATCTGCCGCTGACGATCCTGCTGCTGGGGATGCTCTTCCCCTTCTACTGGATGGTGCTGACTTCGTTCAAGTCGCTGGCGGAGGTGTTCGACTACAAGACGCTGCCGCTGTGGGTGGTCAACCCGACGCTGAGCAACTACGCCTA
>JBDHVW010000252.1:0-3388 GCA_039809865.1 Vulcanimicrobiota bacterium
CAGGCGGTGCATCCACGAATCACCGCTCACGTACTGCCCCAGGGTCAGATTCCGCAGGAACTCCACGACGGGCAAGTATAACATGCAATCGCGATGGGTGGTGTGTTCAAGAAGAAGCCCATGGAGCCCGGAGTGCTGGGTCCCGTGCTGCAGGCCGACCTGGCCCGGCGCGGGCAGGCGGCGGATCAGGCCCTGGGAGAGCCGGGAAAGGCGATCGAAGGCTACGAGCTGATCCTGCGGCGGCTGGCCGCGGTCCGTGTCCCCGACACGCCCCTGATGGCCAAGACCACCCTGGGTCTCCTGATGGCCAGGATTCTCGACGACGACATCGCCGAAGCCCGCCTGCTGTGGGCCAAACAGGTTCCGGGTCCCAAAGGGGAGCTACTCAAACAGGGGATCGAGCAGCTCCAGGCCGGCTCCGTCTCACCTCGCGATCACGCCATCTTCTTGATGGCCGAAGCCTTCATGCACACTTGCAACCGGGATCGCCAGGCGGTCGACGCCACGATGACCAGGGTCAAGGACCTCCCCGAGGCGATGGTGCGCTCGCACTGGAATTACTGCCTGAAGCGGCTGGGTCTGGAATATCCCGAGGGAGAGGCGAAGTTCAGTATTCCGGCGCCGGACCCCTGGACCTAGCGAAACCGCGCCAGGAGTTGCGGTTGTGCCAGGCGATCTGCACCTCTTCGTGGCCCGCGAACCAGCTCTCGAACTCGGCGCGCCGGATGTAGTGCGAGTAGGTGGGATGGAGGTGGTCGAAGACGATCGTCTCCAGCTCGATGAACGGGAAGTCGCCCACGTACATCAGGTAGTCCTTGTAGAAGAGCGGCGCCCGCGGCCAGAGCTTCAGAATCGGGCCGTAAAGCGCTTTGGCCACCAGCTTGACGGCCACCGCCCCCAGCCAGGCCAGCCCGTGCAGCATGCCCGCCGGGACGTGGCTGAAGATGCCCTTGCGGAGCGGATCCAGGAGATAGATGATCCAGCCGTTGTTCTCGCGCCCGTAGACCCAGGCCGACACGTGGCCGCCGGGCTTGACGTTGCGGGCCAGCGCCTGGAAGGCCTGACGCGGATCGGGCAAGTGGTGCAGCACGCCCACCGAGAAGGCGTAATCGAACGTGCCGGGGCGGAAGGGCGGCTTGAGCAGGTCGGCCTGGACATACTCGATGTTGGTCGCTCCCTCGCCGTTGGCGCGCGCCACGTCCACCGCTTCGGTCAAGTCGAGCGCCACCACCAGGCGCGCCCCGTGCTTCGCGGCCACGACCGTATGGCGGCCCTTGCCGCAGCCTGCCTCGAGCACCAGCTTGTCCTGGAAGAACGATGGCTGCACCGGACGCAGCCAGTCGAAGAACTGGCGCTCGTAGAGCTCGTTGTTCAGCTCTTTGTAGTGCTTCCACTGGTACTCGAAGCCGGTGGAGCGGTGCTCCACGAAGCGCGGAATGCCCTCGCGCACCGCGTAGGAGTGGCGGCAAGCGGCGCAGTGGAGGTAGCCGTCGACGATCTCCTCGGCATCCGGCTCCGCCCGCAGCTCGCCGTGGCACTCGGGGCAGACCAGGATGGCGAGCATGGAGCGTCTCAACTGCCGTTGACCACCCGACGCACGTTGTAAATGCGCTTGGACTGCGACTCGAAGTAGGTGCGGGTGATCAGCTCGGCCAGCAGGCCCATCCCCAGGAATTGCACGCCCAGAATGACCAGCATCGCTGACAGCATGGGGAGCGGGGTCAGGATCATGCTGATCCCCTTGAAGACCTTGAGGTAGATCATGTAGCTGGCCGCCAGCACTCCCAGGAACGAGCTCATCACGCCCGCCATCCCGAACACGTAGATCGGTTTGGTGGAGTAGCTGCCCAGGAACTTGACCGTCATCAGGTCCAGCACGACCTTCACCACGCGGTTCAGGCCATACTTGGAGACGCCGTGCAGGCGCGGGAAGTGGTTCACCGGCACCTCGGCCACCCGGGCTCCTTGCTGCGCCAGCAGGGCCGGGAGAAAGCGGTGCATCTCGCCATACAGCTTGAGATGCTGCGTCAGCTCGCGCCGGTAGGCCTTGAGCGTGCAGCCGTAATCATGCAGATACACGCCGGTGGCCCAGGAGATGAGCCCGTTCGCGATGCGCGAGGGGAAGGTGCGCGAGGCGAACGCGTCCTGGCGGTTCTTGCGCCAGCCGCTCACCACGTCGTAGCCTTCGTCGAGCTTGGTCAGCAGCTTGCCGATGTCGGCCGGGTCGTTCTGCAGGTCGGCGTCCAGCGTGATGATGATGGGAGCGCGGGCATGGTCGAAACCCGCCATCATCGCGGCCGTCTGGCCGTAATTCCGGCGCAGGCCGACCACCACGACGCGCTTGTCATCCGCCGCCAGCTCTTCGAGCCGGGCCAGGCTCTGGTCGCGGCTCCCGTCGTCCACCAGGACGACTTCCCAGGTCTTGCCCAGACCCTCCATGGCCGCGGCGATCTTGGAGAAGAGCGGCTGGATGTTGTCCTCCTCGTTGTAGACGGGGACGACCAGGGAAAGCTCGGGGACCGCCATCAGGCCTTCGCTTCGCGCAGCGTCTGACAGAAGAGGTAGTCCTTGTCGACGTAGTTCTTGGCTGCCTCGATCAGCTTCTCGTCGCTGATCTCGGGGTGCGAGATGATCACGATGGCGAACAGCGCCGCCGAGTCGAGGTGCTTGCCCTCGGCCTGCTTCTCTTTGACGAAGCCCTCGAGCTGGTCGTGGGCCAGAGCCAGGACCTTCTTGTGGTGGTCGTCAGCTTCGGCCATCAGACGCCCCAGGTGCTCTCCCGCCTCGACCATGTCTTTCTCCAGATCGCTGGACATCGCGTATCTCCCTTCGCTGCAGCCCTACGGGGCGCCTCGCCTGGCTTCGTGGATGCCATTCTATGTCCTTTTGAAGAAAATTCCCGAGATGCAGGAGGAAAATTCTTCAACGCCCGGAAACCATGCCGAAACCGGCCTGCCTCTCTCAGGCGCCGTTCACCGTCACCTACGTTCACGAGGAGAGCTCCTATCATGCAGGGGACGATCGAGCCTATCGTCATCAAAGGAACCCGGTTCGGGCTCCTGATCAGTCTGCGCGAGGACGCTGACTTCACCCACGCCATGACCTTCCTGGCCGAGAAGCTGGTCGGGGAGCAGGGGTTCCTCGGCGGCGCCTCCGTCTCGGTCGACATGGGCTGGCGCGAAGTCAACGAGGAGCAGTTCGCGCTGCTCGAGTCCACCCTGGCCCAGGCCGGCGTCAAGATGCAGGGCGTGCTGAGCACCTCGCTCAACACCCGCACTCTGGCCGAATCGCACGGGTACAAAGCCATCATCGGCCGCCTCGGGCTGGCCGAGCACCAGGGCCGCGCCATCCGCCGCCAGGCCCGCGAGGCCGCGGCCGAGCCGCCCAG
>JBDHVW010000253.1:0-3326 GCA_039809865.1 Vulcanimicrobiota bacterium
CTCGAGCTTCATCGCCTCCAGCGTCTGCAGCGCGGCCTGGCGGGTCTCGGGGCTGTACCAGTCGGCGTTCTGGATGCGCTCGCGAAACGCGGACCGGACGTTCTCGAACACCTCGCGCACGAGCTTTTCTTTCTCGGGCGAAACGCTATTCTGGGCGAACTTCTCCTGCACCAGAGGCTGCAGGTAGCCGGTGGTGAGCTGTTCCGGCGTGACGTTGGGCAGACCCAGGCGATGATTGGAGTCTTGCACCGCCTGCACCATGGGGGTGTTCAGGTCGGCGGCCAGTGCGCTCAGGGTCGAATAGCGCAAGAGCAGCTTCACGTCCTCGAGCGGCGCGCTGGCCAGCCCGGTGAGCAGGCTCTCCATGTTGCGATGGCCCAGAACCCCGTCGGTCGTGGGGTACTGGCTGAGTCCCAGCTCGGGATGCCAGTCCTTGGTGGACTGGAACTCCGCGTTGGCCTTCAGATCGAATCCCTGCCTGTGGAGCCTTTCCGCCAACGCCTGGATGCGCTCCGACTCGGCCTGCCCATTCTGGCTGCCGGCGGCCTCCAGCACCTCCCGGACGTACTGGCGGTCGAGCCGCGCCCGGCTCAAGTCGCTGCTCGGAGTGCCAAAATTGCTGTGCAGGACGACCATCGGACGCTCGTGCATCTGCAGGTCGAGCGTCGCCAGCGCGGGTATGCCGAGCTGGTGCAGACCGCCCAGGACGGCTCCGAGCTGGGTGTGGCCCTGAATCTGGTCGATCTCGCTCAGCAGGGTCATCAGAGGCTGCAGTCCGATCCGGTCGCGGGTCGTCATGTCGGAGGCGGCTTTGTGGAAGTCGACCACCCGGCGCTCGAGAGAGCCCGACGGCGCGTCGTGGGCCTTGAGCATCGCGCTCTTCGTGCTCTCGAGCAGTTCGTGGGCTTGATGGAACAGGCTGGCCATACGATGCTGCGGAGCCCGGCGGAGCAGCTTTCGCCACCAGGAGTTGGGCTTTCCGTTGGCGTGTCGGAACAAGCTCTTGGCCGGACTGGCGCTGGTTGGCTCGTAGCGCAGCCCGCTGGCCTCTGCGGTCGGCGCGGGCAGCATTTGCATGAGGCCGGTCTGATAAGCCTGCGCCGAGAGCGGGTCGTCCAGAGTGACGATGCGCAGCAGGTTGCCCGCCGGACGGCTCTGCTCCTCGGTGAGCCCGCTGATGACGGACAGGTAGTCGTGACCCACCTGAGCCCGCATCTTGAGATCGGGCTGGGCGTCCAGCAGTTGAACCGCTTCCCGGGCCAGCGCGACGCTGAGAGGGCCGGCCTGGCCGGCAGCCGGCCCGGCGGCCGCCCGGGCGGCCTGAAGCAGGGGTCCGGCGAGGGTTGTCTTCTTGGGAAGGGGCGGAGGCTTGCGACCGCTGAGCTGGACCTGCTCGCTTGGACCCAGCGGCTCCGGGGTCGTGGGCGCCGGTTTCGGGGCAGAAGCCGGGGTGGGCAGAATCGGGTTGGACCCGATGGGGGTGGGACCCATGACCGGATTATTTCGCCAGTACAGCCGCCCCCGCCTCCAAACCGCTCTTCAAGGCGTCGAACACGCCGCGCCCACTGAGGGGATCGTGGCTGCGAGCAGCGTCTCCAATGGCCATCCAGCCGGGACCGCCCGGTTGCTCGAGGTGCGAGTCGTCGGCCGGCAGCGCCCGCCAGCTCAGGGCGGTGTAGCCCTGCAGCCGCGCGGGAAGGTGGCGCGTGCGCTGGAGATTGGTCCACCAATCGTGCGGGCGAGGGCGGCCGGGCGCCAGCCAGGTGGCCACCCGCGTCCGCGGGCCGGTGCGGCAGGTGTAGGCCCACCCTTCGGCGTGGGATTCGACCCACAGCGTCTGATCGGGATCCTCCTCGAGCGTGTGCAGCTGCCCGACCACGGCCGTCTGGGGACGGGTGGTGATGCGCTTGACGCCCAGCCTGCGAGCCACGACCCCGCGCCGCCCGGTGGCGTCCAGGACGAAATCGGCCTGCAGCTCTCGGTCGGTCAGCTGCAAGGTCCAGCCGGGCTCCAGGCCCACGAGTCGGGCCGGCTCGAGCAAGGTGGCGCCACACGCCACCGCGCGGGCTTTCAAGGCTTCGCCAAACCGGCGGCGGTCGAGCAACCAACCACTCCCCAGCGGATGCCGGAGGCTGTCGTGACTGGTGAGCTCGCCGTGCCAGGCGGTGTTGACCGCCAGGCACTCGAGCTGCTGCTCGAGCGGAAGCAGCCCCAGCTGTTGCAGCAGCGGCCGGGCCGCGGCGCTGAGCGTCTCTCCCACCCCGTGGCGCCCGTCGCTGACGAGGGTCACGGGCGTGTGGGGAGCCAGCGCGATGGCCGCTGCGCAGCCGGCCGGGCCGGCCCCGATGATGGCGACGTGCATCCTCAGTCGAACCCGTACAGCGTCTCGACCTTGAGCTCGGTCGGAAACTCGCCGTCCTGGGGCCCGGGGCGCGCGTCCACCAGGCCAAGCTTGAACCAGCTCTCGATCATGTTGCTCAGGGTCACCACGTAGTCCGGATCGTCGATCGCCCGGAAGAACTGGTCGCGGGTGTTGAAGGCGGCCTGGCGTTGCTCCAGGGAGAGCGTCGCATCGAGCACCTTGCGGTAGTTCTCCTCGGTCAGCACGTGGTTGGGCACGCGCGGAGCCCAGAACTCGGGCAGGTAAGGGTCGATCGCGGGCTCGTAGCCAGACCGGCAACTGGCCGTGTCGGTCTGCCACGGCACCGCCATCCAGCGGCTCAGCCCCCCGGGCCGCACTCCGTCCAGCGGCCCTCCTGGGATGAGCGCCTGCGCGGGCGTCAGGGTGACTCCGTAGTCGGGCTCCGGCTCGGGGCGGTGGCTGAGCCGGTAGAGACTGGCCCACATGCTGGCCTGACGGATCGGCCAGGTGACCTCGCAACCCGGATGGAAGGCCGCTCCCAGGCAGGCTTCCAGGGCGGCGCGGTCGAGGGCCGCCGGTTGGGCTTGCACGGGCAGGTCGGCCAGACTCTGGGGAACCTCGGGCGCCGGCTCGCGGTCATCCACGAAATCGCCGTCGGCCCAACTGCGCAGCTGGGCGTACTGCAGCTCGGTCACGGCGATCCAGTTGCGGGGACTGTTGGCCGGCACGGCCACGGCGTCGCCGTAAATGGGCGGGATGGCCTCGGGCTGCTCGCTGGCGAAGTCCGGATTGCGGAAGCGCGCGAACAACGCCTGGCGGAAGGGCGCGTTATCGCTGGACCTGTCGGCCAGCCGCGCCATGAGCTCGGGGCTGGAGAAGTCCTCCGGCGAGCCCCACCCGTAACGCTCCAGGATGCCGAAGTTGACCCACTGCAGGCCGCTCAGGCGGTCGAACAGCGGATAGA
>JBDHVW010000254.1:0-3308 GCA_039809865.1 Vulcanimicrobiota bacterium
AGTTCGAGGTCGAGGAGGGCGAGACGGTCCTGAACGCCGCCTTCCGGCAGGGCATCGCCCTGCCGCATGGCTGCAAGGAAGGCCAGTGCTCGGCCTGCAAGTGCGTGCTGCTCGACGGCGAGGTCGACCTGCTCCGTTACTCCACCTTCGCGCTCAACGACATGGAGCGCGAGCAGGGCAACATCCTCCTGTGCCGCTCGCTGGCCTTGAGCGACATGGAGGTGGAGCTGCTCAATTACGACGAGGAGCTGCTCGCCAAGTCGATCGCGGTGAAGAGCTTCAAGGGCTGCATCACCCGCTTCGAGAAGCTCACCCACGACATAAGAGGCATCGAGATCAGCCTCGACGCACCCATGAAGTTCTGGGCGGGCCAATATGTCGACATCACCGTCACGACCGAGGAAGGGGAGACGATTACGCGCTCGTTCTCCATGGCAAATCCGCCGAGCGAAACCCAAAAGCTCTCCTTCATCATCAAGAAGTACCCCGACGGCAAGTTCTCCGGCCAGCTCGACGACGGCGGCATCCGCATCGGCGCCGACGTCACCGTCGTCGGACCCTATGGCAGCTGCTTCAGGCGGGAAGGACGGGAAGGACCCCTAGTGCTGGTGGCGGCAGGCTCCGGCATGTCGCCGATCTGGTCGATCCTGCACGATCACCTCGCCAGCGGCGAGGAGCGGCCGGTCTATTTCTTCTACGGTGCCCGCACCGAGCACGACCTCTTCCACCTGGACCGGATCGCAGCGCTGGTGGAGCGCCATCCCGAGGTCACGTTCCTGCCCGTGCTGTCGCACTGCGAGGAGGGCAGCGGCTGGCAGGGCCTGCGCGGCTTCGTGCACGAGCAGGTGCGCGAGCGCCTGCGCGAGCTCGGCATCGAGGGCCAGGGCGATGTCTATGCCTGCGGGCCGCCGCCCATGATCGATGCGCTCAACCCGGTCCTGTTCATGCTCGATTTCGACGTGGACCGGATCTTCTTCGACAAGTTCACGCCATCCACGGCGGGCGCGGCCGCCTGAGCCGCCGCGCGCGCGAGCGGCGCCACGGCGCGCCCAGACGAACAGGGAGCAGACCAAGATGCCAGCGATCTCGAGCTCGGTCGGGTCCGGTGCCGCCGGAGCGGCGATCTTTCCCGATTCCGACAGCCGGCGCTACCGCTACTTCGAGCCCCGCGGCAAGCGGGCGACCCACTATGAGGACGTGACCGTCGACGTCCAGCCCGATCCCGAGCGCTACCTGATCCAGAACTGGATCATCTCCTTCGCCAATGGCGAGGGGGCCTATGTCAAGGGCAACACCAAGGCCCAGAGCTCGAACTGGCATGCGTTCCGCGCCCCCGACCAGGAATGGGAGCGCACGCACTATCAGCGCCAGTCCAAGATCGAGACCATGGTGCAGAGCGTGATCGCCAATGCCAGGAAGTCGGGCGCGCCCAAGGCGTTCGACAAGGCCTGGGTCAAGATCCTCCAGACCCATCTCGGGGCCTGGAAGCATGCCGAGTTCGGCCTGGGCACCTCCCTGATGCAGGCCCAGCGCTACGGCTACACCCAGATGATCAACAACGCGACGCTGACCAACAGCTCCTACAAGCTGCGCCTCGCCCAGGACATCACGCTCTACCTCGCCGAGATCGGCATGGACATTCCAGGCTGGAACGACGAGCTCGGCAAGAAGGCCTGGCTCGAGGACGGCATCTGGCAGGGGACCCGTGAGGCGGTCGAGACCATCATGGGGGCCACCGACTATCTCGAGCAGTATTTCGCGATCAACATCGTCTTCGAGCCGCTCGTGGGCGAGCTGTTCCGCTCGGGCTTTTTGATGCAGGTGGCGGCTGCCAACAACGACTTCATCACCCCGCCCGTGATCTCGGCCGCCGAGGCCGACTATGAGCGCAACCTCGCCAACACGATCGACCTCGCCTACCTGCTGGCCAACGACGAGCAGCACGCCGCCGCCAACCGCGAGCTGTTCCAGGGCTGGCTGGCCAAGCATGGGGCGCTTGCCCGCAAGGCCGCGCTCAACCTGCAGCCGATCTGGTCGCAGCCCCACTCCAAGCCGGTCTCGTTCGAGGATGTGCGCGCCGCCGCCGAGGAGCGGCAGGGCAAGATCCTGGCCGAGCTCGGCCTTTCCAACTGAACCGGGAGACAGGAACGATGTCGGTCGCAACCCGCGGCGCCACCCACGACAACGTCTTCAAGTCGATGAAGGACATCACCTTCGAGCAGACCATCTCGGACCAGTGCGGCGTCACCATGAACGATTCGGTCGAGGCGCGCGCCATCGCCGAGTTCATGGCCGAGAAGCCGGACGTGATCGTCACCCACCAGCCGGCGCTGATCCGCATCGACGGCAAGGGCCAGCTCGTCTTCAAGATGGATGAGATCGGCGAGTATCTCGGCCGCGAGATGACCGCCGAGATCTTCGAGGTCAACACCTCGACCCACTATGGCCGCATGGTGCGCGTCGACGACAACACGGTCATCCTGTTCGGCAACATGGAAGACGTGTTCGAGTACATCTGAGCCCTGCAGCCTCGTGGACCCGCCCGGTCCCCCCGCCGGGCGGGTCCCTCCCCAACGCGCGGAGGACGTCATGTTCGTCACCCCGGAAGGCAAAGAGATCTTCGTCGTCGACGGCCACACCCATTTCTGGGACGGCAGCCCCGAGAACCAGCGCAACGTCCACGGCAAGCAGTTCATCGAGTGCTTCTACGGCTACCACATGGCGCTGAGCCCGAAGGAGCAGCTCTGGGAGAAGAGCAAGTTCGAGAAGTACACGGCCGACGATCTCTACCATGATTTGTTCATCGACGGCCCGGATGACATGGCGATCATCCAGTCGACCTATCTCAAGGACTTCTACAAGAACGGCTTCAACACGATCGAGCGCAACGCCTCGGTCGCCGAGCGCTATCCCGAGCGCTTCATCGTCAACGGCTCCTTCGATCCGCGCCACGGCGAGCAGGCGCTGGAATATATCCACTTCATGAAGGAGACCTACGACATCAAGGGGGCCAAGCTCTACACGGCCGAATGGAACGGCGAATCCAAGGGCTGGCGCCTGGACGATCCGGCCGCCTATCGCTGCTTCGAGCTGTGCGAGAAGCTGGGCATCAAGAACATGCACGTCCACAAGGGGCCGACCATCATCCCCTTGAGCAAGGACGCCTTCGACGTCCACGACGTCGACCACGCCGCCACCGACTTCCAGGGCCTCAACTGGATCGTCGAGCATTGCGGCCTGCCGCGCCTGGACGATTTCTGCTGGATCGCGGTCCAGGAGACCAACGTCTATGGCGGGCTCGCCGTGGC
>JBDHVW010000255.1:0-3303 GCA_039809865.1 Vulcanimicrobiota bacterium
GGCGCCGCTCGTGAACCTGGATGACTCGATGGTTCAGCTCAATGCCACCGGCACCATCACCTGCCTCCCGGGGGAGATCAGCGCGAGCTTCCTGACGGCCACGGCCAGCGGCGACGTCACCTTGCTCGGGAGCATCGGCAACCTGCAGGCCACCGCAGGGAACAATCTCACGGCTTCCTCGGCGGTGCCGCTCACCCTGAGCTCGGTGAACGCCAGCTCCTTGAACATCAGCACTTCCAACGCCTCGAGCCCGATTTACGTGGGCAGCGTCAATGCCACCATCATGGCCACCTTCAACTCGGGCGCGGCCATCCTCGAATCGGGCTCGGACCCCGGGGCCGACATCCAGGCTCCGACCCTCGCGCTGCAGGCCGCCGGACGCATCGGAGACGCGCTGGAAGTGGACGCCGTCAATCTGTCCGCCACCGTCACGGGGACCGGCCTCTTGAAGGTGGTCGACGTCGCTGGCGGAGTGTTCGTGGACGCCACCTCGACCAACGACGGCCTGATCGAGCTCACGGCGCAGAACGGGAACCTGGACGCTCACAACGTGGTGGCCGGCGGCACCGGTCGCACCGTGAAGCTGACCACGGTTGGCTCGGGAGAGGTGCTGGTCGGAGACGTTCGGGCTCTGGGAGATACGGTCACGATGGTCTCGGCCACGGATATCCGCTCGTCCGTCGTGGACGGTATCGCCGACGTCCAGGCGGCCACTCTGTCGGCCTCCAGCCAGACCGGCGTCTCGCTGGAGACCGACGTGGATACGATCGCGAATGCCTCGGCCGCTCAGCCCGGGAATATCGCTCTGACCGATCTCGCGGGCGGACTCGTGATCACGAACGTCACCACGGTGAACGGAGGCCTGAACGTGGAGGCCGCCGGAGGCTCGCTCACCATCGTCAACGGCTTCATCGACGGCCCGGGGAGCAACGTCTTTGCCTCCAACTTTGGCGGGGGAGACTTGCTCATCGGCAGCCTGTCCGCCCCGGGCGACACCATCGGCCTCGACTCCTCGGGCGCCGTGCTCGAATTCGGAGCCGACACCGCGGCCGACATCGTCACGACCGACCTGAACGTGGCCTCCTCCGGACTGGGGGCCGCCGGAGCAACGCTCGAGACCCAGGTCGTCCGCCTCAACGCGACCATCGCCGACAACGGTCGCATCATCTTGCTCGAGACCGACAACCTGCAAATCATCAGTGCCGAGACCACGAATGGGGCCGTCAACATTCGGGCCAACGGTCTCCTCACGGCCAACCATCTGGTGGCCGGCGGCGTCAACAGCAGCGTCACGCTGGGGACGATTTCGGTCGGGAACATCTTCGTGGCGGACGTGCAGGCGGGCAAAGACATCACCCTCTCCGCCTTTGGCAGCATCAATGCGGTCGGGGTGATCGACCCCACGCCGGAGCTGCTTGCCCCGAACGGGGCCATCTCGATGACGGCGGGAACCGGGTTCGGGTCGACCGGGGGGCCGCTCGAGATCGATGCTCTCACGCTGGCCAACGCTTCCGTGACGAAGGCGGGTCCCCTGAACGTGGTCGATGTGGCCGGCGGCCTGGCGGTCACCAACGCCACCACCTTCGACGGAGCCATCAGCCTGCAGGCCAACGGCGGTCCCCTGTCGGTCGCGACCGCTTTCGCCGACGGCGTCGGAGCCAGTCTGTCCGTCCAGAACACGGGATTGGGAAGCGATCTCCTGGTCGGCAACCTGTCGGCCCCGGGCGACTCCATCGATCTGTTCTCCGAAGGCAAGGTCCTGGAGCTGGGAAGCGATCCCGAGCCCGACCTGACGACCACCAACCTGAATGTCACATCCCACGGACTGGGAGATATCGGAGCGGCCCTCGAGACGAAAGTGGTGCGGCTGGATGCCAGCGTAACCGTGGACGGAGGCATCCAGGTCAGCGAGCAGGATACCCTTCAGGTTCCCAATGCCACGACCAACAACGGCCCCATCGACATCCGGGCCAACGGCCTGCTGACGGTCACCAACGCGGTCGCTGGTGGAGCGTCGACCGTGACGCTCACGACCGGGACGGTTGGCAACATCGTGGTGAACGGCGTGGACGCGGGCAGCGACATTACCGTCAACGCCTTTGGCAGCATCAACACGTCCGGGTTCGACCCCGAGACCGAGTTCAGCACCCCGGGCACTCTGACCCTCACCGCCGGAAGCGGCATCGGCGCGAACGGTCCCATCGACATCGCGGCCGGCCACCTGAACGCGACGGTGACGGGCACAGGTGCCATTCAGCTTCAGGACCTCGCCGGGGGCCTGATCGTGGACAACGCGACCACCGCCAACGGCGCCATCTCGCTGGTGGCACTGGGCGGCGACCTGCGCGCCAACAACGTCGTGGCCACCGGAGGGGACGCCGGTTTGACGACCGTCAATGCCGGCAGCGTCCAGATCGACGAGGTCCGCTCCACGGGTAGCATCTTCGTCAGCGCCTTCAAGAACGTGGTCGAGGTCGGCACCGATCCGGAAGCCGATCTGGTGGCCAACCTCAGCTCCGAGATTCGCGCCAGCACGGGCCTCATCGCTACCAACGGCGCCCTCGAGGTGGACCTCGCTTCGGGCTCGTTGAGCGTGCTCGCGGGCGCTTCGACGGGCGGCGTCTCGATTCGCCTGGCAGGTATGGTCAACGGGTCGGCCAGCCCGACGGGCAACCTGATCAAGCTCAATTCGCCTCCGGGGGCGGCGTTCTTCAACGGGATAAGCTTCTAGTTTCCGCGAAGCGGATGCTCCATGAGCTTACGTTATTGTCAGGCCCTCGATCGTCCCGAGGGGCTCTTCGTCGTCTCGGCCTGCGAGACGTACCCCGGCATGCGGCAGGCCTCGCTGCCGGTGGTCAAATTCGCCCGCGAGGCCGACCCGGTGGCTCTGGGGACGGCGCTTCTCGAGGCGCTGGCCAATCCTCCCGCCACCCCGTCCGACGAGAAGGCGCTGCTCAAGGCGCTGGGGGCGCGCAGCTGGAAAGCCGCCAGCCAGCAGAGCCATTGGGTCGACGTGAAGCAGGACGGCGAGCGCCTCTTCCTGCTGCCGAGCGCCTCCAACCAGCGGGGAGGCTCGACGGGACTGGCCGAGCGCATGGTGGAGTGCGGTAACACTCCCGAAGAAGCCGGTCGGGGGCTGCTCGAGGCCTTCGCGCGCTGCGAGTTCCGCGACCGGCTCTAGGAGTCTTCCTCGGGCGCCGCCAGGCCGGCCAGTACCTTGCCCATCTCCTCGCCGGCGGGGTGCAGCTTGTAGTCGCGCGATTCCTCGGCCCAGTCGAAGGGGCGCAGCCGCCGAACCAGCTC
>JBDHVW010000256.1:0-3289 GCA_039809865.1 Vulcanimicrobiota bacterium
CGCACGAGGTGCGCACGCCGCTGAATGCCATCATCGGGCTCACCTCGCTGGCGCTGCGGGCCGATCCCTCGCCGCGCATCATGGACTACCTGCGCAAGCTGCGCGCCTATGGCCGGTCGCTGCTGGGCATCATCAACGACATCCTGGACTTCTCCCGCATCGAGGCGGGCAAGATGTCGCTCGACGAGATCGATTTCGACCTGCGCGAAATCATGGAGTCGCTCGACGACCTGGTGGGCGACGAGGCGCATCGCAAGGGGGTCGAGTTCCTGGTCTCGATCGCCGCCGACGTCCCTCGTTATCTGCGGGGCGACCCGCTGCGCATCAACCAGGTGCTGACCAACCTGGTCTACAACGCGGTCAAGTTCACTCATCAGGGCACGATCCTGGTGCGCGCGCGCTGCGAAGACTATGGGGCTCGCCCCCGCATCACGTTCGCGGTCAGCGATACCGGCATCGGCATCGAGCCCGACCAGCTGCCGCGCATCTTCCAGAGCTTCACGCAGATCGACGGCTCCTCGACCCGTCAGTATGGCGGCGCGGGCCTCGGCCTGGCGATCTGCCGTCACCTGGTCGAGCTGATGGGAGGCGAGCTGACGGCGGTCAGCACTCCGGGCCAGGGCAGCACGTTCTCGTTCACGCTGGAGTTCGACCGCCAGAAAGACATCGTGGCCGACGGTCCCCCGGGCGTGCAGCGCAACCGCGGCTCGCGCGTGCTGGTGGTGGACGACAACCCGGTGGCCGGCGAGATCCTGGCCGAGATGCTCTCTTCGTTCGGACTGCATCCGCACACGGTGCTGTCGGGCACGGAGGCGCTCGAGGAGGCGGCGCGCGAGACCTACCAGCTGGTCATCCTGGACTGGAAGATGCCCGGCCTGGACGGCATCGAGACGGCCCTGCGCCTGGAGCCGGGCTCGCGCCTGATCCTGGCCACCGCTTACGACCTGGCCGAGCTGCGCTCGCTGGCCGAAGAGGCGGGGATCCAGCGGGTGCTGGTCAAGCCGGTGAGCCAGTCGGCCTTGCTCGAGGCGGTGCTGGAGGCCTTCGGAGAAGAGCTGCCCCCTTCGCTCGACACGGGCGGCGGCACCGGCGAGGGCGACCTGTCGCTGCGCGGCGTGCGCGTGCTGGTGGTGGAGGACATCGACATCAACCAGCAGATCATGCGCGAGATCCTCGAGGCGGCGGGCGTGCAGGTGCGCATCGCCTCGGACGGGCGCGAGGCGGTGAAGGCGGTCTACGAGCACCCCGTGGATGCCGTTCTGATGGACCTCCAGATGCCCGTGATGGACGGCTTCGAGGCCACCCGGGCCATCCGGGCCGACGCGCGCTTTGCCGACCTGCCGATCGTGGCGCTCACGGCCCACGCCATGAAAGGCGATCGTGAGCGCTGCCTGGAGGCGGGGATGAACGACCACGTCACCAAGCCGGTCCGTCCGCAGACGCTGCTCAGCACCCTGGCGCACCACCTCAAGCGCGTGCTGGCCCTGGGCGTGCCCATCGACTTCGAGCAGTCGCTGGCCCAGGTGGGAGGCAACCGCCGCCTGCTGCGCTCGTTCGCCGAGAAGTTCGGGGGCACGGCCCGTCAGCTCGCGGGCAGCAGCGTGGAGGAAGCCCGCATCCTGGCCCACTCGCTGGCCGGGGTGGCCGGCAACCTGCGCCTGACCCGGGTGCACGAGCGCACCCTGGAGCTGCAGGAGGCCTTGCGCCGCGGCGTTCTGGACCAGACCCTGGTCGACCGCCTGGGCGTGGCCCTGGACGAGGTCTGCGCCGCTATCTTGGCGCTGGGAGATGGGGAGATGGGAGACGGTGAGATGGGAGTAGGGAGCAGGGAGATGGGAGTAGGGAGTCGGGAGGCCGGCCTGGATTCAGCCCTGGACACCCTGCAGGACCTCTTGGAGCGCAACAGCTTTGATGCTCGGTATACCTACGAGGCCATACGCCGAACCCTGCGCGGGCAAGGCCAGGATGCCGCTCTCGAAAAATTGGCTGGCCGTCTCGACCTGCTCGACTACAAAGGCGCCCTCGACGCCCTCCGCGAACTTCGGAAGAAGCTTGCATGAACACGCCACTCCCATCTCCCGTCTCCCATCTCCCATCTCCGACGAGGCCTATCGTCCTCGTCGTGGACGACGCCGTGGAGAACATCGCCACTTTGGGCACCGCCCTGCAGGGCGAGTGCGAGGTCTTGTTCGCCACCCGCGGAGCGCAGGCGCTCGAGATGGCGGCGGCCCAGCCGGGGCCCGACCTCATCATGCTCGACGTGGTGATGCCCGAGATGGACGGCTACGAAGTCTGCCGGCGTCTCAAGGCCAGCGACGAGACGCGCGGCATCCCGGTCATCTTTCTCACCTCGCGCGACGAGGAGCGGGACGAAGCGGAGGGCTTTGCAGCCGGGGCGGTGGACTACATCCACAAGCCGTTCAGCACTCCGCTGGTGCGGGCGCGCGTGCGCACCCAGATCGAGCTCAAGCGCAAGACCGACAAGCTGGCCCGTACGGCCCTGCTGGACGGGCTGACCGGCATCGCCAACCGGCGGCGTTTCGACGAGGCGATCGAGCGGGAGTGGCGGCGCGCCATTCGCTCGGGGCAGTCGCTGGCGCTCATCATGATCGACGTGGACTACTTCAAGCGCTACAACGACCGCTACGGCCACATGGCGGGCGACGACTGCCTGGTGGCCGTGGCTCAGGCCCTGGACCGCACGCTGGGCCGCGCTTCCGACCTGGTGGCGCGCCTGGGCGGCGAGGAGTTCGTGGCTCTGCTGCCCGGATGTGACGTGCCCAACGCGATCCAGGCGGCCCAGCGGCTGCAGGCCGCCGTGGCCGAGCTGGGGATCGCCCACGAGTCCAACGAGGGGGGAGTCGTCACGTTGAGCATGGGGGTGGCCGCGCGGCTGCCGGGCAGCGAGAACAGTCCTTCCGAGCTGCTCGAGGCGGCTGACCGGGCGCTCTATGCGGCCAAAGCGGGCGGCCGAAACCGGGTCTCGGCGGCCGAGGAGAGCGCTCCCGAGCCCATCGTCGCCCCGCTCGTGGCCGTGCGCAGAGCGCTGGAGCGTCTGGCCGCGGGCGACCTGGACGGATACGCCGATCTCTACGCTGCCGAGGTGGTCTACCGACCGGCCGGAATCGAGCCGCTGCGAGGGCGCGAGGCTCTGCGCGGCTACTACCAGGGGCTGTTGGGGGCGTTCTCCGAGGCCCGCGTCGAGGTCCACGACCTGATGCAAGATGGGGACAAGATCATCTGCCGCTTCACGTTCCACGGCCTCCACACGGGGCCGTTCCAGGGGGTG
>JBDHVW010000257.1:0-3284 GCA_039809865.1 Vulcanimicrobiota bacterium
TTGACCAGCACGTCGGTGTTGCCGCCCGAGGGCTCTCCGACCCAGAGCGAGGTGATCACTTGAAATCGAACTCGCGATAAATCATGTCGATGGCCGAGCTCTCGTTGCTCTTGTTGCAGATGGCCAGATACTGGGGCTTGTCACCATCCATGCGGTAAAAGACCCGGGTGCCCTCGCGGCCGCGCAGATAGCAGATGCCCTTGCCCAGGGTCTTGGTGCCCAATCCCGGATTGTCGTTACCGGCCTCGAGCTGGTCCACCAGCCGGGAGCCCTCGATTTCGTGGTTGTGCCCGATGGGATACGACTTGAGGAAGCCCGCACCCGCCCGGGCCCGGTCCAGAGAAGACTGCGGGGGCACCGCGTCCCGCTCCTCGATCGCCTTCGCCTGCAGGGTCTGCCAGGTGCCGCCCCCGGCCAGCAGCGCCTTCGCGTCGGAGCGGTTCTTGCGCGCCCAGGTCAGGGTGTCGTGGAAATCGTCCATGCGGGCGCCCGCCTTCGCCGCGTCGGGCTCGGTCAGGGCGTCGAGCAGCGGAATGGTGCCGTGCATCCGGATCTCCTCGGGCAGCTGCGGGAAGCGCCGCGTGATATCGGGCAGCCTGGGATGATCCTTCAGCTGCGTGTCTCTGGCCGCGTCCAGGATCCACCGGAGCTCCTCTTCTCCCTGGGGCGTGGAGGCCTCCATCTGCAGCGTGGTCGGAGGCGGGGCCGTGGGCTCGGGCGCGGGCCGGATCACCGGCGCGGCCGGGGCCTCGGTCGGCTTCTTCGCTTGCGGCGCGCTCAGGTCGGTTCGATCGGCCGGCAGCGCGACGGCATCGTCCTTCTGGATGGCGTAGCTCAGGCTCCGCGTGGGGGCGGTGTAGGTGAGGGGAGTGACGGAGCTGAGCGGATTCACGCGAGGAAAAGATTCCCTGCTCAGCCGAGCAAGTCCTGGCGCTGTCGCTGGGCGAGGATGACGCGCCAGCAGCCCTTGACCACCCCCGGGAAGGTTTCGTAGTAGTCGGTGCGGGCCGCCTGGCCGGGAGCCGAGAGGCGACTGGCGATACGCTGGGCTTCCACGGGGCTGTCGCCGCGGTAGACCACGTCCACCGTGAGAAAACCTTTCAGAACCACGCTGGGGGGCGGGGTCTGCACCAGGGGCTCCGGGACGGGTGCGGTATCGCGGAAGCGGCAGAAGCTAATCGG
The DNA here is from genome assembly GCA_039809865.1 of Vulcanimicrobiota bacterium. GTDB lineage: Bacteria > Vulcanimicrobiota > Xenobia > Xenobiales > QWHO01 > QWHO01. The sequence continues at coordinate 1,183 of JBDHVW010000257.1, forward strand.
GAGCGCCGGAATGGCCACCGGCGCGGTCAGCGCCGCGCGCACCTCGGCGGCCGTCTGAAACCGGTCTTCCTTGCGGGTCTGCAGCAGCTTGCCCAGCACGAGCTGCCAGCGCGAGTCGAGGTGGCGCAGCGGGTCGAGCTTCAGCTCGCCCGAGGCCAGGCGCACCGCGTCGGGTGGCGTCGACCGCGTGAAGAGCGCGTAGAGCGTGGCACCCAGGGCGTAGAGGTCGCTGCGGGCGTCGGTGCCGGCTCCGTACTGCTCGATGGGGGCGTAGCCGCTGGAGCCGAAACCGCGCAACAACTGCGTCGTCCCCCGCCCGGGCAGCACCGTGCGGGCGATGCCGAAGTCGATCAGCTTGAGCTTGCCGGTGGACTTCTCCAGCATCAGATTGGCGGGCTTCAGGTCGCGGTAGAGCACGCGTTTGGAATGGAGGTACTCGAGCGCGTCCAGGATTTGCAGAGCCCAGTCCAGCATCAGCTCCGGGTCGAGGCGGCCGGGGGCCGTGTCCATCACGGTCTGGAGGTCGCGGCCCTGGATGTAGTCGGTGACCAGATACGCCAGGCCGCTCTGCTCGAAGCAGTCACGGATCTTCACCAGGTTGGGATGGTCCAGTTTGGCCAGCAGGCGCGCCTCGCGCATCAGCACGCGGGCCATGTCGGGGTCACTCTGGGTATCGAGCTGTTTCAGGGCGACGGTCTGGTTGAGCCTCATGTCTTTGGCCCGGTAGACGGTGGACATTCCACCCCGGCCCAGCACATCTTCGATTCGATAGCGTCCAGCCAGCATCTGCCCCGATCGTAGCAGGCGCTGGTTAACGGATCGGACACCAATTTTTTAACAGGTGGTTAACATCGCCGACCGGTCGTGAGCGTAAGTTGTCCAGGTCATGCAGGTGCGCGAGCTCAAGAACACCCCCTACCAGCGGATCAAGAACTCTCCCGCGGGCCGCTTCGTGCGCGAGAACAAGCTCGCGACCGGCGCCCTGGCGGCCGGAGGATCCATCGTGCTGGCGGGCGGCGCGGTCCAATCGGCGGCCGTCGAGAAGTTTGCCCACTATGGCGTGATCCCCGCGGTGGGGGCCACGGTCGCCTTGGTCGGATTCGCGGCCGCCCACGACGCCGTCGTGAACGACCTGGGCCAGCGGAACGGCCTGGCGGCCGCCAAGATCGTGGGCGGCACGCTCAGCGGCCTGGGCGGCCTGCAGATCGTGGGGATGGCCTACGAGATCCCGGTGCTGGATCGCGCCCTCACGAAGCCGCTCGAGGTGCTCTCGAATCACGGCCTGGCCGTGCTGGGCGGGGGCGTGCTGGCCGGCGGAGCCGCGGCGGGAGCGCTGGCGGCGCGTGAGTTTGGGAAAGCTTTTGACGGCGACCACAAAGCCCGGCACGCCGCCCTGGGCGTGTCCGCCTCGCTGGGCTCGGCGGGGGGAATGCTGGGCGGCGGCGAGCTGATCGGTCGCCAGTATGGCATCGCTGGATTGGACCGGGCCCTGACCGGAACGGTCGAGAAGCTTTCGCAGAGCCCGGCCGCGGCCGTCGCCGCGGGCGCCCTGTTGGTGGGCGGCGCCGGCGTGCTGGGCGCCGAGGCCGTGGGCAACTTCCAGAAAGGCGGCAACGACCTGCTGACCGTCGCCGAGGGGATGGGCGCCGTGAGCGCCGGTTTGGGCGGGCTGGAGCTGATCGGCCACGGGGCCAACGTGTCGGCGCTGCAGGGCTTGCTGACGAATCACGCCGGCACGGTGGGCGGCGCGGCGCTCGCGACGGGCGGCCTGGCGGTGGGGCGCATGGCGGCCCGCGACATCGCGCGTAACGGTTTGGGCTTTGGCAACAGCGTGGCGATGGGCACCGCGGCCGTGATGGTGCCGGGCGGGCTGCTGGCGGGCGCCGAGAGCCTGGGCCTGGCGACCGACCTGCTGAGCCGCGGGACCCAGCTCGGCCTGGGCGCGGGACTGGCGCTGACGACCGTGGCGCTGGGCAAGGGAGCGGTCGAGGCCGCCCGCAAAGGAAACGTCGGCTCGGCGGCCTTCCAGGGCCTGGTGGGAGCGGGCACGGCCACTTCCAGCCTGCTGGTGACGGGCGACGCTCTGGGCATCGAGGCCATCA
>JBDHVW010000258.1:0-3276 GCA_039809865.1 Vulcanimicrobiota bacterium
TGACCTGCGCTCGCCGTTGCGATCCATCGGCGGGTTTACTCGCATGGCCATCGAGGAGGGTCAGTGCAACGAGACAGCTCGGGGCTATCTCGAGCGGGTGGAGCGCTCCTCGGGTCGGATGAACGAGATGATCGACGCCATGCTTTCTCTCTCGATGGCCACGCTGACGCCTCTGGAGCGCCGACCCACCGACCTGGCCCGTCTGGCGCGCGAGATTGCCCAGGAGCTGCAGCAGAGGGAGCCGAGCCGTCCGGTGAGTTGGGAGATCCCTTCCTCGTTGCCGGTGGAGGGCGACCCGCGCTTGCTGCGCCAGGTACTGGAGAACCTGCTTTCCAACGCCTTCAAGTTCACGGCCAAGAAGAGCTGTGCCGAGATTCAGGTCGGCTTTCTCGACGGCGCCTATTTCGTGCGCGACAACGGGGCCGGCTTCGATACCGCGCGGGCCGCCAGGCTGTTCGAGCCCTTCCAGCGCCTGCACACCCAGGAGGATTTCCCCGGTCACGGAGTGGGCCTCTCCACCGTGAAGCGCATCGTGGGGCGACACGGCGGACGCATCTGGGTGGATAGCGAGCCCGAGCGCGGCACGACGTTCTGGTTTACCCTCGGGTGATAGAAGCTCTACCGGGCGGACTCGAGGTAAAACGTTCCGAGGTCCACGGTCTGGCCAGCCACGGGGAGAATGCGGTCCCTGTGGTTTCAGTAGGCCGGTCAACTGCCGGGCTCGCATCAACCAGGCCAGGGAGCACCTTCCCGAATCGCGAGGCTCATCGGAATCCTATTCTTCACGAAGGACGTTGCACCATTCAGGTCTTTCTGGAGCCCACGGCGCCAGATTCACGCGCGCTCGCCAGCACCTCTGGCCGCCTGACTCGTTGCGGATGCAATGCACATCTGAGCCGCCGCGTGCGCCGGGCGCGCAGCTTTGGAGCAAGCCGCTTCTGCTGACAGACGGGGCAGGTTCTCGGCCGCCTTCAAAGGGTTGGCGATCGCTTCGGACGTCGAAAGCTGGCCAGGAAGATCCATGCCTCGCGGCGGGGGCGCCTTTGGCGTTCGCCCGTCGTGGGCTCAGCCAGCCCGACTCACGAGCGTTTCGTTCCGAAACACCCGGTGGACCCGGGCGCCAAAGATGCCCATCTCCCAAAGGATGGCCCCGTCGAGCGTGCGCGTGGCGCGGATCGTGCCGGCGTGGATGCCGTGATGGTGGTGGCTCTTGCAGGCGACGGCCAGGTTGGCATCCTCGTTGCCGCCCCCTTGCGAGCGGAAGTGGAGGTGGTGCGCTTCCAGGCAGACGCGAGCCGTGCAGGCCGGGACCTGGCAGCGGTAGTCCGCTGCCTCGAACAGGCGCCGGGTCTGGGCGCGCGTCTGCAGATCGGCTTTGCTCCACGTCGAAATGAAGCCGTCGAGGAACATCTGGACCGCCTCGGTTGGCGTGCGGGCCCCGGCGACCCGCTCCGCCTCCTCGAGCACGGGCAGGATCTCTTCGGGCACCCGGACCACCAGCGAGAGGGTGGCTTTCGCCTGAAGCGTCAACGTTGGAATCCAGGTGGCGGCCCAACCGACGACCACCCCGATGGGGCCGAGCAGCGCGGGGAGGTCGACGGGCTCATCCGAGCGCCGCGCCCGGCCGCGGATCTGCCAGGGCCGCTCGTCGCACGAGGGCGGCAGGTAGTTCGACATCAGGAAGGTCTCGCGGTCGACCTCGGCCAGCTCGCAGGTGGCCTTCACGACGGAGGCGAGGTTGCGCGTGGTGGTGCCCTTCGCGAACGCGATCCAGGCGGGCGTGCACGAGTCGGGAACTTCCTTCAGGACCGGTGCGAGGGCATCGGCCTGGGAGACGGTGAGCTGGCCGTCGCGCACGGCCTCGTGGACGTCAGGGTTTTCCAGGAAGAGTCGCTCGCGCGTGATCAGCCGGTGGACGGTGGTGGTCGAGAGGCCGAGGCGCTCCTGGGCGTAGTGACCGAGGCTGGCGAAGCCGGAGTCGCGCCAGAGGCTGAGGCGACTGAAGGTGAAGAGCATCCGCCCCAGGTGCAGATGGAGCCGCCTGCGGCAGAGGAACAGGTCGTTGATGGCGGACTGCCGCTCGTGCGGCAACTCGGGCAAGGGCTGCTGCAGCTCGGGGGAAAGCTGAACAGCGATAGCCTGCCAGTCGAAGTAGTCCCAACGGCCATACTCCACTTCGAGCACCTTCCACAGCTCTCGCGTGCGTGGTTCTCGTGGTGCGCGAACCTCTGCCGGGACAGGCTCGTCGGTGGGCCGGGGATGAGGGCCGGCCAGGAACTCGGCCGCCAGGAACTCGAGGAACTGGGCGTCGTTCAGGTCGCTGCCGTGAAGGCGCCCGGCCAGCTCGCGACCCATGTGCCAGTCGAGCATGGTTCCCGGAGTGAAGCGGTAGTGACGCTCGCCCGCGGGGCGAGGCCTCGGCTCGGTCGCTTCGGCGCCGAGTTCCTCCTCGAGGGCGCGCACGGTGAGAGCGCGGGCTTTCTCGACCCAGCCCGCCTCGTCGCCGAGCTTGGGGAGGCGGGAGAGCAAGAGCAGCGCCTGGCACTCGCTCAGATCGCCTTTCAGGAAGGCTTCGTTCACGAGGGGGAAGTCTTGCAGGCCTTTGTGCAGGCGGACCATCCGCTCGGCGGTGCTCTGGCTGGCGCCGAGCTCTTCACGGCAGTAGTCGGCGGACTTCGCGTAACCGAGGGCGGAGTAGCCGGAGCGCTTGAGCATGGGCTGCAGAGCCTCGCCCAGGCGCAGGCTGAGGCGCGCGTGGGCGCGGGCGAGGAGGCGCATCTGACCGTCGAGGAAGAGGGCGGCCTCGGAGCGGTCGATGGCGTGCATCCAGTCGTTCATGGGCACCTCGAGGGCGCCCTCGTCGCAGGTGGGATTCTCCTGGAGGAGATAGTTGAGCACGATTCCATTTTAGCCGGTGCGGGCGTGGAAAGTCAAAAACGCGACAGGTCAAAAATGGCTTTGCGGAGCCGTTTCGGCGACGCATTTAAAGTTGGTTTCTAGCGGCTCGAGCGGTGATTGAGCGGAAAATGTTCTCGGAGGGTGTTCTCGGCCGCGAGAGAGGCGCTCAGTGCCGAATTCGGGGACATGCATGGAGCACTGTCACTTTGGGGCACGGCGCGCTGCTCGTGGAAAGTTTCTCCTGAAGCGGGGCGAGGCGCGAGCTGAGGTGCCGTTGCAGGGAGTGTAGTGCAAGTTCTACTTCGTGCACTACAAAGGCGGAATGCGACCTGCGACCTGGTGGGGCCCGGCCCTGGTTCGGCATACAAGCTGGGCAAG
>JBDHVW010000259.1:0-3243 GCA_039809865.1 Vulcanimicrobiota bacterium
GGACCGGAGCCACCCTGGCCCAGATCTCGCTGGCCTGGCTGATGGCCCGGCCGGGCGTCACCGCTCCCATCGCCAGCGCCACCAGCGTGGCCCAGCTCGAGGACATCCTGAAGGCGACCGAATTGGAGCTGAGCGCTGAAGACATCGCTCTGCTGAACGCGACCTGAAGTGGTCACTTGACGGATGACCAGTTCGGACTTAGGATCCAGGCATGGAAATCAGTGCGACCGAGTTCAAAGCCCACTGTTTGGAGCTTCTCGACCGCGTTCGAGACCATAAAGAGACCATCGTGATCACCAAGCGGGGCAAGCCGGTGGCCAGGCTGTCGCCCTTTGGAGACGGTCCACCCGAATCGATTCTCGGGAGCCTGTCCGGGCTTGGCAAGACGGTCGGAGAGATCGTCGAGCCGATCGAGGGCCTTTGGGACCTTGATGCTGGTCCTTGACACGCACGTCTGGTGGTGGGCCCTCAACGAGCCCGAGCGCCTGAGCAAGCGTGCAGCCGAAGCGATCGAAGGCGCTCCGCGCGGCTCTTTACGAGTGGCCGCGATCTCCACCTGGGAACTGGCCCTTCTGAGCCACAAAGGGAGAATCGTTTTTCAAACCGATCCGGAAGCCTGGTTCGACCGGGCACTCGGTCGTTCCAGCATCGAGCTCGTGCCGCTCACGCCCGCAGTGGCCCTCGAAGCTTACCGCCTACCTGACCCCTTTCACGACGATCCCGCCGACCGGCAGATCGTAGCGACCGCCCGTGTGCTCAATGCACCCCTGATCACCCGCGATCAGAAGATCCTGGGCTACGCACACGTGCGGTCGTTTTGGGACTAGTTGGCGACAGTCCCCACCTTGAGCTCGGGCATCGCGGCCACCACGATGCGGTCGCGGCCGTTGCGTTTGGCCTGGTAGAGCGCCTGGTCGGCCGACTTGATCAGGGTGGCGGTGGTCTGGCCGTTCATCGGGTAGGAGGCCACGCCGATCGAGACGGTCACGCGCGGAAGCTGGGTAGTGCCCAGCGATAGAGCCAGCTGGTTGACGCCCGTGCGTAAAGACTCGGCTCTCTGCGAAGCGTGCGAAAGAGTGCTGCCCGGCATGATGAGCACGAACTCCTCGCCGCCGTAGCGGCAGACCACGTCCTCGGCCCGCACGGCCTCGCGCAGGTGGCGACCCACCGCCTGGATGACCACGTCGCCCGCGTCGTGACCATACTGGTCGTTGAAGCGCTTGAAGTGGTCGACGTCGAGCATGATGACGCTCACCGGCTCGCGTTTGCGGCGGGCCCGGAAGATCTCGCGCTCGAGCGACTCCTCCATGAAGCGGCGGTTGAAGAGGCCCGTCAGCGGGTCGCGGATGGACTGCTGGCGCAGCGTGTCGCGCAGCGACAGGTTGGCCATCGCCAGCGAGAGCTGCTCGGCCACGCTCTGGGCCAGCTCCAGCGTCTCCTGTGAGAGCGCGTGGCCCTCGTGAGGACGAAGGTGCAGCACGCCCAGAGCCTCGCCCTGCGCCACCATCGGAACGCACAGGGAGCACTCGCAATCTTCCTCGACGTGGGCGCAGAACGGCTCCGGGTCGCCCTCGCGGGCCAGGTGCAGGGTGCCGCGCCGCAGCGACCAGCAGGCACCCGGCGTGAACACGTCGGGAGCTTTCTCCTGACCCCACCAGGCCACCGTGTCCACCTGGCTCTTGGAGGCGTTGATGGCCATCACCGCCCCGGCCGAGTTGGGGAAGAGGCGCACGAAGAACGGGCTGGCGGTGCGGAACGCCTCGGTACGGTCCACCGAAGACTCGAGCAGCTCGAGCATCCGGCGCAGCAGGTCGCCCTGCTGGTGGCGCAGCTGGAGGTTGTCCACCAGCTCCTCGAGACGGTCGTGGCTGGTCACCAGCTCTTCTTGCGTGGTGTGGCGCTCGCGCTGGAGCTGGTCGGCCATGTCGTTGAAGGCTTTGGCGAGCTGTCCGATCTCGTCGTCGTCGCGCACGGGGACGCGGTAGGAGAGGTCACCCGAGCCCACCGAGCGGGCGCCCTCCACCAGGGGACGCACCGCGACCAGCAGGCCGCGCACGATGAGTCCGCCCAGGATGGCCACCAGCGTCAGCGCCAGGCAAAGCACCGTCATGATGGTCAGCTGGGTGTTGCGGGCGGCCGCCGCGGCGCCTTCCTCGCGACCGCGCAGCAGGGCGCGCTCCTCGCTCTGGATCTCGCCCACCAGGCGGTCGGTCCGCAGCGTCAGCTCGCGGCTGACATCCGGTCCGGCCAGGCGCACCGAGCGCGAGCCCTGGCCTTTCTGGCGGGCTTTGATGGCGTCGGCCAGCATGGTCATCCGCTGGTTGATCATCGTTTCCAGGGCGGTCACCCGGCCGAGCTGGTCCGGGTTGTCCTTGAGCAGGCGGCGCAGCTCCTTGCGGTCGTTTTCCAGCGAAGTCTTGTGCACCGCGTAGGCGCTCAAGAAGTGCTCGCGACCCGTGGCCGCGTAGCCCTGCACCGCCCCTTCGGCTTGATTGACGTCGAACTGGACCTGGCTGAGCGAGCCGAGCACCTTGTAGGAGTGCGCGATGGCCGCGTTATCGCCGATCAGGGTCTCGAATCGATCGAAGGCGGTCAATCCGACCCACAGCAGGCTGAGTAAGGCCAGCGCGAAGCCGGCTCCGATTTTTTGGCCGAGAGACCATCCTTTGACCACGGCTCTGTCCTCCGTGTTGCTGGTGCGAGTAAAGGCCCCCGGGCCATTCTACCCCCGGCGCGATGGCTCGGAATAGGAGCTGGATCACATTCGCAGAGATCGCATGAAAGCCGGCAGGACGACCACGGCGGCGATCAGGTTGGCCAGCACCCCCACCGCCATGACGAAGCCCAGGCTCGCGATGCCGCGATGGCTGGCCAGCATCAGCGTGCCGTACCCGGCTACGGTGCAGAAGGCGCTCAGCACGACCGCGGGCCCGGTGCTGTGCTCGAAGAGCAGCCCGCGGGCGTTGTGGATGACGTGCACGCCGAAGACCAGCCCGATGCCCAGCGTGAGCTGCAGAGCCATGAAGTTGGCGGGGTTGAAGAGCACCCCCGCTGCGCCCATCAGGCCCAGCATCCAGAGCACGCCCAGCAGCTTGGGAAAGAGCGCCAGCGCGGCCAGCTTGACCGAGCGGAAGTGCACCAGCAGGATAAGGCAGATGACGGCCAGCGCGTTGCGCCAGCTGACCGAGTAGGCCCTGGTGAGCTCGCCCAGGTAGCGGTAGATCAGCACCGGGGAGCCGGTCA
>JBDHVW010000260.1:0-3221 GCA_039809865.1 Vulcanimicrobiota bacterium
GGCGCCTCCTCGGCACGATGGCCGCCCATCCCGACATCGAGCTGTGGCTCGGCGATGCGGTCAGCCGCCACTACGCCGCGTCGCTGCTGGGTCCAGCCAAGGTCCGCCTGCTGCCGCCGCTGCTGCTGGGGTTGGCGGCACCCCTGCGCGAGCTGGCCGCGCGCGCGCTGATCGAGCCGCAGATGTTGGGCATCGCACCTGCGGCAGGCCACGATCTTTCCCGCTGCCTGTCCGATCCGATCCTCTGGTGGGCGGGCGTCGACATGGGTGTGGGGCACCGGCTCGCGCAAGGTCTGGCCCGCGTGCTCGGAATCTGGCGTTGGCTCAAGAGCCCCGTCCTGCAGCAGGCGTGGCTGGCGGCGCTCGTCGGCTGGGCCAGGGCGCGCGTGCAGACACTGCCGATCCGCACCGGCGATCCCGACCACGCGCTGCTTGTGGCCCTATGCGGCTTTCCCGTGCATTTCGCACCCGGCAATGCCAAGTTCCGCGACTTCGCCACCACTTGGCCGGGGGGGCTCCGCGCCTTGGATATCACTGTCACCGGCCTGTAGCGGACAGCCCCGCTCAGCGAGCGGACAAAGAAAAGACCTGTGAGGCGATGGTCTCGCTCTCACAGGTCCAAGTGCTCAGCCCTCAGCGAGGTCGTTATGCCTTGGCTCCGCACCGGCCTCTGTGTGGAATCCCACAAGACGTTCACTTTCTGAGTGAGTCTGTACCGGATCATTCGCTGGCCTGCGCATCAGCGCGGGTTTGACGCCATCATCCGGGCATGCAATCCACTTGGTGCAAGGGCGCAGCAGGGGGCAGTCCGATGAACAGGCCGATGCTCTTGGTTTCGGCGATGGCGGCGGTCGCGTGGCTGGATACCGAGCCGCTGGCGGCGCTGGCCGGGCCGCCCGATGAGCCCCGGGTGATCGAGGGTATCGAGATCGGCAAGCCCGGTGGCGACATGCGCATGCTGATCGGGCGCGAGCGGGAAACCCGATTCTTCAACATCTATGGCTACGCCCACCTGATCTCGTTCGATCGCGACCTCAAGCTCACGCCCGATATTCTGGCCGGTTACGAGGTCGAGGACGGCCGGGTCTTCACGCTGCACCTGCGCAAGGGCCACAAATGGTCGGACGGCGAGCCGTTCACCGCGGAGGATTTCCGCTTCTACTGGGAGGACGTGGCGACCAACCCCGACCTCTCCTTCAGTGGCCCCGACATCCAGATGATCGCCGACGGCGAGTTGCCGAAGGTCGAGGTGATCGATGACCTCACGGTGCGCTACACTTGGAGCAAGCCCAACCGGTTCTTCATCCCGGCCCTGGCCGCGGCCAACCAGCTCTTCATCTACCGGCCGGCCCATTATCTGAAGCAGTTCCACCAGAAATATGCCGACCCGGCGACGCTCGAGAAGCTGATGAAGGAGAACGGCGCCCGCGACTGGGCGCAGCTCTTCCTGCGCAAGGACCGGCTCAACGATTTCGACGACCCGGACATGCCGACGCTGCAGCCGTGGCGGCTCGTCACCAAGCCGCCGGCGCAGCGGTTCGTCGCCGAGCGCAACCCCTATTTCCACCGGGTCGACGCCAAGGGCCAGCAGCTGCCCTACATCGATCGGATGATCCTCGAGATCGTCGACGGCAAGCTGATCCCGATCAAGACCGGCGCCGGCGAGGTCGACCTGCAGGCCCGCCGTCTGGTCTTCAAGGACTACACGTTTCTCAAGGAGAGCGAGCAGCGCAACGGCCTGACGACCCTGCTGTGGCCCGAGGCGCGGTCGGCACATCTGGCCCTCTACCCCAACCTCAATGCCACGGACGGTGTCTGGCGCGGGCTGTTCCGTGACTTGCGCTTCCGTAAGGCGCTGGCCATGGGCCTTGATCGCGACGCGCTCAGCCAATATCTCTATGCCGGGCTGGCGGTCCCCTCGAACAACACCATCCTTCCCGAAAGCCCATTGTGGACGGACGATCTAGCCAACGAGTGCTCGACGTTCGATCCCAACGCCGCCAACGCCCTGCTCGACGAGCTCGGGCTCGACAAGCGCGGGCCGGACGGCATTCGCCTGCTGCCGGACGGGCGACGCATGGAGCTCGTGGTCGAGACCTCGGGCGAGGACAACGAGCAGTCCGACGTGCTGGAGATCGTGGCCGACCAGTGGGCCGAGATCGGCTTCAAGATCTCGCCCAAGGCCTCCGATCGCCAGATCATGCGCACGCGCGTCTATTCGGGCGATGCCCTGATGTCGATGTTCTTCGGCATCGACAACGGTGTTCCTGCCGCCAGCCTGCCGCCCAAGGATTTCGCCCCGACCGCCCAGGGCGACCAGCTGCAATGGCCGGCCTGGGGCCAGTACTACGAGACCAAGGGCGAGGCCGGCGAGCCGCCGGACCTGCCCGAAGCCAAGCGGCTGATGGAACTCTACAACGAGTGGACGACGGCCAGCGAGGAACGTGAGACCGAGATCTGGCATGAGATGTTGAAGCTCTACGCCAGCCAGTGCTACACGGTCGGCTTGGTTTCCGGCGTGCTGCAACCCATCGCCATGCGCAAGTCGATGAAGAACATGCCCGAGCAGGCCATCTTCAACTGGGAGCCGCACGGCCAGTTCGGCATCTACCTCCCGGACACGTTCTGGTACGATAAGTAGGCTCCGGGGCGGGTTGCAGGCGATGCGGCCTCCCGCGGTCCGCATCGCCTGCGCGCCAACCGGACGCGGAGCTGGGGCTAGGCCACCAGCTCCTTGCCACCTCGCGCCGCCTGTAGCGCTTGCAGCAGGTTGGCGCCGTCGGGGCTGCCGAGACCCGTGCAGGCATCCCAGCCAGTGGCCGCCTTGTAGGCGCCGTGGCCGCCGGTGATGTCGTTGTCGCCTTGGGTGATGTCGCGGAACGCTCCGGCTGGCAGGCCGTAGAGCACCGGATTGAGATAGCCCACCGGCGTGCCCAACTTCTCGTTCAGCAGCGCCACGAGCCCCGCCCAGAGGGGTGCCACGGCGCTGGTGCCGCCGATCACGCCGTCCTGGCCGTCGACCCGCACTTTGTAGCCGGTGAGCGGATCGGCGTCGCCGGCGACATCGGGGACACCGCGGCCGATATGCCGCCCCGGGTTGGTCGACGGGGGCACCTTGGCCTTGGCCTGCCAGGCGGGTTTGGGAAACACGTCGCTGATGCCGCCACCGGTGGCGCCGTCCGCACGGCCCTCGTTCCAGACCACCTCCCGGCTGATCGTGC
>JBDHVW010000261.1:0-3220 GCA_039809865.1 Vulcanimicrobiota bacterium
GCGTCTCAACGAGGCCGTGACGCGCGCCTGGAACCGCCTGCGAGGCGCCTGGACCTCCTTCAAGCCTGACCTCGAGCGCCTGAGCGAGGACGACCCCGGCACCGGCCTGACCCGCGACCGCTGGCTCAACATCCTGTTCCAGGAGCTCGCCTTCGGTCGCCTCACCCCGGCCCGCGAGCTCTCCATCGAGGGCAAGAGCTACCCCATCTCGCATATGTTCCAGGACCGCGTGCCCATCCATCTGCTGGGCGCCGGCCTCTCGCTCGACCGCCGCGCCCGCGGCGTGGCGGGCGCTGCCTCGAGCAGCCCGCACAGCCTGGTGCAGGAGTTCCTCAACCGCTCGGACGACCATCTCTGGGCCCTGGTGACCAACGGCCGCACCCTCCGCGTGCTGCGCGACAACCTCAGCCTGACGCGCCAGGCCTTCCTCGAGTTCGACCTGGCCGCCATGATGGAGTCCGAGGCTTACTCGGACTTCAAGCTCTTGTGGCTGGTCTGCCACGAGTCGCGCCTCGAGGCCGAGCGTCCCGAGGAGTGCTGGCTGGAGCAATGGTCGCGCCAGGCCGCCAAGGACGGCACGCGGGCCCTGGACGACCTGCGCCGGGGCGTGGAGGGGGCCATCGAGATGCTGGGCCGCGGCTTCCTGCAGCACCCCGCCAACACTGCTTTGCGGCGCGCCCTCGAGACCGGCCAGCTCGACCGCCAGGATTACTACCGCCAGGTGCTGCGCCTGGTCTATCGCCTCTTGTTCCTGTTCGTGGCCGAGGACCGCGGCCTGTTGCTCGACCCGGCCGCCCCGGCGGAGCTCAAGGAGCGCTACCTCGACTACTACTCCACCGCCCACCTGCGCTGGCTGGCCTCGCGCCGGCGGGGCACGCGCCACGCCGACCTCTGGCAGGCGCTGCTGGTCATCATGCGTCACCTGGGCTCGGACCAGGGCTGCCCGGGCCTGGCGCTCTACCCGCTGGGCGGCTTCCTGTGGTCCGAGCAGTCGCTCCCCGAGCTCGGCGCCGCCCAGCTGGCCAATCAGGACCTGCTGGAGGCCGTGCGCAAGCTCTCTTTTACGTTCGAGAAGAACGTGCCCCGCCCGGTGGACTACAAGAACATGGGCACCGAGGAGCTGGGCAGCGTCTACGAGTCGCTGCTCGAGCTGTCGCCAGAGCTTTCGCAATCGGCCGGTTCTTTCAAGCTCGTGAGCCTGGCGGGAAACGAGCGCAAATCGACGGGCTCGTACTACACGCCCCCCGAGCTGGTGCAGACGCTGCTGGACTCGGCCCTGGAGCCGGTGGTCAAGGAGCGCCTGGCGGAGGCCCGCAAGTCCGGGCGAGGCCTGTCCGGAGAGGCGCTGGCGGAGCACCTCTCGCAGGCGCTGCTCTCGCTGACCGTGGTCGACCCGGCCTGCGGCTCGGGCCACTTCCTGATCGCCGCCGCCCACCGGCTGGCGCATCACCTGGCCTCGGCCCGCTCGGGCGACACCGAGCCGGCTCCGGAGACGATGCGTCGGGCTCTGCGCGACGTGATCGGGCACTGCATCTACGGGGTGGACATCAACCCCATGGCGGTGGAGCTGTGCAAGGTGAACCTCTGGATCGAGTGCCTGGAGCCCACCCGGCCTTTGTCCTTTCTGGAGAACCGGATTTTGTGCGGCAACAGCCTGCTGGGCGCCACGCCGGAGCTGCTCCGCGCGGGTGTGCCGGACGACGCCTTCGTGGCGTTGTTGGGGGACGACAAGAAGCACGTCTCGGCCCTGAAAAAGCGCAACGCCCAGGAGCGCAAGGGCTACGTGCAGGGGCGCTTGTTCGGGGAGGCGGCTGAAGGCGGCTCGGCCGGAGACGTGCGGGCGCTCGAGGCGGTGGCGGACGACCGGATCGACGGCATCCACCGCAAGGAGGAGCTGTTCCTGCGGTGGCAGGCCGACCCTGCGCGCGTGCGCGAGAAGCTGGCCTGCGACGCCTGGTGCGCGGCTTTCGTGGTGGCTCGTTCTCCGGGTTCGCCCGTGGTGACCCAGGAGGCGGTGGTGGCTTTGTCCTCGGGGCAGGCTGTAGAGCCCGGCGTGCGCGAGCTGGTGGAGCGGAGGGCCGGCGAGTATCGGTTCTTCCACTGGCACCTGGCGTTTCCGACGGTGTTCGCGGAGGGCGGGTTCGGTGTGGTGCTGGGGAACCCGCCCTGGGAGCGGCTGAAGATTGCCGAGAAGGAGTGGTTCGCTTCGCGCTCGCGCGAGGTGGCCGAGGCCAGGACGGCGGCCGAGCGGGGCAGGCGGATCAAAGCCCTGGCGGAGTCGGACCCGGAGCTGTTCGAGGCCTTCCAGGCGGACCTGCGGCGCTCGGAGGGTGAGTCGCACTTTCTGCACAACTCGGGGCGGTATCCGCTGTGCGGGCGGGGGGATATCAATACCTACGCGGTCTTCGCGGAGACCAACCGGATGTTGATGGGGGGAAGTGGTCGCGTTGGGTGCATCTTGCCGACGGGCATCGCAACGGACGACACGACCAAGCACTTCTTCAGCGCTCTGGCCGAAGGGCGCAACCTGGCGTCGCTGTTTGGCTTCGAGAATGAAGATCGGATCTTCCCGGCGGTCCATCATGCGTTCAAGTTCTGCCTGCTCACGCTGAGCGGCTCGGAGCGGCCCGTGCCCAGCGCCGACTTCGTCTGGTACGCGCGGCGCGCCGAGCACCTGGAGGACCCGGGTCGCCATTTTAGCCTGAGCCTGGAGGACCTGGAGCGCCTCAATCCCAACACCCGCACCTGCCCGATCTTCCGCAGCCGCCGGGACGCCGACCTCAACCTGGCCATCTACCGCCGCGTGCCGGTGCTCTGGCGCGAGGGGCCGCCGGAGGCCAACCCCTGGAATCTGCGGTTCCTGGCCATGCTTCATATGGCCAACGACTCCGGACTGTTCCGCGAGGGCCCGGCGCTCCTCGCGGCTGGCTACCGGGCGGTGGGCAACCGATTCGAGCGGGGCGAGGAGGTGCTGCTTCCGCTCTACGAGGCCAAGATGCTGCACCACTTCGACCACCGGTTCGGGACCTACAAGGGCCAGACCGAGGCCCAGGCGCGCATGAGCAAGCTGCCCGAGTCCACCCCCGAGCAGCACGCCGACCCCGACTTCGTGGTGTTGCCCCGCTACTGGGTGCCCCGCGCCGAGGTCGACGCCCGCCTCTCCGGCCGCACCGACCGCGGCTGGCTGCTCGGCTGGCGGGACATCACCAACACCACCAAC
>JBDHVW010000262.1:0-3212 GCA_039809865.1 Vulcanimicrobiota bacterium
GGGCACATAGCGGGCCTCAGCCCGGCCCTTCGTGGGCGGACGGCTCACCAGGGCCAGGGAAGGCGGCAGATCCAACCCTGGAGTGACGTAACGGACCATCCCCTCGCCCACCAGCTCCTGACAGAGGGCGGGCACGGTGAGCAACAGCAAGAAAGCGAGCAATCGGCGCATAGGGCGCACGCGCTTCGGAATGCAGGCCGCTCTCTCCCCCTCCAGAAGGACCGGGAATGAAGACCCACGTTTTCCCAGACGATGGCCGGTTCCCCAACAGCCATCTCCCCGTGCTGATCTACGAAGGGGTTGCCGACTTCGACGGGCGCGCGCTGGCGGCGCACGACTGGTCCAACTCCTGGCGCAACGGCGTTTACTCCTACCATCACTATCACAGCACCAGCCACGAGGTGCTCGTGGTTGCGAAAGGCAGAGCCGAGCTCATCCTGGGAGGTCCGGTGCACGGCCATACCTTCGCCGTCGAGAAGGGCGACGTCATCGTGATCCCCGCGGGCGTCGCCCACAAGAAGCACACGGCCAGCGACGACTTCGAGGTGATCGGAGCTTACCCCGGAGGCCGCGACTGGGACATCCTCAAGGGCGAGGAAGGCGAACGGCCCCGGGCGGACGAGAACATCGCGAAAGTGCCGCTGCCCGCCGAGGATCCCGTTTATGGGAAGGGCGGTCCTCTTCGGGACATTTGGCAGGCCTAGCTGCGAGTGCGGGCTTTCAGGAGCGTGCCGCCGATGCGCACGCCGGCGTCCGTCAGGCACACCCCGGTGCTGGCCGGCCGTGCCTGCGTCACGTGGGCGGCTAAACCCGCCTGGACAGCCGCCTCCTGGCCCTTGTCCAGGGCGGCCATGGCCGCAGGAAGCACCGCGAGCACGTTCTCGGGGCCGACCTGGCGACCCAGCTCCTCGAGGAGCGCGCGATGCTCGCCGCCCGGCATGACCGGCCCGAGGGCCTCGCAGAGCGCCGCCGCGTCGAAGGTCTTCAGCAGCGGCGCGAACTCGGTTCCGAGGCTCTGCTCGAGCGCTCGCTTCAGCTCGACGGCGGGCTCCTCGCTCGTGGCCACCAGGCTGTGGCGAATCTCGTCCAGCCCGGTCAGCTCGGTGCGGGCCACCCGGTAGGTCTGGGCGCGCTCGGCCGCCGTCATCTCCTCGGGGTCGCGCAGCATCTCCACGGTGAGCTGATGGCGCAGGTAGCGTCCGGCGGCGTCCAGCTCGGGATGCCCGACCAGCTCGGCAGCGGCCTTGCTGCGCATCAGCGGGTCCACGAGCCCGCGCGCCAGCAGCCGGATGCCCTCGTGGTCGCGGCTGCGGTCGGCGCGGGCCCAGGCCAGCATGGGCTCCAGGCGCACCGAAAGATCCCAGTGCGGTTGGGCCAGCCGGTCGGCCTGCTCGGAGAGCGCGAAGGCATCCTGTCCGGGCTCCCCGATCAGCTTCGTCAGGCGCCGCGCCTCGCTCAGGCGCACGCCGTTGGCCAGCTCCTCCAACTCGGGGGGCACCGGTTTCGTCACCAACCCCAAGGTCTCGGGCAGCTCCAGCGTATAGCCCACAGCCAGCGCCAGACGACCCTCGGGGGTGGTCAGGGGCGCCGGATGATCCTTCAGCTTCTCGACCACCGCGGGAACGTGCGGCGCCAGCAACCGGGCCAGGTCGCCCGCGTCGCGCGTGAGGTAGTCCGGGTCGAGGCCCAGCGAGCGCTGCCAGAGGCCTTCCGACAGGCCGAGGCTGGCGCCCGGGCGCTCCAGGTCGGGCAGCCGCAGCAGGTCGGCTTTCCCCGAGGCGTGCAGCACGTGACAGGCGACCGCGATTGCATCCGAGCGGGGATTGCCCGGATCGGGCTCGAGCTTGCCCGCCAGCGGGGCGCCCACGTGGGCCAGGAACTCGCGATCCTCCGGCAGCGGCCGCCGGCAGAGCTGCTTCACCAGGCTAAAATCCGCCGGCTCGAAGGGCTCCTCGCGCATCAAGAATGGCCGCGTCAATCGGGCGGCAATCTCCGGTTGCTCCTCCAGCAGCTTGCGCCCGGCCGGATCTCCGCTCGCGTGGCGGGCCAGCTGCTGGTAGAAGTCGTCGTGGAGCTCCTTCGGAATCTGCGGAAAAATGGCCCCAAAGTATTGGAACGCGGTTTCGGCCCGGAGGTGGTCGAACCGGCTCACGCGTCGCGGGGCTTCCAGCAGCAGGCCCGGGTCGAATCGCTCACCGCTCGCGAGCGATTTCGTCAGAACGCGCAGCTCGGCGTCGCTGCGGGCGTTGCGCAGGAGGTCGAGCTTGCCGGTGCCGCCCGCACTCGAGCGGTGGTCCACCCACCGGCCATCCCGGACCTCGATGCGCCCGGCCTTGGTCGCGAGAGTAGCCGTGGCTGGCCTCGGGAAGAGCGAGCCGAGGTCGGCGGTTTTCAGGCCGGTGAACTGGCCCGGCCAGGTATGCTCGTCGCCGGTCGGCGCCGCGCCGGGCGGACCGTCGATTCGGAGCTTTCCGCTGTCGAGCCAGCTCTCCAGCAATTTCAAAGCCTCGGAGGCCAGCGGGTCGTGCGCCCGGGACAGCTTGCGCGCGGCGAACGTGACGGCCCGTAGCGTTGCTTCGTCGGGTTTCTCGTCGGACAGCGCCTGGAGATGCATGGCGTTCAGCGGAACGGAGCGAATCAGGTAATCCAGCAAGGCCGTCAGATGAGGGCTGCAATCGCGACGGGTGCGCGGCTCGACCAAGATCGGCTCGGCCGCGAAATCGGGTTTGCGCACGCTCTCGAGGGGAGCCGAGACGGACAGCCCATCGTTCGGGAGAGTCTGCGGATCGTGCCGGCCTTTCCGCTTGAGGACGGCCCCGGCGGCCGACTTCCCCAACTGCCTGATACTCTCCACAGCGTTATGTTCGCCGACAACCGCAGGGCTTTCCCCCCCGAGGTCCAACTCGCCCGGATGAACTGGATTACAATCGCCGTCGCCGTTTTCGTCAACTTCGTGATCGGGGGCCTCTGGTATTCCCCGGCGCTTTTCATGAGGCCCTGGATGGCCATCGCCGGCGTGGACAAAGAGCGGTTCAACGCCAATCTGCCCAGGGCGCTGCTGGGTGACCTCTACGCCTCGGTCGCGATGGCATACGCGCTCATGCAATTCGACGCGCCCCTGCCGGCCGCGCTGGTGGCCTGGGCCTGCTTCGTGGCGCCGGTTCTGCTGACGTCGGCCACCTACGAGCAGCGGCCGTTTCGCTTCTTCCTCA
>JBDHVW010000263.1:0-3205 GCA_039809865.1 Vulcanimicrobiota bacterium
GCCGGCCGCCTGGCCCTGGGCGGCCTGCGCCTGGCCGGCCGCGGCCTGAAGCTGGCCGGTCGCGGAGCCGTGGCCGGCGCCCGCCTGCTCGGCCGTCTGGCTCGCAAGCAGCCCAAGATCGCGGCCGCCGTGGCCGGCGTGCTGGTGGCTGCCTGCGTCGGGGTCATCATCGCCACCCACAATCCCGGCGTCTCGACGACCCCGCCTCCAACTCCCCCGCCGGTCGTCAGCGTTGTTTCGCAGGCCGCCGGAGGCTACGTCGTGCAGCCCGGAGATACGCTGTTCGGCATCGCCCGGCGCTACGGCGTGTCCGTGGAGCAGCTGGCTGCGGCCAACGGGATCAGCGACCCCAACGTGATCGGAGTGGGCCAGCAGCTCACCATCCCCGGCGCGCAGCTCGACGTGCGCAGCTGCTACGACCGCTACTATCCCGAGGCCGTCCAGCTGGCCACGGGCTACGACCCCAACCTCCTGACCGCGCTGACGTGCTTTCACGCGCTCCAGCCCGGGCAAGTCCCCCTGGCCCCGGCCGACTTCGCGGCCCAGATGCAGGCGCGCGGCGTGACGCCGGGCCCGCCCATGGGCAGCCTGGACTCGATGCAGCAGCTGGGAGTGCTCGGCAACGAACGGGCGGTGGTGCAGGCCTACTACGAGATCTACCGCGACTACGCGCTTCAGTAGTAGGTCGGCTCGACCCGCCCGAAGCTCCAGGGGCTCTTGAGATCGACCGGCGCGCTCTGGCGCTGCTTCTCGAGCTCGGCCTTCAGGAATGCCTCCAGGCGGGTCCCCTGCTCTTCGTCCAGGTCCAGCAGCTCGAAGCCGTGGTCGAACGTGCCACTGGCTTTGAGCTCGTTGCGCCAGGCCAGGCGGGCCCGGGCGCGCACCGGCTCCTGCCCCGGCGTGAGGGTGAGGCTGAGCTCGATCTCCTCGCCGTCGCCCACCGGCTTCTCGCAGGTGGCGCGCAGCCCGGTGCGGCTGAGGTTGATCACGAACAGGCGCAGCCTGGAGCCTTCGATCTCGGCCCCCAGCACCTTGTTCAGGCGCGGCTCGCGGCGCTTCTCCTCGCTCATCCCGAGGAGTTCTGCCCGAGCCGCGCGGCCGCCTGCTCGGCCGTGGGGCGCCGGGAGGGCTCGACCTCGAGCAGAGCTCCGATCAGCTCGTCCAGGTCGGGCACCGGCGCCCGGTCGCCGCGGAGCTGCCGGTCCATCACCGCCAGAGGCGTGGGCGCCGGGAAGGCGGGCTGCCCCAGCAGCGCGGCCAGGGTGGCGCCCACGGCGTAGAGGTCGCTGCGCGCATCCGCCTTTTCCCCCCGGATCTGCTCGGGCGCCATGAAGCCCGGCGTCCCCACGCGCTCGGCGCGCGGCTCGGCGCTGGCCAGCGAGAAGTCCATCAAGATGACGCCGCGCTCGGTCCGCATCAGGTTGGCCGGCTTCACGTCCCGGTGCACCAGCCCCACGCGGTGCAGCTCGCTGACCGCCGCCAAGAGCTCGCGGCCCATGCGGCGCACATCCGCGCCCTCGAGCGGCAGCCCGTGCACGCGCTCCATCACCACGTACTCGGTGCCCTCGTGCTCGCCCCAGTCGTAGAGATGCAGCAGGTGGGGGTGACGCAGCTTGCGCAGCGCCTGCACCTCGGGCGTGGAGCCGCGCTGGAAGTAGAGCTTGATCGCCTTGTCCGCCCCGCAGGCGAAGACCTGGCCCGAGGCGCCCTGCCCCAGCAGCTCGCCCAGCACGTAGGGGCCGACCGGATCGCCCGGCTGAAAGGCCCCGGCGCGCTGGCGCCGCTCACGCCCTTCGACCGCCTGTTGCCGCCGGGCGCCGAGGCGCCGCTGGATCAGGCCGGCCAGGACCAGGGCGAGCGCCAGCCCTGCCCCGGGAAAGTCGCGCACCAGGTAGGCCGCCGGCACCAGCACGGGAATCCGCGGGTCGAGCCCAACCGGCCCGGGCAGAGGAAAGGCGTCCACATGCACCGTCTGGGCCCGATAGCCCGGCAGGCTCAGGCGAAAATCCGCCGGCAGCTCGTCGCGGGTCAGGGGCAGCGGGCCCGGCGAGCGGCCAACTTCGACCCAGCGCACGTCCGCCGAGGCCTGGCCTTGCTGGGCCAGGAACAGCTCGGTCTGGCGTTTCTCGATGCGGGCGCCGGAGGGCCGGGTGGGCAGCAGGTAGGTGCCTTCTGGCGCCGGCTGGAGCAGGCTGAGCCCGAGCTGGAGCCCCAGCGCCAGGCCGGCTGCCGCCAACCACCCTCTCACAGGGCCGCGCGCACGGCCGCGGCCGCCTGGGCCATGTCCGGGAAGCGGGTTCTGGGGCTTTTCTTGAGCAGCCGGGCCACCAGGGTCTCCACCTCCGGCGTCAGCTCCGGTCGCAGGCTGCGGACCGGGGGGGCGAGCTTGCTCACGTGCAGCTGGGCCAGCGCCAGAGGGTCGGGATGGTCGAACGGGGGCGAGCCGGTCAACAGCTCGAACAGGACGATTCCCAGAGCATACTGATCGGAGGCGGGCACGGCCTCGCCGTCGATCTGCTCGGGGGCCAGGTAGGTGGGGGTCCCGAACACCACCCCGGTGGCCGTGAGGGCGGTGTAGTTCTCGGCCCGGGCCACCCCGAAGTCCACCACTTTGAGCGTGCCCTGCTCGGTCAGGAAGAGATTCTCCGGCTTGAGATCGCGGTGCACGATGCCGCGCGCATGAGCGTGAGCCACGCCTTCCATCGCCTGAGCCACCAGCTCGAGGGCCCGCCCGGGCTCGAGCGGGCCGACCTCGCGCAGCGTCTTGCCGCGCAGCAGCTCCAGGGTGAAATAGAGCGAGCCCTGCTCGTGGCCCGACCCCAGCACGCGCACCAGGTTGGGGTGATCGAGCTCGCGGCACATGCGGATCTCGTGCTCGAAGCGCTTGCGATAGGAAGGATCGCTGGCATTTTCGCGATGCAACACTTTGACGGCCACATCCGGCAGACCGCGGTAGACGGTGGCCATCCCCCCCTCGCCCAGCCGCTCGGCCAGGATGTGGCCGCCCAGCGTGCTGCCGAGCAGCGGGTCGGCCGGATCGCGGTAGGCCTCGCCCGCCGAGCGCTTCTTCGGGCGCAGGGCCAGCCCGACCGTGCCCAGCAACAGCGCGACGAAAGCGTAGGGCAGCGCGCGCGCCGTGTAGTACACCGCCCGCGCGCCCCCTCCGCCGGGAGCGGGCTCGAGTTGCAGGGGCGGCTGCTCGGAG
>JBDHVW010000264.1:0-3081 GCA_039809865.1 Vulcanimicrobiota bacterium
TACGCGCTCATGCAATTCGACGCGCCCCTGCCGGCCGCGCTGGTGGCCTGGGCCTGCTTCGTGGCGCCGGTTCTGCTGACGTCGGCCACCTACGAGCAGCGGCCGTTTCGCTTCTTCCTCATCAATGCGGGCTACCGCCTGGTCAGCCTGACCGCGATGGGCGCCGTTCTGAACTTCATGCGCTGATGCTGCGCACGGCCCTCCTGTGGTTGCTGCTGCTGAGCCTGGCCTTCGGTCAGGAGGACCTCATCGCTCGCCTGACCGAGCTCGCCAAAGCGCGACGCTACGCCGAGGCCGTGCTGGTGGCGCGCCAGCTGGTGGAGGAGTGCGCCCGGCGCGATCCGCGCAGCGCCGAGACCACCGACGCCTGGGGCTATCTGGCGCAGCTCCAGGCAGCCGCGGGCGACCCGGCGGGCGCTGCAGCGAGCTACCAGGAGCAGCTGGCTCGGGTCGAGCCGGACAGCGCTTCCGCGTCCGAGATCCTGGCTCCGCTCGTCTCCTGCCTCATCCAGGCGGGGCAGTATCCGGCCGCCGTGCCGCTGGCCCGGCGCGCCGCCGCTCTGAGCGAGAAACTGCGCGGCGCGGACGATCCGCTCACGATCACCGCCGTCAACGATCTGGGCGTGGCGGCGAACGGGCTCGGCGATCTGACCCTGGCCGAGAGCTGCTACCGGCGGGCTCTGGCGGCGCGCGAGCGGGTCAACGGACCCGACGACCCGGCCACCGCCCGCAGCCTCAACAACCTCGGCTGGTTCTACACCAACGTCGATCGCTTCGAGGACGCCGAGCCCCTGCTGCAGCGAGCCGTGGCCATCAGCGAGCGGGTCAACGGCCCCGAGCATGCGGACACTGCCATCTTTCTCAACAGTCTGGGCTACCTGTATGCCGAGATAGCCGATCTGAAGCGCGCCGAGCCCCTGCTGAAGAGAGCCCTGGCGATTCGCCTGCGGGTGCTCGGCCAGGACCACCCCGATACGGCGCTCACGCTGAGTCTGCTGGCCTCCCTCTACCAGGACGCCGGCCTCTATTCGCGGGCCGAGCCGCTCTACCAGCAGTCGCTGGCGATCAGCGAGCGCACGCTGGGCCCCGACCACGTCGCCACCGCCAACGCTCTCAGCGCCCTCGGCAAGCTCTACTGGGATACGGGCGCCTTCGCCCAGTCCGAGCAGAGCTATACCCGGGCCCTCGCCGTGCTCGAGAAGTCGCTCGGCCCGGATACCGTCGGCGCCGCCCTGGTGCTGGAGTGCCTGGCGATGCTCGCGATCCGCTCGCACGATACGGCCCGAGCCGAGGCTCTCTGCAACCGGGCCCTCTCCATCTGGGAGCGCGCTCCGGGCACCTGGGACACGGCCACGGCCACCGGCTGGAACCAGCTGGCCCTCATCTACCTCGAGCAGCGCGAAACGGCCCGGGCGTTGCCGCTGCTGCAGCGCGCCACGAAGCTCTCGGAAGGTCATCCCAGCGAGCTGGCCGACGCGCTCTTCAACCTTTCGCGGGCCTACCAGCAGAGCGGTGATCTGGCGCGCGCCCAGGCTTCCCTGGAGAGGTGCCTGGCGGTGCTGGAGGGGCTGGTCGGTCCGGATCACCCGCGCACCGTGCGCACCCTGGACTCCCTGGCCCGGCTCTCGCTCGAGCGCGGCGATGCGCGGCGAGCGCTGGAGCTGGAGCGGCGGGCCCAGGAAGCGGGCGATCGGCAACTGGCCGGGGTGCTGAGCTACACGTCCGAGCAGCGCCGCCTGGAATATCGCTCGACCACCAACTTCTACAGCACCCTGGCCGGCATCGGCAGCGCGCGCGACATGGCCAACTCGATCTTGCGCCACAAGGGTATCGTGCTCGAGTCGCTGCTCGAGGATCGCGGCGGAGCCAGCCCTGCCGTCCTGGCCAGGCTGCAGGCCGCGAAGGAGCGCCTGCGCCGCCTGGACCTGCGAGACCCCGCCCGGGCGGGCGTGAGCGCCGAGGTGGATGCGCTGGAGGGCTCGCTGGGCCGCTCGGCGGCGCGCGCCGCCCTGAGCGTCACCGTGGAGCAGGTCCAGGCCGTGCTGCCCCAGGACACCGTGCTGGTCGAGTTCGTCCGCTACCAGCGCCATCTGGGCCGGGACCAGCTGGCCCGAGCCTACGGAGCGGTCGTGATCGCGCGTTCCTCGGTGGAGTGGGTCGATCTGGGCCTGGCCAACCCGCTCGAAGAGATCGTTTCGCGCTACCAGAAGGCCGTGCGACGCCTGGATCGCACCTCGGACGAGTCCCTCGCCGCCACTCTGCACGATCTCTACGCGGCCGTCTGGAAGCCCATCCCGCTGCCCTCCGAGACGCACCGGGTGCTGCTCTGCCCGGACGACCGGCTCAGCTTCGTGTCTTTCGCCACCCTGCTGGCTCCTGATGACCGCTTCCTGGCGGAGAGCCTGGAGCTGAGCTACGTGGCCAGCGGACGCGACCTGCTCAAGCCGGTGCAGGCCACCGGAAAGGGACTCGTCGCCGTGGGCGACCCGGTCTTTCGCGGCCACGGGTGGGAGCGCGGACCGAACCTGACGGCCCTGCCCGGCACGGCCTCCGAGTGCCAGGCGCTGGCCTCCTGGGCCCGCGAAGCCGGCTGGCCGGTGACCCTCTGGCTGGGGGCCGAGGCGACCGAGCCCCACGTGCGCGCCGTGGCCTCTCCGCGGGTGCTGCACCTGGCCACGCACGGATTCTTCCTCTCCCAATCCGAGCTGGGACCGATGCAGCGCAGTGCCCTGGCCTTCACCGGCGCCCAGGCCACGGTGGATGCCTGGCAGGCGGGCCAGTTCCCCGATCCCCTTTCCGACGGCGTGCTGACCGCGGACGAGGTGGCCGCGCTCAACCTGCGAGGCACCTGGCTCGTCACTCTTTCCGCTTGCGATACCGGCCTCGGGGAGGTGGCCGCCGGAGAAGGCGTCCTGGGCCTGCGTCGGGGGTTCTTACAGGCCGGCGCGCTGAACCTGCTGCTGACCCTGTGGCCGGTCCCCGACCAGGAGACCGTGCCCTTCATGGCGGCTTTCTACGCCGAGGCCGCCCGCTCGGGACAGCCTGCGCGTGCTCTCGCCGCGGTGCAGCGGCAACGCCTGG
>JBDHVW010000265.1:0-3058 GCA_039809865.1 Vulcanimicrobiota bacterium
CATCGAGCTCGAGGGGCGGAGGCTGAAACAGCCGGTTGAAGCTGGCGCGGAAGACCTGGGTCTCGGAAGGGCCGTAGGCCAGGTTGACCGAGGGGCTGATCTGTCCTGTGTCGACTGTGAAGCCGTCGTTGAAGCGGTCGGCGCGCAGGCCGTAGTTGAGGGTGAACTCGTCGCTGAGCGGCACGGTGTGAGTGAAGTAGATCCCGCCGCTGAAGCCGTCGCGGACGGCACGGGCGGTGAAGCGGAGCGGCGCGGGGAGGGTAGGGTCGGGGTTGGGAAGTCCTCCCCCGCCGCCCGCGTCGATGACGTCCACGAACTGGTTGCTGTGGATAAAGTTGGCGGTGGCGCCGACCTTGATGTTGCCGTCGCCGACCTTGTGCTTGTATTCGAGGCTGGGCTGGAACTGGCTCAGGGTCAGGTTGGTCACCGGCAGATAGGGGCTGCCGGGGTTGCCCGGGTTGGCGGTGGCGCCCTCCTCGGCCAGTTCGCCGCCCAGGGCCGGGTTGAGGGGCACCCAGGGAGTGAACACGCCGTTGTTGTTGACGTGCTGCCCCGAGCGCAGGTAGGAGAGGCCCAGGTGCAGGTCGCCTTCCTCGGAAACCTTGCGGTTCCACGAGAGCAGCGCCAGGACGTTCTTGTCGAACTGGTTCTGGCGCACGCCCGCGGTGAAGTTCTGGAGGGTCTGGGGCACGCCCAACTCGCCGTTCTGGTAGACCAGGGTGAAGCCGACGTCATCGTCCTCGGTGCGGCCGTGGAGGCGGAGCAGGATGTTCTCGTCGGTGCCGGTGTTATTGAGCGTCTGGTTGCCTGGATTGGGGGCTTCCAGGCGCAGGTCGGTGCGGCCCACGCGGGCGCCCACGAAGTAATCGAAGGTCTTGTCGTCGTTGGCGCCGCCGGCCAGGAGCAAGCCTCCCACCTGGCCCACGTTGCCACCCCAGGTGCTCAGTTGCACGAAGGGCTCGGGCCGGCTGAGCGTGACCATATTGAGGACCGCGCCCGTTTGTCCGCCGATGGAGGCGTCGTAGCCGCCGGTTTGCACGTCCAGGCTTTGCAGGAAGCGCGGGTCGATGATCTGCGAGGTGGACGAGGCCATGGGGATGGGGATGTCCAGGCCGTCGATCGAGAGTGAGACCGACTTGTGCTCGCCGCGGGCGTGGATCTGGCCCATCGAGTTGGACTGCATACCAGGCGTCGTCCCCAGCACGGTTTGCAGGGAGCCGTTGCCGGGTAGTTGCTCGAGTTGCTGACGGTCGCGTCGGGTAACGGGCGCGGTGCTGCCGCGGTTGACGAGCAGGCGGTCCTGGACCACTCTGATGACGGTCTCCTCGCCTTTGGGTAGGACCAGGGCTTGAAATCTCACCGGTGCGTCGGGGGTGACCCGAACGGTGCTGCTCTGGGTTTCGTAATCGGTGTGCGCGATCTCGACGCGATAGTCGCCAGTCAGCAGCCGCTCGAAGGAAGCTCTCCCTGATGCATCGGTGACGCTCTCCCCGACGACGCTCCCCGAGCTGAATACTTTAACGCTCGCCCCGGCGACAGGTGCATCGGTCGACGAGTTCACGACGTCGACGACGAGCGTCCCCAAAACTTCAACCCCAAACCCCCACGCAGTAAGCGCCAGAAACAGCGCCCCAAACACGAAAACTCTCACGACTTGACTCTCCCGACTAAATGAGTGATGATAATCATTGATCAATATCATGACGTCTGTCAAGCTGTTTCGACGGGCTTTTTGATAGCGACATCCGGTTATCAGGAAGAGGTGCTATGACTTACAAATGGCTCGGCCTCGCGGTTCTGGCGCTTTGCGTCTATGGCTGCGGAGGAACTGAGAATACCAACACGCTGGAAGTTCGGACGGAACCCTCGGTCGCAAGCGTGACCCTGCGCTTCACCGACGCGCTTCCCGAGGGAGTGGACGAAGTACGCCTGGCAGGCTTCACGGAAGCACCCGAAGAGGAAGAGCAGCCCGAGCTCATCCAGGTCTATGGGCCCGAAACGCAGCCGGCCTCCGGCGAACTGGTCTTCAGTGACGTCCCCACCAACGTGGTGGAAGTAGAAATCGACCTTCTGGACGGGGACGCCGTGCAGGCGACCAGCCACGTCTCCATCGAGCTGACGGCGGGCGGCAACATCATCCTCGAGGATCCTCCCTTTGGCGAAGCAGATTGAAAGGCTCCAACTCCAGGTGCGGTTTCTGTTGGCGGCGTGCCTCGGGCTCGCGCTGGGCCTCGCCTGGGTGGCGTCTCCCCGGCCACTCCACCGGATCACGCTGGTCGATCAGTCGGGCCAGACCCGGCTCGTGCTCGACGCGACCGGTGACCCCGTTCTCTTCATGCGCTCGCAGGACGGAGTCGAGCGAGTACATCTCTGCCTGACGGAGGTGGGGCCCTCGCTGCACCTTGGCAACCTCGAGGGCAAGCCGGCCGTGACCCTGGGAGCCGAGCCCCGAGGAGCCGGGCTCACCTTGATGGACAGCCGTCAAACTCTGCGGGCAGAGCTGCGCGTGCTCGACGATACGCCCAGTCTGCAACTGCGCGACGAAAAGCAAACGGTGCGGGCCGGGATGGCCGCGTCCCGAGACGGCGCCGGTCTCTTCGTGAAGGATGAGACGGGACGGGTCCGGATCGAGCTGGTCGCGCTCGGCAACCAGATCGAGCGCTTGGTTTTCAAAGATATTCATGAGCGGCCCCGGCTCCAGATGGCAGGCGATCAAATCCGCTTGCTGTCCTCGGGCGGGCGAACTCTGTGGGAGGCGTCGACCCACTGAAGGATCTGGGCGGTCTTTACCGTAGCCTGGGGACAGGCTATGAAGCGACCGCTTTTGTGCGCGCTGGTGGTGGCGATGTTCGCCCTCAGCCAGGCGCTGGTGATGCTGCACCGCCACGGAGAGCTGGGTCACCCGCACGTGGGCTGGTGCACCACGCCCGACCAATCATGCAACGTGGGCGATGTGCTTTCGCCGGCCCCGTTGGCGGGCCGGGTTGCGATCGCGATCCCCACGGTGCTCGTTTCTTCACCGGTCGAGCCTCTCGAGCCGGCCCTTGTCCTGCCGCAA
>JBDHVW010000266.1:0-3006 GCA_039809865.1 Vulcanimicrobiota bacterium
GATCGTCATCTTGCCCTTGCCGGGCACGGTGACGGCCTCGATCGAGAGCAGCTCGCCGCCGACCTCGGTCCAGGCGAGGCCGGTGACCACGCCGACCTGGTCCTCGAGCTCGGCCTCGCCGTAGCGGTATTTGCGCACCCCGGCATAGTCGCCGAGATTGGCCGAGGTGAGCGCCACCTCCTTCTGCTCGCCGCCGACGATCACCTTGACCGACTTCCTGGCCAGATTCGCGAGCTCGCGCTCCAGCGAGCGCACGCCGGCCTCGCGCGTGTAGTAGCGGATCAGGTCGAGCAGGCCGCCATCGTCAATGGCCCACTCGCCCTCCTTCAGCCCATGCTCCTTGCGCTGCTTGGGGATCAGGTGGCGCTTGGCGATCTCGACCTTCTCGTCCTCGGTGTAGCCCGCGAGCCGGATGATCTCCATGCGGTCGAGCAGCGGCTGCGGCATGCGCAGCGTGTTGGCCGTGCAGACGAACATCACGTCCGAGAGATCGTAGTCGACCTCGAGATAATGGTCGTTGAAGCTCTGGTTCTGCTCGGGATCGAGCACCTCGAGCAGGGCCGAGGACGGG
Organism: Vulcanimicrobiota bacterium; assembly: GCA_039809865.1. Taxonomy (GTDB): domain Bacteria; phylum Vulcanimicrobiota; class Xenobia; order Xenobiales; family QWHO01; genus QWHO01. The sequence continues at coordinate 572 of JBDHVW010000266.1, forward strand.
TCGCCGCGGAAATCGGCCCCCATCTTGTCGATCTCGTCCAGCATGAACAGCGGATTGCTGCTCTTTGCCTTCTTCATCGACTGGACGATCTTGCCCGGCATCGAGCCGATATAGGTCCGGCGATGGCCGCGGATCTCGGCCTCGTCGCGCACGCCGCCCAGGGAGAAGCGGATGAAGTTGCGGCCCGTGGCCTTGGCCAGCGACTTGCCGAGGCTGGTCTTGCCCACGCCGGGCGGGCCGACCAGGCACAGGATCGGGCCCTTCATCTTGTCGACGCGCTGCTGGACCGCGAGATACTCGATGATCCGCTCCTTGACCTTGTCGAGCCCGTAATGGTCGTGGTCGAGGATCGTCTGCGCGTTCCGGATGTCCTTGCTGACCTTGGTGCGCTTCTTCCAGGGCAGGCTGAGCATCCAGTCGAGATAGTTGCGCACGACCGTGGCCTCGGCTGACATCGGGCTCATGGTCCGAAGCTTCTTCAGCTCGGTCCTGGCCTTCTCGCGCGCCTCCTTGGAGAGCTTGGTCTTCTTGATCCTGGCCTCCAGCTCGGAGGCCTCGTCCTTGCCGTCCTCGAGCTCGCCCAGCTCCTTCTGGATCGCCTTCATCTGCTCGTTGAGATAGTACTCGCGCTGCGTCTTCTCCATCTGACGCTTGACGCGGCTCCTGATCCGCTTCTCGACCTGGAGGACGGAGATCTCGCCCTCCATGAAGCCGTAGAGCTTCTCCAGCCGCTCCGCGAGGCTGCCGGTCTCCAGCAGCTCCTGCTTGTCGGCGATCTTGAGCGAGAGATGGGCCGCCACCGTGTCAGCGAGCTTGGCCGGGTCGTCGATCTGCGAGAGCGAGACCAGGACCTCGGGCGGGACCTTCTTGTTGAGCTTCACATACTGCTCGAACTGGCCCACCACCGTGCGCACCAGCGCCTCGGTCTCGCGCACCTCGCCCTCGCCCTCGCCCAGCACCTCGGCCTGGACCTGGAAGAAGCGCGGATTGTCGACGAAGCCGCGGATGCGCGCCCGCGCATTGCCCTCGACCAGCACCTTCACGGTGCCGTCGGGCAGCTTCAGGAGCTGGAGCACGCTGGAGACCGTGCCGACCCGGTAGATGTCGTCCTTGCCGGGATCGTCCTGGCCCGCGTTCTTCTGGGCGACGAGCAGGATCTGCTTGTCGTCCTTCATCACCTCCTCGAGCGCGTGGATCGATTTCTCGCGGCCGACGAACAGCGGCACGATCATGTGCGGGAAGACGACGATGTCGCGCAGCGGCAGGACGGGGAACACGGTGCTCTGCGAAAAATCGCTCATTGAACCTCGCCACGCCGTCGGCACCGGGTGCGCCGACGATCCTTGGAATTGCTCTTCCTCAGGTGGACCGCCAGCGCCCGGGTTTCAAGCTTGGCCCCCGGAGGCCCCGGTCCCCCGACCGACCGCAGCGGCCCTAGGAGGCCGCGTCCCCTTTGCGGTCGGCGTAGATCTTGAGCGGGGCCGCCCGGCCCTCCGCCACCTCCTTGTTGATCACCGATTCGGTGACGCCGTTGAGGGAAGGCAGCTCGAACATGGTGTCGAGCAGGATGCCCTCCATGATCGAGCGCAGGCCGCGGGCACCGGTCTTGCGCTTGATCGCCTTCTCGGCGATCGCCTTCAGCGCGTCCTCGGTGAAGTTGAGCTTCACGCCCTCCATGTCGAACAGCTTCTGGTACTGCTTGACGAGCGCGTTCTTGGGCTCCTTGAGGATCTTGACCAGGGCCGCCACGTCGAGGTCGTGCAACGTTGCCAGCACCGGCAGGCGGCCGATGAACTCGGGGATCAGGCCGAACTTGAGCAGGTCGTCCGGCTCGACCTCCTTCAGCACGTCGCCGGTGCGCCGGTCGTCGGGCCCGGCCACCTCGGCCCCGAAGCCCATCGAGCGCTGCTGGCCGCGCTGGCCGATGATCTTCTCCAGGCCCGCGAAGGCGCCGCCGCAGATGAACAAGATGTTGGTCGTGTCGACCTGCAGGAACTCCTGCTGCGGGTGCTTGCGGCCGCCCTGCGGCGGCACGGAGGCCACCGTGCCCTCGATGATCTTGAGCAGCGCCTGCTGCACACCCTCGCCCGAGACGTCGCGCGTGATCGAGGGGTTCTCGGACTTCCTGCTGATCTTGTCGACCTCGTCGATGTAGACGATGCCGCGCTGCGCCCGCTCGACATTGTAGTCAGCGGCCTGGAGCAGCTTGAGGATGATGTTCTCGACATCCTCGCCGACATAGCCCGCCTCGGTGAGCGTCGTGGCGTCGGCCATCGTGAACGGCACGTCGAGCGTGCGCGCCAGCGTCTGGGCGAGCAGCGTCTTGCCGCAGCCCGTGGGCCCGATCAGGAGGATGTTGGATTTGGCGAGCTCGACCTCGCCGCCCTTGCCGCCATGGGCAAGGCGCTTGTAATGGTTGTGGACCGCCACCGAGA
>JBDHVW010000267.1:0-2905 GCA_039809865.1 Vulcanimicrobiota bacterium
CGGCGAGCTGGACAAACAAGACTGAGGGAGCGCCATGGCGGAAGAGACACGAAAAACCGAGCAAGTCAGCTCCATCACCGTCGGACGGGCCGGCCCGTCAGACGGACCGACCCGAACCGTAGGAACGACGGCCGAGTCGCGGGCGACCAGGGGCCTGGAGGCTGCTACGCCGGCCTCGGCGCCAGGCCCCGTCGCCGCCAGGCCCACCGGCAACGGCGCGCAGGCCAATCCCAGCAACGCGGGCAACACTCTGGCGCGGGCGGCCGTCGAGCAGGCTCGGGGCGGCCAGGACCTGGATCGGGTGGCGCTGGCTCTGGAGGAGGCCGGCCTGGGCACGCTGCAGGGTCGCCAACCCTGGCAGGCAGCCGGTCAGCTGGCTGAAAACCCCCGGTTCCGGGAGGTCGGCGGCCTCGCACCCGCGCAACTGCGAGACCTCCCGGCCGGGCAGGTGGTGGTCTGGGACCGCTCGCAGGGCGATCCCCGGGGCCACATCGCCGTGACGACGGGCGACGGGCGCGAGGCCAGCGACCGGGTGCGCCCCCTGATGACGGGCTACGGCAGCGACTATCGCGTCTTCTCCCCCCAGGACCAACCCGGGCAGAGCGTGACCCCGACCAACCCGGTCGCCCGGGTGGCCAAAACCGCTCCCGTCTCCAGCCCGGCTCGGCCCGTCGAGCCCGGCAAGCGCGACTGGGAGGGCGTCAAATCGTGGGCCTTCCGGCTTCAGGGCGCGCCGCCCGAGACGTGGAAAAACGTGAACCTGGACATGCTGGTCGTCGATCAGTCCAGTCAGGACGGCGTGGCGACCCGTGAGGGGGTCGAGCGCATCCGCAAGAATCCGGACGGCTCCCAGCGCAAAGTGGTGAACTACCTGAGCGTGGGTGAGGCCGAGAACTACCGGCCCTACTGGAAGGAGCACCAGTTGGACGAGCGCAAGCCCTCCTGGCTTCTGAGCGAGAACAAGGACTGGGGCGGGGACCACCTGGTGAAGTATTGGGACAAGGAATGGCAGGGCATCCTGGACAAGCGGCTCGAGCAGATCGTGAAGTCGGGGGCCGACGGGATCTACCTGGACAAGGTCGACTCTTACAAAGACCTCGAGCGGATGGGAGTCAAGGACGCCCGCAAGCGGATGGTCGACCTGGTGGAGCATCTGCGAACCCGGGCCACCGAGCTGGGCGCGGGAAAAGACTTCGGGATCTTCATGCAAAACTCCGAGGAGCTCATCACCGATCCCCGCATCCAGAAAGCGGCCACGGGCTTCGGGGTGGAGGAGCCCACCTATGGCTGGGGCAACCAGGATGGGGCCAGGCGTCCCCCGGCCAGCCGGGCCGAGATGGACGGATACCTGCAGAAGGCCCGCTCCCTGGGCAAGAAGGTGTTCACGATCGATTACCCCAAGCCGGGGAAGCTGGCGGCCGCGCAGGCGCGCGAGGCCTACGAGTGGTCCCGGGGCCGGGGCTACGTGCCCACGGTTGCTCCCCGTATGCTCGACAGCTACATGCGCATCGACGGGGTCCAGTAACCAGCGTCACCTGATCCAGGTCATATTCCGTCCGCGGACACCCTCCTAAACTGGGGCCAGGAGGTGACCATCATGGACACTGAGTTGACCAAAGATCGCGACATGCTCGAGAAAGACCTGCTCGAGCTGATGACGGCGGTGGAGCCCGAATCCAATCGCCTCGCCATGACGGCTCTCTACGAGTTCGTCAAGGCCGAGCTGCGGCTGCAGCGCGGATGACCCTTCCCACGCCCCGAGGAGACTCCGCATGAGAGTCGACCTGAGCACGCACTACCTGGGACTGCCCCTGGAAAACCCGCTGGTCCCCTCGGCCTCGCCCATGACCTCCAGCCTGGAAGGGCTGCGGCGCCTGGCCGACGCGGGCGCCGGCGCGGTCGTCATGGGCTCGCTCTTCGAGGAGCAGGTCGACCTGCAGCACGAGCTGCGCGAGACCCTCATGCACCAGGGCGCCGACTGCTACGTCGAAGCGATGGGCTACTTCCCCACCGCGCGCGACTACCGGGTGCAGGCCGACGACTACCTGCTGCTGATCGAGTCCGCCCGCAGGTTCCTGCACATCCCCCTGATCGCCTCGCTCAACGGCTGCACCGAAGGCGGCTGGATCCGCTATGCCGAGCGCATCGAGCGCGCGGGAGCCCAGGCTCTCGAGCTGAACCTCTACCACGTGGCGGCCGACCCCGAGCGCTCCGGAAGCGAGGTCGAGCAACGCTACCTCGACATCGTGGCGCGCGTCCGCGACCAGGTGCGCATCCCCCTGGCCGTCAAGCTGGGACCGCAATTCAGCTCGCCCGTCCACTTCGCGCGCCGCCTGCGTAAGGCTGGCGCCGACGGTATCGTGCTGTTCAATCGCTTCTACCAGAGCGACCTCGACCTCGAGCGGCTCGAAGTGATGCCGCGCCTGGAGCTGAGCCGCTCCTACGACCTGCTCATGCCGCTTACCTGGACCGCTATCATGTTCGGACACGTGGACCTCGACCTGGCCCTGTCGGGCGGGGTGCACACCCACCTCGACGTGCTGAAATCCCTCATGGCCGGGGCCACCGTGGTCCAGACCGCGTCGGAGCTGATCAAGCACGGGCCGCACCGGCTGACCGACCTTTTGTCCGAGCTGCGGACCTGGATGCAAGAGCACGACTACCACTCGGTCGAGCAATTGCGAGGCAGCCTGAGCCAGCAGCGCGTGGGCGAGCCGGAAGCCTTCCTGCGCGCCAACTACGTCAAGACCTTACAGCAGGGGGGCGCCCGATGGCTGTCATGATGGACGGCAACGAGGCGGCCGCGCGGGTCGCCTACGCCACCAGCGAGGTCGTGGCCATCTACCCCATCACCCCCTCATCCGCCATGGGCGAGTGGGCCGACCGGTGGTCCTCGGACGAGATG
>JBDHVW010000268.1:0-2880 GCA_039809865.1 Vulcanimicrobiota bacterium
GTAGACCAGCCCCTGGAAGTTGTTGTCCCCGCCTTCGAGCGTGATCTTGCCGCGGGCCACGATGGCCACCCGGTTGGAGCCGGCCAGGGAAGCGCCGCCCTGCACGACGACGTCCCCGTCCGCCACGATGGCCCCCTCCCCCATCAGGCCGTTCTTGACCAGCACGTTGCCGGTGCAGCGAACCAGGCCCTTCTGGAAGTCGATGCCGCCCTGGAACGAGAGATCGCGCGCCGAGTAGTAGAGCGTATTCAGGTGCTGCTTCTCGTAGAACTCCGGGTCCAGCACCTGCACACCCTCCGTCGCCACCTGGGCGAAGTTGGCGAAATTGATGGCGGGCAGCTCCACCGGATCGGCCCCGGGCTTGAGACCGCCGCGCACCACGGCCCGGGGGCTGATGTCGATGCTCCCGGGAGTCTGGATGAAGCCGGTGATCAGGGTGTCGTCGCCCGCGATCTTGACGGCCGCCGGGACCCGCGCGTTGGAAGCGACGTGGCCGGGCCGGTCCAGCTCCAGCGAGCCGTCGCTGCGCACCCCGGTCGTACCCTGCACCACCAGCGAGGCCAGCGAGTTCACGGGGCCATCGCAGGCCAGCCCGTAGGGAAACGGGGGATGCTGCAGCAGCACCTCGAGGGTGACGTACTGGCCTTTGTGGTAGCCGACCGAGAGCACGTGCACCGAGCCCACCGGCAGGCTGCGGCCTCCGTAGCCCATGCCCCCGGAACCCAGGCTGTTGGTGGAATAGGGCCAGGGACCACCCTTCTGAAAGCTGACCACGTGGAATCCTGTGCGCCGCGTGGGGTCGGGCTGGGAAAGGTCCACGTCGGGCGAGCACGTGCTGGCCAGCACCTCGGTGCCGGACGAGCCGAAATCGGCCGCCGCGATGAGCTTCGCCAGCAGCTCGTGCACGCCGGTCTCGGCCTCCTGCAGGGCCAGCTGACGGTTGAGCGAGGCCTGGGTGAAGTTGAGGTTGGTCATGTAGAGCGCGGTCATGGTGAGCGCCAGCATGGACATGATCAGCACCAGGCTGATCACGATCTGGAGACTTGCGCCGCGCCTCTTCACCAGCGCACGTTCCTGGGGCTCAGTCGGTCCTCCAGCCAGACCGAGGCTTTATGGGCGTTGGCGCTCCAATGGTGCACGTCCACCTCGACGTGGACCCGCACGGTCAGGGGGAACTCCAACTGGCGCGTGGCGTCCGCAGGGGCCCCGGCGCCGGTCACGGTAAACTCGCTCACCTCGCGGCCCGCGATACGCCCCGTCATGTCCAGGCTCAGGTCGGCCTGACACAGCGTCAGCAGCTCATCGGGAGTCAGCTGGGGAGGGTCGGGCCGGTCCAGCGCGTAGTCGGCGGCGGCCAGAGGAGCGGTCTTGGGCTGCCAGACTCCACGCACCACGCGCCGCCGGGCCTTGTCGAAGTAAAAGAAGACGACGCGGTCGCCATACAGGGGAGCGCCCGCGGGACTGAAGCCGACCACCTTCACGAAGCTGACGGCCGAGGGGATCGCGCCGGTGGGATCCTGGCGCAGGGTGACCGAGTCTTGCGAGGCGTCCAGCAGCTCGGGGGTGAGCTTGTGCATCACCATCAGGGCGCTCTGGTAGGCGTCCGAAGAGGCCTGCTCGCGGCGATAGAGAGCCACCGAGGGCCACATCAGCGAGCCCACCATGGAGAGCACGATCAGTGACAGGAACGCCACGGTCATGACCTCGATCAGGGTGAAGGCGCGCGGTCTCATCATGGAATGCGGGCGAAGGTTCTCCGCACAGCATACGTCCGCTGACCCTGACGACCCTTCCAGGACACCTCGACGGTCACATCCTTCACCCACGGCGCGGCGGGAGCACCGGGCGGCGGGGCGACTGTAAGGGGCTGGTTGACCACCTGACAGGTCAGGTGATAATCCAGCTGGTCCAGCGTGCGGATGCCCAGATCCTCGGTTTTGAGACTGCCGAAGCCCCTCTGCCGCAGCTCCTCCATGGCTCCGCGCGCCAGCGAGGCGGCCGCCAGCTGCTGCTGGGCGGCGCGCAAACCAAAGATGGCCGAGGGCAGCACTCCGACCATCAGCACGGACAGAATCGCCAGGATGAGGATGGAGATGAGCAGCTCGGCCAGGGAGAATCCGCGCGCTCGGATCATCCCATGAGTATAGCACGCGAAAGGTTCGCGAAAGGTGGCGCCCTTAGGGTGAGGCTGCCCCGGTGTGCCCGGGAGCTTCCCCTCAGGAGGCCCGATGACGATTCAGACCACCACCCCGATGATCTCCAGTCCGGTCCAGACCGGACGTCCCCAGACAGCGGCGCGCAAGAGCGAGTGGAAGCCTCCCGAGCAGAATGACGTCGTCCACCTCAAAGGACTGCCGCCGGAGTGGGCCGAGCAGCCCCGGCTCGCCGCCGCGCCGCCGGAGGGCCCGACCCTCACGCCCGGCTGGACATCCGCCCCGCCATCGGGTAACGTCTTCGCCACTCTGACCATGTTCGAGAAAATGCCCGTGCCCGACTCCGAGCGCAACCTGTCAGGCAAGGAACTGCAGGCCCTGAACATCGACCACGCCTTCGTGGACAGGATGAACGTGCGCTTCATGGACGGGGGCGCGCCGCTCCTGGCCTACGCCCAGAGCGAGATCGGGGACCGCTCGCTGCGCCTGGCCACGGCCGGCTACTCCTCGCCTCCTCAGGGCTATGGGCCGGCCGAGGCTCGCTTTCTGGAGGGGATGGCGCGCCTTTCGCAGGGCGACATGGCCACCATCAACAGTCCCAGTCTTCCGGGGAAAGACCCGATGGCCACCATCGACGGAATGACCACCGTGATCTCGCAGAAATACAACCTCCCCGGCGTCTACATCACCGCGGACCAGTATCTGGAGTATTCCAAGGACGTCCCTG
>JBDHVW010000269.1:0-2814 GCA_039809865.1 Vulcanimicrobiota bacterium
CCGCCCATTGGCGTCCAGAAACTTGAGCGCCATCAACTGGCCTTCCCACATTACGCCGGCCACGCCCTGGCCGTTGTTGGCCTCGGCCGCGATGATTCCGGCCACGTGGGTGCCGTGCTTGTTGTCATCCATTGGGTCGCCCGTATGAGGATGGAAACAGGCGCCATGGATATCGTCCACGATGCCGTTGTTGTCGTTGTCCTTGCCATCGCCCGGCGTCTCGAAAGGGTTGACCCACATGTTGTTCCGCAGGTCGGGATGGTTGTAATCGATGCCCGAGTCCACCAGCGCGATGATCGGGCCATTCTGCCGCTTGCCCACGGTCACGCCCCAGGCATACTGCGCCGAGATGTCGGCGCCCACGGTTCCGCCGGTCTGACCGGTATTGGTCAGGGCCCACTGGCGCGAATCCAGGTCGTTGGGCGCACGCGGATTCGGGAGCGGCGGGGGCGGCGGCGTGGGACAGGAGCCATCCGGCTCCGGAATGGGGAAGCCGGGGGGCTGAGGTGCGATGAAATTGCCCGTCGGAGGGGGACCCTCGCCCCCGCCTTCCTCGGTCATCTTCGAGCTGACGATATCGTTGGAGGCCGCGAAAACCACGCGGCGGTCGGCCTCCATGGCCGCGATGGCCTGCGGGGTGGTCATCCCCTGGCCCAACTGCAGGCGCAGCAACTCGCCGCCGAAACTCTCGCGCATGGCTTCGGGAATGTCGTAGCGCTTCAAGACCTGGGCGCCGTAATCGCCCGCGAAGCCCCCCAGATCGTCGCGCGTCAGGCCCGGGGCGAGTTTGACGATCACCTCGCCCTGCGCGTACTCGTGCTTCATCTTGCGGGCCAGAGACAGGGCTTTGGGAGAGGTCTGCTGCAGGACCTCAGCCAGGTTGAACCCCTCGGTGCCGGCCCGGTCGGCGGGCAAAGCTCCGCCCGTGGCCGTTTCGGGCCGTCTCCAGAGATAGCTCTGTGCGCTCACGGGCGAGATATTCATCCGCATCGGAGAATACACGCGGGGGCCAGGGCATGGGATTACCTGCATGTAAACATGCTCCAGGCCCTATCGGACAAGAGTTCGAAAGGTGATTCGAGCGCGTCGGGGAAATTTTTCAAGACCCATGAGCGAGTTCGTCCACCTCCATTGCCACACCGAATACAGCCTGCTCGACGGCTGCAACCGCATCTCCGACATGGTCAAGAAAGCCGTGGAGCTGGGGATGCCCGCTCTGGGGATGACCGATCACGGCGTCATGTATGGTGCCCTGCAGTTCTACAAGGCCTGCAAGAAGCACGACGTCAAGCCTCTCATCGGCTGCGAGGTCTACGTCGCCCAGCGCACCATGGCCGACAAGGAAGCGCGCAAGGACGATCGGCCCTATCACTTCACGCTGCTGGCCCAAGATCGCGAGGGCTACCGCAATCTGCTGCAACTGGTCAGCGCCGGGCATCTTGAAGGTTATTACTACAAGCCTCGCGTCGACCGCGAGCGACTGGCGCGCCACGCCAAAGGGCTGGTAGCGCTCACGGGCTGCCTGCGGGGCGAGGTGAACGCCGCCCTGCTCGAGGACGACCTCAAGGGCGCGCAGGGGCGCCTGGGCGAGCTGCGCGACATCTTTGGCGAGAACCTTTTCGTGGAGCTGATGGACCACGGCCTCGAAGAACAGCACAAGACCAACCACGAGCTGATCCGCATGGCGCGCGACATGAACCTTCCGCTGGTGGCCACCAACGACGCCCACTATCTCACGCGCGACGACGCGGGCGTGCAGGACACGCTGGTCTGCATCCAGACCGGCAAGATGCTCGACGATCCCAACCGCATGCGCTTTGCCTGCCCCGAGTTCTACCTCAAGAGCCATGAGGAGATGGCGCGCCGATTCGGGCACCTGCCCGAGTCGCTCAGGAACACGCTGGTCGTGGCCGAGCGCTGCAACCTCGACATGGACCTCTCCACGGTCTATCTGCCCAAGTTCCCCTGCCCCGAGGGCGTGACGTCCGACCAGATGCTGCGGCAGCTCTGCGCGGAGGGCTTCATCTGGCGCTTCGGCTGCGAGAACCCGGGCGAGGAATATATGAAGCGCCTCGAGGTCGAGCTCGAGGTCATCATCGGCAAGGGCTTCCCCGACTACTTCCTCATCATCTGGGACTTCATCCGCTACGCCCGCGACAATGGCATCCCCGTGGGCCCCGGGCGCGGCTCGGCGGCGGGCTCGCTGGTCGCCTATCTCACCGGCATCACCCAGCTCGACCCGCTCAAGCACGCGCTGCTGTTCGAGCGCTTCCTCTCCCCCGAGCGCACGGAGCTCCCCGATATCGATACCGACTTCTGCGTCGAGCGGCGCGAGGAAGTCATCCGCTACGTGCGCGAGAAGTACGGCCACGAGTACGTCTCGCAGATCATCACCTTCGGCCGCATGAAGGCCCGCGCCGCCATCCGCGACATCGGTCGCGTCATGGGCGTGCCCCTGCCCGACGTGGACAAGATCGCCAAGACGGTGCCCCCGGGACCGGGCGTCGACCTGAAGATGGCGCTCGAGACCCCCGAGTTCAAGGCGATGTACGACACCGACGCCACCGCCCGCCAGCTGATCGACCAGGCGCTCAAGGTCGAGAACATGGCCCGCAACGCGGGCATCCACGCCGCCGGCGTGGTGATGTCCTCCGAGCGCCTCGATACCATCGTTCCCCTGCAGAAGATGAACGGCGACGAGGTCGTGGCCCAGTTCGACATGAACGACGTGGCCGAGGTCGGCCTCGTCAAGATGGACTTCCTGGGCCTGCGCAACCTCACCGTCATCAACGACTGCCTGCGCATCATCGAGCG
>JBDHVW010000270.1:0-2786 GCA_039809865.1 Vulcanimicrobiota bacterium
CCCCGGGCGGACAGGCCGCGTTACACGACATGGGCGAACATGATCGCACGACTCGCGTAACGCCCCGTCAGGCGCGAACGAGGCTTTCCAGGTCGAGTCGGCGGGTGAACATCGTGATGCTGCCGTCCGGATTGCGCGGCCACTCGCCCTCCGGGCGATCCCAGTAGAGCTCGACGCCGTTGCCGTCGGGGTCGCTCAGATAGAGCGCCTCGCTCACGCCGTGGTCGCTCGCCCCATCCAGTTGGATGCCCGCCTCCGCCAGGCGGCGCAAAGCATCACCCAGTTCGGCCCGCGTGGGGTAGAGGATCGCCAGGTGATACAGACCGGTGGTGCCCGGGGGCGGCGGGGAGCCGCCGGCGCTCTCCCAGGTGTTCAGGCCGATGTGGTGATGATAGCCGCCCGCTGAGAGGAAGGCGGCCCCAGAACCCAACTTTTGGACCAGCTCGAACCCGAGCACTCCCTGATAGAACGCAAGCGCGCGCTCGAGATTGGCGACTTTCAGGTGGACGTGACCGATGCGAACACCGGGGTGGATGGCCTTCATATCGACCTTAGTTTAACATTAAACCATGGGCCAAAAAAATAGGCCGTTTGGCCTACATCAGCTCGTCTTGCAAGAGTTGGATCATCTTGCGGGCGTACTGGTCGTTGGGCTCGACCTGCAGCACCTTCTGGAACTGCACGCGGGCCTCTTCGAAGTCGCCCAGCTTGTAGCACATGAGGGCCAGGTTGTAGTGGGCCTCCTTGTGCGTGGCGTCATACTTCAGCGCCAACTGAAACTCGCTCTTGGCCTGATCCAGGAAGCTCTCGTTCTCGCTCATCGACAGGCCCAGCATGAAGTGCACGTCGGCCTGCTTCGGGTCGGGCTTGTTGCCTCCGTCGTCCTTCTTCTTCATGAAGGGCGACAACAGCTGCTCGAGCAACGATTTCTGCTTCTTCTCGGGCTTCTTGAAAAGGGATGCCTTATCCATCGCCTTGGAGCGCGCCGAGTTCTTGGAGAAGCGGCGCACCTGGAACTGAGGCTGCGCGTCGTAGGCTTTCCGCTTGGCGTTGTCGTTCAGCGTGTTATAAGCTTCCACGAGCTCTTTCATCTTCTCGTCGGAAACCGTCTTCATATCCGGATTCAAGTCCGGATGATACTTCTTGGAAAGATTCCGGTAGGCTTTCTTGATCTCGTCGGGCGCCGAGATGGGGGGAATCGACAAGACCAAATAATAATCCCGCTTGTGCGCCAACCTGAAACTCTCACTTTCCAGCGTTTGGGCCCGTGGGCCCTGAAGAAGGGGTCCTGAACTGGAGGACCGCTCACCATGTTTCTTTGCGCTCCCAGAGGCTCCTGTTCCTCCATGCGAGGCTTATCTCGTCAGGAAGCCCGTCGCCGCTGCCAATCCCAGCTCCACCCGGAGCGATTGCTCTGCGCCAGCCACCTGCCCTGATCCTTCCATCACGACCCGATTGACCTGGTCGTCGGTGAACATCTCGTAGGACTTGTTGATCTTCTGGTCGCCCAGCGAGCCTTCCACCACCACGTGAGCCAGGCTGTTGTCATTCTCCACCGAGGGCGCCAGCTGGGCCTGGGCTTTGTAAGTCAGCCCGCCCACCGTGCCGCGCACGTCGCACCAGGTCTGCGGCTGGCCGGGGGCCAGTCCGTGGTTCTGCCAGCCCAGCGAATACTCGAGATCGATATCCAATCCATTGGCGCGCCCGGTCATCCGCACGCCGTGCTCGCCCATGCGCACCAGGATGTTCTCTTGCACGCTTCCAAACCGTCCGAAGAGCCGCACGCGGTCGCTGCCGACCTGGCGCACCGTCTCGGCCACGGAATGCTGATCCATCGTGCCGCTGGCGTCCATGCCCTTACTGTCGAAATGATACTCCACCTGACAGGCGCGGCCCGCCAGCACGGCCTGCAGCGAGGGGGCGGCCGCGGCCAGACCCGCTCCGCCACCCATCCCGCCGATGACGCTGGCCATCATGACCGTGGCACACACGGCCGGATCCAGGATGGGCAGCTGCGCGACCTCGCGCGCCGCCTCGAACGTCGCCTGGTCGACGGGGTCGGCGGGCGCCAAAGCGACCGGAGGCTTCACTCCCGTCTCCCGTCTCCAGTCTCCCGTCTGCAGACTGCCGCCGATGACCATCAGACCCTCCCGGCCTTCGACCACTGGTCCAGGCTCACTTCGTCGAGCACCAGCACGGACTGGTCGGCCTTGTGCGGATCGGCGGCGTGCACCGCCTTCTCGTCGATCGGGGCCAGGTCGCGGAACGAGCTGAACTCGGGACGGTCGCTCAAATCCTCCTTGATCTTGTCGAGCGCCAGGTTCGCCAGCACCGCGTGCCCGGTGTCGCTGGGATGCACGCCGTCGTAGCTGAAAATGCCGTCCCGCCCGGCCTCGTCGCGGCTCCCGGTCATTCCCGTGCCCACCACCTCGGCCTCACCGACCCCACGCAGCTCGCGGCCGCGCGCCTGCATCTCCTCGAGCGCCCCGTTGACGTCCACCAGGTGCACGCGCCGGTCGAGGGCCGCCGCGTCCTCGATCACCTGGTTGAAACCAGCCACGCGGGCCGAAACGATGGCCAGCTCGTCCGGATCGAGCACGTCGTCCTCACCCAGTAAGGCTTCCTCGACCGCCATGCCGTGCTGCGAAAGCCGCTGCACCAGCGTGGCCAGGTTGACGCGCGTCCCGGCCGGATACTCGGTGCGCCCCCCGTGGCCGTCCCCCAGCCCGCCCTTGGGGATCACCATCTTCTCGAGCCCTTCGGTGACGTCCTGACCGTCCTTGAGC
>JBDHVW010000271.1:0-2715 GCA_039809865.1 Vulcanimicrobiota bacterium
GAAGCCCACCACCTCCACTTCCGCTCGCAAGGGGGCGGCAACGAGGATGCCAACCTGGCCGTCGCCTGCAAGAGCCATCACCATCACGGCATCCACGCCGGCACGATCCGCGCCACGCGGACGCTCGACGGCGCCATCCTGTGGGAGATGGGCATCTTTGGCGCCCGGGTCCACCGGGTGTTCCGGAACGAAACGCTCGTGCCCTGAGCGGCCTGAGCTCCGCCTCGCCGCTCCCAGTTCGACACAGCACCCGCCCCGCGAGCCTTCCGCGACGCCCCACCTGAAGAGCCAGGAATGCGGCAGGGGCGGGCCTGCGGACCGACATCAAGAAGGCGCCAACCACCCGCAGACGCCGTGATGCTCTTGAGCAAACCCTCACCCACCACCGCGGGGCGGAAAACAAAAAGGCCGGCTCCGGGGAGCCGGCCTTCTTTTCGGAACTACCGCTTACTTGACGAAGAGCAGCTCGCGATAGGAGGGCAGGGGCCACAGTTCGGCCGAGACGCGCGTCTCGAGCTCGTCCGCCAGCGTCCGCAGCTCGGCCATGAGGGGCAGAACCTTGTCCTTCATGTAACGGGCATACTTGTGGGCGTCGTGATCGTGGTGATCGTCGGCCTTATCCAGCTTCTCGAGCGTCTGCGTATAGCGCTCCACCAGGTCCACGAACTCCTTGAGGGCCTTCCGCTGCGCGGGGACCTTCACGCCGGCCGCCTCCGTCGAGCTGATGGCCTGAGCCAGAACGGTCTGGTGCGCCAGGGCGGCGCCCAAAATGTTCTGGCGGCCGATCAGCACCATGGCCTCCGACTCGATCAGGAGCTCCTTGGCATACTTCTCCATGAAGATATGCACGCGGCTCTCGACCTCGTCCTTGCTCAGGACCTTGTACTTCTCGAACAGCTTGATGTTCTTCTCGCTGCCCAGGACCGGAATGGCCGTGATGCAGTCCTTGTAGTTCGGCAGGCCGCGCTTCTTGGCTTCGGCGTGCCACTCGTCGGTGTAGCCGTCGCCACCGAAGATGATGCGCTTGTGCTTGGAGATGATCTCCTGCATCAGCTTCTGGGCCACTTCGCGCTTCTGCTTGGCGCTGGCATCACCCTTGGTGCGCTTCTCCATCTCCGTGGCGATGAAGTCCAGCGAGTCGGCCACGATGGTGTTGAGCACGGTGTTCGGCCAGGCCACCGACTGGGACGAGCCCACGGCGCGGAACTCGAACTTGTTGCCGGTGAAAGCGAACGGGGACGTGCGGTTGCGGTCTCCCGAGTCGCGCGGCAGCTGCGGCAGAGTGCGGGCGCCCAGGTCGAGCGTGCCGCCCTTGAGCGTGTGATCGCTCTTGCCCTTCTCGATCTGCTTGACGATGTCGGTCAACATGTCGCCCAGGAAGATGGACATGATGGCCGGCGGAGCCTCGTTGGCGCCCAGGCGATGGTCGTTGCCCGAGCTGGCCACGGAAGAGCGCAGCAGGTCGGCATGCATGTCGACGGCCCGGATGACGCCGCACAGGAACAACAGGAAGAGCGTGTTCGAGTGGGTATCGTCGCGCGGGTCGAGCAAGTTGACGCCGGTGTTGGTGGACATCGACCAGTTGTTGTGTTTACCCGAGCCGTTGATGCCGGCAAACGGCTTCTCGTGCAGCAGCACCTGCATCCCGTAGCGCGGGGCCACGCGGCGCAGCGTCTCCATCGTCAGCATCTGGTGGTCGCAGGCCACGTTGGTGGTCTCGAAGATGGGCGCGATCTCGAACTGGCCGGGAGCCACCTCGTTGTGGCGGGTCTTGACCGGCACGCCCACCCGGTAGAGCTCGCGCTCCACCTCGGCCATGAAGCTCAGCACGCGGGGCGGGATGGAGCCGAAGTAGTGATCCTCCATCTGCTGACCCTTGGGCGGCTTGGCGCCGAAAAGGGTGCGCTCGGTAGTGACCAGGTCGGGCCGGGCGTAGTAGAGGTTGCGGTCGACCAGGAAATACTCTTGCTCGCAGCCCAGCGTGGTGACGACGCGCGTCACGCCTTCGGCGGCATCGAACATCTTGAGGATGCGGATGGCCTGGTGGGACACCGCGTCCATCGAGCGCAGCAGCGGAGTCTTGTGGTCCAGCGCGTGGCCGGTCCAGCTGACGAAGGCCGTCGGAATCACCAGGGTGACGTGGTTTTTGCCGCGCATCAGGAAGGCGGGGCTGGTGGGATCCCAGGCGGTGTAGCCACGGGCTTCGAAGGTGGCGCGCAGGCCACCGCTCGGGAAGCTGGAGGCGTCGGGCTCGCCTTTGACGAGCTCGGAGCCGCTCAGGCTGAAGTGCATACCGCCCTGCGCATCGGGCACGATGAAGCTGTCGTGCTTCTCGGCGGTGCTGCCGGTCAATGGCTGGAACCAGTGCGTGTAGTGGGTGGCGCCGTTCTCGATGGCCCAGTCCTTCATGGCCGAGGCGATGGCGTCGGCCACCTCGCTCGACAGAGGCTCACCCGACTCGAGGGTCTTCTGGAAACTCTTGAACACGTTCTTCGGCAGGCGCTGGCGCATCTCGGCGATGCTGAACACGTCCTGTCCATAAAACTGATCGACGCGCTCGGGCTTCTTGCCGTTGGCGGCCGTCTCGCCCGCCCAGGAATGCGCCGCTGAGACCGCGGTGGCTCTGGTTTCGCTCGTAGTATGCATGGTTAAACTCCCATTTGGCTTTGATCTGCCGCCGGGTTTCTCTGCTTTGGTAGCTCGCTCCTGCGCGAT
>JBDHVW010000272.1:0-2702 GCA_039809865.1 Vulcanimicrobiota bacterium
TGAGGAAGAAGCGAAACGGCCGCTGCTCGTAGGTGGCCGACGTCAGCAGAACCGGCGCCACGAAGCAGGCCCAGGCCACCAGCGCGGCCGGCAGGGGCGCGTCGAATTGCATGAGCGCGTAAGCCATCGCGACCGAGGCGTAGAGGTCACCCAGCAGCGCCCTGGGCAAATTGGCGTTGAACTGCTCCCTGTCAACGCCGGTGATGGCCATCCATCGGTTCATGAAGAGCGCCGGGGAATACCACAGTCCCCCGATCACGAAGTTGACGAAAACAGCGACGGCGATTGCGAGCCAGTCCATCCGGGCGAGTTGGACTAGGAAATCGTGATTCCTCTCGGCGAACATAGGTCGGTGGAGAGTATCCGGCAGATCGGCAAGGCGGCCGTGGGGGCCGTTCGCAAACGGAGGACACCCGAGGTCCTTCCGAGCGATGGGCTGTCCGGCTCGGTCGCGCCGGAGGCTCCTCGGCGGCCGGACTTCTCGGCCGATCCGATCCTGGTCCAGCCGCGAGCTCAACGCCAGGCCAGCCCTCAGTTGGCGGAGCTGCATGACTACCTGAACCGCAACGCCCCTCTTCACGCGATGCATTTCGAATCGCTGACCGACGAGAAGCCGGACGAGGCCACGCTGCGCGCCGTCACGTTCGCGGCCCGCAAGCTCTCCCGGAGCAACGATCCGCTGGCCGCCAGCGCCTTGAAGCTGCTGCAAAGCTGGCAGGACAGCGGCAAGCTCCGCATCGAGCCGGCTCCGGGCCCGACGCCGAGCAACGGCGAACATAACTGGCCGGGGCTGTTGAGTGGGAAGAAAGCTGCCGACCTGAGCTCCCTGTTCTCGAAGCCCGCTTCCGCTCCCGCGACCGAGTCCGGTCGCATCGAGGTCAAAGGCGACCGCTGGGTGGATCACGGCTCGCACGAATTCAGGACCGGCAAGCTGGAGGTCTTGCGGCACTGCCGCAGCGACGGCGAGCTGCGCCTGCTGACGAAGCACGTCGCGAGCGGAGAGCAGTTCGACCCGGCCGAGTTGCTGGAGGCTCCGCGCCGTGTGAGCCGGTTCGACCATATTCGGGCCGAGACCGCGTTCCAATACTTCGGCGCCATCTTCTCGCAAATCCCACCCGAGCTGCACGAGGACTTCTTCACCCAGCTCGCCCGCCACGCCGGTGCCGACGTGGCAGGGCGCAAGCTGATCGAGGAACGCCCGGAGATCGCCGCGGGCCTGACCCGGCCTTTCCTCATGCGCTCGGAAGCCCTCGAGCCCGCGGATTTCGGCCTCGTCAAGCAACTCTGTAAGGTTTCGGTGCCGGTGGACCGCGAGTTCCTGGCTCACGTGGCGGGCCCGCTGGCGGGCCAGCTCGAGCCCGACCCGGGCAATCCGCGCTCGGATGCGATCGCGGTCGCCTGCCACGTGCTGCGGGCTTCGGGCCAGGCCGAGCAGCTGCGCCTTCCGGGCGCTTCCGGATCTTTCTCCGAGGGCCTCTGGCAGCGCTCCCTGGGTCTGGATTCCGAATACATCGTCCAGTACGCGGGCGACCTGGCTCAATTGCTGGCACCGCAGGTCCCCCCCGTGGTCGACAAGCTGAAGGACCATCCCGCGCCGCTGACCACGCCCGAGGGCCGGCTGGCGCTGGCCGTCGGCTATACGCTGGAGTTGCCCGAGACCGTGGAGTTGCTGACGAAACCGGTGCCCCCCGAGTTGGAGGAGCTGGCCGACGGGGTGCGTCTGAACGAGGCGCAGCGTCTGACGAAGTTGATCGGCCAGCCGGGACAGGATGCCTTCGCGCTTTCCGAGCAAGCCGAACAGCTGGCCGGGCCCCACTGGGATCTCGGGGTCCGCCTCCAGCCGATGCTGGCCTGGGCCCGCACCGACCGCAGCCGTGACCACGAGGGAATTCGTTTGCTGGCGCGCGGGCTCGTGGACCCACTGATGCGCAGCAAGGCGGCTGCCGAGCTGGTCGGCCATCCCGAGCTGGACACGGCGGGGCGCTACCTGCGCCATCAGGTCACGGTGGAGATGCTGCGCGATCCCGAGGAGATGACGGCGGTCGAGCGCGCCCAGACCTATCGGGTGGCCCGCACCGAGCTGCAAGGGCTGGACGAGATCCGGCACAGCCTGGTGGACGCGAGCGAGGAGCCCGCCGTCGAGTTGAAGCGAGCGCTCGAGCAGAGCCTCGGACCCGAATTCGCTCCGCTGCTGAAGATCTTCGACGCGGCGGCGCTGTGCGAGGCCCTCGGCCCCGTCATGCCGGGCAGCGAGCATCGCGCGCTCCTCGAGGAGCTGGGGCGCAAGGTCGGCCCCGAGAACGTCATCGCGGTGCTCCCGGCCGCGATGGCCGCCATGGACCAGGGGCCGGATGCGGCTGTCCAGGCGGGTTTAGCCGCCCACGTGACGCAGGCACGGCCGGCCAGCACGGGCGTGAGCCTGACGGACGGCGGCGTGCGTATCGGCGGCACTCTCCTGAGAGCCCGCACTCGCAACTAGGACTCCGCCTTGGGGGGAGAGAGCTCTCCTCATTCCGAAGCGCCTGCCCCCTATGCGCCGACTCCTCGCACTTCTGCTGTTGCTCACCCTGCCCGCCTGGCCTCAGGAGCTGGTGGGCGAGGGGATGGTCCGTTACGTCACTCCAGGGTTGGATCTGCCGCCTTCCCTGGCCCTGGTGAGCCGTCCGCCCACGAAGGGCCGGGCTGAGGCCCGCTATGTGCCC
>JBDHVW010000273.1:0-2653 GCA_039809865.1 Vulcanimicrobiota bacterium
CTCCAGGCCCCTGGTCGCCCGCGACTCGGCCGTCGTTCCCACGGTTCGGGTCGGTCCGTCTGACGGGCCGGCCCGTCCGACGGTGATGGAGCTGACTTGCTCGGTTTTTCGTGTCTCTTCCGCCATGGCGCTCCCTCAGTCTTGTTTGTCCAGCTCGCCGAGCGCGGTCACCAGACCGTGCCAGCCGGATCGGATCGCTTTGCACGAGCGAGACGTGTGGACGCGCTCGAGCCGGTGCAGCGCCCGGATCCCGCTGTCGGCCCACCAGCCCCTCGACCCGTCCGCGGGAAGCGAGCCGAGCCACCGGCGCACCCCTTCGACCGGCGCGGTCAAGCAGGCCAGACCGACTCGTCCCTCCAGCACCGCCACACAGGCTTCTCGCAGCTCCTCCACGGGTGGCTCGAGGGTCCTGTCCGGGGGCGCGCTCAGGGGATCGCAGTCCACCAGTCGTGGCAAGCTGCAGCGCCGACAGACGGGCGCCGCGCCGCTCGAGCCGCAGCAGCGGCACCGGGGGACCCGGTTTTGCAGCCAGGCATGGGCCCGGCCACAGGCTGCGCTCAGAATCCCCGTGGCCCGCATCAGCGGCTCGAGGGCCGACACCTCGCGCCGGTCCGCGGCTACGGCCGAGCGCAAAACGTCCAGAGCCAGCCACACTTGCTCCTGGGCCTGCAGGAGGCGCTCGAGAACCCGGCGAGGCCCCCGGGCCAGACGACGCCGACGCACGGCTGCGTAAGTCTTCCGAATCTCGGCGCCCAGGACGCTCTGCTGATCGAGCACGCTGGACCAGAGGTCGCCGGGGGCGCCGTCCAACCAGGGCTCCGCGCTCGCGATCAGGTCGCTCAGCGCCACGAGGGGCCGCGCTCCCGACTGGAAGCTCTCGGCCAGGGCCAGCAGGTGATGGGTCGGCGCGGGAGCGAGGAGTCTCTCGCTGCGACGCAGGCGCCGACGCACCAGCACGCGCGCCCCCCGGCGCGGCCTCAGGGCCACGCTTTTCCGCGCCGAGTCGACGTAAAGGTTCATCGAGGACAGTTTGGTTCTGCGCTGGCCCGGCGCCTGCGAAAAATCGTTACAGCTTTGTAACCGATGTTAACGTCTCAGGGCTCCTCGAACTTGACCGTGCTCATCGTCTCCTCGAGAATCTTGACGGCCTCCGGATTGCTCGGCAGAGGGCGCCCCATGTCGGTATCCCGCCCTTTCATCTCGAAACCGGAGACCATGAACAGGGTCGAGCCTACGTTGAGATAGTAGACCTTGGCACCCTTGCTCTTGTCGCGCACGGCGGGACGGCCGGCAAAGGTGGTGGTCTCGAAATCGGCCGGATCGAACCGGTTGGTGTTTCGCTTGAGATTCTCGAGCGGCTCGAGCTTCTCGGGGTTGGGCTCGGCCGCGATGGTCAAAAGGAGCACGCTGCAGTTGAAGGGAGCTTCGCCCGTGAGGAGGGTCTTCGGGTCGTAGATGGCCTTTTTGCCGGGCGCGTCGACCACGCGAAACAGCTGGACGCGGTCAGCCTCGGCGGGCTTGCCTTCCTCGGCCTTGACGCCCCACACGGTGGAGGTCTGCACGCTGTACTTGTGCTTGGTGTTGGTGTAAGTCGTGTTGCCGGCCCCGGAGCAGGCGACAAAGCAGAAGGAGAGCAGCACCGGAAGAGCATGTCTGGTCAACATGCCAGGGAGCTTCTTGGTCGCAAACCCGTCTCTCCTGTCGAAAACGGGGTCACCGCAATGGGGCCGTCCCAGCGGTCGATCACCACGCAGCAGCAAAGAGACAATTGCACCACCAACTCTCTCATCGAACGGTGACCTTGAGCGTATACTCCGCGTTGCCGCGGCTGGGAGAGACCACGATCCGGTAGGTGCCCGACTCGGGCAGACGCCCTTCCATCTGCGTCGCCTCCGACTCGCCCAGCGGCTCCTCGCCGGGGCTGTAGAGGTCGAAGACGGCGTTGCTCTCGAGCGAGGTCAGCCGGATCCAGATCTTCTGCCCTTCGCTCACGCCCAGGGTATAGGTGTCGCTGTCCCCCCGCACGACGGCCCCCTGGACCGTGCCCGAGTCGGATCCGGGGCGGAACCGGATCTCCTGCGTGACTCCTTCCGCCTGACCGGCTCGCGTGAGCCAGGCCACGGCCAGCAGACCGAGCATCCAACGTTTCAATCGTTCGCTCCTTTGCGGTGATGAACTCAGTATACCCGAACCGAGCCTCCATTACCGGTCGCTACGGGGGCGACCTGCTCCAGGATGGCGCGCTCCACTCCTCGAAAGCCCGTCTTTCTACACACCAACCGGGGGAGGCAGGCGTGAAAACCACCCGTCGACAATTCCTAAAATGGACCGTGGCGGGGTCGACCCTGCTCTGGGCGGGCTGCGGCGGAAGCCAAGCCTCGACGGGCGGCACCGTCCTGCCCACCCTCCAGCGCGGCAACGGGGTGGTTTATCTCGACGGCCCTCAGACGGGCATCCCCGTGCGCATCTTCTCGAGCGACGGCACGCTGCTGCACGTGACGGCCACCGGCAGCGACGGGATGTTCTCCATCCCCGGCGACATCGCCCAGGCCCCGGCTTACCTCCTCGAAGCCGAGTTCGCCCCGGGCTCCGCGCTGCAATTTCTGACCTCCGATCCCACCACGATCTGGATGGACGTGCCCGGCCACCTGGC
>JBDHVW010000274.1:0-2522 GCA_039809865.1 Vulcanimicrobiota bacterium
CGCCGGACTCGAGTGGGGCGAGGATGCTCAGAGCCTTGTCGTAGTGCCCCAGGTTGTAGGCGGACGTGGCCGCCAAAATGTAAGCCGCCTCGGTGCCGACTGCCTCAATCAGCTCCTCGGCTTGGCGCTCGATCCATTCCCAGTTTCCCTCCTGTTTCTGCATTTCACAAGCCTGCAGGAGCAGCTCGGGCTCGGCCGTCTGGCGGTAGCGCAGCATCATCTGCTCCACGACCGAGTCGGCGTCTTGACCCGAGGCCCGCATCAAGCCGAAGCGAAGCTCGCTCAAAGAATCTGCGCAGCCACTCTCCTCGATCACGTGGAGGGCCTCCGCGGGGCGCCCCATGACGGCCAGACATCGCGCATACCAGCTCGCCCAGATGCAGAGCTGGCCTTGCTCTGCCAGCAGACCTCGGTAGTCCAGGAGGATTTGCGCCGCCTCGGAGCTCAAGCCAAGCCGAAGTCGCAGGTGGGCCAGCGCAACGACCTGGGTTGCGCTCAGACTCTCGAGCTCGCTCAGCGATTCGAATGCTGGAGCTAAGGCTTCGTCGGGACACCACCGTGCCGCCCAGTGGATGAGAGTCGTATTGCGCGGGTCCTCCAGCAAGGAGCGCGCAAGAAGCTCGAGGCCAGTCTGGCGCTCCTCGGGATGGGAGACCCGGCACGCAACCTGCCAGGGCCGGTAGAGCCGGGCGCGCCTCGGGTCGAGCTCCTCCAGGGAAGCCAGGATGCCGGCTGCGGACTCGAGCTGCTGGTGGGCGGTCTGGACCGGCAGGACCATCTCGGGACAGAATGGATTCAAAAACTGCGAGGGCCGGTCAGGCTGGGCCACAGGGGAAAGAGCGCCGTAGAACCGGATGATCGCCCCCGCCAGCATGACTCCCAGCCGCCTGGGTGCCCGAGTCTCGGCCGCCTGGATGGTCTCCAGCGCGGCGCGAGTCCGGCCGGTCAACAGTTGGGCCAGGCTTCTCACACGCAACGATTCCGGGTCGTCGGCCAGATGTTCGGCCAACTCGCTGGCCTCGGAGATTCGTTCCTCTTCGAGAAGAATCGCCACCCGCTGGCGGAGAGCGGCCGGGTCCGCCGAGTGCTCGAGCAACTCGAGGGCCCTGTCTACATCTCCTTGCTGATAGGCGATGCTGGCGGAGAGCACGCTGTCCGCGGGGCCCGGACAGAGAGCGTTTGCCTCTTGGGCGAAAACCAAGGCCGTCTCCAGGCTGTCATCCAGGGAGAGATAGGCTTGAAACCGGCAGATTCGAGCTTGAAGATCGGGAGACAGGCGGGCCCAATGCGGCTGGCTCCGGGCCTCACGAACCCAGGCCAGCGCCTCGGTGGCGTTGCCTTCCTGCCAGAGCTCTCGCACGGAATCGAGCTCACGAGCTCTGGTTTCCGTGATGGCCGAGCGAAGGCTTTCGATCTCCTGCTCCATCAAGTTGAGGCTCAGGCTGGACGGCCGGCGGTCGGAGATGCCGCACAGCGCTTCGTCCCAGGGCCGGGAGGGCAAGTAGCGGCGAACGACGTCCGGGTGGGAGCGCAGGCGGTCGGAGATTTCCGCTTCCGACCAGGCGTCGTAGCCGACTCCGAGTTGCTCGAAGCGCTCCCTTTCGAGTTGCGTTTGCTCGAGAGCTTTGACCGAGAGGGGACCTCCCACGAAGAGGATGAATCGTACGACTCTCCGCTTCGACCAGGTCTCGGCCCAGTGCTTGAGAAACTCGTCCGAGGCTTTCGCGACTTGAGCTTTGTTGATCTTCTGGTAGCGCTTGCACTGGCCGATCTCGAGAGAGCCGTCCTCTCGGTACCCGAGCAGGTCGGCTCCATACTGTTTCTCGCCCTGATCACCGTAGATGTCGCAAGTGCGGATTCCCGGCTCCGCCCTCAGAAGTGCGCGACAGAGCTCTTCGAAGTTTCGAGCCGGAATTCGAGTGAAGTCGGGCGTGTCGCCGGGAAAAAGCTCCGGCGGCGCAAGACCAGTGGGCAGCGGGTCAGACCCCTCACTCATGCTCGGGACTGGGTCGACAGGCGGTCGAGCTCGGCCAGAATCGCGTCGCGCGTGCGGTAGCGCCCGTGCGCCCTCTCGTCCGCTTTGCGCACGATCGGAAACGTGTCCATCACGTACTCCACGTCCTCGCGGGCGAGGCCGTAGAGGTGGAAGAAGGCCGCGTTTAGCTCGCAGCGGAGGGTGAAGCGGCGCTCCTCGTCCCAGCGGAAGGGCGGGCCGGTGTGGCCGAGGTCGCGGGCGAAGGGCTCGAGATCGTGGGCCGTGTAGGTGAGCTCGAGCACGCGCGGGACGATCCAGTCAGCGAGGGTCTGGGCGGGGCTCCAGGGGCAGGGGCCGGCGTAGGTCTCCGGGGGGAGCACCGGAAACTGCTTGGCAAAGAAAAAGTTCAGCGTCGTGCCGCCCACCTTTTGCCGAGCGCAGTAGTCAAGCACGAAGCTGCACAGGTTGGCATAGAGGCACGCAACCGCACCGGGGCCGCCGTCTGCAATGATTAGCGGAAACTTGTTCCCGACCCCCACGCGCGGGA
>JBDHVW010000275.1:0-2515 GCA_039809865.1 Vulcanimicrobiota bacterium
GCCCGACCAATCTTGCAACGTGGGCGATGTGCTTTCGCCGGCCCCGTTGGCGGGCCGGGTTGCGATCGCGATCCCCACGGTGCTCGTTTCTTCACCGGTCGAGCCTCTCGAGCCGGCCCTTGTCCTGCCGCAACGTCCGATGGCGGAGATGTTGGCGCGCGGCCCTCCCGTGCTCCTTTGAGCTGAGCCTAATCCTCAGAATCAGGAGCACTCCACGCCATGAAGCGTTGCTTTCTCATCGCCGGATTGGTCGCCATCCTGCTGACCCTTCCGGTCCGAGGGCAGGAGCCCTCACCGTCCCCCGATCCGCGCGAGGTGCGCATCCAGGAGCTCGAGCGCCAGGTGCGCGAGCAGTCCGACCAGATCAAAGAGTTGCAAGAGGCCGTGCGCGCCCTGCAGCCCCAGGCGGCTGCGCCCGCGCCGCAGGCCAGCCCCGACGACGAAAACGTCCCCGGACCCGAGCCGCCCCCTCCGATGCCGGTCACGGCGGTGCCGACCAGCAGCGGGACCGGCGCGCAGTCGCAACTGAACCCCAACATCAGCGCTATTCTGCTGGCGGGTGGTCAGGTGGGCGGAGCGCCGGACGACCCGCTCAAGAACCGGTTCTTCCTCGACGAGGCCGAGATCGCCATCCAGGCGCCCATCGACCCGTTCGCTCGGGCCGATCTCTACCTGACGTGGCCGTTCCGCGAGTCGCCCGAAGTCGAAGAAGCGACCATTACTTACTCGGCCTTGCCGGCCAACCTGCAGGTCAAAGGCGGCCTTCTGAGGGGCGACTTCGGACGTATCAATCCTTTGCACAAGCACGCGCTGCCCCAGATCGATCCGCCGCTCCCCAACAAGGTGATCCTGGGCGAGGAGTCGCTGCGCGACCCGGGCGTGGAGGCCTCCTGGCTGGTGCCACTACCCTGGTACAGCAAGCTTTCCACTCAGGTGTTGAGCCGCAGCGTGACGGCCGAAGACGGCGAGTTTCAGCTCTTCCCCGATGACGGCTCCAACAACCCCATCTATCTGGGACGCTGGGAGAACCTGTGGGACCTCGACGACGAGTCCACCATCCAACTCGGCCTATCGGGCGCCACCTCGGCGATGAACTCCGTGATCTACAGCGATGCCCGCGTCGTGGGGGCTGACCTCACCTACAAGTGGCGACCTTTGGAAAATTCGTTCCGCAACCTGACCTGGCAGACCGAGATTCTGTTGGCCGCCCAGGACTACAACGACCCCTCGATCGGCACTCGCAATTTCGGAGGCTGGTACACGTTCGTCAACTACCAGTGGGACCGGAATTGGCGTGGAGGGGCCCGCTACGACACGGTTACCGACCCGCTCGACCCTTCCCAGCGCCTCAAGCGGATCTCGGCCTTGCTGGAGTACATCCCCAGCGAGTGGCAGGCCATCCGGCTGCAATACGACCATAACATGCCCAACTACGGGCCGACCTACGACGCCATCATGCTGCAGTGGAACATCGCTGTCGGTCCCCACGGCGTGCACAAATACTGACGAAAGTCGAGAGTTCAAAGTTGAGAGTTCAGAGAATCGTCTTGCTCCTGATGCTGCTGGCGCTGCCGGCCCTGGCAGACAAGCTCAAGATCGTCACGACCACGACCGACCTGGCCGACGCCGCCCGGCGCATCGGCGGCGATCGGGTCGAGGTCACATGCATCACCAACGGCGCTCAGAACGCCCACGAACTGGACGCCAAGCCCAGCTATCTGCGCCTCCTGGCCGGCGCGGATGCCTTCATCGAGACCGGGCTCGATCTCGAGATCGCCTGGGCGCCCGAGCTGCTTCGCAGCGCGCGGAACCCCAAGATCATGCCGGGCACCGCAGGCTTCATGGATGCCAGCCCCGGTATCAAAGTGCTCCAGAAGCCCCAGGGCCAGGTCGACCGCACGCAAGGCGACGTTCACCCTCAGGGCAATCCGCACTATATGCTCAATCCCAACAACATGAAGATCGCCGCTCGCAACATCACGGCCTTTCTCAAGCGGATCGATCCGGCGGGCACCGCCGTGTACGACGCCAACTATGCCACCTACTGGAAGGAGATCGACGCGGCCGACAAGCGCTGGAAGGCGAGGCTGGCGCCCTTCAAAGGCAAGCAGATCGTCACCTATCACGCCAGTTGGCCTTACTTCGCCCAGCACTTCGGACTGGACGTCGCGGGCACGGTCGAGCCCGTGCCAGGCATCTCGCCCTCGGGCAGTTATCTCGACAAGCTCGCCGATACGATGAAGACGCACGGCGTCAAAGCCATCCTGATCGAGACCTGGTATCCCACGGGCGTGCCCGACGCGCTGGCGCGCAAGACCGGCGCCACGGTGGTCAAGCTTCCCGCCTTTCCCGGCGGAATGCCCGGAACCGACACCTACATCGCCAACATGGACTACATCGTTGAGCACGTCGCGGCCGCGCTCAAATGAGCTTGATCGAGTTTCGCAACGTGTCGGTCGGCTACGGCCGGAAGGTCGTGTTGAGTGGCCTCGATTTCACGCTGCCCGAGGGGGAT